>NZ_JBYQLI010000006.1:0-253567 GCF_058214835.1 Microbacterium sp. SCPM-O-B-15248 (M128)
GACGACCCGGTGCCGTTGTAGTTCACCGTCATGCCGTAGTTGCTGGCGACGTTCGTGCGCCACTGGTCGAGGGCGTTCTGCGACCACGTGGAGCCGGAGCCGGTGATCGTCACGTAGACGTCGGCCGCGTGCGCGGGCGCGACGCCCACGCTCGCGAGGGCCGCGACGACGACGAGCGCCCCCAGTCGGGCCAGGCGGGTACGGACATTCACGACGGGTTCTCCTCGGTGGGTCGATCGGGGCGGGGTGCCAGAGCGCGCTGAGCGAGGCGCCACTGGAGGTCGCGGGGAGGCTTTCCCTTGGGCGGCTGCGCGCGACGTTCCGCGCGCGTGACGGGGCTGCCCGGTGAGCGCCCCTGGGACGCCAGAATGCGCTGCAGGTCACGTGCCGACGCCGACGCGGCGGCGCGGCGCTGACGGTCGGACAGCTGCCCGGGGCCCTTGCCGCCGATCAGGCGCGCGACGATGAAGAGCGTCAGCACGAGCAGCACGAGGGTCGCGGCGGCGCCGAAGCCACGGGCGACCATGTTGGGCTCGGGCGACTTGACGAAGTCGAAGACCTGCAGCGGCAGAGAGATCATCGGCCCCGAGAACGGGTTGAGGTTCCACCCGGCGGTCACGCCCGAAGTCAGGAGCACCGGCGAGGTCTCGCCGATACCGCGCGCGGTCCCGAGGATCACCGCGGTGACCAGTCCCGAACGCGAAGTCGGCAGCACCACGCTCCACACCGTCCGCCACCGGCTCGTGCCGAGGGCGTACGAAGCCTCGCGGAGGTTGTGCGGAACCAGACGGAGCACGACGTCGGAGGCGCGGATGATGATCGGGAGCATCATGACGCTGATCGCCAGGGATGCCGCGAACCCCGAGCGCTGGTTCGTGATGAGGGTGACCACGGCGGCGTAGACGAACAGACCGGCGACGATCGAGGGCAGCGCCGTCATGGCATCCGAGATCGTCCGCACGAAGCGCGCGAACGGTCCGCCGATCTCGTTGAGGAAGACGGCCGTCGTGATGCCCAGGGGGATCGTGATCACCAGGGCGATGCCGATCTGGATGAGCGTTCCGACGATCGCGTGCGCGATACCGCCCATCGTGAGGGGATCGAGCGGACCGGCGAGCTTCATCGTCTCGACGAAGAAATTCAGGTTCGTGATCGCGGGAAAGCCCCGTACGACCGTGAACAGGATGACGAAGACCAGGGCGCTCAAGAGCAGGACACCGGCGGAGTAGAACAGCGCCGTCATGATGCGCTCGCTCACGGCCAGCCGATCGGCCCGCAGCGAGGACAAGACCGCGTAGATCCCGAGGAAGCAGAGGAACGAGACGATGAGCCATCCGATGATCCCCGTCATCGGGGTCAGCCAGCCGAAGAGGAGGGTGGCCAGCGCGATGCCGGCCGCAGCGCTGCCCACGACGTTGAAGGTGTCGCCGAAGGGCACCGTGCGCAGGTCACGACGTTCGCCGACGTGACCCGTGCGTTCGGGGATCGCGGTGCGCAGGGACGGCCGTGCGGCGTCGTCCGCGTCGACCACCGGGGCATCGGGGGCGAGGATCGCCATCAGTTGCTCTCCGCTCCGGAACGACTGCGCGCGACGATCGTCGACGCGGTGAAGTTGACGATGAGGGTGATGATGAACAGCACGAGTCCCGCGGCCATGAGCGCGGACAGGCCGAACTGGCTCGCCTCGCCGTACCGCAGCGCGATGAGGGCCGACACCGAGTTCGTGCCCGTCTTGAGGACCTCGGGGTTGATCGTGAAGATCGGCGAGATGATCATGACGACCGCGATCGTCTCGCCGAGCGCACGCCCCAGGCCCAGCATCGTCCCGCCGATGATGCCGCCGCGACCGAAGGGCAGCACCACGGCGCGGATCATCCCCCAGCGCGTGGATCCGAGGGCGAGTGCACCCTCGCGCTCCCCGAGGGGCGCCTGGGAGAACGCCTCGCGCATGACCGAGGTCTGCGTGGGCACGACCATCAGGGCCACGACGATGCCGGCGATGAACGCCGACGAGGTGAACGCGCCCGCATCCGTCAGACGCTGACCCGCCTCATCGGTGACGCGGAAGATCGGGATCCACCCGAAGTAGACCGAGATCCACTGCGAGACGGGGATGATGTTGGCCTGCAGGAAGAACACGCCCCAGAGTCCGAACACGACGCTCGGCACGGCCGCCATCAGGTCGACGAGCGTGATGAGCAGCGACCGGATCTTCGGCGACACGATCTCGCTGATCAGCAGCGCCGTCCCCATCGCCAGCGGCACCGAGATCGCCATCGCGATGATCGCGATCGTGACGGTACCGAACAGCACCGCCGCGACGCCGAACGCGCCCGTCTCGGGCGACCACTCCTGCGTCGTGAGGAAGCTGACGCCCGTGACGCTCAGCGCATCGCCGGCTCGCGCGGTGAGGAAGATGCCCACGGCGAGCATGATCGCCACCGTCACGCCGCCGGCGGCGTACGAGACGGACCGGAAGACCCGGTCCGCTTGCACCGGCCGGCTCTTCAGGGAGCGGGGGCGGGGCTCGTTCGCCTCGGGCCGGGGAGGGAGAACCTCCGTCGTGGTGTCCGTCATGCGCTCTCCGTCGGTCGCGTCGGGCAGGTCGTGCATCGGCACCGCGGCGGCATCCTGCGGAGCGGGGCCGACCTCGGGGCGATGTTCGGACGACCGGCGACGCGACGCGCCCGCTGTCCCTCGTACCGGCTCGGGTGGCCGGCACTGGCGACGGTAGATCCGGGGCGTGAACGTGACCGGGAGCGACCGTCCACGCCGACTGGCCGGGAGGTGAACGAGGGATGCCGCGGGGTCGTCACGGTGCTCCCGGGGCCGGGGTGGGGGTCGCCGTCGGGGTCGTCGACGGCGCCGTCGTGGGGGTCGGCGTCGGCGTGGGTGCGGGGGCGCGGCCGGTCGAGACGAGAAGCCGCACCGTGGACCCGACGCGCGCGGACCCGCCGGCCGCGGGCGCCGAACCGATGACCGTGCCCGCGGGGCGGTCCGATACCGTCGCGACGTTCTCGGGCGCGAAACCCGCCGCGCGCACCGCCGCCTCGGCGTCGACCGCCGACCACCCGTCGACCGGGGGCACGGCGTTGGTTCCGGATGCCACGACGAGGCGCACGGTCGTGCCGCGCGGCACCGCGGATCCCGCGGCCGGGTCGGCCGAGATCACCGTGCCCGCCGCGAGCGAGGAGTCCTGGGTGGTCACCGCGCCCGCCACGAGCCCGGCGGCCTGGATCGCCGAGAGGGTCTGCTCGAGCGAACCCAGGTCGGGGACGACCGCGTCGTCGGGGACCGCGGCGGGGGGAACGGGAGTCGTGGGCGAGGCCTCCGGAGTGCTCGACGACGATGCCGTCGCGGTGGGCGCCGCTCCCGGTCCGGGGCGCCCCGCCGTGGCCATGAGGGGAACGGCCACCGCGACGAGCGCGAGGACCGCGATCACGACCGCCGCCGTCGCCCAGCCCGGGCCGTCGCCGCGGGGGCGCGGGGTGTCGACGGCGCCCGTCTCGGCCGCCGGGGCAGGGGCGAGGATCGGGGCGACGCTGGATACCGGGCGCAGCACGCGGGTCGCGTGCTCCGGCTCCGGCGCCGGAGCCGCGGCCTCCAGCGCGCGCCGCATTTCGGCCGCGTCGGCGAAGCGGTCGGCGGGGTCCTTGAGCATCGCCCGCACGAGGACGCGGTCCAGCGCCGGTGACACCCCGCGCGCGCGCACCGAGGCCACGGGCGGCGGCGCCGACAGCTGCGCACGCACCACGGCATCCCGGTCGCCGCCCTCGAACGGCGCCCGTCCGGTGAGGGCGAAGTACAGGAGACCGCCCACTTGGTAGACGTCGCCGCGGACGCCGACCGGTTCGCCGCGCAACTGCTCGGGCGAGGCGTACTGCGCGTTTCCCACCACCCCGGCGGTCGCAGACGCCGAACTGCGCAGGACGTCGTCTCCGCGCGCGTCGCGGCCCGCGGCATCCGCCAGTCCGAAATCGAGCAGGGTCGTGCGCACGGGCTCGGCCCCCTCGAAACGCACGAGGACGTTGGCCGGGGAGACGTCGCGATGGACCAGGCCGACGGCGTGGGCCGCTTCCAGCGCGCTGAGGATCGTCACGCCGATGCCGCGGGCGGCCCCGGCACCGAGCGGACCGTGAGCGAGCACGTGCTCGGCGAGCGTCGTCCCCTCCAGTCGTTCCTGGGCGATCCACGCGATCGTGACCGCACCGTCCTGGAAGGTGCCGACATCGACCACCTCGACGATCCCCGGGTGGGACACCGCGGCGGTGCGCCGGGCCTCGACGAGGAAGGCCTCGCGCAGAGCCTCGCTCTCGGACAAGTGCGGATGCAGCAGCTTGATGGCCACCGGGCGATTCAGGAGCGTGTCCGTGGCCGCGAACACCGATGCCGTCCCACCCGAGCCGAGGAGTCCCTCGAGGCGGAACCGGCCGGCGATGAGGCCCGGACCCGTCGTCACGACGATCCCGCGCAGGACAGGACGAGGCTGGATGCCACGATCACGGGGTGTTCATCACGACGCGGGTGCGTCGCCCGGAAGCGGTACCGATGCTGACGCCCTGGGCGATCTCGGCCGTGCCGAGGGCGTGGCTGGCGGCCCGCCCGGCAGCTGCGGCCTCGCTCGCCGACTCGTACCAACGCGCCGCGGTGAGCACGGGACGATCGCCGCGGCGGATGACCCATCCGTGCGTCGTCGACTGCGGTCCCCGCACGGCGGTCACCGTCATCTCCTCCACCCGGGCCTGCTCGGCGACCACGGCGTCGAACGCCGCCCGCGGCGATGCGAAGACCCGGGCGCACCGAGCGAGCTCGCGGTTGTTCGTGGCCAGCAGGCGCCACACTCCGAACACGCCGAGCGGGGTGAGGGCGGCCTCGGGAGTGCTCTCGCCGAGGCTGCCGGCGGTCATCGACCACTCGGGCAGGAGGTGGGAGCGGAACAGCAACCACGCGCCGAGCCGCGGATCATGGATCGACCGGAAGGTGTCGAACACGATCCGCGCGCGCCGCACTGTGCGATCGGAGAGCTTCTCGCTCACGGATACCCCTGTCTGACGGCCGCAGAACTGAAGGGTCGGGCACCCGGACTGCAGTCCGTAGGCAAAAAGTGCCGTGGCACGGTATCCGTAGGTCCATCGGCGGATGAACGCCGGGTACACGGGCGCTCAACGCTCGGGGTTCACCCGCAGATCACCCCTGCGGGCGACGCCTCGCGCCGCGCACCTTCGGGCGTCTCACCAGGACGGTGGCGGCGGCGCTCAGAGCGTGCGGCGTCCTTCGAACGCGCGGCCGAGGGTGACTTCGTCGGCGTACTCGAGGTCGCCGCCGACGGGGAGACCGGATGCCAGGCGGGTGACGCGGATCTCGAGGGTGTGCAGCAGCCGGCTCAGGTACGTGGCCGTCGCCTCGCCCTCGAGGTTCGGGTTGGTGGCGAGGATGACCTCCTGCACCGTGCCGTCGGCGAGGCGCTGCATGAGCTGCGTGATGCGCAGGTCGTCGGGACCGATGCCGGCGATGGGGCTGATCGCGCCACCGAGGACGTGGTACAGGCCGCGGAACTCTCGAGTGCGCTCGATCGCGGCGACGTCCTTGGCGTCTTCGACGACGCAGATGAGGGCCTCGTTACGACGCGGGTCGCGGCAGATGGAGCAGCGGTCCTGCTCGGAGACGTTGCCGCAGACCTCGCAGAACTTGACCTTCTCGCGGATCTCGCCGAGGAGCGTCGACAGTCGGGAGACATCGAACGTCGGCGACTGGAGGATGTGGAAGGCGATGCGCTGCGCCGACTTGGGCCCGATGCCGGGCAGCCGACCGAATTCGTCGATGAGGTCTTGGACGATGCCGTCGTACATCAGTTGAACCTCGTCGGGGGCTCGTAGGGCTCGTCGCGGACGTAGTTCGCCCCGAGCATCTGGCGCACGACCGCCTCACCATAGCGCTGCACTCCCCCGCGCAGCGGAGCCATCCGCGGCACGACGACGGGAGGGACGGGACGATCGAGCTCGTCGTCGGGGGGCGGGATGACGTCGTCGTCGTCGACCTCTTCGGGCGCGGGGACGGAGGCGGCGACGTCGGCGGCGGGGAGAACGGTTCCCTCGAAGGGCGGTGGAGCGATACGGACGGCGGGTCGCCCCGTGGCATCCTCGGGCTCGTCGTCGACCGCGAGAACCGTGCCCGCGACGGCCGGCGCGGCGTGCGGTGCGGGGGGCGCGGCGGGCGCGGCGTGGGATGCGGGGGGTGACGCGGCGACGGATCCCGAGGCGGAGCCGCCGGGAATCGGTGCCACGGCCCAATCGGTGACCGAAGCGGAGGCATAGGAGGCCGACGCGCGGGGAGCTTCGCTCGGGGTCTTCTGCCCGCCGCCGGAGGGACGCGGCGCGGAGCCACGCGGCGCACCGCCCCCACCGGATCCGCCGTCGCCCTCGAGGCGCGCCAGGTACTTCACCCGGACGCCCAGCACCGACTGGATCGCACGACGGAGGTCTTCGCTGGGGCCGCCCTCGGCCGAGCGCGTCTTGAACGCCGTGAGGTCGGATGCCGTGCGGAAGGCCAGGGTCAGGATGTCGTCGTCATAGGCGGCGACGTCGGCATTCGAGACGATGAGCCACGACGGCCGGCTGAGCGCTTCGAGCTGACCGAGCACCTCGGGCCACGCGTCACGCACGTGCGAGAGCTCGAGAGGGCCGGCCGGGGTGGCCGGCGGCGTCGGCGCGGAGTGGTCGAGCGGCGACGGTTCCAGGGGCTCGGCGCTGCGGGGCTCGACGGCACCAGGCGCGGGGGCGGGCTCGACGGCACCAGGCGCGGGAGCCGCAGGCGCCGGCACAGCGCTGCGAGGCTCGGCAGCAGAGGGCGCAGGCTCAGCGGGCGCAGCTGCCGCGGGAGCGGGCTCGGGATCCGTGGGGGCGGGCTCGGCCGGCGCAGCCGCCGCGGGAGCGGGCTCGGAATCCGTGGGGGCGGGCTCGGCCGGACGGGAGGCACGCTCCTGCGGAGCCGCCTCTGCCGGCCCGGAGGCGCGGGGCTCGAACGCGTCGGCCGTGGGCGCGGTGTCGAACGGATGCGCGTCGGAGACACCCGGCGGCTCGTCGTCGAACGGCGGCGGCGCATCGTCGTCGCCGAAAGGAGGCGGGGCATCGTCGTCGGACGGTGTGTCGACGGATGCCGTCGACCGCCCGGGCGCGCGATCTCGGGGCGGAGCACCCGCGGGGGACGCCGCCGCCGGGGCGGGCGCCTCGGCTGCCGGCGCCGGAGATGACGACCCGGCTGAGGCCGACGCGGCACCGTCGGGAGCGGTGGACGACGTGGGCTGGGCCGTACCCGGTGAAGCGACGGCGGGCGCGGCGACGCGGGGAGCGGCGGGCGCGACGACACCCGGCGAGGCGACACCCGGCGAGCCGATTCCGGGAGAGGCGACCCCGGGAGACGCGACGGTTGGCGATGCGACGGTCGGAGAGGCGACCCCGGCGGGCGCGACGACACCCGGCGCCGCGACGCGCGGCGCATCCGGCGCCGCAACCGCGGGAGCCGTTGCGGGCGGAGCCACGCGGGCGGCCGGGGCCTCACGGTTCGGGGCGGGAGGCGCGGCGGACGCAGCCGCCTGCTCGGTGCCGTGCGCGGCCGCTGCGGCGGGTGAGCCCCCCTGCGAAACCCCCGCGTGGGTGAGAACCCGGGCGACGAGGAGCTCGAGTTGCAGACGAGGAGACGTGGCACCGGTCATCTCGTCGAGGGCCGCGACGACGAGGTCCGCCGTCCGCGACAGTCGCGCGACACCGAAAGCGGTGGCCTGGCGGGCCATGCGTTCGAGTTCGTCGTCGGGCACTCCGCGCAGCACCGCCGAGGCTCCCGCTCCCGTCGCAGCGACGACGATGAGGTCGCGCAGACGCTCGAGCAGATCGTCGACGAAACGCCGCGGATCCTGACCCGTCTGCACGACACGGTCGATCGCGGTGAACGCCCCCGCGCCGTCGTGAGCGGCAAAAGCGTCGACGACCTCGTCGAGCAGTTCGGAGTGCGTGTAGCCGAGGAGTGCGACGGCCCGCTCGTAGTTCACGAGCACCCGGCCCTCGGCATCCCGATCGGATCCGGCAATGAGCTGATCGAGCAACGAGAGGGTGTCACGCGGTGACCCGCCGCCGGCGCGCACGACGAGCGGAAGCACGCCCGCCTCGACCGCGACGCCCTCGGTCTCGCACAGTTCTTGGACGTACTCGAGCATCGCCGCCGGCGGCACGAGACGGAAGGGATAGTGGTGCGTCCGCGAGCGGATCGTGCCCAGCACCTTCTCGGGCTCGGTCGTGGCGAAGATGAACTTCACGTGCGCAGGAGGCTCTTCGACGAGCTTGAGCAGGGCGTTGAAGCCCTGCTGGGTCACCATGTGCGCCTCATCGAGGATGAAGATCTTGAAGCGGTCGCGCGCCGGCGCGAAGATCGCGCGTTCGCGCAGGTCGCGCGCGTCGTCGACACCGTTGTGGCTCGCCGCGTCGATCTCGACGACGTCGAGCGAACCGCCACCGCCGCGACCCAGCTCGACGCAGCTGTCGCACTTCCCGCAGGGGGTGTCGGTGGGGCCTTCGGCGCAGTTCAAGCAGCGCGCGAGGATACGGGCAGAAGTCGTCTTGCCGCAGCCGCGCGGACCCGAGAAGAGGTAGGCGTGCCCCACCCGGTCACTGCGCAGGGCGGTCATCAGCGGCTCGGTCACTTGCGACTGCCCGATCATCTCGCCAAACGCCTGAGGGCGGTATCGGCGGTACAGGGCTGTCGTCACTCCTCCAGCCTACGGCGTGCCACCGACATCGCGTCCGCCGCCCTCCCCCACCCGACCCCCTCGGCCCCGCGGAACCCCCGCTCCTCGTCACCACCCCCGGTCACCACAACAGGGGATGCCACCAAAACAGGCCGATCCAGCCGAAAACGCCCTGTCCCCACCGCATCCCCTGTTCTCACACCGCCGCCGGCGCCCACCGCATCCC
The DNA here is from genome assembly GCF_058214835.1 of Microbacterium sp. SCPM-O-B-15248 (M128). NCBI lineage: Bacteria > Bacillati > Actinomycetota > Actinomycetes > Micrococcales > Microbacteriaceae > Microbacterium > Microbacterium sp. SCPM-O-B-15248 (M128). The sequence goes on from NZ_JBYQLI010000006.1 coordinate 8,964, forward strand.
CTGTTCCGACCGCCGCAGGGCCCATCGCCCCCTCCCGACGTCACCACCCCCGTCACCACAACAGGGGATGCGACCAAAACAGGCCGATCCGCCCGACAACAGCCTGTTCCCGCCGCATCCCCTGTTCTCGCCCCCGCCGCCGCGCCGCGCCCCATCGAAGACTCTGACCATCGTCACCAGAACAGGGGATGCCACCAAAACAGGCCGATCCAGCCGAAAACGCCCTGTCCCCACCGCATCCCCTGTTCTCACACCGCCGCACCACCCCCCGCCGCGCCACACCGCCCGTACCCCCCGCCCGCCGCGTCCCACCGCCGGTCACCCCCCGCGCACACGAACGCGGCGGCGCCCCGGAGGGCACCGCCGCGCGTCGGCTGAGGGAACTCAGGCGTCCAGACCCACGGCCACCGGTTCGTCATCGCTGGGGATGAGGGGGATCGCGGTGGTGACGATCGGCACCGAGGCCGACATCAGGGTGCCGTCCTCGCGGACCGAGCCCTCGAGCTGGCGGATCGACGGGCGTCCGGGGATCACCGGGCCCTGGCCGTGCAGCGTGATCCGGACGCTCTCGCCGGGCGCGACGGTGTAGTCCACGCCACGGACGGCGAACTCCACCGGCTCCCCGTCCTCCCCGGCCCGCAGGGTGAGCGCGGTGGCGGTGAGCGTGATGTTCAGGCGCGTCCCGTGCCAGTGCAGCACGTACGACAGCTCGGGCCAGTCGACCGGGAGCCGCGGGTCGAACGTCAAGCGGCCGAAGTGGTCGCGCATGCCGCCGAAACCGCTGACGAGCGCCGTCCACACGCCGCCGGCGGAGGCCACGTGCACACCGTCGGCGGCGTTGTGGTGCAGGTCGCCGAGGTCGACGAACGCCGCCTGCCGGAAGTACTCCAGCGCGAGGTCCTGGTAGCCCACCTCGGCGGCCAGGATCGACTGCACGACCGCCGACAGCGTCGAGTCGCCGGTGGTCAGCGGGTCGTAGTACTCGAAGTCGGCGAGCTTCTCGGCATCCGTGAAGTGATTGCCCTGCAGGAACAGCGCGAGCACGACGTCGGCCTGCTTGAGCACCTGGTACCGGTAGATGACCAGCGGGTGGAAGTGCAGCAGCAGGGGGCGCTGGTCGGGCGGGGTGTTCTCGAGGTCCCAGATCTCGCGCTCGAGGAACACGGCGTCCTGAGGATGGATGCCGAGCGCCGGGCTGAACGGGATGTGCATCGCCTCGGCCGCCTTCTCCCAGCGGTCGGGCTCCGAGGGATCGAGGTTCATGCGATCGACCATGCGACCGTAGTCCTCGGGGGCGTTCTCGGCGAGGTCGCGCACCGTCCGCGCCGCGAAGCGCAGGTTGAACCGCGCCATGACGTTGGTGAAGAGGTTGTCGTTGACGACGGTGGTGTACTCGTCGGGCCCGGTGACGCCGTGGATGTGGAAGGAGTCCGGCTCGCCGTCGGCGCCGTCGCTCGAGCGCCAGAAGCCGAGGGTCGACCACAATCGTGCCGTGTCGACGGCGATGTCGACGCCCTCGCGGGCGAGGAACTCCTCGTCACCGGTCGCGCGGACGTACTTCGCCAGCGCGAAGGCCACGTCGGCATTGATGTGGTACTGCGCGGTGCCGGCGGCGTAGTAGGCCGAGGCCTCTTCGCCGTTGATCGTGCGCCATGGGAAGAGAGCACCGGCCTCGTTGAGCTGGTGGGCGCGCTTGCGGGCCGCGGGGAGCATGAGGTGCCGCATGCGGAGCGCGTTCCGCGCCCACTGCGGCGTCGTGTACGCCAGGAACGGCAGCACGTACACCTCGGTGTCCCAGAAGTAGTGACCGCTGTACCCCGACCCGGTGACGCCCTTCGCGGAGACTCCGTGTCCGTCGGCGCGGGCGGCGGCCTGGGCGAGCTGGAACAGGCACCAGCGGGTCGCCTGCTGCAGGTCGGCGTGACCGCCGATGCGCACGTCGGAGCGGTCCCAGAACGCGGCGAACCAGTCGATCTGGCGTTCGACGAGGCCGTCGACGCCGATCTCGCGGGCACGGTCGAGGGTGCGGCGGCACCGGTCGACGAGTTCGCCCGCGGGCACACCGCGCGAGGTGTGGTAGCTCACGAGCTTCGTGATCGTCATGGGAACCCCGGCCCGGGCGTGCACGCGGTACACGGTCTTGGCGAGGTCGGGCTCGACGAGCTGCCGGACCGTGTAGTCGTTGTCGGTCTCGATCGCGTGCTCGGCGATGACGGCGAGCGTCATCCCCGATTCGGTGACCTCGTACGACAGGGCCGAACGGTCGCCGTCCTGCCAGTAGTCGCGCGGCTGCAGCACACGGTCGGTGAGCTTCTCGGTCTTCCGCGGGTCGAAGCCGGACTGCCGGGATGCCATCGGCGAACCGCCGTAGATGCCCTCGCCGTCCTGACGGTTCAGCAGCTGGCTGTTCACCGCGACCGGGGCGTCGGCGTTCAGCACCGTCACGGTCAAGCGGAGCACGGCGAGGTGCTTCTCCTCGAAGGAGACGAACCGCTCGTCCTCGATGCGCACCTCCTTGCCCGAGGGCGTCACCCACAGCAGCGTGCGACGGAGGATCCCCTGGCGCAGGTCGAGAACGCGCTCGTAGTCGCGCACGTCGGCGATGTCGAGCGAGAGCGGCTCGTCGTCGACGTAGACCCGGAGGACCTTGGCATCCGGGGCGTTGATGATCGTCTGCCCCACCTCGGCGAAGCCGTACGCCTGCTCGGCGTGGCGGATGGGGAACGTCTCGTGGAACCCGTTGATGAACGTGCCCTGCTCGTGGGCGAAGCGCCCCTCGATCGAGTTGCCGCGCAAGCCCAGATAGCCGTTGCCGATCGCGAAGAGGGTCTCGGTGACACCGGTGTCGTCGGCCGAGAACTCGGTCTCGATGAGACGCCATTCGTCGACGGGGAAACGATCGCGATCGATCATCGGGGGCATGCCTTCCGGTGCCGGGGTTCGGGTCAGTCGCGCGAGGCGACGGCTCAGTCTACGAACGCCTGGAGGTCGTCGACGACCACGTCGGCCCCGGCAGCCGAGAGCTGGTCCGCCCCCACTCCGCGATCGACGCCCACGACCAGAGCGAAACCCGCCAACGAGGCCGAGGTCACGCCGCTGAGGGCGTCCTCGACGGCCGCGGAGCGCGCCGGGTCGACGCCGAGCATCTTCGCCGCTTCGGCGAACACGTCGGGCGCGGGCTTGGACGCGAGGTGATCGCGTTCGGCGACGACGCCGTCCATCACCACGGGGAAACGCTCACGGATGCCGGCGGCCTCGAGCACCTCGACGGCGTTCTTCGAGCTGGACACCACGGCAATCGGGGTGCCGGCCTCGTCCAGCACGTCCAGCAGCGCGATCGAGCCGGGGTACGGCGCGATGCCCTCGGCCCGCAGGATGCGCGAGAACACGATGTTCTTGCGGTTGCCGACACCGCAGACGGTGTCGCTCGACGGGTCGTCGGACGGGTCGCCCCACGGCACTTCGACGTCGCGGCTGCGCAGCAGACTCGCGACACCGTCGTAGCGCTTCTTGCCGTCCACGTAGTCGAAGTAGTCGCGATCTGTGTACGCCGGCTGGATGTCCCAGGCCGCAAAGAGCTCGTCGAACATCTCTTTCCACGCCCGCATGTGGACTTCCGCCGTGGGCGTGAGCACCCCGTCGAGGTCGAACAGCACGGCGTCGTACGACGTCAGGTCGGGCAGGTCACGGCTCTCGGTCACGGCGGGCTCCAGATCGCAGGGCGGGACGTGCAAGCGCGACGGGGACGTCGCTGTCCCAGCGTACCGGCGAGGCCGCCCCGCGGTCTCAGCGGGACCCGGACGGGAGGGCCCGTCCGCCGATCCACACGCGGGACGGATGCCACGTGGCATCCCACCACACGAGGTCGGCGAGAGCGCCCTCGGCGACGTGACCGATGTCGGTGCGGCCGAGCGATCGGGCGGCGTTCTCGGTGCACGCGGCGAGGACGGCGGCCGGGTCCAGGCCCGCCGCGATCATGCGGCGCACACCCTCGTCGAGCACGACGCCGGCCCCGGCGATCGTGCCGTCGGGGCGCCGACCGAGGCCCGTGTCGTCGTTCGCGACGGGCTGCCCGCCGAAGTCGTGCCACTCGCCCGGGGCGAGACCGGCGGTCACGATCGCGTCGCTCACGCCGACCGCGCGACGGCCGGCCGCCGTCATCACGAGCGACACGACGCGGGGGTCGAGGTGCCGGCCGTCGATGATCGTGCCCACGAAGAAGCGGTCGTCGACGAGCACCGCTCCGGGCACGCCGGGCTCGCGCGCGGTCAGGGGCCGTTGGGCGTTGAAGACGTGCGTGGTCATGGTCGCTCCGGCGTCGCCCGCCGCGTGGACCTGCGCGGCGGTGGCGTCGCTGTGCCCGACGGCGACGACGACCCCCTCTCGGGTGAGACGCCGGACGGCCTCGAGCGCACCGGGGAGTTCGGGGGCGAGCGTGACGGTGCGCAGCGCGCGATGCGCGCCGGGATCCGACACCAGCGCGTCGATGTGGGCGGACGTCGGCGCGAGCAGCCACTCGGCGCGGTGCGCTCCCGCCCGGGCCGGCGAGAGGAACGGTCCTTCCGCGTGCGCCCCGAGGACCCGGGCGACCGATTCGTCGGCGAAAGCGTCGCGCGCGCGACCGATCCGCCCGAGGGATGCCACCAGTTCGGGCAGCCGCGCCGTGATCACCGTGGGTTGCACCCCCGTGATGCCGTGCGTCGCCAGTCCCGCGAGCAGCGTCCGCCATGCGGCACCGTCGGCGGCGGCGACATCCACTCCGAACGCGCCGTTGACCTGCAGATCGAGCAGCCCCGCACTGAGCATGCCGTCGGCGAGATCGACGTCGACGACGTCGTCGTCTCGTGCGGGACGCACCGTCCGGATCCGCGCGCCCGCGAGCTCCAGCACGACGGGCCCCACCACCGCCCCGCCGATGAGGGCCCGGGCGGCGCGCAGGCGGGTCACGGCCGTGGGCTCAGGACGCGACCGACAGAGTCTGTCGAGCGATCTCGAGCTCTTCGTTCGTCGGCACCACGAGCACCTCGACGCGCGAGGCGTCCGACGAAATGCGACGGATGCCGCGCCCCCGCGTCTCGTTGCGCTCGGCGTCGAGCTCGACCCCGGCGAAGCCCAGGGTGGCCATGGCCTCGGCGCGCACGCGCGCGGCGTTCTCACCGACGCCCGCGGTGAAGGAGATGACGTCGACGCCGCCGAGCTGGGCGAGATAGGCCCCGGCGTACGCGCGCAGCCGGTGGACGTAGACGTCGAAAGCGAGCTGGGCGTCGGGGTCGCCCGCGTCGCAGCGCGCGGTGAGGTCGCGCATGTCGGACACCCCGGCGAGACCCTGGAGCCCGGACCGCTTGTTGAGGAGGGTGTCGAGGTCGGCGATCGAGAGGTCGGCACGGCGGGCGAGCTGGAACAGCACCGCCGGGTCGAGGTCACCGGAGCGCGTGCCCATCACGAGACCTTCGAGCGGGGTGAGGCCCATCGAGGTCTCGACGGACCGGCCGCCCTCGATGGCGGTGACGGACGCGCCGTTGCCGAGGTGGAACACGATCTGACGGAGTTCGGCCAGGGGCCGTCCCACGAACTGCGCGGCGGACTCGCTGACGAACTTGTGGCTCGTGCCGTGGAATCCGTACCGGCGGATGCGGTGCGCCTCGGCGAGTTCGCGATCGATCGCGTATGTGTACGCCGCCGGGGCGAGCGACTGGTGGAATGCGGTGTCGAAGACGGCCACGTGCGGAACCGCGGGGAAGGCCTTCTTCGCCGCGACGATCCCGGCGAGGTTCGCGGGGTTGTGGAGCGGGGCCAGCACCGACAGCTCGTCGATGTTGATCTCGACGAGCGGGGTCACCAGCGTCGGCTCGAAGAAGCGCGCCCCGCCGTGCACGACGCGGTGCCCGACCGCCACCGGCGCGCGCTCTTCGAGCGAGGGGCCGTGCAGAGCGAAGGCCTCGAGCATGACGGCGAACCCCGCGGTGTGGTCGGGGATCTCGCGCTCGATGGCGGACGTGGCATCCGTCACCGTCGGCGCAGGGCCGTCGGAGGGAGCGAGGGATGCCGCGGTGACGGTGTGGGTCGCGACGCCCGTGCCCTCGCCGATGCGCTCGACCAGCCCCGAGGCGAGGACGCGCTCGTGCTCCATGTCGAGCAGCTGGTACTTGAACGACGACGAACCGCTGTTGACGACCAGCACGACGCTCACGCGGGGCTCCCCTGGGCCTGGATCGCGGTGATCGCGATCGTGTTGACGATGTCGCCGACCAGGGCGCCGCGCGACAGGTCGTTGATCGGCTTGTTCAGACCCTGCAGGACCGGGCCGATCGCGACCGCACCGGCCGAGCGCTGCACGGCCTTGTAGGTGTTGTTGCCGGTGTTCAGGTCGGGGAAGACGAAGACGGTCGCACGCCCCGCGACCTCGGAGCCGGGCATCTTGGCCTGCGCCACGGCGGCGTCGGCCGCCGCGTCGTACTGGATGGGCCCCTCGACCAGCAGCTCGGGCGCGCGCTCGCGCACGAGCGCCGTGGCCGCGCGCACCTTCTCGACGTCGGCGCCCGTGCCCGACTCCCCCGTCGAGTACGACAGCATCGCGACGCGCGGTTCGATGCCGAACTGCGTCGCGGTCGCCGCCGACGACACCGCGATGTCGGCGAGCTGCTCGCTCGTGGGGTCGGGGATGACGGCGCAATCGCCGTAGACCAGCACGCGGTCGGCCAACGCCATGAGGAACACGCTCGAGACGACCGACACACCGGGCGCGGTCTTGATGATCTCGAACGCGGGGCGGATCGTGTGGGCCGTGGTGTGCGCGGCACCCGAGACCATCCCGTCGGCCAGGCCCAAGTGCACCATGAGCGTGCCGAAGTACGACACGTCGGTGACGGTGTCGGCCGCCTGCGCGTACGTGACGCCCTTGTGGGCGCGCAGACGCGCGTACTCGGTGGCGAACTTGTCGACGTGCACCGCGTCGAAGGGGCTCAGCACCTCGGCGTCACGGATGTCGATGCCGAGCTCGATCGCGCGGCCGCGCACCTCGATCGGCTCGCCGAGGATCGTCAGGTCGGCGATGCCGCGCGAGAGCACGGTGGCCGCGGCCCGCAGCACGCGGTCGTCGGTGCCCTCGGGCAGCACGATGCGGCGCTTGTCGGCGCGCGCGCGATCGACGAGGCCGTACTCGAACATCAGCGGGGTCACGACGCTCGGGCGGGAAACGCCCAGCTCGCGGGTGAGGAGCTCGGTGTCGACGTGGCGCTCGAACATCGCCAGTGCCGTGTCGTAGCGGCGCTGCGAATCGGCGGCCAGACGTCCGCGCGTGTTCATGATCCGCACCGCGGTGTCGTAGGTGCCCAGATCGGTGGCGATGATCGGCAGCGACGAACCGAGGCCGTCGATGAGGCGCACGATCGCGTCGGGCAGCTCGAACCCGCCGTTGAGCACGACGCCGGCGAGCGAGGGGAACGTCCCCGACGAGTGCGCCAGGAGCGCCGCCAGCAGCACCTCGGTGCGGTCGGCGGGGATGACGATGACCGCGGATTCCATCAGGCGCGGCAGGACGTTGACCATCGACATGCCGGCCACCACCACGCCGAGCACCTCGCGGGTGAGCAGCTCGGGGTCGCCCTTGATGAGCTCGCCCTCGACCGAGCGCAGCACTCCGCGCATCGACGGCGCGATGAGGAAGCGGTCCTCGGGGAGCGCCCACACCGGCACCGTCCGGCTGCGCGGTGCGCCGGCCGTGTCGACGACGTGCCGCACCGAGGACACGACCTCGTCGAGCAGGTCGGGATCGGCGCGATTGACGATCGCGGCGAACACCTCGGCACGCTCGTGCAGCAGCTCGGGGAGAGCGAGGGCCGCGATCTGCCCGACCTCCTGCGGGGTGCGGGCGACCGACAGTCCCAGCGTCTCACCCTGTCCCTGTTGCGCGCGGCCGCCGAGGACGAGGAGCACCGGTGCCCCGAGGTTGGCCGCGATACGGGCGTTGTAGGCGAGCTCGGCGGGACTGCCGACGTCGGTGTAGTCGCTGCCGATCACCACGACCGCGTCGCACTGGGCCTCGACCGCCTTGTACCGCTCGACGATGCGTCCGAGCGCGGCGTCGGCGTCGTCGCGCACGTCGTCGTACGTGACGCCCACGCACTCGTCGTAGGCGAGGTCGACGCCGTCGTGGTCGAGCAGCATTTCGAGCACGTAGTCGCGCTCGGCGGTCGAGCGCGCGATCGGCCGGAAGACGCCGACGCGCGGGGTGACGCGACTCAGGGCGTCGAGGACACCCAGAGCCACCGTGGATTTGCCCGAGTGACCCTCGGCCGACGTGATGTAGATGCTCTGCGTCACGGGCTCCACCCTATGCGGGGGAGGTGACATCGCGCGGGGGTTGCCTCGCTATCGAGCGATGTCGAGCGGCCCCGGGGCGGGCGGAACGGGCAGCAATCGAGCGCCCGCCCGACGCAGGGCCCCGGCGCGGGGATCGCCGCGGTCGAGATCGGCGATGATCCCGGAGACGCCCGTGAGCGGCAGGATGCCGAAGCGCGAGGCCGCGCCCAGCTTCTCTTCGCTCGCGAGGACGAACGTCTCGGCCGCCCGCTCGGCGAGGGCACGCTTCATCGCCGCTTCTTCGGCATCCCCCGTCGTCAGCCCCGCCTCGCCGTGCACGCCCGTGACGCCCAAGAAGAAGACGTCGGCGCTGACCCGCTGCGCGGCTTCCACCGCGGCGGCACCGCACGCCACCGCCGAGTGCTTGAACACGCGCCCGCCGATGACGATGACCTCCGCGTCGTGGTCCAGGAGCGCGGCGGCGATGGTCGGCGAATGCGTGATGATCGTCCCGGCGAACGCCCGGGGCAGGGCATGGACCATCGCGAGCGTCGTGGTGCCGCCGTCGAGCAGCACCGTGGAACCGGGCTCGATCAGGGCCACGGCGGCGTCCGCCACGCGCGCCTTGCTCTCGCGAGCGACCTCCTGGCGCACCGAGTAGTCGGCGACCGCGGGCGAAGCCGACAGAGCACCGCCGTAGACACGCACGGCGAGGCCCGCGGCATCCAGTTCCCGCAGGTCGCGGCGAATGCTGTCCTCGGACAGGCCGAGCTCGACCGCAACATCCTTGACCACGAGGCGCCCGTCGCGCCGCAACCTCTCGAGCAGGACGCCCTTGCGCGCAGCAGCCAGCATCATGTCCACATTCTTGCACGTTTCTGCACTATCGTTCCGACTATGAGCCGCCCCCTCCTGATCCTGATCGCCGGACCGTACGCCTCGGGTACCGACGGCGACCCCGCGCGCATGGCCGCGAACCTGCGCCGTCTGGAGGAGGCGGCGTGGCCGATCTTCCGCGCCGGGCACGTCCCGATGATCGGCGAGTGGGTCGCGCTGCCCGTCCTCGCGAGCGCGGGGGCGTCGGGGCCGAACGACCCGCTCGCCTCCGAGGTGCTCTATCCGACCGCGGAGCGCCTGCTGCAGCACTGCGACGCCGTCCTCCGCCTTCCCGGCGCCTCGCGCGGCGCGGACCGCGACGTGGAGATCGCGCTCGAACGCGGCATCCCGGTGTACACCTCGATCGAGGAGATCCCGACCGCATGAACGACGCACGCCCCGGCACCACCGTCCCCGACCACCGAGGCCGCACGGGCCTGCACCTCACCGGCCGCGATCTCGACCGCAACCCGCGCGTCGTGGTCGACGACGTCGAACTCCTCGCCGCCGGATGGCACGTCCTGCGCGCGACGACCTTCCGGTACCTCGGCGACGACGGCGAATGGGCGACGCTGAAGCGCGAGACGTACGACCGCGGCAACGGCGCGACGATCCTGCTCTACGACCCCGACCGGCGCACGGTGCTGCTCACGCGGCAGTTCCGCTACCCGGTGTACGTCAACGACCACCCCGACGGGATGCTCATCGAGACCGCGGCCGGGCTGCTGGACGACGACGACCCGATCACCGCCATTCGCCGCGAGGCCGAGGAGGAGACGGGGGTCGTCGTCACCGAGGTGCACCCGGTGTTCGAGGTGTACATGAGCCCCGGATCAGTCACGGAGCGGTTGCACTTCTTCGCCGCCGCGTACGACGGGGCGTCGCGCGAGGGCGACCGCGGAGGCCTGGTCGAGGAGGGCGAGGAGATCGAGATCCTCGAGTACGACATCGACGCGGCGCTGCAGATGGTCCGCGACGGAGAGATCCAGGATGCCAAGACGATCATGCTGCTGCAGTGGGCGGTGATCGACGGGCCGTTCGCGCGCCGCTGAGGGCGAGGCATCCGGATCCGCGGGCAAAGAAAAGACTCTCCGCGCACCCGGTAGAGCCTGGTTACCCTTGCTACGTTTCCGTCCTGGGGGAGTTGGCCTGGATGCCGCCGCGCGGAGAGCCGACACGAGTCTACCCGACCGGCGGGCCGGCGCACGCCCCGGGCCGACGCGCGGGGCTCAGTCCGGGAACGCCACGCGCCGCAGCAGCGTCGTGAGCTGCCGTCGCTCTCCGTCGTCGAGGCCGGCGTGCAGCTCGCGCTCGGCCGCCAGGATCGCGGGGCGGGCCTCGTCCAGCAGCGCGCGGCCCGGCGCGGTGATCACGACGACGTTGGCGCGGCGGTCGCGCGGATCGGGCTCGCGCGTGACGAGACCGCGGCGCTGCAGGTCGTCCACGAGAGCGACGACCTGGCTCGGATCCAGCCGCAGATGATCGGAGACCTCGCGCTGCGAGGGACGCGTCTCTCCCGCGGCGAGCGCGAGCACCGAGTACGACCGCACCCGCAGACCGAGGGGCGCGAGCGCGGCGTTGCCGGCCGCGATGGAGAGGGCGTTCGCGCGCGCCATGAGGAAGCTGAGTTCGTCGTCGAGGCGGACGGGCGCATCGGGGGCGGGCGTCGAGGTCACTCCCCGATGGTAGCGAACTCAATGATTGACATTCTCAATCGTTGAGTTTAGAAATGGTCTCGACGGAAGGATCCCCATGACCAGCGCACCGCTCCTCGACGGCAAAGTCGCCGTCGTCACCGGCTCGGGCCGCGGCCTCGGCCTCGCCTACGCTCGCGAACTCGCCCGCCACGGCGCCGCCGTCGTGATCAACGACGTCGACGCGGCGACCGCGGCGGAGGCCGTCGCCACGATCGAGTCCGACGGGGGCCGCGCGGTCGCGGTCGTCGCACCCGTCGGACCCACCGCGACGGCCCAACAGCTCGTCCGCACCGCCGTCGACACCTTCGGCGGTCTGGACATCCTCGTCACCAACGCCGGGGTCCTGCGTGACACCGTGCTGTGGAAGATGAGCGACGACGACTTCGACACCGTGATCGGGGTGCACCTGCGCGGCACCTTCACGTGCGTGCGCGAAGCGGCGGGGTGGATGCGCGAGCACGGCGTCGCCGGGCGGATCATCTGCATCGGCTCCCCCACCGGTCAGCGCGGCAACTTCGGCCAGACGAACTACGCCGCCGCCAAGGCCGGCATCGTCGGCATGGTGCGCACCTGGGCCCTCGAGCTGAAGCGCGCCGGGATCACGGCGAACGCGGTGATCCCCGTCGCCGCCACCGCCATGACCGCGACGGTGCCCTACTTCGCCGCCGCCGTCGAGGCCGACGCCGCCGGGGAGCCCATGCCCGCCTTCTTCCGCCACGACCTCGGCTTCGGCACGTCCGACGACGTCGCGGGCCTGATCGCCTACCTCGCCTCGGATGCCGCCGGCGCAGTGACCGGCCAGGCGATCGGTGTCGGCGGCGATCGCCTGCAGCTGTGGACGCACCCCGAGCCGGCCGCCACCGCCTACCGCGACGGCGGCTGGACCGCCGAGGACCTCACCGCGGGCTTCGCCGAGGCCGTCGGCCCCCTGCAGGTCGTCGGGGAGAGCTTCCCACCGCTCCCCGACGACCTGCGTCGCGACCCCGCGCGGTGACCGGCGTGACCCGTTACGAGCCCGCCATCGACGTCGCGGCGCTGACCGCGATCGACATGCACGTGCACATCGAGGTCGACGGCCACGCCCACACCTCGCTGCCCGACGACCTCGCCGAGGCGGCCAGCCGCTACTTCTCGACCGACGGCCCGCGCCCCGACCTCGACAGCATCGCCGCGTACTACCGCGAGCGGCGGATGGCGGCGGTGGTGTTCACCGTCGACGCCGAGACGCAGCTGGGGCACCCGCCGATCTCGAGCGCCGAGGTCGCCGCGGGCGCGGCACGTCACCCCGACGTGCTGATCCCCTTCGGATCCGTCGACCCGCGCCGTCCCGACGCCGTCGAGCGCGCGCGGCGCCTGATCGACGAGAGCGGGGTGCGCGGATTCAAGTTCCACCCCACCGTGCAGGGCTTCGACCCGAGCGACGAGGCGCACTACCCGCTCTACGCCGAGCTCGAGGCCGCGGGGGTGGTGGCCCTCTTCCACACCGGCCAGACCGGGATCGGAGCCGGGATGCCGGGGGGCCGGGGGCTGCGCCTGGCACTGTCGAACCCGATGCTGCTCGACCCGGTGGCCGCCGACTTCCCCACCCTGCAGATCGTGATGGCCCACCCCTCGGTTCCGTGGCAGGACGAGGCGATCTCGGTGGCGACGCACAAGCACAACACGTGGATCGATCTGTCGGGGTGGAGCCCGAAGTACTTCCCCGAGCAGCTCGTGCGGGCGGCGAACTCGTTCCTGCGCGAGCGCATCCTCTTCGGCAGCGACTTCCCGCTCCTGACGCCCGACCGCTGGATGCGCGACGTCGAGTCGACGGCGCTCAAGCCCGAGCGGATGCCCGGCATCCTCCTCGACAACGCCGCGCGCCTGCTCGGCCTGACCCCCTGACCCGAACGGAGAACACCATGACCACGACCGTCGCCTACGCCGACATCGCCGGCCTCGCCGGGACCGACCTCGGCTGGTCGGACTGGCTGGAGGTCACGCAGAGCCGCGTGGACCTCTTCGCCGACGCCACCGACGACCATCAGTGGATCCACGTCGACCCCGAGCGCGCGAAGGACGGCCCCTTCGGCGGGCCGATCGCGCACGGCTACCTCAGCCTGTCGCTCACGGTGAAGTTCTGGACCGAGTTGCTCGAGGTCACGGGAGTGACCACGAAGGTCAACTACGGTCTGGACAAGGTGCGCTTCGTCTCGCCGGTGAAGGTCGGTGCGCGCGTGCGCATGAACGCCGTCGTCGCCGAGGTGACGGAGGTGCGCGGCGGCTACCAGCTCGCCGTCGACCAGACGATCGAGGTCGACGGAGGAGACAAGCCCGCCGTCGTCGCCCGAGGGCTCTACCGCTTCTCCGCCTGACACCCCGCCCGCGCGCGCCCGACCCCGGCGACGCGCGGGCGGCATCCCACCCGCTCCCGGGCGCACCGCGGCGCCCGCCCTCGATGAAGAGAACGATGAGCACACCCGGACTCGGCGCCTGGCTCCCCCGCCGCCGCCTCAAGCACCCCGACAAGACGGCCCTGATCTTCGGCGACGATCGGCGGGTCAGCTACGCCGAACTCGCCGACGCCGCCGAGCGCACCGCCGCCGTCCTCTCCGCTCACGGCGTCGGTCGCGGAGACCGCGTCGCCTACCTCGGCGAGAACGCGCCCGAGTTCCTCTTCCTGCTCTTCGGCGCCGCGCACCTCGGGGCCGTCTTCGTGCCGGTGAACACGCGTCTGGCCGCACCCGAGATCGCCCACGTCCTCGCCGACTCGGGCGCGCGCGTGCTCGTGCACGACGCGGCGTTCGGCGACCGTGCCGCCGCGGCTCTGTCCGGCGGCGCCTTCCGAGGCGACGCCGCCCCGCGTGTCGTGGGCACCGGGGCGTCGGGACGCGACGGCGAGCCCGGGCTCGAGCGCCTCCTGTCCCTCGTCGCCGAGGTACGCGCGCCGGTCCCGACGGGACTCGACGACCCCGCGGCGCTCGTGTACACCTCCGGCACCACCGGCCGCGCGAAGGGCGCCCTGCTCACGCACGGGAACCTCACGTGGGTGTCGGTGAACACGATCATCGATTACGACCTCGTCTCCGCCGACGTCTCGCTCATGATCTCGCCGCTGTTCCACGTCGCCTCGCTCGGCATGGGGGCCCTCCCCGCGCTCATGAAGGGGGCGACGGTCGTCCTCGAGGCGGGCTTCGAGGCGGGGCGCGCGCTCGATCTCATCGAGCGCCACGGCGTCACGGTGGTCTCGGGCGTCCCCACCACCTACCAGCTCATGGCCGACCACCCCGAGTGGTCCACGACCGACATCTCGAGCCTGCGCACGCTGACGTGCGGCGGTTCGGCGGTCCCGCCGCGGATCCGCGAGGCGTACGAGGCCCGCGGCCTGTCGTTCACGCAGGGATACGGCATGACCGAGACCTCTCCCGGGGCGACGAGCATGTCGGCATCCATGACGCGCCAGAAGGCGGGGAGCGTGGGTCTGCCGCACTTCTTCACCGACGTGCGGGTGGTCGGAGAGGACGGGATGCCGGTGCCCGCCCGCACCGTGGGCGAGATCCACGTGCAGGGGCCCAACGTCTTCGCGGGCTACCACGGCCAGCCCGAAGCGACCGCGGCCGCATTCGCCGCGGACGGCTGGTTCCGCTCCGGCGACCTGGGGTACCTCGACGAGGACGGCTACCTCTACATCGCCGACCGGCTCAAGGACATGATCATCTCCGGTGGCGAGAACATCTACCCCGCCGAGGTCGAGGGGCTCCTCGCCGGGCTCCCCGGGATCACGGGCGTCGCGGTGATCGGCATCCCGGACGAGAAGTGGGGAGAAGTGCCGATCGCCCTCGTGACGGTCGCGGACGGGGCGGTGGTCGACACCGAGACCGTGCGCGCGGCCCTGTCGGGGCAGATCGCGCGGTACAAGATCCCGAAGGCGGTGACGATCGTCGACGACCTGCCCCGGACGGCCTCGGGCAAGGTGCGCAAGGCCGAGCTGCGGGCGCGACTGCTCTCCGGGTCCTAGCGGGGCGCGCTGCCGTTCTCGATCGCGTCGACGAGGGCGAGACCGCGCTCGGCCCAGGCGATCTCGTGGTCGGCGCGCGCCACGAACCCCTCGTAGGCGAAGACCTTGAAGGCGACGATCGCCGCAGGGTCGTGCACCGTGTCGGTCTCGAGGCGCCGGGCCACGATCGGATGCGTGCGCCCACGGATCGCGTCGAGCTGCCCCTGCCAGAGCCCGCGCCGCACCTCGTAGTGGGCGATGTGCTCGCGCAGCCGCGCGCGGGCGGCATCCGGCTCGGCCCACTCGAAGTAGGCCGCGCGCAGCAGCGCGGGGTCGCGGTCGGCGCCGTAGACGACCGGCTGCTCCATCCACCGGCGCAGGTCGTCGACGCCCTCGTCGGTGATCGTGTACCGCGTCTTGGTCGTGGCGCTCCCCCACGGCACCGCTTCGTCGCGCAGGAGACCGTCGGCGACCATGCGCTTGAGCTCGGGGTAGATCTGCGAGTCGGGGGCGTGCCAGACGTGTCCGACCGAGCCGTGGAAGGCCTTGGCGAGGTCGTACCCGGTCATCGGCTGGGCGGTCAGCAGCGCCAGGAGCGCGTAGCGCAGGCTCATCGCCCCTCCCCTCTTGCGACGTGGCGTGCGCCCACGATATCTTCCTCTCAATATCTATGGTGATAGTTATTGAGGACGAGGAGGTCCCGTGACCGAGACGATGGCGGCGAAGCTGCTGGATTACCCCCGGAACGCCTGGTACGTGGCGGCGTGGGACCACGAGGTGGGCCGCAAGCGCATCCTCGCCCGCACGATCGCGGGGCGCCCGCTCGCGCTGTACCGCACCGAGGACGGCACTGCGGTGGCCCTCGCCGACGCGTGCTGGCACCGCCTCGCGCCGCTGTCGCAGGGCGTGCTGGTCGGCCCCGAGGACATCCGGTGCCCGTACCACGGCATCACCTACGACTCCCGCGGCCGCTGCACCTCGATGCCCGCGCAGGAGACGATCAACCCCAGCGCCCTGGTCCCCTCCTTCCCCGTCGTCGACCGCTACCGGTACGTCTGGGTGTGGGTGGGCGATCCGGCGCTCGCCGATCCCGACCGCATCCCCGACATGCATCAGATGACGCACCCCGACTGGACCGGCGACGGACTCACGATCCACGCGCCGTGCAACTACCAGCTGATCCTCGACAACCTCATGGACCTCACCCACGAGGAGTTCGTGCACTCCAGCAGCATCGGACAGAAGGAACTCAGCGAATCGGAGTTCGTCACCAGCCACACCGACGGCACCGTCACCGTCGAACGCTGGATGCGCGACATCGAGCCGCCGCCCTTCTGGCTGAAGAACATGCGCGACAAGTTCCCCGGCTTCTCGGGCCGCGTCGACCGCTGGCAGATCATCCACTTCGAGGCCCCCTCGACGATCCGCATCGACGTGGGTGTGGCCAAAGCCGGCACCGGCGCACCCGAGGGCGACCGCTCGCAGGGTGTCAACGGCTACGTCATGAACACCATCACGCCCGAGACCGACCGCACCAGCCACTACTTCTGGTCGTTCCAGCGCAACTACCGCCTCGACAGCCAGCTCATCACGACGCAACTGCGCGACGGCGTGCACGGCGTGTTCGGCGAAGACGAGGCGATGCTCGCCGCCCAGCAGGCCGCGATCGACGCCAACCCCGATTACGAGTTCTACAGCCTGAACATCGACGCGGGCGGCATGTGGGTGCGGCGGCTCCTCGAGCGGATGCTGGCGGCAGAGGGCCGCGAGCGCACGCCGGCGGCGGTGGGCTGAGTGGCCGTCTCGCACCGCGAGGTCTGGCAGGGCGGCACCGTCGCCGCGGCGCTCGACCTCACTCCCGAGATCCGCCGGATCGAGATCGACGTCGATTCCCCCGTCCGGGTGGAGCCCGGCGCGCACCTCGACGTGCGCGTGCGGATCGCCGGTCACGACGAGCAGCGATCGTATTCGATCGTGGATGCCACGCCCGACGGCGCCCGGGTGGCGGTGAGCGTCTACACCTCACCGGTCAGGCGCGGCGGCGCCGCGCGCATGAATGCGCTCCGCCCCGGCGACCGGATCGCGCTCACGCAACCGTTGAACGACTTCCCCCTCCGCCTCGGGGCGCGCCGCTACGTGCTCGTCGCCGGCGGCATCGGCATCACGGCGCTCCTGGGCATGGCCGAACGGCTGCGCGCCGCCGGAGCCGACTACCGGCTGCTCTACCTCGGTCGCAGCCGCCCCCTCATGGCGTACCTCGACGACCTCCGCGATCGCCACGACGACCGGCTCGACGTGCACGTGCGGGACGAGGGCACCTCGATCTCGGTGTCGGCCCTGGTGGACTCGGTCGAACCGGGCACCGAGGTGTACGTGTGCGGGCCGATCCGGTTGATGGATGCCGTGCGCCGGGCGTGGATCGCGCGGGGCCTCCCGCCGGCCGACCTGCGCACCGAGACGTTCGGCAACAGCGGCTGGTTCGACCCGCAGCCCTTCACCGTCCGCATCCCCGCCCTGGGCTTGGAGACGACCGTCGCCCCGAACCAGTCGATGCTGGAAGCCCTCGAGGCCGCGGGCGCCGACATGATGTACGACTGCCGGAAGGGCGAGTGCGGGCTGTGCGAGGTCCGGGTCACCGGGCTCGACGGCGACATCGACCACCGCGACGTCTTCTACAGCGAGCGTCAGCGCGACGCCCGCACCAAGATGTGCTGCTGCGTGTCCCGGGTGGTCGCATCCGACGGGATCGCACCGGGAGTCGTCACGATCGTGTCGAGCTGAGGCCCGCTCACACGACGAGCGGTGCGAGGGCGCGCACGGTGGGCTCGAGCGCGCTGATCACCTCGGCGGGGTCGTCGACGCGGTGGCGCGCCCCGGAGAACCCGATCGCGCCGACCGTCGCACCGGTGTCGTCGCGGATCGGGAGGGCGAGGCATCCGCTGGTCGGGGTGACCTCACCGCACTGCCGGGTCGCGCCGAACCGGCGGAGGTCGTCCGCGGCGGCCTCGACCGCCGCGCGGCCCTGCGTGACCAGCAGCAGCCGCCCCAGGGCGTATCGCTCGGGCTCGCGCACCAGCCGCGCCTCGTCCGAGAGGGGGAAGTCGGGGTCGGCGTCGATCACGACGAGCCGCCCGTCGACGAACAGCACCACGTGCACGCCGCCGCGCACCGCCCGACGGGCCTCGGCGAGCACGGCACGCGCGGCCGAGGACAAGCGGGCCGGGGACGCGGTCACCCCGGCCAGTTGCGCCACCCGGGCGCCGAGGGCGAACCCGGTGAGGTCGGGAGTGCGCACGAGGTACTCGTCCTCGACGAGGAGGTTGAGCAAGCGGTACGTCGTCGCCCGCGGAAGCCCGAGCTCAGCGGAGATGCGCTGCGCGCTCGCCCCGGCTCCGAGGTGGGCCACCGCCTCGAGCACCGCCAGCGCCGAACGCACCGCCCCCGGCTGCCGCGCCGAGAGACCCGCCCGCTCAGGCATCGCCCCGATGCTCCGGTGGGGCGACTCCCCCGAGGACCTGGGCGGCCACGGGCTCGTCGTAGGCGCCGATCGGCTGCGAGCGTCGACGACGTCCGGCCAGCACGACGACCGCGACGGCGGCGAGGCCGACCGCGGCGACGCAGACCAAGCCCACGCGATCGGAGCCGGCGACGAGGAAAGCCACCAGCGCCGCGGTCAACGCGGCCGCCGAGACGACCGCCACCACCGCCGGCCAGATCGTGAACTCGCCGATCCGGCGCAGGAACACGGGCGCGGCCACGCACACGAGCACGTACGCGACGATGTAGCCCGTCGCCCCGACGGCGAGAGTCGCCTGCATCGCCTCGCGCGCATCGACGCCGACGAGCGCCAGCACGACCGGCACCGCAGCGACCACGGGCAGCGCCGCCGCGGTGGCGGCGATCGGCGTACGCAGCCGCGGGTGCGTGCGTCCCAGGCTCGCGGGCAGCACGCCGTCACGGCTCATGGCGAACAGCACCCGCACGAGCGCGGTCATCGTGCCGATCGCGCACGCCAGGAAGGATGCCGCGATCCCGATGTCGGCGGCCACCCCCCAGGGCCCCAGACCGAACGCGCCGGCCAGATCGTTCACCGGTGAGGCGCTGGTCGCCAGGTCGAGCCCGAGCGCGTGGAAGCCGGACACCTGGGTGACCGCGGCCAGCACGTACACGGCCCCCGAGATCAGGACGGTTCCCGTGATCGCGCGCGGCACGTTGCGCAAGGGGGCGACCGACTCCACGCCGAGCGTCGCCGCGGATTCGAAGCCCACGAACGCCGTCAGCGCCACGACCGCACCCGCGGCGAGCGCGACCGGGTCGACGGGGCCGGGGGCGACCGCGGCGACGATGTCCGCGGGGCCGATGAAGAGCAGGAGCACCGCCAGCAGGACCACGATGAGGGCGACCGACAGGGCCTCCACGACCAGGGCGACGCGGGCCGACAGCCGGATGCCGGAGACGAGCACGACCGCGACGAACGCCGCCTCCGCCAGGACCGCCACCGTCATCGTCGTGCCGCGATCCAGACCGGGCCACAGCCCGTGCAGGAGATAACCGAGGTAGTAGGCACCGCCGAGGAGCGCGAACATCGCGATCGCTGCGTAGCCGACGACGATGGCGGCACCCGCCGCGAGCCCCGCGCGCTCGCCGAGACCCCGCGCGGTGTAGGTGTACAGGGCGCCCGCGGCCGCGAAGCGTCGGGCGAACTGCGACACCGTCCGCGCGACACCGAAGCTCAACACCGCGGCGGCGACGATCGCGGCGACGGTGGCTCCCGGGGCCATGCCCGCCACGAGCAGCACGACCGTCGTGGCGGCCGCCGCGGGCGCGACCGCGGCCACCGACTGCGCCGCGAGGTCGACGACGCCGATGGTGCGGCGCTCCAGGCCGTGCAACGGCGAACGGTCGCCGAATCCGGCGACGGGCGTGGGCCGGGCGATGGCGCGGGCAAGTGCGGTCATGGTGCTCCCCGTGGACTCGGTGCGACCGTACGCCGCAGCCGTTGCACCCCCGCGACACCGATGTTTCGCGCACGTGTCCGCGACTGAGACGCCCGGCCGGACGGTGTCCCACTCGGCGTGCGGGCACTTTCACGCCGACTACATCGAGCGGCAACGGCGCGAGAGGAACCTCGATGCCACACCCGACCTCCGAAAGGCTCCGACATGACCCAGCTCGAATCGAAGGGCGCCGCCGCTGCGAGCTCGCGGACCCTCCGCGGCTCCCTGGGCGTCACGGCGATCATCTTCATGGTGGTCGCCGCCGCCTCGCCGCTCACCGTCGTCGGCGGCGCCGGCCCGCTCGGCATCCTGATCGGCAACGGCGTCGGGTACCCGACCCTGTACGCCATCAGCGCCGTCATCCTCCTCCTGTTCGCGGTGGGTCTGGCGGCGATGACGCGCCACGTCCCGCGGCCGGGGGCCTTCTTCACCTACATCGGGTACGGTCTGGGCCGCCCGTCCGGCCTCGCCGCCGCGTGGACCGCGATGCTCACGTACACGACGATCCAGGTCGCCGTGTACGGCTACATCGGCTATCTCCTCGAGATCACGGTCGTCTCGATCGGCGGCCCCGACCTGGCGTGGTGGCTGTACGCCCTCGCGACGGTCGGTCTCGTCGGCATCCTGGGCTACCGCCACATCGACCTCTCGAGCAAGGTACTCGGTGTGCTGCTGGTCGCCGAGGTCGCGATCGTGCTGGTGCTCGTCGCGGCGGTCGTCGTCCAGGGCGGTCCCGAGGGACTGAGCCTCGCCCCCTTCGAGCCGGCCAACGTCCTCAGCGGGTCACCCGGTGTCGGTCTGATGTTCGCGATCGCCGCGTTCATCGGGTTCGAGGCCACCGCGATCTTCCGCGACGAAGCCCGCGACCCGGACCGCACCATCCCGCGCGCCACCTACGGCGCGGTCATCGGCATCGGCATCTTCTACACGCTCGCGACCTGGGGCCTGGTGATGGCGTGGGGTCCGAGCGGCATCCTGGCCGCGGCGGCCGAGAACCCGGCGACCCTCATGCTCCGCACGGTCGCGATCTACCTCGGCGTCGTGGGCGAGGTGCTGGTGAACGTGCTGCTGCTGACGTCGATGTTCGCGTGCGTGCTCTCGTTCCACAACGTCCTCACCCGCTACCAGCACGCGATGTCTTCCGCGGGGGTCCTGCCCGACCGGCTGTCGGGTGTGCACTCGCGCCACCTGTCCCCGCACGCGTCCTCGCTCGTGCAGACGGCGACCGCCGGCATCCTTCTCGCCGCCTTCGCGATCCTCGGGCTCGACCCGCTCCTGCAGGTGTTCACGTGGCTGTCGGGGGTCGCGACGGTCGCGATCGTGCTGCTCATGGCCGTCACCTCGATCGCCGTGATCGTGTACTTCACCCGCAACCGCGCCGACCGCCGACCGTGGAACACCGTCATCGCCCCCGCCCTGGGCTTCCTCGGGCTGGCGGTGTCCGCCGTCGTGATCGTGGCGTACTTCCCCGTCATGGTCGGCGACGTCGACGCCGAGGGCGCCCCGACGTTCGGCGCGGTGACCTGGGCGCTGCTCGCCCTGGTCGTGGTCGTCCCCCTCTTCGGCTACGCCCAGGCGACCTGGATCCGCCGACGCCGCCCCGCCGCCTACGCCAAGCTCACCGACGCGATCGCCGGCTGAGCCCCTCCTCGTCCCCGCCCGCTCCACCTGGAAAGACACCATGACCCTCACCGATCCCACCGTCTCCGCCTTCACCGCCCCGGCCGCCCCCGCGCACCCGCTCGCGTCGCTCACCCCCGAGGAGATCACCGCCGTGCGCACCGTGGTCGCCGACCTCGACGGGATCGACGAAGCGACCCGGTTCGCCTACGTGGGTCTCGAAGAAGCCCCCAAGGGCGAGGTCCTCGCCTGGGAGCGCGGCGAGGCCCCCGCTCCCGAGCGCCGTGCCCGCGTGCAGCTGCTGAACCTCCGCACCGCGCACTCGCTCGATCTCGTCGTCTCGCTCGCCACCGGCGCCGTGCTGCGCTCCACCGAGCTCGACGGCTCCGACGGGCAGCTTCCGATCCTGGACGCCGAGTTCGAAGAGGTCGGCGTGATCGCGAACGAGAGCGCCGAGTGGGTCGCCGCCCTCGCCGCGCGCGGCCTCACCACCGCCGACGTCGTGCTCGTGCCGCTGTCGGCGGGGCACTACGGCTACGAGAACGAGGTGGGGCGTCGCGTGCTCCGCACGTTCGCGTTCCGGCAGGACCACCCCGCCGACCACCCGTGGGCGCACCCCGTCGACGGACTCACCGCGTACATCGACGTCGCCGCCCGCGCGGTCATCGAGATCGTGGACACCCCCGGCTTCACCGTGCCCGAGACGCACGGCAACTTCGACGACCCCGAGCTGCAGGGGCCGCCGCTGGAGGGCCTGAAGCCCATCGTGATCACTCAGCCGGAGGGGTCGAGCTTCACCGTCGAGGGCGAACACGTCACGTGGGGCGAGTGGGATCTGCGCATCGGCTTCGACACCCGCGAGGGTCTGATCCTGCGCCAGCTGTCGTTCGCCGGACGCCCGGTGATGTACCGCGGCTCGATCAGCGAGATGGTGGTGCCCTACGCCGACCCCGCCCCGAACCGCTTCTGGCAGAACTACTTCGACACCGGCGAGTACCTGTTCGGCCGCTACACGAACGAGCTCGAGCTCGGATGCGACTGCGTCGGCGACATCACCTACGTCGACGCCGTGCTCTCGGACGAGAACGGGATGCCGCGCACCATCCGCAACGCGGTCTGCATGCACGAGGAGGACTTCGGCTCCCTCTGGAAGCACAGCGACATCTTCACCGGCTCCAGCGAGGTCCGCCGCGCCCGCCGCCTCGTCATCTCGTTCTTCACGACCGTCGGCAACTACGACTACGGCTTCTACTGGTACCTCTACCTCGACGGCACGATCGAGTGCGAGGCCAAGCTCACCGGCATCCTGTTCACCTCCGCCTACCCGGGCGAGGGCTACCCGTTCGCCTCGGAGGTCGCCCCGGGCCTGGGCGCGCCGTACCACCAGCACCTGTTCTCGGCGCGTCTGGACATGACCGTCGACGGCGTCGCGAACGTCGTCAACGAGATCGACGCGGTGCGCGTGCCGATCTCGGCGACCAACCCCGCCGGCAACGCCTTCACCAAAAAGGTCACGCCGATCACGTCCGAGAAGGTGTCGGGCCGGGTCGCCGACGGCGCGGTGAACCGCGTGTGGCAGATCGCCTCGACCGAGAAGACGACCGAGCGCGGCCAGGCGACGTCGTACGTGCTCTTCCCGACCGAGACGCCCGTGCTCCTGGCCGACGAGGAGTCCTCGATCGCGGCCCGTGCCGCCTTCGCGACGAAGAACCTCTTCGTCACCAAGTACGACCCCGCCGAGCGGTACGCGGCGGGCGACTTCGTCAACCAGCACCCCGGTGGTGCCGGCATCCCCGACTTCATCTCCGGCGACGAACCGCTCGTGGGCGAGGACCTCGTGCTGTGGCACACGTTCGGCCTGACGCACTTCCCGCGCAACGAGGACTGGCCGGTGATGCCCATGGACTACGCCAAGTTCACGCTGAAGCCGTACAACTTCTTCGAGCGCAACCCGGTGCTCAACGTGCCGGCCCCCGAGAGCGCGCACTGCTCGCCGGCGGCACACGCCACCGGTCACGGCGACGAGGGGCACGCGGCGCACGGACACGACGGCGCGCACCACTGCTGAGTCGATGAGCGAGATCCTCCACCTGTGGGCGGTCGCCCCCGCCGCGATCGGAACGTGCTGTCTGGCCGCCGATCGCGCGCGGGTGCGGCCGCCCGAGGTCGTCGCCTCGGTGCTGATGCTGATCGCGATGCTCGATGCGGGGCTGTTCGGGCTCGTCGCCCCGATCTGGTGGACGGCGGTGCTGCTGGGCGCCGCGCTGAGCCTCGCGATCTGGCGGTCGCCGCGCCGCCGCCGCTCCCCGATCCCGCCGGCGATGACCGTACACACGGCCCTGGGCCTCATCGCGATGGCAGCGCTTCCGCTGGCGATGACGACGCACGGGAGCGAGTCGGGGCACGGGCACGGGATCGGCCTCGGTCCTGTCCTGCTCGCGGGAGCGGTGGGCTATGCGGTGCTGTCGGCGGTTCTGGTCCGCCGCATGAGCGCGCGTCTCGACCGACTCCAGCTGAGCGCCATGGGATCCTCGGTGCTTCTCATGGCCGTCGCCGTCCTGTGAGCGGGACGGCGCGCTCTCACGTGCGCAGCGCGAGGG
Organism: Microbacterium sp. SCPM-O-B-15248 (M128); assembly: GCF_058214835.1. Lineage (NCBI taxonomy): Bacteria > Bacillati > Actinomycetota > Actinomycetes > Micrococcales > Microbacteriaceae > Microbacterium > Microbacterium sp. SCPM-O-B-15248 (M128). The sequence continues at coordinate 33,031 of NZ_JBYQLI010000006.1, forward strand.
CCGCCGCCCCGAGCAGCGGGCCGTCCCCGTCCAATCCCGACGGGACGATGCGACACCGTCGCGCGTACGCGTGGAGGGATGCCGCCGCGGCCGCCGCGCGAACGAGATCGATGTAATCGTCGGCCACGTGGGAGAACCCGCCGGCGATCGCGACGGCCTCCAGGTCGCACAGCGTCGCGGCCGCCGCGATCGCCTGCCCCACGGCCGCAGCGGAGCGGCGCACGGCTGCGATCGCGACATCGTCGCCCGCGCGGTACGAAGCCGCGAGGTCCAGGCCCGTCTCGCCCGACCAGCCCTGCGCGCGCGCCCAGGCCACCGACCCGGGACCGGCCGCGACGGCTTCGAGGGTCGCTGCGGCCACGTCGTCGCCGACGGTGCGCACGAAGGTCTGGCCGAGGTGGCCCGCGTTCCCGCTGGCCCCGGTGATCGGGTGCCCGCCGAGGACGAAGCCGCCGCCGACGCCGGTGGACACGACGATCGCCATCGCGTTGTCGCAGCCGACGAGCGCACCGCGCCAGTGCTCCGCCAGGGCGATGCACGTGCCGTCGAGGGCGAGCGTGAGCGGTCCGTCGACGAGACCACCGAGCACCTCGTCGACCGTGAGCCCCGCCGCCTGCGGGAGGTTCAGCGGCGAGACCGACCGGCTCGGCAGATCGACCGGCCCGGCGCTGCCGACCCCGATCGCCCCGACGCGTACCTCCGGGACGGCGGCGAGGGCTTCCTCCGCGGCGGCGCGGATGTTCGCCGCGATCGTCGCACGGTCGTTCCCGCGGCCGGTCTCGCGTCGGGCGACACTCGCGCGCAGCACGGTGCCGTCGGACGTGACGACGGCGGCATCCACCTTCGTACCGCCGATGTCGACGGCCAGCACGGCAGCGGGTGAAATCATGGCGTTCTCCTCGAGTCGGGCGACGATGCCCGATCCTAGGGCCGACGGGCCCGTCCCCGTGCCTGAGCAGGTGCCGGGATCCGGCCCCCGCCCCGCCGCCGCAGGTTACGATCAGGTCACGGCGGCCGTGATGCTCGTGGGCCGCACCGCGACACGAGGGATGCCATGGACGAGACGGTCTTGCCCGGGACGACCACGCGCTCGCGTCGGCCCGCCACCGAGCCCGGTCGGGCGGGGATCGACGAACCCCTGACCAGTGAGTCTTTCGCTCGACTGACGCACGACATCGTGGCATCCATCTCCCGGGTCATCGACGGTAAGCCCGACGCCGTGCGCAGCGCCCTCATCGCGCTGCTCGCGGAAGGCCACCTGCTCATCGAGGACGTGCCCGGCGTGGGCAAGACGGTCCTGGCACGCGCTCTCGCCGCCACCGTCGACGCCGACGTGCGCCGCATCCAGTTCACTCCCGACCTCCTGCCCGGCGACATCACGGGTGTGTCGGTGTTCAATCCGGTGCAGCGCCAATTCGAGTTCACCCCCGGCGCGGTGTTCGCGCACATCGTCATCGCCGACGAGATCAACCGCTCCTCACCCAAGACGCAGTCGTCGCTGCTCGAAGCCATGGAGGAGCGGCAGGTCACGGTCGACGGGCGCACCCACGTGCTGCCCTCGCCGTTCCTCGTCGTCGCGACGCAGAACCCGTTCGAGATGGAGGGCACCTACGCGCTCCCCGAGGCGCAGCGCGACCGCTTCCTGTTGCGCATCTCGATGGGATACCCCGACCCCGCCGCCGAAGCGCTGATGCTGCGCCAGCGCGACACGGTGAACCCGCTCGACGCCCTCGTCCCGGTCGTCACCGCGCGCCAGGTGACCGCGATGATCGCCTGGGCGCGCGGCGTGCACGTCGCCCCCGCGCTGGAGGACTACGCCGTCGCCCTCGCGCAGGCCACCCGCAGCCACCCCGACATCCGGCTCGGCGCGAGCCCGCGGGCCACCCTGCAGCTCGTGCGCGCGGCCAAGGTGCGCGCGGCGCTGGACGGGCGGGCCTACGTCATCCCCGACGACCTCACCGTTCTGCTCGCGCCCGTCTTCGCCCACCGCCTCATCGCGAACCGCTCGGCGGCGGGCGGACGCGCGGGTGCCGTGGTGGTCGCCGACGCCCTCGAGCGGATCGCCGCGAGCGTGCGGGTGCCGCTGGCCCAGCGCGCGTGAGCACACCGTGAAGGACCGCTGGCCGCTGACGTTGCGCGGCACGGGAGCGCTCGCCCTCGCGGTGATCGCCCTCGTCGTGGCTCAGCGCGCCGCGATCCCCGAGTTGATGTACTTCGGGGTGCTCATGCTGGTGCTCGTCGTGTGCGCCGCCGTCAGCACGCTCGTCGTCCGCGCCACCGGCGACGTCGTGCGAACGGTGTCGCCCGAGGTGGCCGAGGTGGGCGGCATCGCCGAGGTGCAGTTGTCCGTGCGGGTGCGTACTCCGCTCCCCACACTCCCGGGGAGATGGTCGGACGCGGTACCCGCGGGCCTGGACGGCCGGGCCGAGGGCGCCTTCCCCGCCGCCGCGTCCACCCTGCGGCGAGCGGGATCCCCGGTCCGCGTGCGGTACGAGGCGATGGGGGTGGCGCGCGGGACGTACACCCTCGGCCCCCTGCGGGTGTCCACGACCGATCCGTTCGGCCTGATCCGCCGGCGCTTCCGCGTCGGTCTCGCCACCCCCGTCACCGTCGCTCCGACGATCGTCGAGCTCGGCGCACTCCCCCAGACCCCGGGCGAGGCCGGAGGAACGCGCCAGAGCGCGGCGCTGCAGCTGGGTCAGGGCGCCGACAACCTCGTCGCCCGCCCCTACGCTCCGGGCGACTCGATGCGCCGCATCCACTGGCGCGCGACCGCGCACCGCGACACGCTCATGGTCCGGCAGGAGGAGCAGGAGTCCAGCCCCGCGGCGACGGTCGTGCTCGACCGCGCGCTCTCCCGCTGGTCCCCGAGCGCCGCCGACGCACCGGGCGGCGACCCGGCGTTCGAGACGGCGGTCTCGGCGTGCGTCTCCGCGGTGGCACGCCTCGTGCACGAGGGGTACACCGTCGACGTGGTCGACAGCGATGGCGAGCTGCTCGCCGAGCCCGTCGAAGGCGGGGAGGATGCCGAGGCCCGGGCGGTCGCGGCATCCTTCGCGACCCTCCGCGCGCGTGCCGACGCGTCGACGCGACGTGTCCTCCCCGCCTCGGCGGCCGCGATGCTCGGCCCCCTCGTCGTGATCACCGGTCGACTGCAGCTCGATGACGTCCTCGCCCTGCGCTCCGGGGCTCACCGCTCGGCCCTGCCCGTGCTGATCTCGGTGTCCGACACCGCGGATCTCGAGGCGGCGAGGTCGACGGGCTGGCACGCGACCGTGCTGCACCCCGGCGGCGACGTCGCCCGGGCGTGGGACGAAGCGACGCGATCGGAGGCCGTCGGTGTCGCGGGCTGACGCGCCGATGCTGCGTCCGGCACGCCGCTTCCGGGACACGGCGCTGCTGTCGCTCGGCGTCTTCGCGGGGATCGTCGCCGCACTGCTGCCGGTGTTCTCCGTGATCGCGCCGGGCACCTGGACGGCGGGGGCGCTCACCGCGGCGGCCGCGGTGCTCGCTTCCGGTCTCGCGATGCGTTTCTTCGCGCTTCCCGCCATCGCGGCGACCGTCCTGGAGGTCGTCGTCGCGGTGGTCCTGCTCACCGCGATGTTCGGTCGCTCCACAGCTCTGCTCGGCGTCATCCCCACCCCCGCCACGATCGCCTCGGTTCCGGGGCTGTTCGCCGCGGCATCCGAAGAGGTCCGCCTGGGGGTCGCGCCGGTCGTCCCGGGCACGGGATTGTCCTTCGTCCTGGTGGGCGCGATCGCGGGTCTGGCGATCGTCCTGGACCACGTCGTCCTCACGGCACGGATGCCGCTGCTGGGCGGTATCGGTCTCGTGGCCGTGTCGCTCATCCCGACCATCGCCATCCCCGCCGACGTGAACGTGCCCGCGGTGCTCGCGCTGGCCGCCGCCATCCTCTTCCTGCTCCGCATGGACACCCGCGCCCGTACGCGCGCGGTCGGGTCCTCCGGCCGCCGTCTCGGACCGCGCGTGTGGGGGGCCTCGTCCACGGCGATCGGGATCGCGGCCGTCGCCGTGGTCGTGACCGTCGTGGCCGTGCCCCTCCTCCCCCAGCCCGGACTGCGCTTCGCCTCGGGGAGCGGTGCCGGGTTCGGGACGACGATCAATCCCAACCTCGAGCTGGGAAGCGACCTGCGCCAACCGAGAGAGGTCGACGTGTTGTCGTTCACCACGACGGCACCGACGCCGCCGTACCTGCGGGCGGTCACGCTGTCGCGGTTCGACGGGACCGTATGGGAGCCGGACACGGGCGACACCGTCACGGTCCCCGGCGACGGGCCGGTGTTCGATCCGGTGCAGGTGGACGGCGACGTCACCCTGGCCGACTGGACCACGACGATCACCGTCGGCGAGCTCGACAGCCCCTGGCTGCCCATTCCCTATCCCGCCTCGACGGTGACCGGGCTCGAGGGCGAGTGGCTCGGCCTTCCCGACAACCGCACGATCGTGTCGCGTGCGGGATCCTCGCGCGATCAGAAGTACCAGGCCGAGGCGGTCGTGCCGCGACCCACGCTCGAGCAGATCCGCTCGCGGCCCGTCGGGAGCGACGAACTGCCCGACGCCGTGCGCTCCCTTCCGCCGGATGTGCCCGCCATCATCGGCGACACGGCACGCTCGGTCACGGCCGGTGCGCAGTCGCCCTACGACGCCCTCGTCGCGCTGCAGTCCTGGTTCCGCAGCAGCGAGTTCCGCTACTCGCTCGATGCGCCCGTGGAGGCGGGGTTCGACGGGGCGGGTATGGATGCCGTGGCCCGCTTCCTGCAGGAACGCACCGGCTACTGCGTCCACTTCGCCTCGGCGTTCGCCGTCATGGCCCGCACGCTCGACATGCCCTCGCGCATCGTCGTGGGCTACTTGCCCGGGACACGGGTGGGCAGCGTCGAGCAGGGCCAGACGGAGTTCACCGTCACCTCCCGCCAGCTGCACGCGTGGCCCGAGGTCTACTTCCGAGGCATCGGGTGGGTGCCGTTCGAACCGACCAACAGCCTCGGCGTCCCCACGAACTTCGCCTCCGGCACGACGGGCGGGTCGACGAACCCCGCGGACACCCCCGAGCAGCAGGATGCCGCGACCCCCGGCGCCACTCGCGCCCCGGCTCCACAGCTCGGCGATCAGGACGGCCCGGGTTCCAGCGCCTCGGGGGCCGGCGCGGTCAACGGGCAGAGCCCCGTCGGCGTGCTGCTCACCGTCGCCGGCATGGTGCTGCTCCTCCTCGTCGCGGCGCCCGCCGTCGTCCGCGCCGGGCGACGCCGTTCGCGGGCGCAGCTCATCCTCGGCGGGGACGCGGCCGCGGCGTGGACGGAGATCCGGGCGGATGCGGTGGATCTCGGCATCCCCTCGCCCGACGCCGAGTCGCCGCGCGCGTTCGCCGCGCGTCTCGTCGACGCGCACGGGGTGGGCGCGGACGACGTACGGCTGCTGCGGGACGCCCTCGAACACGCGATCTACGCCGAGCAGACGGTCGACCCGGCTCGGGGTCCCGCCCTGGCCGACGCCGTCGCGCGCGTGCGGACGGGGCTCCGCGCGAGCGCGACCCCGGCACGTCGCCTCACGGCCGTCATCCTCCCCCGCTCGCTCGCGCGGCGATCGGGTGCCCCGGCGGTCGAGGTGCCCGAGTCCGTCGGCTGAGGCGCCCGTTCTCGATGGGTTGCGAGAGGGCTCTCGAAGCTACGATGAGCCCCACCCGTCGGGGCGAGGATCGTCTATGAGGGCAGTCACGCAATGGCTATTGGACTGGCTCGCGAGGAGCCGCTGATCAAACGGCACGCGCCTGCGGCTCTGCCGAGAGTCCACCATGGCCCGTGGATGGAAAGGAGCGGACGGGAGCTGAGATGAAGACCACCGAAGTGCGGGCGAAGCACGTCGAAGCGGCAGTCCACAGCGCCGAGATCGAAGGGCTACGCATCAACAGCACGACCCTGACGGACGCAGACGCCTACGTTGCGGGAAAGATCGACTCGACCGAGCTCATCGATCGGGTCCGCACCCGGTATGGCCTCTCCTGAGGTTGTCGACCCGTATCCGATCCCGAGAACGAACGTCCTGGCGAACCCGCCCTGCTGAGCTTCCAGACGCGCCAGAACGGCACGAACGCGAGAACCCCGCCCAGGCTTTCGCGTGGACGGGGTTCTCCCCGTGGCGGAAGTGACAGGATTTGAACCTGCGAGGCGAGTTACCCCGCCTACATGGATTCCAGCCATGCTCCTTAGGCCGCTCGGACACACTTCCAACAGACGATCTTACACGGCGGGAGCGGCGCCCCTGGCGCAGCGCCTCCGCGTCAGCGCGCCGCGAGCTGCGCGAGGAACTCGTCGGCGGCGTCGACCTGTCGACGCAAGGCATCGCGACGCTCGGCCGCCTCGGCGCGGATGCCGTCCAGCCGGGCGCGCAGCGCGGCGTCGCCGGGGGCATCGGCGAGGCCGTCGACGACGGCGAGCAGCTCCCCCATCTGCTCGAGGGAGTAGCCGAGCGGCTTCATGCGCCGGATGAGGAGCAGGCGCGACTCGTCGTCGGGCGTGTACAGCCGGAACCCGCCGTCGGAGCGGGCGGAGGGCCGCAACAGGCCGATCTCGTCGTAGTGACGGAGGGTGCGGATCGACAGCCCCGTCCGTTCGGCGAGTTCGCCGATCTGCATCGGCCGGGCCTGGTCCATGGCATCCCCGATCCCGTAACTCTCTCGTTACGGTAGAGTTGGCGCGGTCGCGATCGCGACCCCCTCGATTCTCCCCCACCTCCCCCTGGAGTCCTTCGTGACCGACGTCTTCGCGCGCCCGCGCCCCGAACCGACCGTCCTCCAGGCGCTGCGGTCGCCGCGTCTGCTGACGCGCGAGACCCTGGCCGGCCTCGTCGTGGCGATCGCCCTCATCCCCGAGGCGATCGCGTTCTCGATCATCGCCGGCGTCGACCCGCGCCTGGGCCTGTTCTCGTCGTTCGTGATGGCGGTGGCCATCTCGTTCCTCGGCGGGCGGCCGGCCATGATCTCGGCGGCGACCGGGGCCATCGCGCTCGTCATCGCCCCCGTCGCCCGCGAGCACGGCGTCGACTACCTGCTCGCGACCGTCATCCTCGGCGGACTGCTCCAGGTCGTCCTCGGTCTCCTCGGTGTCGCGAAGCTCATGCGCTTCATCCCTCGCAGCGTCATGGTCGGCTTCGTCAACGCGCTCGCGATCCTGATCTTCACCGCCCAAGTGCCGCAACTCATCGGCGTGCCCTGGGCGGTGTACCCGATCGCCGCGGCGGGCCTGGCCATCATGTACCTCTTGCCCCGCCTGACCACCGTCGTGCCCGCCCCGCTCGTCGCGATCGTGCTGCTCACCGGCGCCGCCGTGGTCTTCGGCATCTCGGTGCCTACCGTCGGCGACCAGGGAGCGCTGCCCGAGAGCCTTCCGGCGCTGCTGATCCCGAACGTGCCGGTGTCGTGGGAGACGCTCGGCATCATCTTCCCGTTCGCCGTCGCGATGGCGATCGTCGGCCTGCTGGAGTCGCTCATGACCGCGGCGCTCGTCGACGAGATCACCGACACTCCGTCGTCGAAGACGCGCGAGTCGCTCGGACAGGGCGCGGCGAACGTCCTCTCGGGCCTGTTCGGGGGAATGGGCGGATGCGCGATGATCGGCCAGACGATGATCAACGTCAAGGCGTCCGGTGCGCGCACCCGCATCTCGACGTTCCTGGCAGGGGTGTTCCTGCTGATCCTCGTGCTCGCGTTCGGCGACGTCGTGGCGATCATCCCCATGGCCGTGCTCGTGGCCGTCATGATCGTGGTCTCGATCGCCACGTTCGACTGGCACAGCATCCGCCCCGCGACCCTCCGGCGGATGCCGCTGAGCGAGACCGCGGTGATGATCGTGACCGTCGCGGTGACGGTGTGGACCCACAACCTGGCGATCGGGGTGGGCGTGGGCGTCGTCGCCGCCGCCGTGCTGTTCGCCCGGCGCGTGGCGAGTGTCACCGTCGTGCACCGCACGGTCGAGGGCGACTTGGCCCGGTACCGCGTCGAGGGCGAGCTCTTCTTCGCGTCGAGCAACGACCTCACCACGAAGTTCGTCTACCACCTCGACCCGGCGCGGGTAGAGATCGACCTCTCCGGATCCCATGTCTGGGACGCCTCCACCGTGGCTGCCCTCGACGCGGTGCAGACCAAGTACGCCCACCTCGGGAAGAGTGTCGAGATCACGGGGATGAACGCGCACACCGCGCGGCTGCACGAGCGCCTCAGCGGCGGCGTCACCGGCGCGCACTGACGCGCGGGCGCCTACGAACGCAGCGTCGTCGACGGCGTCTCAGCGAACTCGGCCCGGTACATCGCCGCGAAACGACCGAGGTTGGAGAACCCCCACCGTGCGGCGATCGCCGCGACGGTGTCCACCGAGGGGTCAGCGGCGCGGAGTTCGGCGCGAGCCGCGTCCAGGCGGACGCGGCGGACGTACTGCATCGGTGTGCGTCCGGTCGCGGTACGGAAGGCGTATTGCAGACCGCGCGGAGACAATCGCGCCGCCTCGGCGATGTCGGCCAACGAGACCGGCCCGGGGGCGTTCGCCTCGATGTACGCCTTGGCGCGCCGCACCGGTGCCGGCAAAGGTCGGGCGGGTCGCCCCGCGGCGAGGGACTCGGTGAACGTCGTCGGAAAAGTCATCAGCGACGCCTCGAGCAGCAGCGAACGCACCTGCTGCTCGATCATCGGGCTGCGCTCGGACGAGCGCAGCAGCACGTCGCGGCCGTACTCCCACGTCCGGGTCCAGTACCGCAGCCGGTGGTCGGAGATCGGCGCGTGCCCCGTCGGGCGCACGCGCAGTGTGTCGTCCCCGTTGAGCCGGCGAGCGGCCGCGTCCACATCGGAGCGTGCGAACGACATCGCGGTGCCGGCGATGCGTCCGGAGAAGGCGATCTCGACCGGACGATCGATCACCATGAACGGCACCGTGGTGTCGATACGGTCGCGCCGGTAGGTGGCGCGGATGCGGGGACCGGCGATCCATCCGACGACCATCTGGTCTTCCGGATCGGAGTCGACCACCATCGTCGAGCCGATCGAGTAGTCGCAGAAGCCGAAGCCGGGGTCGACGGCGCCGGAGAAGACGAAGGCGGGCTGGATGTCGTCGGCCCGCGAGATGCGGGCCCCGGGGACCACCGTCTGCCACAGCTCTTCCACCGTTGCGGTGTCACGGGTCTCGACGCGCGTATGTTCCACGGATCGTTCCTACGTTCGCGCTGCCGAAAGCGGCTAGGCCGTTGCGCCGTGCGACGATGTATGCGATGGAACCGCTCTCACGTCGACGGTGATGCACGTGTCGGTCCGCGGGGACTCATAATCGAAAAGCCCTCGCCGCACTCGCGGCACGACCGACGGGATGCCACATGCCCTTCCGCACCATCGCCACGCTGCAGTCGTGGGTCGACGACTTCCGATCGCTCGGCTACGACGACGCCGAGACCTTGCGCGTCATCCCGCAAGACGACGACGACTCCGACGCGGGGCTGATCGCCGCCCGGCTGCGCAGCGTCTCGACCACGTTCTACGTGGCCCCCGGAACCGAGGAGGGTTCCGGCGGATGGTCGGTGACCTTCGAACCCCGCGAGAACGCTGCCCCGCTCGGCTCGGCCCGCGTCCTCGCCCTCTCCGGCGAACTCGCGATGCTCTCGGCCCTGTGCACGTTCCTGCAGGCGCGCGCCGAGGCGTTCGTCGACCCCCGCGCCTGAGCGCTCGTCACCGGCGTCGCCGAGGACGGGTCGCCGAGATCAGCGCGAGGCCGCGCCGGCCGCCGCGAGGCGGGAGGCCGTCCCCGCGACCGTGAGGCGCTCCAGCACCGTCGCGACGGTGTCGGCCTCGGTGGGCTCCATCGTCGCGACGGCGGCGTCGATGGCGGCATCGAACGCGCGTAGCGACGACCACGGCGGCGCGTCCAGGTCGACGATCGCGGTGATGTGGTTGACTCGGCGGTCCTCGGCGTCGAGGTCGCGCCTCACCGTTCCGCGCTGCACGAGACGATCGATGAGGGTCGTCACCCCGGCCGAGGTGATGCCCAGGTGGTCGCGGACGTGCGAGGGTCGCGCGCCGGGGTTGTCCGCGACGAACAGGAGCGCCTTCGCGTCGAGTTCGTTCAAGGACAGCGCGCGTCGTGCCTCCGCCAGCGCGGCGCGACGCGCTTCGTCGTAGGCCCGGAGAGCGCGCCCGAGAGCGGAGCCCTGCGCGGGCGGCGTCGACGTGTCGGAGGAGGTGTGCACGACCCCTGATCGTACTCACCTCACGGGCTCCGCGAGGGCCCTTGTGCCCCGCACGATCACCGATCGCCGCCCGAACGGGCTCGGGTACGCGGCGGAGCGGACCGAGGGCCGGAGGCACGGCATCCCGATTCACCCGTCGCACGCGTTCACGAAATGGTCTTCGCGGCGTAACCCGCCGCCCGGGGTCGACCCCGCACCATGGGGAAACCGCAAGAAGCGGTGATCGATCCGGCTCCGTTCGGCGGCGCCCCTCCCCGGAAAGCGGTCGCGATGAACCGACCCGTGCGCGTGCTGTCCCTGTACGAGGGATTCTTCGCCGGAGGCGCCCGAATCCTCCATTCCGACGTCGTCGCCGGCCTGGCCGCCGCGGGATCGCAAGAGCATCGCGTGCTCTCGCTCACCTCGGCAGCCCGCCGTGACGGTTCGGTGCAGCACGCCCACGACGACACGCGGTTCCGGGCCCTGCGCGCCGCCGGCGTGCACATCGACACGTTCGACCGCGTCGCCGGCGGGCAGCCGATGACCCCGGAGTCGTTCAGCGCGGCCGAACTCGCGCACGCCGCGGACCTGATCGCGGATGCCGACATCGTGCTGTCGCTGAAGGAACAGCCGCTGAGCCTCATCGTCGCCCTGGAGCGCGCGGGGATGCTTCCGGACCGCCCGACCGCCGCGTGTCTGCACCGGTCCGACCCCACGCACTCCGGCCCGGCGCTCGGATGGCTCCTGGACGCGAGCGCCTCGGGAGCGGTGTCGGCGACGATCTCCTGCGCGGCGTCGACCTCGCTGGCCTACGAACGCGCCGGCGTCTTCACCCGGCAGGCGTGGGTGATCGACAACGGCATCGACACGCGCCGGTTCCGCCCCGGGACGCGCGCCGAGCGGCGCGGCATCCGCTTCGGGCTCGGCATCCCCGAGTCGGCTCCGGTCGTGCTGCTGGCCGCGCGGTTCGATGCGATGAAGGACCCGGCGCTGTTCCTGGATGCCGTGGCGCTCCACGCGCGCCGCCACCCCGGCGCCCACTACGTCATGTGCGGTTCGGGGATGACCCACAGCAACCCCGGTTTCGCGGCGCTCGTCGCCGAAGCGGGACTCGACGCGGGTGTGCCGCTGCACGCGCTGGGGCTGCGCGAAGACATGCCGGAGCTGTACCGCATCGCCGACGTCGTCGCCCTCACCAGCGCCTTCGGCGAGGCCTCGCCGCTGTGCCTGGCCGAGGGGGCGGCATCCGGTGCGATCCCGGTCACGACCGAGGTCGGCGACGCGGCGCGCGTGGTCGCGGGCGTCGGTCTGGTGACCCCGCGCGACGCCGGAGCGATCGCCGGGGCGTGGCACGAGGCGCTCTCGCGGCGCATCGAGTTGCGCTGGGCCGCGATCTCGGCGCGGGCCCGGATGGACCGCCGACGGATGATCGCCGATTACCGCGGGGCGATCGAAGGGCTCGCCCTGGCGGACGCGCTCGCGGCGTGACGCTCGGCTCAGGCTCGCCCTGGCGGACGCGCTCACGGCCTGACGCTCGGCTCGGGCTCGCCCTGGCGGACGCGCTCACGGTCTGACGCTCGGCTCGGGTTCGCCCTGGCGGACGCGCTCACGGCCTGACGCTCGGCTCGGGCTCGCCCTGGCGGACGCGCTCGCGGCCTGACGCTCGGCTCGGGTTCGGACTGTCAACCCTCGTGCGCGTGCGCGCCGCAGCGGGTGGAGTGGGATGCACCCCAATCCGAAGGAGGACGAGATGACCCCGCAGCCCGCCCAGCAGCAAGACGTGCCCGGCACCGACCGGGCGATGGATCCGAAGCCCGATTACGGCCAGGACAGCTACCGCGGTTCGGGCCGCCTCGACGGCAAGGTGGCGCTCATCACCGGCGGCGACAGTGGCATCGGCAAGGCCGTCGCGCTGGCCTTCGCTCGCGAAGGGGCGGACGTCGCGATCGCGTATCTGAACGAGCATGAGGATGCCGAAGAGGCCCGGCGCTTCGTCGAGGAGGCCGGCCGCCGCGCGATCCTCCTGCCCGGCGACGTGTCCGATCCTCAGCACTGCCGCGACCTGGTGGCGCACACCGTCGATCAGCTCGGCGGTCTCGATGTGCTCGTGAGCAATGCGGCCTTCCAGATGAGCCACGACACCCTCGAAGAGGTGTCGGACGACGAGTGGGACTACACGTGGGCGACGAACGTCAGCGCCTACTTCCACCTGGTCAAGGCGGCCTTGCCGCATCTGAAGGAGGGGGCCTCGATCATCGGATCGAGTTCGGTCAACTCCGACATGCCGAATCCGACGCTCCTGCCCTACGCCGCGACGAAGGCCGCCATCGCCAACATGACCGCGTCTCTCGCGCAGCTTCTCGCCGAGCGCGGCATCCGTGCCAACAGCGTGGCCCCGGGTCCGGTGTGGACACCGCTGATCCCCGCCACGATGCCGGCCGAGAAGGTGGCGAGCTTCGGGGAGCAGACGCCGATGGGTCGCGCAGGTCAGCCGGCCGAACTCGCGCCGGTGTACGTGCTGCTCGCCTCGGACGAGGCCAGCTACGTCTCGGGCGCACGCGTAGCGGTCACCGGCGGCAAGCCGATCCTCTGACGCGAGGGGCGCCCCGGATGGCGGGGCGTCCCGCCCTCAGCGCAGGGGCTCCCCGGAGCGCGGGGCGTCCCGCCCTCAGCGCAGAGGCGCCCAGGCAGCCACCGCGATCACGACGATCACGAGCAGCGCCACCGCGGCCTGCACGCACATCAGGACCGCGAAGACGTACCCCTGCGCCGGGCCACGCCGCCCGGTGAGGCCGTTGACGGCGATCGCGGCGAAGATCCCCACCTGAACGGCGATCCCGATCCACGCCCACGCCGCCACGATCGGGACCGACAGCGCGAAGAGCACCACCGCGATGAGGGCGAGCACCCCGGAGGCCGCGATCCACACGAGCGGTTTCGGCCGGCGCACGGCATCCTGGTTCGTCACCTTCGTGGGGTCGACGTGTCGATCAGGGGTCACGGGGTCCTTCCGGTTCAACGGCGAGCAGCGAGCGTACGACCGGCTCCCCCCTCAGCCCGACGGGGTTGACACGCCCCCGCAACCCCCGCCCGCACCATAGACGGCGGGCGGAGGCGGCACCATCCCCGCCGTGGGGTGCGCGAACCGTGCCTACAGTGAGTCATGACCGCGAGCATCCTCTCTCTCGGCACGGCGCTGCCCCGCACCCGTGTCACCCAGTCGGCGCTGCGCGATCTCTTCGCCGCCCAGCCCGGATTCGACCGACGCAGCCAGCGTCTGGTGGGGGCCGCTTTCGACGCCGCGGCCATCGACACCCGGCATACGGTGCTGCCGCAGCTCGCCGACGTGACCGCGGACGGCCTCACCGTGCGCGACGCCGACGGGCTGCTGATGCCCCCGACCGGGGCGCGCAACGACGAATACCGCCGGACCGCGCCCGCGCTGTTCGCCGAGGCGGCCACGGCCGCGATCGCCGGCTCCGGTCGGGGAGCGGATGCCATCACGCACGTCGTGACCGTCTCGTGCACGGGCATGTTCGCCCCCGGCCCGGACTTCCTCCTCGTCCGCGACCTGGGCTTGTCCGCGACCGTCGAGCGCTATCACCTCGGCTTCATCGGGTGTGCCGCGGCGATCCCGGCGCTGCGCCTCGCCGCACGCATCGTCGCGGCCGACCCCGCGGCCGTGGTCCTGGTCGCCGCAGCCGAACTGTGCTCGCTGCACTGGCAGACCTCGTCGCATCCGGACCAGATCGTCGCCGCGTCGGTGTTCGCCGACGGAGCGGCCGCAGCGGTCGTGGCATCCGCCGACCCCGATCGCGCCGGCCTCGACCTCGAGGGGTTCGCGACGCACCTGACCGGCGAGGGCGAGAAGGACATGGCCTGGACGGTCGGTGATTTCGGCTTCGAGATGACGCTCACCGCCGAGGTCCCGCGCATCATCGGCCGCGAGATCGCCGCCATCGCCGCCGACGTGCTGGGCGATCTCGGCGAGGTCGACGCGTGGGCTGTGCACCCCGGCGGGCGGAGCATCCTCGACCGGGTCGAGTCGGCCCTGTCCCTGGATGCCACCGCCCTCGCGCCCTCGCGCGAGGTGCTGCGCGCGCACGGGAACATGTCCAGCGCGACGCTGCTGTTCATCCTGCGGGACCTGCTCGCCGACGAGGCGCTCGTCGACGGCGATCGCGTGGCCGCTCTGGCCTTCGGGCCGGGGCTGACGGTGGAGGCGGCGCGCCTCGTGCTGCGCCGGCCGACAGCGTGAGCGTCCGGGCTGTGATCGGCGTGGGCGAGGGGCGCGCGTGAACCGCGGGCCGGCGACCGTGCGCCGGGGGCTCGCGTCGCGCGACACCGAGCTCACCGAGTTGATGGACGCCGCCGATTGCGATCCGCGTCGGCTCGCGGCGACCTATCGACGTTTCGACCTGGTCAACCGCGCCGTGTCGGCGTGGGGCCGCGTGTACGCCACGGAACTCCGGCCGCGACTGCGGGCGCTGGATCGACCGGCGCGCGTCCTGGACCTCGGCTGCGGCGGCGGCGACGTCGTGGTGCGTCTCGCGGGCCTCGCGGCGCGCGACGGACTCGACGTCGAGTGGGTCGGTGCCGACCCGGATCCTCGCGCCCTCGTGGCGGCGCGCGAGCGTGAAAGGGCCGGTGTCCGTTTCGTCGCCCGGACCTCGACCGAGCTGCTCGCCGCGGGCGACGCGTTCGACGTCGTGCTGTCCAACCACGTCCTGCACCACCTCGATGCGGCGCAGCTGCGGGAGTTCGCGGACGACTCCCGGGCTCTCGCCCGCTCGGTCGTGCTGCACGCCGACATCGCGCGGGGCCGGTGGGCTTACGTTCTGTACGCGCTGGGGGTGACGCCGCTCGCGCCGGGAACGTTCCTGCGCACCGACGGTCTGCGGTCGATCCGGCGCAGCTACCGCCCCGACGAGTTGGCCCGCGCGCTCGGCGAGCCTTGGCGGGTGCAGACCCCGGCGCCGTTCCGGCTCCTGGCCGCGGCCGCGGGAACGGCCGACGTCGATGCCTGAGGTGCTCGTGGTGGGAGCGGGTCCGGTGGGCCTGGCGCTCGCGGCCGACCTGCGCGCCCGCGGCGTCGACGTCGAGGTGCTGGAGCGGCGGGAATCGATAGATGCCGGGACCCGGGCGATCGGCATCCACTCCCCCGCTCTCGCCCACCTGGAGACGTCCGGAGCCACCGACGCGCTGCTGGAGCGCGCGGTGCGCATCCGTCGCGGGGAGGCGCGCGCGGACGGCCGGATGCTCGCCGCGATCCGCTTCGATCGGCTGCACGTGCGGCATCCGTACGTCGCGGCGCTCCCTCAGGCCGACACCGTCGCCGTGTTGTCCCGGCTCGCCCCGCCGGTGCGGCGCGGGATGCGCGTGACCGGAGTGCACGACGACGGGACGTCGGGGCGGGTCCTCGCCGTCGGGCCGCACGGCGAGGAAGAGATCCGCGCTGCGGTGGTGGTCGTGGCATCCGGATGGTCGGGACGAGACCTCGTGTATCGCCCGGGCGCCGTGCGCACGTGCCACTACCCCGACCGCTACGCGATGGTCGACGTCGAAGCCCCCGGCGAGTCGACGGCGCTCGTACATCTCGAGCGCGGCGGGGTCGTGGAGTCGTTCCCTCTTCCGGGCGGCCGGCGGCGGCTGGTCGCGTGGGCGGGCACGGCGGACGTGTCGGATGCCGAGGGCTTCCTGCGGGATGCCCTGGTGGACCGCGTGCGGGTCGAGGTCAACACTTCGGGGGCATCGACGTTCCGCGTGCGCCGCGCGGTCGCCCCGGCGCTCCGGCGGGGGCGGGTCATCGTCGTCGGCGACGCGGCGCACGAGGTGAGCCCGATCGGCGGGCAGGGGATGAACCTCGGTCTGCTCGACGCGCTCACCGTGGCACCGCTCCTGCAGCGGTGGGTGCGCGGCGACGAGCCCACGGGCATCGCGCGGTGGGAGCGGGACCGGGTGGCGTCGGCGCGGCACGCCGCGCGGCTGGCGTTCCTGAACACGCTGCTCGGGCGTGCGGCCGGGCGGGGCGGGCACGCCGCGCGATCGGCGGCACTGCGCGCCCTGCTGCGCGGTCCGGGCGGGGCGGTGTTCGCCCGCGCGTATGCGATGCGGTTCGACCGGGCGGCGCGGTAGGCGTCGAGTTGTGCGTTGGGGTGGTCTCGGCATCCGGCCGCCCACGGTTTGTAGAGTGAGGCGATGCGTGGACGACGGATGGTGCTCCCGATCGCTGTTCTCGTGCTCGCGGGCGCACTGAGCTCCTGCGGTGTGGTGCGTCCCGCCGAGGTCGATCGCGTCGATGAGATCACGGTCACCGGAGGCACATGTCGTGTCGAGTGGTGGCTCGCGGGGGTGACGGACGGAGCGACCGACGAGGCATGGGGTGTCGCCCGAGCCGCCCTCGCGCAGTCGACTGTCGACAGCGAGGAAGCCCACGAGTGGTACCGGACCCTCACCGAGCTGGACGACACGCAATGGCCCTCCGCCGCCGTGCTCGAGGGCGCGGTGCATCGCGAAGTCGTCCGCGCGGACGTTCGGGAAGCCCTCGCGGACGCAGGCTTCCCCGATCATGAACGGGTCATCGAGACGTACTCGTCACTGCACTGCTCGGCCTGACCTGGGCAACCGGGTGCGGGGCCTCGCCCGGCTCCGAACGCGCATCTACGGTCGAGCCATGATGCTCCGCGCTTACCGTCGCTCTCTGTGGCTCCCCGTTCCGCTGGGGGCGGCGCTGGGCACGGTGACGGGATTCGCGTTCTCGGTGACGGGAAACCCGGACTATCTGGTGACCCGGGGCAGTGGCGGGGCGCCCTCCTTTGCGCTTCTCGGTGCGGTCGTCGGTGTGGGCACCGCAGTGCTGGCGCAGGTCGGCGGCATCGTCGCCTTCCGTCTTCTCCCCGACGCAGACCGAGCCGTCGAGCGGGCGAGAACCGGCGCCGCCCTCGCGGTCGTCGGGAGTTGGCTCGCTCTCGGGATCGTTGCCGCGCCCTACCTCGGCGTCGGCTTCGTCGCTTCTCTCCTCGCGACGCTCCTCCTGCGAGCCGACGAGCGACACGCCGGCATCGGGTCAGCCTGGGGCGCGCGCTCAGGTCGCGACGAGCTGGGCGGCCAAGAGCAGCGCCGCGAGCATGGTGAGCTGGAACACCGCACGACCGGGCGGACGCGAGAGGGCGAGCGCCATCGTGGCGACCGCGACGAGCACGACCGCAGCGAAGAACAGGGTGCCGACCAGGCCGCCGCCGGAACCGACGAGCACCGCCACCGCCCCGACGACGATCCCCGCCGCGGCGAGCACGACCGACGCACGCGCGCCCAGCCGGTGCGGCAGTCCGCGCACGCCGGTGGCGCGGTCGTCGTCGAGGTCGCGGACGACGTTGGTGAGGTGCACGGCGGCGCCGAGGGCCGCACCCGCGAGCGACGCCCAGACGGGCGCGAAGGCGGGATCGGGCAGCGACAGCGTCGCGAACGAGGGGAAGAGCCCGAAGCTCAGCAGGAACGGCACGATCGAGACGGGCGTCGATTTCAGCCCGGCGTTGTACGCCCATGCCGAGGCCAGGGCCACCGCATGGGCGGCGACGAGCCCGGGCCCCAGTGGCGCCGAGAGCGCGACGGCGACGACGACGGATGCCACGGCCACCGCCAGCGCCCGCTGCGGGGTGAGCGATCCCCCGGCGACGGGCTTGTCGGTGCGACCGACGGCGATGTCGCGGGCCGCGTCGATCGCGTCGTTGGACAGTCCCACCGAGACCTGCCCCGCGAACACCGACACCACCAGCAGTACCAGGCGCCACGGCTCGAGCCCCGTGGCGATGCCGAGGGCGAGCGACAGTGCGGTGACGACGAGCGTGGGGCCGGGGTGGGTCGCGCCCCACAGCGCCCCGATGAGGGGCGGCTTCGCGGGGGCTTCAGGCACGTGACGACGGTACCGCGTCGCGCCGCGCCACGGCCGGAGACGCCGCAGCTCGGCCGTGCGTGGTCTCCGCACAACGGCGGCAACGGGTGAGCCACCCCGCCGAAAGGAATCCGCATCAGAACGGGGCATCGCCACGGGCTTCCTCGTGCTGCTGCACCGGTGCGGTCGCAGGCGTGCGTCGAGGGGATCGAGAGTCGGGATCGGAGTCCGGGGCGAAGTGCACGCCGGGTGGCGTCTCGGCCGCGGCCCGGGGGTCGGGTCCAGGGTCTGGGTATGGGCCCGAATCCGGAGCCGGGTCCGAATCCGGGTCCGGGTCCAAATTCGGAGCCGGGTCCGGGTCCGAACCCGGAGCCGGGTCCGAGTCCGAATCTGGGTCGGGGTCCGCGTCCGGGTCCGGGTCCGAATCCAAGTCCGAATCCAAGTCCGAATCCAAGTCCGGGTCCGAGTCGGAGTCCGAATCTGGGTCGGGGTCCGCGTCTGGGTGCGGGTCCGGGTCTGGCGCAAAGTGCACGCCGACTGGTGCCTCTTCCGCGGCCGAAGGGTCGGGGTCGGATCCCGGGTAAGTCGATTGGTAGGGGTCGGGGTGGTCGATGTAGACGCGTCCGCTGGGTGAGGTCCATTCGATGACCCCGTCGGAGAGTTGTCTCACCGTCCACCTCGTGAACTGTTTCTGGGTGTGGTGTCTCTGGCACAGGCAGCAGAGGTTACGGACATCGGTGATACCGCCGAGCGCCCAGTCGATGCTGTGGTCGATCTCGCACCGGATCGCGGGGGCGGTGCACCCGGGCCAGCGGCAGTGCCGGTCGCGGGCGCGGAGGTACCGGTCGATTGCGGTCGTCCGCTGATACGTGTCGGTGCACAACACCGCCCCGGTGACCGGGTGCGTGATGACCCGATCCCACGGGATGCTCGTCGCCTCCGCCAGCGCGCGGGCGGTGTCGGCGTCGATCGGACCCCGGCCCACCAGCTCGGCCGGTGCGGTGTTCTCCTGCCCGGGGGCGAGCATCGTCAACGCCGGCACCACGACTTGCACTCTCGCGCGGATCTTTCCCAGCGTGCCGGGTCCGTCACCACGACGCGTGGGGTCAAGGGTCGGATCGGAAGTGAGAAGCAGGTCGGCGAACACGTCAGCTCGCACCTGATCCACCGTCCGGGTATCCGACACGGGGGCGGAAAGGGACGCACCCGACGCTCGAGAGGACCCGCCCGCCTCCCCACCACGTGCCGACCTCGCCTCCCTGCCCGCGTCGACGATCACCCGCGCTTGCTGCGTCACCCTGTCGTGGATCGCTTCGGCCAGCACCGTCGGCAGCGTCGCGATCAGATCCGACATCCCGTCCACGCCCGGAACGACCCGGATGCACCGGGTCTCGCGCCCCGCCCGGTGCCGCTCGGTCACCGTCCGCGGATGCATCCGCTGGGCCGCGACCGCGAGCCGGGTCTTCAATCGCCCCGGGCTCGCGGCCTCTCCCGCCAGCGAAACAGCGACAGCGTCGAACGCCTCACGCGCCTCGACGGGCAGCTCCGCCCCGACCTCGGCGATCACCCGCACGTGCCGCCGGGACAGCGCCCCCGCTTCCCACGCCGCTACCGTCGCCGGATACGACTCCACCAGCGTCAACGCATCGCCGATGTCGCGCTGCACCGTCCGATCGGACACCCCGCACGCCGCCGCAACCTCGGACGCCACCTCCCGCATCGCCATATCCGATGCCCGCGCCGAAGCCGCGGCATCCAGAGCGAACCGCCCCGCCGCCGCCAACGCCCGCACCCGCACAACCTCCGCCAAAGCCACCGCCGCCTCCGCCACCACCACCTCGGTGACCAGCCCCGCGAGCACATCGACGTCACCGCACGGCGTAGAGCTCGGGCGGTCTGCAGGCCCGGCGCCACCAGATGAATCAATCGAAGACATGTTCGAATGTTAGCCCCGAGGTCCGACATTCTGCCCCGTCGACAACGGCATCCGTGGACAACTCGTCAGGTTCTCCCGCTGGGGAGGAGGACCCCGCAGATCTGCAGCGCATTCTCGGTTCGCGGCGACGCCCCGCACCCGCCATCACCGGGGCGGTGCTCACACCTCGGTAGGACCCCGACGCGATCAGCGGCGGGTGGCACCGGATCCCCCGCGGAACCCGCGGACGCGACGGCACAGCAACGCATCGAACCGACTCGAACGCGACGGCACCGCACGGGCCCGGACGAGAGCGCGGAACCCGCGGACGCGACGGCACAGCAACGCATCGAACCGACTCGAACGCGACGGCACCGCACGGGCCCGGACGAGAGCGCGGAACCCGCGGACGCGACGGCACCGCACGGGCCCGGACGCGGACGCGGACGCCACAGCCGACTCAACAGCCACGGCACCGCCCGGACCCGACGCGGGTCACCCCGCTTCGAAGCCCTCGCGCTGCGTGTGCTCGTCGGCCACCCGCACGCCCCAGCGGTACGACAGCTTTCCGCCCAGCCACCCCGAGACGGAGAGGCCGCCCGCGGCGATCCCGCTGAGAAGGAAGGCGACGAGGGGGATCCGGCCAGCATCCAGGAGGCGCACGACGAGCCCCAGTGTGAACAGCACGATCCCGGTCACGTTGAGCAGGAGGTGCGCCACCGCGGTTCGGCGAGCGGGCGTCCGTCGTTCGATCCGCGACATGTCGAGCAGCCCGAGGACGGACGCCACGACAGCCCCGACCAGCCCGATCGCGATGAGCAGCCGAGAGCCGGCGGCGAAGGCACGGGGATCATCGGACGCGAGGCCGATCAGATCGAACACGAGGCTCGAACTCCACGCCCCGATGGGAATCGTCACCGCGATGGGATGGAACGGGTGCCCGTAGGGCCCCGCCACCGCGGCGCGCGGACGTTTCGCCGCACGCATCGCCGGGAAGCTCGCGCCGCTGCGCTCGTGTCCACTGCCGAGACGTTCTCCGCCGCGCACGGCCGGAGCGGTGCCGACCTCGGCACCGCTCCCCGCGTCGTCGCTCATTCCTTGTGCAGCGCGTCCTGGGCGCGGCCCGCGAGCTTCTCGACCGTGTTGGGCAGCTCGGTCGTGCCGTAGAACCGCACGTCGGGGTGCGTGGGCGGCGGCATCGGCACGCCCGGCTCGGGCGTGGCGAGGTACGTGAACTCGCCCTTGCCGTCGGGGGTCGGACCCGAGGCCCAGCGGCCTTCGCCCGCGGCGGCGCCGTCGGAGAAGTTGATGTACTGGTACGACACGTCGCGATCCTCCTTCTCGAGCGGGAAGTTGCTCGGCACCGGAAGCGCCTCGTAGCCCTCTTCCTGCAGTTCGGCGGCCGCGGCGATCCACTGGTTCTGGTGCATCGTGTCGCGGGCGAGGAGGAAGGCGAGCAGGTCCTTCACGCCGTGGTCGTCGGTCTGGTGGTAGAGCCGCGCCACTTGCACACGGCCCTGCATCTCGGCGTTGGCGTTGGCGGTGAAGTCGGCGAGCAGATTTCCGCTGGCCGTGATGAAGCTGCCCTGCCACGGGTTGCCGTTGGAGTCGACGGGGCGCGCTCGGGCACCGGCGACGATCCCGTGCTGGATGTCGGTCCCGCCGATCACCGCGGCCACCGTGGGGTCGTCCTGCACGGCCTCCTCGGTGATGCCGAGCGGAGACTTCTCGAGCAACTGGGCGATCATGACGGCGAGCATCTCGACGTGGCCCATCTCCTCGGCGCCGATTCCGAAGACGAGGTCTCGGTACTTGCCGGGCATGTGCATGTTCCATGCCTGGAACTGGTACTGCATGGCCACGCTGATCTCGCCGTACTGGCCGCCGAGCACCTCCTGGAGCTTGCGCGCGTAGACGGCGTCGGGCTTCTCGGGGGTGGCTGCGTGCTGGAGTTCCTGCCGGTGGAAGTACATCGCTCTCCTTCGTCGGTCGACGCCGACCGGGGGGTTCGGCGTCAGGAGCCACGAAAGAGCGCGACCCGGCATCCGGCACGGGGGTTGTGGTGCGCCCCGGTCCGCGCGACAATCGCGCGATGGTTCGTGCGCACAGGACCTCCGAGGCCTCGCGCGGGCACGGTTGTCAAGGGTCTCGGTGATCCCGCCGACCGCGCCCAGAGTGACGGGGTGTCCGTGACTCTTTCCTCCCACGATCCCCGCGCTCGCTCCACCGGCGACGACGCCCCCAAGACGGACGGCACGGCATCCCTCCCGTTCTCGCCGCGCGGGCCCGTCAGCTCCGCGGTGATCCGCCACCTCTGCGACCGCGTGGCGACCCCGCACACGGCCCTCGCCGACCAGGCCGTGGCGGCCACTGCGGATATCGAGACCGACGACGACCTCCAGCTGGCGCTGTTCGTCCTCTTCGCCTCGGCGTACGGCTCGTTCGAGGCGCTCGACGCAGACCTGGAGTGGGATCCCTCCCTGGTGGCGACCCGGCGCGTGATCGAGCGAGCGTTCGAAGCGGCGTTGCGTCAGCGGCTCACGCTCCCCGACCTCCCTGCACCGACGGCGGATGCCGTGGCCCGTGCGCTCTTCGATCTCACCGCCGCCGACACCGGCCCGAGCCTGTCGCGCCACCTCGCCAAGAAGGCCACCCTCGACCAGGCGCACGAGTTCCTCGTGCACCGCACCGTGTACACCCTGCGCGAGGCGGACCCGCACTCGTGGGCGATCCCGCGACTGACGGGGCGACCCAAGGCGGCGCTGGTCGAGATCCAGTCCGACGAGTACGGCGGCGGCCAGCCCGAGCGCGTGCACGCGACGCTGTTCGCCCGCGCGGTGCGGGCCGCGGGGCTGTCCGACACGTACGGCGCGTACATCGACGACGTGCCCGCAGTGACGCTGGCGTCGCACAACGCGATGTCGATGTTCGGCCTCAATCGGCGACTCCTCGGGGCGATCGTCGGTCATCTCGCCGCGTTCGAGATGACCTCGTCGATCCCCAACCGCCTCTACGCCGAGGGACTGCGATGCCTCGGCTTCGGCGACGAGGTGTGCGCGTATTTCGACGAGCACGTCGAGGCCGACGCCGTGCACGAGCAGATCGCCGCGCGTGACCTCGCCGGTGCGCTCGCGGAGGATCGCCCCGATCTGCTCCCCGACGTCCTGTTCGGCGCGGCGGCGTGCCTAAGCGTCGACGGGCGCGTCGGCGCACACATGATCGACGCCTGGTCGCGCGGAGAATCGTCGCTGCGGCCCGAGGTGGGGCGATGAACGACCCCGCGCCGAGCATCACGGCCTATCCTGACGGTCCGCTGATCGTGCGGGGCGATGTCGAACTGCGCGACCCCGAGGGGCGTCCTGTGACGAAGAACCGGCGCACGGTCGCGCTCTGCCGCTGCGGCCTGTCGACCATCAAGCCGTTCTGCGACGGCACGCACAAGCCCGCGGGGTTCCGCACCGACGACTGAGGCGTCTCGCTGCGGAGTACGTGCTCCCCCTGCGCTGGAGCGACGACGGGAAGGTCCGCGGGGTCCTGCGCCGCCGTCACGCGCTCGTGCGCGCCTCCGGGAGCGGCCGCGACAGCTCCGCGTCGAGCGCCTCGACCAGACGGGCGAAGCTCTCGTCGACGGACTCCGGCTGACGGAACCCGCCGAGCCGCTCGAGGTCGGCGAAACCGTGCAGCGCCGACCGGACGAATCGGATCCGATGCACGTCGCGCGCGCTCTCCCCGTACCCGGCCAGCGCCCGCGTGAGTTCGTCCATGACGGCGCCGGCCGCCGCCTCCCACTCCGGGCCGGATCCCCCGCGCTGGGCGAGTTCGTACATTCCGGGGCGCTCCCGCGCGAAGCCGCGGTACGCCTCGGCGACGGCGGCCAGCGCGTCGCGCGACGACAGACCGCGGGAGGATCGCGCGAGAGCCTCACCGAAGGCGTGGGTGGCCGTCAACGCCACCCGGTCGGTCAGGTCGGCGAGCCCGCCGACGTGCTTGTACAGACTGGGCGCGGCCACCCCCAGCGCCGCGGCCACCCGCGAGAGTGTGAGGGATGCCACTCCCTCGGCGTCCACGATCCCGGCGGCGCCGCGTACGACGGCGTCGGTGTCAAGACCAGCGCGCGGCATCCCTCGCCTCCCCGAGGAAATCCAGCACGGCCGGGGCGACGGCGTCGGGCGCCTCGAGCATCGGCGCGTGTCCGACGCCCGGTACGACGAGCACCTGCGCCGACAGCTCCCCCGCGAGCCACTCCGCCTCGGCGGCCGGATCCTTCCAGTCGGGGTCGGCCGCGCCCATCACCACGAGGGTGCGCGCCCGCACGCGCGGCAGGAAGGGGGCGACGACGGAGTGATCGGCCCGGGTCGTGCGGACGAACGCCGCCCATCGCCCCGGGCGAGCGAGACGCCGGGAGAGGTGTGTCGCTCGAACCCGCGCGTCCTCGCCGAGTCCGGGCCACAGCGACGCGGAGTATCCGCGCCACACGGCCGGTCCCCAGGGGCGGGCGAGGAGTCCACGCAGAAGCGCACCCATCACCGCGTTGCCGTTTCGGGCGAACGGCCCGAGCAGCACGAGACCTGTCACGAGGTCGGGGCGGGTGCCGGCGGCGATGATGGCCGCGGCTGCACTCAACGATGCTCCCGCGATCACCGCGGGGCCGCCCCCGAGAGCCTCGATGACGGCGATCAGGTCAGCGGCGGTGGCGGTGTCGCCGTAGTCAACGAACCCGATGTCGCTGTCGCCGTGACCTCGCAGATCGGTCAGCGCAATACGGTACCCCGCGGCAGCCAGCCGATCGGCGAGGGGTCCGAAGGCGTCGCGCTCGTCTCCCATCGCCGGGGAGCAGACGACGAGAGGTCCGCTCCCCCGCACCTCGACGGCGAGACGCCCACCGCCCACATCCACTTGGCTAATGTCCATAGCCAAAAGCTACGCCCATTAGCCGAGCAGGGCAAGTCCCTCGCAGAGTCGACTCAGAGATCCTCGGGAGCGAGGTCGCCCTGACCCTCGTCGCCGAGTTCGACGACCCCCGGATCCTGCCCCTGGGAGTCGGTCCCGGCGCCCGTGGGGTGAAGGTCCTCGAGCGGGATGTCCGAATCCTCGGCGGGGATCTCCGCCGGATCGGCACCCGTGGCGGTAGCCGGATCGAGGTCGGCGGGGTCGACGCCCTCGTCGAGCGCGTTCGTGGCATCCCACTCGACCTGGGCCGGATCCAGCGACGGATCGGCCACGACCGAGGTGTCACCGTCGCGTAGCGGCTGGGCGCCCGCGACACCGTCCACCGCAGGGGGAACGGTCGCGTCGGTCTGGGCGGGGTTGGTCGAAGCGTCGCTCATGGGGGGCATCCTCTCGTCGCCTACGCAAAGTCCGCGCAGGGCCGGTGAACCGGGTCGTCCCATACAAACGGTCGATCGGGATGCACGACCGCCCCTTGACACCTGCGCCCGCCTCCCCGTACATCGTGGAGTATCCGCTGTTCATCCACGAGGGCACCGTCCGGGGCGACCTCGACGACCGACTCCTCGCACACCTGCAGGTGGTGATCGGGAACACGCTCCGTCGCGGGGAGCCGTTCTCCTTCCCGGGGAAGGACGACCTCGGCACCGGCGGCGGTCGGACAGCGGTGTGGGTGCACCCGCGCGCGAGCATCGTGTCCACATCCACGGCGGTCGCACGCCGGCGGTCAACCGGCACTGGCTGGAGGCCCGCATGACGATGGCCGACTCGCCGACCGACTTCTACGTCGTGCCGAAACCCCCAGAAGACGCGCCCCTGCCCGAGTCCCTCGGCTGATTCTCTGTCAACCCGCTGGCGCCCGGGCGCTCGGGGGCGTTGTCTGAAGACGACGGAAGGACACCCATGCCGCATTCCCCCCGACCGGCTCCCCGCATCGTCGTGATCGGCGGCGGGAACGCCGGGCTCTCGCTCGCCGGTCGCCTGCACCGCGCCCGCGTCGGCGAGATCACGGTGGTCGAGCCGCGCGAGCGGCACGTCTACGCTCCGCTGCAGTCGCACATCGCCGGCGGTGCCGCTCGGGCGTCCCGCGCCGTCCGCCCCCAGGGCGACGTCACCCCTCCGGGCGTCCGATGGCTGCGCGACGAGGCGTTCACCGTCGATCCGGGCGCTCGCCGGGTGCACCTCGTCTCCGGCGGGCACCTCGACTACGACCAGTTGGTCATCGCCGCCGGAATTCGCATGGACTGGGAGTCCATCCCCGGCCTCCCCGAGGCCATGGCCACCCCCGAGGGGATCTCGAACTACGACTTCACGCTCGCCGCCCGAGCGTCCCCGGTGCTGCGCGACCTGCGCCACGGCACCGTGGTCTTCACCCAGCCGCCCGAACCGGCCTCGTGCGGCGCGGCGGCGCAGAAGCCGATGTACCTCGCGTGCGACTGGTGGCGCTCGATCGGCGTGCTCGACGACATCCGGGTCATCCTGGTGCTCCCCGACCCCGTCCCGTTCGGCATGCCGTCGATCGATCGCGAGCTGCACCGCATCCTCGACCGCTACGGCGTCGAGGTGCACTACTCCCGCGAGGTGCGGCGAGTGGATGCCGAGACCCGCACGCTCACGATCGGTCACGGCTCCGACGAGGAGACGCTCTCCTACGACGTGCTGCACGCGGTTCCCCCGCAGCGCGCTCCGGAGTGGATCTCCGGCAGCGGACTGGCCGCGGACGACGACCCGCACGGCTTCGTCGACACCGACCCCGAGACGCTGCAGCACCGGCGGCATCCGGAGATCTGGGCGCTGGGTGACGCGGCGGCTGTCGCCACTCGCCGATCGGGCGGGGCGATCCGGAAGCAAGCGAAGGTGCTCACGGCGAACCTGCGCTCCGTCCTCGCCGGCCGCGAGCCTTCGGCCCGCTACGACGGCTATAGCGTCGTGCCGTTCACGGTCTCGCGCGGAACCGTGGTCTTCGCCGAGTTCGATCGGTGGGGCGCCCCCCGTCCGTCGATCCCCTTCTGGCGGTCACTCTCGCGCGAGCGACGGTCGACCTGGATCGCCGACCGCCACGTGCTGCCGTGGGTGTACTGGAACCTCATCCTGCGCGGACGGGCATAGCGCTCGCGTATAGGCCACACGAGCCGATCTCTCAACCCCGGGGCCCCCACGAGCGGGAGGCGCGAAGACTGGGCACGAGCCCCGGATCACACAGGAAGAAGGACATCATGGCCCAGGTCATCGAAACCGTCGACGTCAACGTTCCCGTTCGCGTCGCCTACAACCAGTGGACGCAGTTCGAGGAGTTCCCGCACTTCATGGGCTTCGTCGAGTCCATCACCCAGAAGACCGAGACCCTGACGCACTGGAAGGTCAAGATCGCGGGGGCCGAGCGCGAGTTCGACGCCGAGATCACCGAACAGCACCCCGACGAGCGCGTCGCCTGGAACAGCGTCGGCGGCGAGGAGAACCACGCCGGCGTCGTCACGTTCCACCGCCTGTCCGACGACGAGACGCGCGTGACCGTGCAGATCGACTGGGAGCCCACGGGCCTCCTCGAGAAGGCCGGCGCCGTCTTCGGCGCCGACGACCACTCGGTCAAGAAGGACCTGAAGAACTTCAAGGAGTACATCGAGTCGCGCGGCGCCGAATCCGGCGCGTGGCGCGGCGACGTCAGCTGACACCCGGACAGAAGACGGACGCCGGTCCCCGAGGGGGCCGGCGTCCGTCGCGTCAGGGGTGAGTCACCACTGCGGGTGGATCTCTGCGCGCAAGCGACGGTCGTAGACGTCGCGCACGAGAACGTCGAACGCGTCGAGGTCGAACCCACCGTCGATCAGGCCGGCCGCCGCGGCGTTGGCCGTGGCCTGCGCCGCCGAGCGGGCGCCGGGGATGACCGAGGTGACACCTTCGCGCGACGCGATCCACGCGAGCGTCGCCGCCGGGAGCGTCACACCGTCGGGAAGTGCGGCCTTGAGCTCATCGGCCGCGGCCACCCCCTCGGCGAACGGCACGCCCGAGAAGGTCTCGCCCTTGTCGAACGCTTCACCGTTGCGGTTGTACGTGCGGTGGTCGTCTTTGTCGAAGGTGGTGTCGGCGGTGTACTTGCCCGACAGCAGGCCGCTCGCGAGCGGAACCCGCGCGAACACCGCGACGCCCTTCTCGGCAGCGGCGGGCAGCACCTCGTCGAGCGGCTTCAGACGGAACGGGTTGAAGATGATCTGGAGGTTCGTCAGGTTGGGTCGACGCAGCGCCGACAGGGCCTGGTCCATCGTCTCGACCGAGACGCCGTACGCGGCGATCACGCCCTCCGAGACGAGTTGGTCGAGCGCGTCGTAGGTGGCGTCGTCGTCGACGACCGCCGAGGGCGGGCAGTGCAGCTGGACCAGGTCCAGCGTGTCTTGGGCGAGCAGCCGGCGCGAGCGGTCGGTCCAGGCGCGGAAGTTCTCCATCGTGTAGTTCTCGGGCGTCTGGTCGGCGCGACGGCCCATCTTGGTGGCGACCGTGATGCCCGTGGCATCCGTCTTCTGCAGGAACGCGCCGATGAGTTCTTCGGAACGCCCGTCGCCGTACACGTCGGCGGTGTCGAAGAGCGTCACCCCGGCGTCGACCGATGCGGCGAGCACCTCCATCGCCTCGTCTTCGCTGACACCGCCCCAGTCGGGACCGAGCTGCCAGGTGCCGAGACCGATCGCCGAGACTTCGCGGCCGGTGCGGGAGAGGGGACGCTGCTGCATTGCGGTTCCTTTCGGGGAGTCGGGTCGAGCCTATCCAGCCCCTCCGACACGAGGGCCGCGCGTCAACCCCGTTCCCGCCCGCGGGCGCGCCCTCTAGCGTGACCTCACACCCCACCGGAAGGACCACGATCGTGAACACCCCCGCAGAAGACCTGCCCGGAGCCGACCACGCGCACACCGTCTCGGATGCCGAGGGGCGCGCCGCCGACGTCCCCGCCGGGGGTGCCGGCGCCGACTCCGGAGCGGTCTCGGCCACCGAGATCGACACCGACGACGATGCGCGCGTGCAGAACGTCTCGAGCCAGAACGACATCCCGGGCGTGGGCACGCGTGCCGCCGACGGCGACATGGAGCGCGGTACCGACGACGCGCGCGGTGAGAGCGGCTCGACCTCGCGCCATCACGAACACGAGACCGAGCCGCACCCCGAAGGGGAGACGAACGCCGGGGGCGAGGCGCACGTGACGGGCGACTCGGCGATCGCGCACTACCAGCCGGGCGTCGGACGCGACTCGGCGGAGTCGAGCAAGATCGCCCAGAGCCTCCCCGACCCCGACGACGACTGACCGGGCTTCTCAGCCGTTCGGGACCCTCCGCCGCTGCGCCAGCCCGAGGGTGACGTCGAGCACGACGAACGCCGCGAGCGTGTAGCCGACGAACGGCAACAGCGAGCCGAGGGCGACCGCGCCGAGAAGGACGAGGCCGATCCCCCACCACGGCGCTCCGCGCAGCACGCCGCGAGCCGGAGCCGCCGCGAACCCGCGCGTCGGCCGACGCCGCCACCACATCGCGTACCCGAGCACGACGAGCGACGCGATCCCGAGCGCGAGTACGAACAGCACGAGCTGGTTGGCCAGGCCGAACATCGACCCCATGTGGGTGTCGATGCCCCACCGCGAGAGCTTCGCCAGCAGCGGAAAGTCCGCGAAATCGACGCGGTCGGTCACGTGCATCGTGGATCCGTCGATCGCCACGGCATCCACCTCGGTCGGGAAGCTCCGCTGGATCTCCTGCACGACCCAGGCTTTGCCGGGCGCGGCGGGCGGCTTGATCTCGACCTGGCCGGTGTTGACGTTGATCCGCTGCGCGATCGCGAGAACGGCGTCGAACGTCGCGGGGTTGGCCGCGCCAGTCGGGGCCGCCGCGGCTCCGCCGTGGTGGGAGTGCTCTCCGCCGACGGGAGCGTCGCCGTCGAGGGTCGTAGACAGCGACGGCGTCCCCCCGCCCACGGCAGCGCGGAGGTCCGCGACGTTGGCCCCGGCGAAGGCCGACCACGTGATGCCCGTGGCCGAGAGGAACACCGCTCCGAGCACGACCCACACGCCGATCGAGGCGTGCCAGCCGAAGAGCCCGCGGTAGCCGGTGTGCTTCCGGTTCGGGCGCACGAGATCGGCACGGCCGCGACGACTGCGCCGCATCCTTCCGATCCAGAGCCCGAGTCCGGCGAGCGCGACGATCCCGAGCCAGGATGCCGCGAGCTCGCTGTACCACCGGCCGGGTTCGCCGAGGTGGAGGTTCCGGTGCAGATCACTCACCCACGTGCGCACCGGCAGGGCGCCGCTCGTGCCGTACGCGGTGAGGTCGCCCCGGATCTCCGCGGACCCCGGGTCGACGAAGATCGCCCGGGTCTCGCTCGCCCCCAGGTCCGGATCGGCGAACATGACGCGGGTCGTCGCCCCCGGTTCGGGGGCGGGACGCACCGCGACGGGGCTCGCGTCCCCGCCGACGTACTGCTCGGCCGCGATGATCTGATCGGCCAACGGCAGCGGGGCCGCGGTGGAGGGCGCCGTCAGCTCGTGCGCGTACACGATGCGGTCCAGGGTCGGCGTGATCGCGTACAGCGCTCCGCTGAGCGCCGCGACGAGGATGAACGGGCCCACGAGCACCCCGGCGAAGAAGTGCAGTCGCCGCAGGAGCGCGGTGAACCACCCCTTCGCGCCGCGCGCGTGCGCGCCACGCGGCGGCGACGGGTCATGGATGAGCGAGGGGGATGCCGCGCCCTCGGGCGCCTCGTCGGCGGCGGGGCCGGCGCCCGGGTGGGTGGTGGTCATGACAGGATTCCTTCTCCGATGAAACCGCCCTCGGCACAGCCGGGCGGGAGGGCGAACACGGCCGACCCGATCGGGGTCGTCCATTCGTTGAGCAGGTCGAGCTCGTCGAGCCGACGCTGGATGGGCACGAACTGCCGGTCGATGTCGGCCTGGAACGAGACGAACAGCAGCCCCGCGTCCGAGACCGTCCCCGCCGGCGGCGCGTCGTCGTAGTTGTACCCGCGGCGGAAGATGCGCTGCGCGGGGTCATCCGGGCGGGAGCGACGCACGTGCGAGAACTCCGGGATGACGGGGAAGCCGATGGCGTCCTTCGCCTCGAAGTCGGGTTCGTCGAACTCGTCCGTACCCGTCAGCGGCGCACCGGTGGCGTGCGTCCTCCCGACCGACTGGTCGCGACCGGGACGGTCGAGGCGGTCCCACTTGTCGAGGTCCATGGCGATGCGGCGCACGACCATGCCGGTGCCTCCGGTGAGCCACCCCTCGCGCGCCCACACGACCTCGTCGAACCCGGTCGTGCCGGGTACCGGGTTGGCAGTGCCGTCGACCTGGCCGAAGAGGTTGCGCATCGTCGTCCCCGGTCGCACCGTGCCGTGCGCGCGCCGGAACCCCTGCTGCACCCAGCGCGGCGACGCGAACGCGCGCGCGTCCTTAAGCAGCATGCGCGTCGCGTGCGCCACCGTCACGGGATCGTCCGCGGCGATCTGCAGCAGCAGGTCGCCGTCGCCGAACTCCGGCCGGAGTCGATCGATCGTGAACGCGGGCAGAGGCCGCAGCCACGCCGGCGCCGGGGCCTCGGCGCGCGCCACGAAGCCCGGACCGAAGCCGAACGTCACCGTCAGACGCGCGGGAGCGGTCGCCAGCTCCGGCTCGGTATCGGCCAGGGCCCCCAGCCCGCGCGTGAGCCGCGCGGCGTCGTCGGTGAGGGTGCGCATCAGCCGCCGCAGGCCCTCCCGGTCGGTGTCGGCGCGCAGGTCGAGGGCGACGAGGGAGACGTGGGCCTGGGCGTCGGTGTCGATCCCGGCCTGGTGCTCACCGTAGAACGGCACGATCGCATCGCCGTTCAGCGGCGTGGAGGCTCCGGCATCCGTCGCTCTCGCCGAGACGGCGGCGTCGATGCCGATCGCGGCGGCGGCGCCCGCGCCGGCGACGGCTCCTCCGAGGAGGAACCCCCGCCGGCTCGGGCCGCGACCGGTCGGCGCGGATCGATCGCGAGGCGTCATCAGTGACCCGACTCCATGCCGCCCATACCGCCCATGTCCTGCTCGCCACCCTCGTAGTTCTCGTTCGCGCCGACGAACTCCTTGACGGGGGCGGTGATCTCGGCCGTGGAATCGTCCGAGAACGTCAGTGTGATGGTCGTCTCGTCACCGGCCCGCAGGGGCGAGGTGACGTCCATGAACATGAGGTGGCTGCCGCCGGGCTCGAGCGCGATCGACCCGTGCGCGGGGATGACGAAGCCGCCCTCGATCGGGCGCATGACCATCTGCCCGGATTCGTTCTGCACGGTCTCGTGCAGTTCCATCGCCGAGGTGGCGGGGCTGGTGGCCGACACGACGGTGAGGTCGCTGTCGCCGGCGTTGCGGAGTTCGCCGAAGCCGGCGCTCATGCCGGAGTCTGCAGCCTTGACCCACACGTCGGTGGTCGAGAACGCCTCGGCCGCAGGGGCGGCCGGGGCGGGAGCGGGCGAGGCGCACCCCGCGAGGGCGAGGGTCGCGGCGAGGGCGAGGGCGCCGAAGCGCAGGACGGAGGTGGTGCGGGTGGTGGACATGAGTGGCCTTTCAGGACTGTGCGTCGCGCCCGGCGCGACGACGGAAGAGGAGAACGACGGCGAACACGGCGAGCGCGATGCCCGCCCCGATCGCGCCGATGACGACGACGCGTGGGAGGCCCGGCGCGGCATCGGACGCGGGAGCCGCGTCGGAAGGGGGTGCGGTCGACGCGGCAGCCCGTTCGAGGGGCGCGGCGTCGCCGACGGTGAACGGGATGACGCCCGAGATCGGGTGTCCATCGCTGGAGACGACACGCCATCGCACCTCGTACCCGGCGACGGGCATGCCACCCTGCAGGGGCACGGTGACCGCGTCGGCCACCACGGCCGGATCGGCCGCGACCCAATCGGCGCCCTCGGCGTCGGCGACGATCACCTGAGCGCCGACGTCCATGACGTCGGCCGAGAACCTCAGCGAGATCTCATCGGGCGCGGAGGGCAGACGCTCACCCGCGGAGGGTGAACTGGAGAGCAAGTCGTCGTGGGCGGATGCCGGGACGACCGACGCCAGAACGGCGACGGCGGCCACGGCGATCCCCGCCGCGACGACGCGGAGACGATGCATGGAGAGGAACCTCTTCTCGGGTGCGCGGAGCACCCGTCGTCCGGCCACGAGATCTCCCGAAGGGGAGAGAGCGCGACCGGCTGCCCGCGCGGGACCGGCGGTCGCCGGTGCCCGGTGCGCCTCGAACGCGAGAGCGCGGGCGGCGATGAACGGGAGCGTCGGAAGAGACGCGGATCCCCCACCGCGCGGGCGCGATGCACCGTGGGGCACAGTGCCCCGGCGCGCGGCAGGAAGGCCCCGTCAGCGTGAGCGCGGAGGGGCGGGCGTCAGAGAGCGCCGAGTGGCGGACCGCGTCGCCTCGCGGAGCCGGCCAGCAGCACCGACGTCGGGCGGACGACCGCGACGATCTCGGCGAGGACGCGGCGACGCGCGACGGGGCGCGGGAGAGCCGAGGCGAGGGCGACCCGGACGCGCAGCCACGCCCCGAGCCGGTCGGCGAGGGTACGCAGGACGGCGATCGTGCGCTCCCCGCGGTGCAGGGCGAGCGTCGTCGCCGTCGCGGCGACGAGGTGCCAGGCCCACATCGCGGCATCCGGGGCGACCATGGTCAGGTCCGGACCCGCGAGGGACGGGAGGGCACCACCGTGGACGTGGCCGGCGGCGGCGGGGTCGTGCGCCCCGAGGACGAAGAGGGTGTGGAACAGCAGCTGGCTCAGCGCGACGGCGGGCGCGAGACGCCACAACGAGAGGCGCCGGCCGGCCAGCACCGTGCAGACCACGAAGGACAGCGCCCAGGGGATGAGGATGCCGAGCCACCCGGGGACGTCGCCGCCGGCGGTGACGTGCGAGAGCAGGGCGACGAAGGTGGCGAGAGAAGCGCCGACGGCACCGCGCGCGACGCGCGTCCCCCGGTCCTGTCGTCGCATGGCGCCCATTCTGCCAGGTCGCCGCCCCCGCCGCCGCGCAGCCCTAGGCTGACCCCGTGAACGCCTCGGAGTACGACGGCCCCCGGCCACGCGCGGTCATCGCCGGAGCCAGCGGATTCGTCGGCCGGGCGCTCGCGACGGCACTGAGCGACGACGGCTACGACGTCGTCACGGTGGGCCGCACGGGTCACGTCACGTGGACGGACCCCGCCGGGATCGCCCGTCTCGTCGACGGCGCCGAGCTGCTCGTGAACCTCGCCGGCAAGATCGTGTCGTGCCGCTACACGGACGCGAACCGCGACGAGATCCTGCGGTCGCGGACGGCGACCACGCGGGCGCTGCACGCGGCGGTTCGGGATGCCGCGCGCCCGCCGCGCGTGTGGATGAACGCCTCGACCGCGAGCATCTACCGCCACGAGACCGAGCGCGGCAACGACGAGGTCGACGGAGTGATCGGCGACGGGTTCTCGGTCGATGTCGCCACGAGCTGGGAACGGGCGTTCTTCGACGGCGATCTCCCCGGCACACGCCGCGTGGCGCTGCGCATGGCGATCGTCCTCGGCGACGGCCCGGCCACCCGGATGCTGTTCGCCCTCGGGCGTCTGGGGGCGGGCGGCCCGCAGATCGACAGCTGGTGGTTTCCGCACCGCCGGTACCGCGGGATCGGTGCGCAGCCCACCGGTGCCCCGTGGTCTCGCTGGCATCGCACCCGCGGGCGCCAGAAGTTCAGCTGGATCCACATCGACGACGTCGTCGGTGCGGTGCGTTTCCTCCGCGACCGCGACGACATCGCGGGCCCGGTGAACCTCGCGGCACCGAACGTGAGCGACAACCGCACCCTCATGGCCGACGTGCGACGGATCGCCCGAGTGCCCGTGGGGCTTCCCGCGTTCCGGTGGATGCTGGATCCGGCGATGGCCGTCCTGGGGAGCGAGCCCGAGCTGGTCCTCAAGAGCCGATGGGCCGTGCCGCGGATCCTGACCGACGCCGGCTTCGAGTTCCAGCACCCCGACCTGGGCCCGGCGCTCGATGCGGTGGCAGAGATGCGCAGACCCCGGGCCCGCGACCTGTTCTCGGCCTGAACCCGGGGTCTCGCGCGGGCGATCAGGTGTTGCGGCGCACGAAGCGCAGCAGCGCGGCGATCACGCCGACGATGAGGATGACGATGCCGATCCAGAGCAGGAACTTCACGGCCTCGACGAAGATGCCGAGGAACAGGAAGACGAGACCGACGACGATGAGGAGGATGGCGAGAGCTGGCATGGCATCCACTCTCCTCCCTCACCGCAGGCGCGCCCGCACCCTTGACACGGGAGACCCCACGACGCAAACGGCTGTCAAGCTCTCGTCGTGCGCGCCCCGGCCGGTCTAGCCTCGGATCTACCACGACGAGAGAGGCGCATCATGGGCGATCGCGACACCACGGGGCACGGCACCGGACCCGAAGAGGGCGAATACACCGAAGTGGAGCTCCCCGACGGCGAGGAAGCGGGTCGCAACCTCGATGAGCCCGGTGAGTACGTCGACACCGAGCGCGCCGACGGTACGACCGCCCGCCCCCGCGCCGACGAACCGGGGTCCTACACCGACGTGCAGCTGCCGACGGGGGACGAGGCACGCGACGACACCGACCGACCGGGCGAATACACCGACCGCGATCGCTGACTCAGCGGTTGAGGGTGGCCTGCGGATCGCGACGATACGCGGCGCGGTAGGCGACCGCGAAGGACTCGACGTTCGTGAAGCCCCACCGGCGCGCGACCAGGGCGAGCGTCGTGCACGCGGCGTCGGCCGCCACGAGGTCGACGTGCGCGGCGCTGAGTCGTGCGAGTTGCAGATACTCCTCGGGGGTGGATGCCACGCCCCCGTTCGCCGTGAACGCGCGGCGCAGTCCGCCGGTCGACGATCCGGCCGCGCGGGCGGCGTCCTCGATCGTGACGGGGAGGGAGGCGTGATCGTCGAGCCATGCGGTCGCCGATCGATACACCGCCGCCTGCTCCAGCGCCGACGCCCGGCGCTCCCGCGCGTCGGCGACGAGGGGGAAGACCTCGAGCGCCGCGACCGCGAGAGTGCGGTGCACGTGGGCGCGCACGAGCGGTTCGGCCATGATCGGCGTCTGGGTCCGAGCCCATCGCAAGGTCGAATCCCAGTAGTCGCGGAGCGCGGCCGACGCCGGGTCGACCCCGCGGAAACGCACGTCGAGGTCGTCGTCTCCATACAGCGTGCGGGCCGTCGCGGCGAGCCGATCGGGGTCGAAGGTGACCACCTCGAGGTCGGGATGGTCCACGCGCGCCACCAGCCGATCGCCCGGCTGCAGCATGCCCGGCGAGACGCTGAACTCCCCCTCGTCCTGCCCGACGCTCCAGGCATAGCCGGGCGTGGAGCTGACGACGAGGAAGCGGTCCGATTCGTAGGACAGGTCGACCCGGGCCGACCACTCCAGATGCCGCAGCGAGAACGCGGCATCCCCGACGAGGTGCTCCGCGTAGGCGGCCTCGTCGGCGCGCAAGTCGACGCGTCCGTATTGGGCGCGCAACCACGCCTCGGTGGTGGCGACGTCCGTGGTGCGGACGCGGGTGTCGTAGAAGTCGTTCATGGGGGGCGTGTGCCCGACGATGAGCGGCACCGTCACCCATAGTAGTTAACCTCTCACCGCGAGAGGTTCGTCCATCGCAACAACGATAGTTAGCCACGACCGAGCAGCAGGAGCACCATGACCGACGCGCCCGTCATCCGCGACATCCGCCCTGAGGACGCCGGGGAGGTGCTGACCATCCAACGCGCCGCGTTCGCGAGCGAGGCTCTCATCTACGGCGACCCCGACATGCCCCCGCTCACCCAGACACTCGAAGAGCTCGCAGCCGAGCTCGTCGAGAACCTCGGCTGCGTGGCGATCGACGGCCACCGGCTCGTGGGTGCCGTCCGCGCGCGGCGGGCCGGCGACCTCCTGCTGATCGGGCGTCTCGCGATCGCCCCCGATCAGCAGGGCGCAGGACTGGGTTCGATGCTCCTCACCGCGGTCGAGGAGCGCGGTCGCCGCGACGGCGCCACCGAGGCGGAGCTGTTCACCGGCGGCCTCAGCGAGGCCAACCAGCGCCTCTACGAGCGGGAGGGCTACCACCGCAGCGAAACCACCCCCGACGGCGAGATCTTCTACCGCAAGCCGCTGCGCTGACGACGCGGGCCGGTGGGCGCGGGCCGACACGCCGGGCGCCGACCTCTGCCGCCGCGGCGATAACAGGCCATGAGCCGAGAACAGGCATCCCCTGTTTGCGCGACCCGTCAGCCGCACGGCGATGTGTCAGTCGATCGTGCGTACGGCCCCGGTCACCATGCCCACCAGTTGCTCCCCCGTCACCTTCTCCGTGCGGGTACCCCCGACGACGCGGCCGCCTCTCATCACCCAGACCTGTTGGGACAGCCGTTTGACCTGCTCGAAGTTGTGCGAGACCACCAGGACCGTCGTGCCGCCATCGACCACTCGGCGGATCAGCGCCTCAACCTGCGCCGTCTCGTTCAGGCCCAGGGCGGCGGTCGGCTCGTCGAGGATGATCATGTTCTCGGCCCACATGACCCCGCGCGCGATCGCGACAGCCTGACGCTGCCCACCCGAGAGCCGTTTGACGGGGCGCCCCACGCCCGGAACGTTCACGGCGAGATCCGCGACCAGCTCCGCGGCGCGCTCCTTCATCTCTTTGCGGGCCAAGAACCTCAGGCCCGGGATGCCACGGGTCAGCTCTCGATCCATGTACATGTTCTGCCACACGCTCAACTGATCGCTGAGCGCGAGGTCCTGATAGACCGTCTCGATGCCCTGCTCGCGAGCGTCCCGGGGCGAGGAGAAACGCACGGGTCGACCGTCGATGCGGATCTCGCCCTCGTCGGGCGCGTACAGGCCGGTGAGGCACTTCACCAGAGTCGACTTACCCGCCCCGTTGTCACCCACGATGGCGGTGATCTCACCGGCGCGGATACTGAGCGAGGCACCCTTGAGGGCGTGGACGTTTCCGAAGGATTTGTGGATGTTGTCGACGACGATCTTCTCGCCGGGGTCGTGGGTCATTTCCGCCCTCTCATGAGCGTCGCGGCAGCGATGACGACGATGCCGATCACCAACGGGGAATAGAACGCGCTCACGCCCAGCAACGTGAGTCCGGATTGCAGGAACGTGAGCAGAATCGCTCCGATGACGGGTCCGTAGATCGTCGCTCGGCCGCCGAAGAGGCTCACGCCGCCCAGCACGACCGCAGCGATGGCCTTCAGCAGGTAGTCGGTGTTCGTGGCCGGCTGACTCGACCCGATGTAGGACGTGAGCAGCACGGCTCCGAGCCCGCCCATCGCCCCGCAGATCATGTATCCCGCGAGCTTGATGCGGGGGACCTTGAGTCCCATCGCCTTCGCCGCGTCGGGGTTGTCTCCGACGGCGAGCAAGTGCGTGCCGAACCGTGTGTGGAACAGCACGATGTGCAGCACGATGGCGACCGCGATCGCCAGGAGGAAATTGACCCGGATGCCCGCGACGCTGATCGTGCTGAGCGAAGTCAGGGCGCGTTCGGGAATGGCGACCGGCTTGCCCTGCGACACGATGAGACTCAGTCCCATCACCACGCTCAGCGAGCCCAGCGTCACGATGAAGTCGGGGATCCTCACCCAGCCGATGAAGGTGCCGTTGATGGCGCCGACCGCGAGCCCGGTGAGCACGGCGATGGCGCAGCACACGAGGAGCGGCATCCCGCTCTGATATGCCGTGGCCATCGTCACGCTGCCGAGGGCGACCGTCGCCGCGAGCGACAGATCGATGCCTGCCAGGGAGACGGCGAACGTCGCTCCGAGGGCGAGCAGGATCGGAATGGTCGAGTCCGCGAGCATCGTGGAAACGCTCGGCCACGAGAGGAATCTCGGGTTCAGCGCGGCGAAGACGACGGAGAGCAGGACGAGGGCGACCGGAGCGGCCAGCTTCATCCAGATCTCCTCCGAGCCCAGCGCGCGGCGCATGCTCGTCGCTCTGTCAGTCGAGACCTTCGTTCGAAGGGGTGTGTTCGTTGCCATGGGTGAGGATCCCCGATCAGTGGTGAGGGGTTACTTGAACGGGTTCGGGACGTCGAAGCCCTTCGGCGGCGCGGGGAATGCGTCCAGGGCCGCCTGAGCGTTCTTCGCATCGACGATGAGCACCGGGGTCTCCACGTTGGAAGGGATCGAGGTGCCCGCCATCGCGGCGACGCACGCCTGCACCGACTGCACACCCATCAGGTACGGGAACTGCTCGATCGCGGCCGGCTGTCCCCCGGCGACGATGTCCTTCAACTGGTCCTGGGTCCCGTCGATGCCGACGACCGCCACCTGTCCCTTCTTGCCGGCCTCTTCCACGGCCTGCTGGATGCCCATCGCCATGTCACCCGAGGGCGTGAAGAACCCCTTGATGTCCGGATTCGCGATGAGGATCGTGGATGCCGCGCTCTTGGCCTTGGCCTTGTCGAAGTCGGCGGCGACCGTCTGGGTGATCTCGAGCTTGCCCGTGACGGCCTTCTCGAACCCTGCCAGTCGGGCGATGTTGCCCGGATCCGCCACGAGCCCGCCGATGAGCGCCACCTGCGATCCTCCATCGACGAGGGACAGCATCGCTTCGCCGCCGGCCGCGCCCGCGGTCTCGTTGTTGGTGCCGACATACGTCGTGACGTTCACGCCCGCGTCCTTCGCGGCGTCCAGATCGATCGGCAGGTCGAGGTTGACGATGGGCGCACCGGCCTGCGTCACCGGCACGAGACCGGTGATCAGGTTCGTCTGACTGGTCGGGTTGACGATGTAGCAGCCGTAGCCCGCGGTGACGAGTGAGTTGAGCTTGGTCGCCTGGCCCGAGTCGTCCGTGACGTTCTCCGCCGCGACGACCGTGAGTTCGACGCCGGCCTCGTCGGCGGCCGACTGCGCACCCTCGACCATCGCACCGAAGTACGTGTTGTCGAGAGGCTTGATGACGAGGGCGATCTTGCCGTTGTTCTCGCTGGCGGCTCCCGCACTGCCCTGCGGCGCGGCGGAGTCTGAGCAACCGGCGAGAGCCCCGGCTAGGATCGTCACCGTCGCGGCGGCCGCAGCAGCGGAGCGCATTCGGGGGTGTCGGGTCATTTTTCTCTCCTTTGAGGATGTGACTTTCGGGACTGCTGGTGCGACATGCGGGGGCTGGTCTCGGACGTGCTTGCGGCTGCCGGGATCAGTCCTCGCGCTATTCCCGTGTGTCGCGCACGGGAGCGGTGGGAGCGGGGCCGACAGGCCCCATCATCAGAGGGTTGGTCAGCGGGATGCACCCGCAGGTGGTGCCGAATTCGATGTCGATGTCGACCGTCTCGCGGCGGGGCGGCAGGGTCGGATCCTCGGTGCGTTCGGCCAGGAGACGCATGGCCTTGGCCGCCACGGTCTGGACGGGGACGACGCCCTGGGTGGGCTTGAGTCCCGTCACGGTCGCCTCACCGATCGAGTCGATCGTGGTCACCAGGACGTCGCGCGGCACATGCAGTCCGAGTCGGGCGATCGCGGCCATGGCACCCCAGAACATACGGTTGTTCGTGGCGAACACCCCGAACGGAGGGGTCAGATCGCGGAACAGCTCGAGCGCACCGGCTGCGGCGTCGTCCGGGGTCGAGTGCCCCGAGGTGATGTGGGGTTCGAGACCCGCCGCTCGGACGACACGCAGGTATCCCGCCTGCCGGTCTCGCACGTTGGACACGGTGGTGTTCCCCGCGACGAGGGCGACCGAGCGCAGGCCGTGATGGCGGACGAGATGCTCCACCAGGCGACCCGCAGCGCGGGAGTTGTCGGCCAGGACGTGATCGGCGATCTTTCGCACCGACGGCACCGTGCGATCCACGATGACGGTCGGGATCTCGGAGACCGCATCCGGGAGGCTCGGGGCACCGCTGGGGAGGATGATGAGCCCGTCGACGCGCTGCTGTCGGAACGTCCGTAGATAGCGCTCCTCCTGAGCGGCCTCCTCGTCCGAGTCGCCGAAGAGCAGGGTCGGCGAGGACGGCGAGAGACGCTCCTCGATGGCGCGCGTGAGGAGGGCGAAGAAACCGTTGCGGACGTCCGGAAGGATCAGTCCGATGAATCCGGACTTGCGCGTGCGCAGGCCCGTCGCCGCAGCGTCGCCGACGTAGGCGAGCTCGGTGACCGCGTCCATGACACGCTGCCGCGTGGCGTCGGTGACGTACATCTCGTCGTTCAGCACACGAGACACCGTCTTCGTCGACACGCCCGCCGCGCGGGCGATGTCGACCAGTCGTGCGGGCGGACGCAAACCAGGGCGAGGCGAGGAGGTGTTCATGAGTACACTCTCCCGGTCATCGGCAGACACGGCGGACGGGTGCTCGGACTCACCGGTGCCCCCGGGCCAGTGCGGCCTGCTCCACCGGCGCCAGGGGAACCGCGTCGGCGGGCGGATACTTCTCGGGCTCCCACCATCCCGCGGCCACGCCGGCGAGCAGTCCAGCTCCGCGAGACACCGCCTCGCGCTCTTGCGCCATCGCGACCGGATGCCGGGTACGACGGATCTTCGCCTCGACCCACCGGCGGCTGCGGAGCCCTCCGCCGATCAGGAGCGTCTGGCCGGAGACACCGGAGAGCGCGCGCAGTCGTCGCTCCGCATCCGCCGAGGTCTCGGCGTATCCCTCGAGAGCGCCCGCCCAGGCGACCTCGGGGGCGAGCGTCCGGATCTCCTCGGACACGACGCCTTCCTGCAGGTCGAGAAGCACCGAGAGAGGAAGCGGTGCGGCTTCGACGCCGATGGCCGCGAACTCGATGTCGTCCCGATCCACTCGCAGCGCGTGGCGGAGGTGGCGCATGGCCAAACCGGGCCGCAGCGTCTCCCACAGAAGCATGTGGCGTGACGTTCCGGGCCACGCGGTGATCGTGAGGTCGCCGAACTGATCGGGCCAGCGCGGATGCGTACGCACGGCGTCGGTGGCGGGAGCCCACGCCACGACCAGCGGCTCTCCCGTTCCCATGGAGTCGATCACCTCCGTGTGGTCGCCGCCGGCCCCGATCACTCCTACGGGGTGGTCGTGACCGGCGATGGTCACGGGGATGCCGGCGCGCAGGCCGCTCCATCCGGCCCCCTCCGCCGACACGCGACCGAACGCCGTGCCGCCGATGCGCGCGGGGGCCCAGACGAGGGAGTCCAGGCCGAGGAACGACAGGATCTCGCGGTCGTACTCCCCCGAGAGCGGATCGAACGCACCGCTCGAGGCCGCGAGCGACTGCTCTTGCGCGAGGGCACCGGTCAAGCGCCAGAGGGTGAGGCCCGCCACGCCCGTCCACGTCCCACCCGTGCGATGACCGTTGCGGAGGAGCCAGCCCAGTTTGGCGATGCTCGTCACGCTGCGGGGAGCACGTCCGGTGCGGCGGTAGATCTCCTCGGAACCGAAGTGGGCGGTCACCGCGTCGACGATCTCCGCACCGCGGGAGTCGTGCCACGCGACGAGCGGGAGATCGCTCGGCCCGTCCGGCCGGATGATGGTGCCGGTCTCTCCCATGCTGGCCACACCGACGGCCGCGACGCGCGTCGCCAGAACGCCGAGATCTGCGATGGCTGCCTGGATGGCGGAGAACAGCGCTTCCGTGCTCATCTCCACGCCGTGGGCGCTGGTGGCGAAAGGGGTGGGTGCCACGCCGATGCCGATGGACCGGCCGTGGCGGTCGATCGCGTTCGCCTTGATCGACGACGTGCCCAGGTCGATGCCCAGCAGCAGCTCGTCTCGCATTGCGGCCTCCGCGTTCCTCGTCGGCGTCATCGCCGGCGGTGCTCTGTCTAACGATGGACAAAGTAGCACGGGTCCCCTAGCCTGTCTACCGTTGTCAGAATCGCCCGCGCTGACGGGCCGACGAAACGGAGGACGAGCCCGTGGCTCTCATCTCACTCACCGACGCGCTCGACGCTGCACGCGCCGGATCCTACGGAGTCGGTGCGTTCAACGTCACCGATCTCGCACAGGCCGAAGCCGTGCTCGACGCCGCCGCCGAGACGGACTCCCCCGTCATCGTGCAGACCATCGCCGGCGCCTCGACGCACGGTCGCGACGAGCTCTTCTGGGAGGCGCTGGTCAATCTCATCGCTCACTACCCCGACGTGCCCGTCGTTCTGCATCTCGACCACGGGGCCACCTACGAGGACTGCGCACGTGCGATCGCGGCGGGGTTCACCAGCGTCATGATCGACGGATCGATGCGCGACGACCATGTCACACCGGCCACCTTCGAGGAGAACGTCGCCGTGACCCGACGTGTCGTCGAACACGCCCACGCGCACGGCGTCTCGGTGGAAGGCGAACTCGGCACGATCGGGGGATCCGAGGACGGCGGTGCCAGCAGCAAAGAGATCGTGCTCGCGGATCCCGACGAAGCCGAGCGCTTCGTCTCCGCCACCGGCGTCGACGCTCTGGCCGTCGCGATCGGCACCTCGCACGGCGCCTACAAGTTCACCAGCCCCCCAGACGGCACCGTTCTGCACATGGATCTCATCGAACGGATCGCCGCGCGCGTGCCGAACACTCACCTCGTCATGCACGGTTCGTCGTCCCTTCCCGCCGACCTTCGTGAGGTCATCAACGCCCACGGGGGCAAGCTTCCGGAATCGTGGGGCGTGCCGGAATCCGAGAAGGCCCGTTCCACGCAGCTGGGGATTCGCAAGATCAACCAGGGCATGGACTCCCACATGGCCCATGCCGCGGCAGTCCGCACCTACCTCGATGAGGACGGCATCGGGTGCGACCCGGCCCTCTACGGCTCTCGCGGACGCGTGGCCATGCAGAACATGGTGGCGGAGCGCATGCAGGTTTTCGGCCAGGCAGGTCAGTCCTACCGGCACCGGTGAGACGCCGCGTCGCGGCCGCGAGAACAGGCCGTGAACGGAGAACAGGCCGATTCTCGACGAATCGGCCTGTTCCTGTGGCATCCCCTGTTTGCGCGACCGGCCGGGGCACTGCCCGACCGGTCGCGACGGGCGCTTACGGCGTGGGCATGCCGCCGTTGACGTTGAGCGTCTCGCCGATGACGTAGCT
This sequence comes from Microbacterium sp. SCPM-O-B-15248 (M128), assembly GCF_058214835.1. NCBI lineage: Bacteria > Bacillati > Actinomycetota > Actinomycetes > Micrococcales > Microbacteriaceae > Microbacterium > Microbacterium sp. SCPM-O-B-15248 (M128). Next base: position 77,026 of record NZ_JBYQLI010000006.1, read on the forward strand.
CGACTCCGCGGATGCCAGGTAGACGTAGGCCGGCGCGAGCTCGGCGGGCTGTCCCATGCGGCCGAGCGGGGTCTCCTCGCCGAACTCGGCGACCTTCTCCTGGGGCTGCCCGTCCGACACCTGCAGCGGCGTCCAGATGGGGCCCGGAGCCACCGCGTTCACGCGGATGCCCTTCGGTGCCAGCTGCTGCCCGAGAGCCTTCGTGAAGGCGTTGATGGTCGCCTTCGTCGAGGCGTAGTCCACCAGGATCGCCGACGGCGAGTACGCCTGGATCGAGGTCGTGTTGATGATGGCCGACCCGGCGGGCAGGTGGGGCAGCGCCGCCTTGGTGATCCAGAACATCGCGTAGACGTTCGTCTTGAACGTGTCGTCGAACTGCTCGTCGGTGAGGGTCGTGAGATCCTCGTTGAACAACTGCTTTCCGCCGTTGTTCACCAGGATGTCGAGACCGCCGAGCTCCTCGACCGCCTGGGCGACGAGCGAACGGCAGTACTCCGGGTCGCGCAGGTCGCCGGGGATCTGGGCGACGGTCGCGCCGGCCTCGCGCAGGATGCCGGCGATGCGATCGGCATCCTCCTTCTCCTCGGGCAGGTACGACATCGCCACCGAGGCGCCCTCACGGGCGAAGGCGATCGCCGTGGCGGCGCCGATGCCGGAGTCGGCGCCCGTGATGAGGGCCTTGCGTCCGTCGAGGCGCCCGCTGCCGGTGTACGTGTCCTCGCCGAGTGCGGCCTTGGGCGTCAGCTCGGCGTCCAGGCCGGGCTCGGGCTGGTGCTGCTTCGACGGCTCGATGTCGGCGTAGAGCTTGGCGGGGTCGGTGAAGGTGTACTGCGTGGTCATGACGAGTCCTTTCGAGGGGATGCCGGGACGAAGGCCGCCCCGGCGGGAAGGTCAGCGGTCGCCGAGTTCTGTGTCGTCGACGACCTCACGGATGACGAGAGCGGCGTTGATGAGTGCGAGGTGGCTGAGGGCCTGCGGGAGGTTGCCCCAGAAGGCCCCGCCGTCCTCGGCGATCATCTCGGAGTAGATCCCGACGTCGTTGGCCTGGGCGACGAGCGCATCCATCGCCTCGATCGCCTCGGCGTGACGTCCGACGCACGCCAGGGCCGTCGCGCGCCAGAACGCGCACGCGACGAAGGTGTGCTCCTCCTGATCCATGCCGGTGTACCGGTAGACGAGGTGGTTCGCATTACCGAGGCGTTCGGTGATGGCATCCAGGGTCTTCGACATGCGCTCGCCCCGGTCGAACCCGGTGGGGGCGTGCAGCAGCACCGAGGCGTCGAGGTCGTCGGTTCCCGGACGCAGTGTGTAGGCCTGCATGGTCTCGGACCAGCAGTGCTCTTCGACCCATGCGTGGATACGGTCGCGCTCGGCACGCCAGCGGTCGCCGTTGTCGGGGATGTGGCCCCCGGCGGCGAGCCACTGCGCATCGTCGAGAGCTTTCCAGCACCCCATCTTCGACGAGGTGTAGTGCTCGAGCTCGGGCAACTCCCACATGCCCGAGTCCGCGCGTCGCCACAGGTCGCACGTGCGGTCAGCGACGTCGGCGAGCAGTCGGCCCGTCTGAGTGTCGAGGCGGTTGCCCGCTTCGACGTACGTGCGGCAGATCGCGATGAGGTCGCCGTAGACCCCGAGCTGCAGCTGCCCCTGAGCGGGGTTGCCGGTCACGACGGGCTGGATGCCGTTCCACCCGGGCACTTCGTGCTTCTCCAGGCCCACATCGGCTGCGCCGTCGAGGGTGTACATGACCTGCACCTCGGGGCCGTTCTCGCGGATCGTGCGCAGCAGCCACGAGATCGCCGCGTGCGTCTCCTCGCGCAGTCCGAAGCCGACCCACGCGTGCGCGGTGTACGCGAGATCGCGCACCCACGCGAAGCGGTAGTCCCAGTTCTTGCCGCCGCGCGGGTTCTCGGGGAGCGAGGTCGTCGCGGCGGCGGCGATCGCCCCGGTGGGGCTGAACAGCAGGAGCTTCAGCGCAAGGGCGCTGCGTTGCACGTCGTCGGCCCACGGACCGTCGTACGAGAACTCCTGCGACCACGCCGACCAGCCGTCGATCGTCCGGTCGATCCCGCGGTCGACATTCGTCGCGTCGGGGACCCGTAGCGGTTCTCCTTCGGTCGCCGCGATGACCAGGAGGTGGCGCGAGCCCTTCTCCGTGGTGAAACCGCCCGCGATGCTCTCGCTGCGCTCGTCGGGATGTCCCTGGATGCCGTGCTCCTCGCCGACGACGGCGAGCGAGACATGCCCGATCCGCATGATCGAGAACCCGTCGATGCGTTCGGTCCACGGCGAAGCGGAGCGCAGCATCGTGCCCGGCTGCACACGCCACGCGAACTCGACCTCGCCGCGCACGCCCTCGACGCGGCGTGCGAACTCGGCCCACGGGAGGCGTCCGGCGATGCCCGTGACCATGGCATCCGTCAGTTTCGCCACACCCGTCTCGGTCGTGAAGGTCGTCTCGAGCACGTTGGTGTGCGCGACGTACCGGCGCGTCACCGTGTACTCCCCCACCGGGGAGAGTTCGATGCACCCGCCGGAGGATTCGTCGACGATTCGCGCGAACACGGGACGGGAGTGGATGTTCGGCAGCGGCAGCCAATCCACGGCTCCGTCGAGCCCGATCAGCGCGACCGTGCGACCGTCGCCGATCGCGGCGTAGTCGCGAAGGGGGCGGGACGGCGGGGGCGGAGTCATGGGCACGGTTCCACGCTAGGAACGCGGCGACCAGCCCGGGGCGGGGTTGTCGATCAGCTGCGGAGCGGCTACGGAGCCGAGGCGCTACCCCGCCGCCGACGCGCCCGCAACCCCCGCCGCGCCCACGGCCGACCGTCCTAACGTCGACAGCGAACGTGAGCGAAAGGAATGCGAATGGCCGCCACCACGAAGGACGCACCCACCAAGAACCGCCGTCGCCCGGCTCGAGGCGGCAGCGGCCCCGAGACCACCGACGAGCAGAACGCCGAGAAGGGCTTCCAGGCGTCCGAGAAGCTCACCGGCGCGCTGCAGGCCGTGCTGATCGACCTCATCGAGCTGTCGGTCCAGGGCAAGCAGGCCCACTGGAACGTCGTCGGCAAGAACTTCCGTGACACTCACCTCCAGCTCGACGAGATCATCGAGGCGGCGCGCGAGTTCAGCGACACCGTCGCCGAGCGCATGCGCGCGCTGCACGCCCTGCCCGACGGCCGCAGCGACACGATCGCCGAGACGACGACCCTGCCGGAGTTCCCCCAGGGCGAGATCGACACGGCCGAGGTCATCGACCTCATCACCGAGCGCATCGACGCCGTCGTCGGCACCGTCCGCGATGTGCACGACGGGGTCGACGACGAGGACCCCACCAGCGCAGACATCCTGCACTCGATCCTCGAGCGTCTCGAACAGCTGTCATGGATGGTCAGCGCCGAGAACCGCGTCGCCCGCAAGTAACCGCGGCGGAGGACACACCGGATGCCGGGGCCTGAGGGTCCCGGCATCCGTCGTTCGTCGCGGGGTCCGGCGCGCGCAGCGCCGAGCGGTGCCTCCCCGACCACTCGGGGTGTGGGACGCTCGATGACGTCGGCGGACGCCGACGGGAACCGGGGGGATCCATGTCGAACGGTCAGGTCGACGACGTCCGAGCACGACGGGGAGCCTAGTGGTTCCTCCTGATCGGGGCGACGGGTGCGGTGGCGGGCCTGCTGCCCTGGCTCACCACCGGCCCGTTCCTCCCCCTCCAGAATCTCGAGGAGACCGGCGATGCGTCGCGGGTGGGACCGTTCGTGCTCCTCCCCTTCAGCCAGTACGAGATCACGACGATCATCGTGCTCCTGGTGATGGGCGGTGTCGCCGCGGGGATCGCAGCCCGCGCCCTGCGGTCGCGGCCCGGTGTCACGCGAGCGATCGCGACGGTCGGCGGGCTCGCGCTGGTCCAGGTCGTCGCGATCATCGAGACCGCGCTCGTGACGGCGAGCGTGCTGCAGGAGCGCGTGGAGTCGACGGTGTACCTGCTCCTGGTCACCGCCGTCGCGATCTTCGCTCTCGTCGTCTCCCTGGTCTCCGCGTTCGTGCTCGCCGCCGCGCCCCGCGCAGGCGCCGGAGTCGCCCTCGCGATCGGTGCGATGGCCGCGGGCATGTGGATCGGCGCGTGGCTGACGCTGCCGTTCGCGTACGGTTCTCCGTTCGCCGCCATCCTCCCTCTGACCGTCCACCTCGGCCCGGTTCTCGTCGGCGCCGTGATCGCCTGGACGGGGGTCGACACCATCGGGCGCGTGGCCGCAGCGGTGGTCGGTCTCCTGCTCGTGTGGGTGGTCCCCGCCCTGAGCACGGCGCTCGCGTCCGCCGCGGGGACGCGCGTGCTCGCCCGTGATCTCCCCGGGATGGCCGACTACGGCGTCACCGTGTTCTTCTCCGCGCTCTCGCTCCCGGAGCTGACCCTGCCCTCGCTGGTCGTCACGGTGGTGGTCGCCGCGGCCGGTCTCGCGCTGCGACGGGTGCTGCCCCGGGCGCGTCGCGCCGGTGCGGTTGAGCCGACTCGGTGAGCCGCCCGTCCGACGTCCCGCGTCCGTTCGGGGCTCCGGACGCCGGCCCGGTCAGCGCCCGGGAAGGACGAGCGGCGGCCGCGGCCCTTCGAGCCGGGCGATGGAGGCCTTGATATCGGCGATGTTCACCGTGATTCTGACGATATTGGCGTCGATGGTGAGAAGGCGCTCGTCGATCTGCCGTTCGCGAGCGTCGATGCGCGCCATTCGCTCGTCGAACCGCGCATCCGCGCGGTCCATCCGCGTCTCGGCGCGCTCCATGCGGGACTCGATCCGGTCGAATCGCTGATCCATCTGCTCGAACCGGTGATCGACCTGCGCGAATCGGCGGTCGACCTGCTCGAACCGGCGGTCGACCTGCTCGAACTGCCGCTCCGTGCGACGCTCGACCCGATCGAGCATCCACTTCATTCCGCTCAGGATCGCCGCCGCGAAGGTCAGGAAGAACGCGGCGAGTGCGATGAGGGCCTGAGCGGTATCGAGGGTCACGGTCGGTCCTTCGGGGCGGGGTGGCATCGACTTCACGGACGCCCTCGGTACGCAGGCCAGCGCCCCTCGGCGTTCGGTGGACAACTTCACCCCCACGCCCATCGAGGAGGAACCGTCAGATCCGCAGCACCTCGGCGACCCGCACGACCGCCGTCCCCTCTTCCTCGGACGCGGCGAGATCGACGTCGGCACGGATGCGCCAGTCGTGATCGCCGGCGGGGTCGTCGATCGTCTGCTCGACGCGCCACACACCCTCCGCCGCGGCCGACTCGTCGATGTCTACGTACGCCGACGATCGCGCCGCTCCCCCGGTGCCGATCGCATCGTGCTCGTCGAAATAGGCGTCCAGCGCGGCGGGCCAATCCACGTCGGGGTCGAGTTCGACGAGTTCGTCGTCGCGCTGCAGGGCCGCGAGCTGCACGCGCCGGAACATCTCGTTGCGCACGAGCACGACGAACGCGCGGCGGTTGGTGAGGATCGACGGCGGTGCCGGCGGCACCACGGGCGCGGTCGGGTCGTCGGCGGGGTTGATGAGCTGCTCCCACTCGTCGACGAGGCTCGAGTCCACCTGTCGCACGAGTTCGCCGAGCCACTCGATGAGATCGAGCAGGTCAGGGGTCTGCGCATCGACGGGTACCGTCTGGCGGATGGCCCGGTAGGCGTCGCTGAGGTAGCGCAGCACCAGTCCCTCGCTCCGGGCGAGCTGGTACAGCGAGACGAACTCCCCGAACGACAGTGCCCGCTCGAACATGTCGCGCACCACCGACTTGGGCGACAGCTCGAAGTCGCGGATCCACGGCTGGCTCGACGCGAACACCTCGTACGCCTGCGCGAGCAACGCGTCGAGGGGCTTGGGCCACGTGATCTCCTCGAGCAGCTCCATGCGCTCGTCGTACTCGATGCCCTCGCGCTTCATCGCCGCGACGGCCTCACCGCGCGCGCGGAACTGCTGCTGCGAGAGCACCGGCCGCGGATCGTCGAGCGTCGCCTCGATGACGCTGACGACGTCGAGCGCGTAGTGCCCGGTGCCGACCGACGACGCCGGGGGCGCGGCATCCGGCCCCCGTCCCAACTCCACCTCGGGATCGAGCATCTCGATCGCGGCGAGCGCGAACGGCGACAGCGGCTGGTTGAGCGCGAAGTTCGGCTGCAGCTCAACGGTGAGCGCAATGCGTGAGGAGTCAAGATCTGTCGCCTGGGACCCTCCCTGGGCGACAGATTTCGACCCCTCACGCGGCGGGAGCACCTCGACCACGCCGGCCTGCACGAGGGTGCGGAAGATCGCGAGCGCGCGGCGGGCGAGCTCGTACTTCCGGGCCTGCGGTTCGTGGTTGTCGAACACCAGCGACCGCACGTTCTCGAAGACGTCGCCGCCGCGGGCGATGACGTTGATGAGCATCGCGGCGGTGAGCTTCATCTGCGGCTGGAGCGGCTCGGGCTCCGCGGCGACGAGGCGGTCGTAGCTCTGTTCGGTCCAGTTGACGAAGCCCTGCGGCGCCTTCTTCCGCACGATCTTCTTCTGCTTCTTGAGGTCGTCCCCGGCTTTGAGGATCTGCGCGGCGTTCTCGATCTCGTGGTCGGGTGCCATGACGACGACCGTGCCGGCGGTGTCGTAGCCGGCGCGGCCCGCGCGCCCCGCGATCTGGTGGAACTCTCGCGCCGAGAGCTGGCGCATGCGTGTGCCGTCGTACTTCGTCAGCGCCGTCATCAGCACGGTCCGGATCGGGACGTTGATCCCGACCCCGAGAGTGTCGGTACCGCAGATGACGCGCAAGAGCCCGCGCTGCGCGAGCGTCTCGACCAGGCGCCGGTACCGCGGGAGCATCCCGGCGTGGTGGACCCCGATGCCGGCGCGCACGTACCGCGACAGGGTCTTGCCGAAGCCGGTGGTGAAGCGGAACCCGCCGATGGCCTCGGCGATCTCGTCGCGCTGCTCACGGCCGATGATGCGGATCGACGACAGTGCTTGCGCGCGCTCCATCGCCGCCGCCTGAGAGAAATGCACCACGTACACCGGCGCCTGGCGAGTGTCGAGGAGCTCTTGCACGGTCTCGTGGATGGGCGTCCGGGCGTACTCGAAGTGCAGGGGAACGGGCCGTTCGACGCCGGTGACGCGGGCGGTGGGCCGACCGGTGCGGCGGGAAAGGTCGTCGGCGATGCCGGTGACATCGCCGAGCGTCGCCGACATGAGGATGAACTGCGCGCGCGTCAGCAGCAGCAGCGGCACCTGCCAGGCCCAGCCGCGGTCGGGCTCGCCGTAGTAGTGGAACTCGTCCATCACGACCTGGTCGACCACGGCATCCGGGCCCTGTCGCAGGGCGAGGTTGGCGAGGATCTCGGCCGTGCAGCAGATGATCGGAGCGTCGGAGTTGACCGAGGAATCGCCCGTGACCATCCCCACGTTCTCGGCGCCGAAGATCTCGACGAGGGCGAAGAACTTCTCGCTCACGAGCGCCTTGATGGGGGCCGTGTAGTAGCTGCGGCCGCCCCGGGCGAGGGATGCCGCGTGCGCGGCGACGGCGACGAGGGACTTCCCCGTCCCGGTCGGCGTGGACAGGATGACGTTCGCCCCCGACACGATCTCGATGACGGCCTCGTCCTGGGCGGGGTAGAGCGTGAGCCCGCGCTCGCTCGCCCACTCGACGAATCCCAGGTAGGCGGCATCCGGATCGGTGCCCGCGGGCACGTGGTCGAGGAGCGAGGTCACTGCTCCACCCTCTCATCCCCCGATCCGCGACCCGCCGGTCGCGCTCAGTCGGCGTCGGAGAAGACGCCGATCCGATCCCCGTCGCGGACGAACTGGACGGCGCTGCCGACGGGGAACCGCTGGCGGAAGGCCTCGGGCAGTTCGGGGGTGACGACGAACTCCACCGTCGCGGGGAAGGCGCCCGCCCCGCACCCGCCGTACCGGAAACCGCCCTGGAAGGTCCCGTCGTCCTCGGTCCACGGGGCGTCGGCCGTCTCGATGAGGAACAGGCACTCGGCACGGTTGCCGGCGGAGTCGATCTGCGTGGAGCCGGCGAACGTCGTCAGCCCCAGGAAGTCGGCGTAGCCCTCCACCTCGGACGGGTCGATGCCGAGCGGCGACAGCGAGTCGGTCTGAACGGACGGATCAGGCAGCAGGGTCTCCACCTGAGCGACGCCAGCGGTGCGCGCGACCGGAACGAAGGTCGCCGCGGCGACCGAGGCCGCGCTCGCCACGGCGGCGACCGCGGCGAGAGAGCCGGCCCACAGCCAGAGCGTCCGCGGGCGGTGTACGACGGGCCTCCGGGAGGGGCGCTCCGGGATGGTCGCTTCCTCGTCGTCCTCCCCCTCGGTGTCCGCCCTCGTCGGGTCGTCCTCGGGTTCGGAGGATCCGGTCCGGACCGGTGGCGAGACCGCCGCCTCGGCCCGGCGTCGCCGTTCGAGGTCTTCCAGTTCGTGCAGTCGCGCCCAGGCGACCGGGTCGTCGGCGAGATCGGCATCCGGCCCGTAGGCGCGCGCGCGAAGCCTCGTCAGTTCGTCCTGCGCCTCGGCATCCATCCCGTGAATCGTCCCACAGCACGCGGAGTCGAGGGCGGGGCTTGCATGCGTGGGAATAGACCTGAGGATGCCGCGTTGCATACGTCATGCGCTCTTTCGGCACCCTCTCCTTCGGGCACTACGGCCCCCTCGGCGGCGGGCATCACCTGTCGGCCGGCGACTCGATGCTCCAGGCGATCGACCTCGCCCAGGGCATGGACGACCTCGGCGTGAACGGCGTCGCCTTCCGCGTCCACCACTTCGCTCGACAGCAGTCGGCGCCCATGCCGCTGCTCGCCGCGATCGCGGCGCGCACGTCGCGCATCGAGGTGGGCACCGGCGTCATCGACATGCGGTACGAGAACCCGCTCATGCTCGCCGAAGAGGCGGCATCCGTCGACCTGATCAGCGGGAACCGACTCGCGCTCGGCGTGAGCCGCGGGTCTCCCGAGACGGTCGTGCGCGGCTACGAGGCGTTCGGCTACACGGGGTCCGAGGACGAGCGCGGCGCCGACATCGCCCGCGAGCATTTCGACCTGTTCCTGCGCGCGATCGACGGCGAGGGTCTCGCCGAGCGCGATCCGATGAGCCCCTTCGGCGGCGGCACCGGTCTGCAGCGCATCGAGCCGCACTCCCCCGGGCTCCGCACGCGCATCTGGTGGGGCGCCGGCACGACGGCGACCGCCGAGTGGGCGGGCCGCAAGGGCATCAACCTCATGTCGTCGACGCTCCTCACCGAGGCCGACGGCACGCCCTTCGACATCCTCCAGGCTCGGCAGCTCGACGCCTTCCGCGCCGCCTGGGCCGAAGCCGGCCACGCGGGCACACCGCGCACGTCGGTGAGCCGCAGCATCTTCCCCATCATCAGCGACGAGGACCGGATGTACTTCGGCGGGTCGGCGGGCTCCGACCAGATCGGTGTGATCGACGGCATGCGCTCGACCTTCGGCAAGACGTATGCCGCCGAGCCCGACGCCCTCGTCGAGCAGCTGCAGAACGACGCCGCCGTGATGAGCGCCGACACCCTCATGCTGACGATCCCGTCGCAGATGGGCGTCGCGTTCAACCTCCGCCTCGTCGAGAACTTCGCGAAGTACGTCGCGCCGGCGCTCGGATGGGTGCCGACCCGCGACTCCGTGGCCGCGAACTGATCAAGACGCGGCGGTAAAGGTCACCACCCCGGAGTGCGGGCGAACATCGCGTCCGTCTCCGGGGTGACTCAACTTCGGGGCGGGGAGCGCGATGGTGCGATCTACCGGGCCCCGGCGGTCACCTCTGCGGGAGCAGGCGCCAGCGGGAAACGGACCTCGGCGATCGTGCCACTGTCGGGAGCATTGTCGAGGCTGATGGTCGCCTTCATCCCCGCGAGCAGGTCTCTCGTGATCGCCAGCCCCAACCCCGTTCCGGCGACCCCGTCATGGATCGTTCGCTGGGCGCGGTAGAAGGGCTCGAACAGCCGCTCGCGCTCCGCGGGGTCGATCCCGGGCCCCTCATCCTGCACGGTGACGATCACCGCATCCTCGGTGGCGCGCGCGGTGATCGTCACCGCTCCCCCGCGCGGCGAGAACTTCACGGCGTTGGTGAGGAGGTTGGTGATCACCCGGCTGAGATCACTCGCGTACGCCATGACATGCACGGAGGAGGCGCAGTCCACCTCGGTGGTGAGTTCCCTGCTCACGACGCTGTACCGCACGTCGAGCAGGCATTGCTCGATGACCTCCGCGAGCACGACCGGCACCGCCGGCGCCTCGGCGTCTTCCCGCTGCCGTCGGGCAGCGGCGAGCACGTTGCTGACCAGCTCGAGAAGGCGTTCGGAGTTGCGGAGGATCACCGCGACGTAGTCGCGTTCCACGGGAGTGCGCACGAGATCGGCCAGCTCCTCCGCATACCCGCTGATCGAGGTGAGCGGCGTTCTCAGCTCGTGCGACACGCTGGCGACGAAGTCGTCCTTCTGCTGGTTCATCGCCCGCAGCGCGTCGACGATCTGGCGCTGCTTCTCCAGCCGCGCGGCCATGACCGCCTCGGCCTCGCGCAGAGCGCTGAGATCCTCGACGTAGAGGAGGTAGAACGTGCCGTAGTCCGATCGGTCGAGCGCCTCGATCGTGACGCGCAAGAGAGCGTCGTCGCCCTCGTCGACCGGCCACGCCGTGGTGTCGGACCGGCCGGGCACGAGAGTCCTCGCGAACGATCGGAGCGTTCCGTCCGGCCGGACGACCAGGCCCGACTTCGCCGTCGCCGTCAACTCGGAGGCCAGCACGGTGGTCGCCATCGGGTTGATCTCCAGGACCACGAGCCCCCCGCCCGCTTCTTCCGACAGGATCGCGAAGCCGCTGCGGGCGCGCGCGAATCCCTCGTTCAAGAGTCGCCGGGTGCCTTCGCGCTGGTCGATCAACGCACGCTGGTGGGCCTGCGCCGCAGCGACGAACAGGGCTGTGACGGCCAGGGTGATGGCATAGAGCTGCAACAGGCTCACGACCCTGATCGCTCCGGCGGAATTGGCGAACGCCCCGCCGCCGAGGGCGGTCAACCCGCTCACCACGGCGATCGTCAGGACCAGTTGCGCGTACGTCACACGCATCGATTGCGTGAAGGCCGCGTACATCAGGACGGGCACCGGTAAGAACCCCAGCGGATCCCTCCAACCGGGGAAGAACGCCACCGCCGTGGTGGCGAGGGTGAGGAGCGTCAGCCCCAGGGAGATCCTCCACGGGGTCACGCGCTTCTCCCGTGCGATCAGGACGAGAGGGGTGATGACCAGAATGGCCGAGGTATGGGATGCGACGATACCGCCGACCGTGGAGAGGAACGACCCGCCCCCCACGGCCACGCCCGCTGCGATCCCGAGCCCGCCCACGGAGCCGCCGACGACCGCGCCCAGCATGAACCGGCCGGCGGCTTTCAGGTTGCGGATCCCCGGCGCGGCGGAGCGGCCCGTGGCGATGGTCGCCACGACGTACACCTCGAAGGCCGCCGACAAGCCGCCGAGGACGGCGACCCCCATCCCGCGCTCGCCGATCACCGAGACGGCGACCATCATCAGCCCGTAGCCCGCACTGACGTAGGGGCGCTGGGCTGACGAGGACATCAGGCCCGCAGCGGCACCGACACCCGCGGCGGGCCACCACCAGCTCAACGTCGCAGGCCCACTCACCCACGTGACGCTGGCCAGCCCCACGACGAAGCTGATGAGCAGGGTCAGCGCCAGCGCTGCCGAGTGGCGCCACCCCGGAAGCGCGCGCACCCTGTCGGCGATATTGCTGTGGGACATGCCGGGATAGTATCCGTGCAGAGACCCGATCGAGTGCCGTCGGGCACCCCGACTCGCGAGGCGCGGGCGGGAGGTCGGATGCCGAGGGGAGAGGGTCTCACGTGCCATCAGTACTCATCGCCGACGACGAGGTCGACCTCGCCCGACTCACGCGTATGCGCCTGGATGCCGCCGGTCTCGACGCCGTGGAGTGCTACGACGGCTCCACCGCGCTGCAGATCCTGCGCGAAAGCCGTCCCGCGGTGGCGATTCTCGACTGGATGATGCCCGGAATGGACGGCCTCGAACTCGCCCGCCTCGTCCGCGCCGACGATGCTCTGAAGAACACTCGCCTGATCCTGATGACCGCCCGCGTGGAGGCCGAGACGGAGGAGGGGTTCGCCGAGCGTCACGGATTCGACGTCGTCCTCATCAAGCCCGTCCCCCGCGCCGATCTCATCGCTACGGTCCTGAGCGAGCTCCAGGCGGCCCGCGTCGGCGCCTGACGCGTCCCCTCCCGCGTCTCCCGCGGTCGATCCGCGCCCGGGCCACGCCCTGGATAGATTCGGGGAATGCCTGCCCCCGCTTCCCCGCCCCCGCACGCCGTCGAAGCCCTCGCCGACCGCGTCGAGCGCGCGGCATCCGGATCCGCGCGCTTCCTGCTCGGCATCGCCGGCAGCCCGGGCAGCGGCAAGACGACCCTCGCGGCCGCGCTCGTCGACGAGTTGAACGCCCGCCTCGCCGGGGTGGCGGCCGCTCTGCCGATGGACGGTTTCCACCTCGCCAACGCCACGCTCGACCGTCTCGGGCGGCGCGACCGCAAAGGGGCACTCGACACGTTCGACGGCTGGGGGTTCCTCGCCCTGCTGCACCGGGTGCGGGCCGAGGCCGACCGTACTGTCTTCGCACCGAGCTTCCACCGCGCCGTCGACGAGGGCGTCGCGGGCGAGATCGCGATCGAGCCCGCCACGCGCCTCGTCGTGGTCGAGGGCAACTACCTCCTCGTCGACGACGGCCCGTGGGCGCTCGTGCGCGATGCTCTCGACGAAACGTGGTTCTGCACCGCTCCCCCGGCGGCGCGCGAGGCGCGCCTGATCGAGCGCCACACGCACCACGGGCGCACGGTGGAGGCGGCCACCGCGTGGGCGCGGAACGTCGACGGGGGAAACGCCGACCTGATCGAGACGACGCGCGATCGTGCCGACCTCGTGGTGTCCGGCGAGACAGGAGCCGTCGTCGCTCGCACCACTTGACAGCGACCCTGCAGGCTCGTAGGTTCATTACTCAAGTAACGAACCCAAGGAGTCCGATGCTCGACGACGGCAAGCCGATCTTCCTCCAGATCGCGGAGTCCATCGCCGACGGCGTCCTGGCCGGCAGCTACGCCGAGGGCACACAAGTCCCCTCGACCAACGAACTCGCCGCGTTCCACCGCATCAACCCCGCGACCGTCGGCAAGGGCCTCGGCCTGCTCGTCGATCGCGGCATCCTGCACAAACGGCGCGGGCTGGGCATGTTCGTCAGCGAAGGAGCGCGTCAGCGACTCCGCGACGAACGCACCACCGCCTTCCGCGCCGACTTCGTCGCGCCGCTGCTCGCCGAAGCGCACTCCCTCGGTCTCGATCTTCCCGACATCCACCGCATCATCGACCAGGAAGGGGCCTCGTCATGACACAGCCCGCCATCCGTCTGTCGGGGGTATCGCGACGCTTCCGTCGCACGCTCGCCCTCGACTCCGTGACCGTCGACATCCCCGAGAACGCCATCACCGGGCTCCTCGGCCGCAACGGCGCCGGCAAGACGACGCTCATGTCGATCATCGCCGGCCACGACCGGCCCAGCACCGGCTCCGTCGAGGTCTTCGGCACCGATCCGTTCGAGAACGCCGTGACGATGTCATCCATCAGCTTCGTGCGCGACAACCAGCGCTATCCCGAGGACTTCACGCTGCGCCAGGCGATCGAGGTCGCCCCGCTCTTCCATGCCGGATGGGATGCCGAGGTGGCCGAGCGCCTGATCCACGGCTTCCGACTCCCCCGGAAGACCGCGATCAAGAAGCTGTCGCGCGGGCAGGCCTCCTCGCTCGGGATCGTGCTCGGCCTCGCCTCGCGCGCACCCGTGACGATCTTCGACGAGCCCTACCTCGGCCTGGATGCCACGGCCCGACGCTTCTTCTACGACTCGCTCATGCAGGACTACCTCGACCACCCGCGCACGATCCTGGTGTCCACTCACCTCATCGACGAGATGGAGCCCCTGCTCGAGCACGTCGTGATCGTCGATGACGGACGCCTCGTGCGCACGGCCACGGCGGACGAACTGCGCGGCAGCGCCGTCACGCTGAGCGGACTCACCGCCGCGGTCGACGATCTGGCCGAGGGACGCCGCGTCCTCCAGCGCCGCTCGATCGGCGGTCTCACGTCGCTCGTCGTCGAGACCCGGGCCGACGACGACCTGCGCGCGCAGGTCGCCCGCACCGGCGTCCAACTGACCTCGGCCACGCTGCAGGACCTCGTCGCCGCCTACGGCGTCCAGAACGACACCCGGGAAGGAACCCTCGCATGACCTCCGCCACCGTCACCCGCTCGCGCGGCGCCGCGCCGCTGGATGTCCTGCGCCTGCACTTCGCGCAGCGCGCGATGCTGCTGCGCACCCCGCCGGGCATCATGCTCATCGTGTTCGCGCTCACCGTGATCATCGCGATCATCTTCTGGCGGATCGGCTCGGTCCCTGGCAGCCCGGAGTGGGTGCAGAACAGTCGCAACAACGCGGCGGTCTTCTGGGCGCTGCCCGGATTCTTCGGATGGCTCGGGGTCCAGACCGTGTCACTGACGTTCCCGCTCGCCCTGTCGCTCGGCAGCACCCGTCACACCTTCGTCTTCGGCACCGTGCTCACCCACGTCGCGCTCTCGCTCTACGTCACCGCCATGCTGCTGGCCCTGCTGGCCATCGAGCTGGCGACGGGGCACTGGTTCTTCGACATCTACATGACCGACGTCACGATCCTCGGCTCCGGAAATCCCGTTCAGCTCGCGGTCACCGCGTTCCTCGGCACGCTCTTCGTCCTCTCGGTCGGCGGCGCCTTCGCCGCCGCCTGGGTGCGGTTCGGAGCACTCGGGCCGATCGGGCTCGCGGCGGCGCTCGTGGTCTCGCTGGGGATCGTCGTGATCCTCCTCGTCCCGATCGCGTCGGCGTTCCAGCCGTGGTGGGTCGCGGCGGCGGCGGGCGTGGTGATCGTCCTCGCCCTCGTGGGGCAGTACTCCTTCCTCCGACGCGCGTCCGTGCGCTGAGGCCACGCGGCGGGTCCCGCTCACCGCGCCGGCGGGACCGGCATGGTGCGATCGAGCGTCCAGCCGTTCTCGTCCACCGCGCCCGCGCCCGGCCGCTCCGCGTCGCGGCGGGCCGCCTCGGCATCCGCGTACATCAGCGAGACGAGGCCGCGCTGCTTCCACAACTGCTCACGTGTGTAGGCGTCCTCGGACATGACGAACGCCCCGCCGCCGGTCCGACGCCGCAGCTCCGCGAGCCAGGCCGCATAGGCGGGATCGGGAAGGGATGCCGCGGGGAACGGCCTCGCCCGAGCGATCAGTCGCTCGGCGATGGCCTGCACCGTCCACGCGGTGCGGCCGTCGCGGAACAGGTCCCATTCGCCGGCGCTGGAGTAGCTCAGCAGCTCAGTGTCTTCGTCGTCGCCGTCCTCTGAGGGCACGTGGATGCGGCACCGCCAGTGCCCCGTGGCGTAGAGGTACGCATCGATCCGGATGCCGTGGTACCCGAGCTCGTGAGCGTGGGCGACCGCCGCGACCAGGGCGAACGGCGGGTGCGAGGGCGCGTCGGCGATATCCGTCATGGTGGTCGACCGTACCCGCCCCTCCTGTCGGCGGAACGGCGGCGCCGGGTCGATACCCGAAGCCGGATCTCGTCCTGCTCGAGTACCGTGTGCGGTTCGACGGACGCGACAGCCGCCGCGCGGCGCTGTGGCGTTGTGACCCGGAACCCCGCTGCGTTTTCCACCAGGGCACGGCGATCGGACAGAGCGAGGGCTGACCCCTCCTCCCCCTGTGGACGGTCTCGGCGCGATGTCGGAGGTTCGTGGCAGCATGTGTGTATGCCGGAACGACCACCGCTCTTCGACGATCGCGAGGACGCCGTCCTCACCGACGTCGTCGGTGCGCTGATCGAGAGCGAGCGCGCCCTCGCCGAACTCGAGGCGGCGCGCGTCCTGCAGTTCGCGGCCGCGATGCGTGTCGCCCTGCAGCGGTCGGCGCACCGGCCTCGAGCGGTGCAGGAGCGCGAGATGGCGCTGCGTTCGATCGCGGCCGAGATCGGCGTCGCGCTGCGCTGGAACGACCACACGGTGCAGCGCCGCCTCGGCGAAGCCCTGCAGCTGGTCGACGACTTCCCCGCGACGCTGCAGGCGCTGTCCGAGGGGCGCCTGAGCCCACGCCACGCCGCGGTGATCCGCGACATCGGCGTCGAGATGGACGATCCCGCCGTGCGGGCGGAGTACGAGCGCCGCGTGGTCGTGCGGGCCGCGAACGACACCGTCGCCGGCACGCGGGCCTTCGCGCGCGCTCTCGCCGAAGAACTGCACCCCGCCTCGATCACCGAGCGCTTCGCACGCGCCGAGCAGCAGCGCCGGGTCTGGATCGACGACGACGTCGACGGCATGGCGCGGCTCGGGGTGCTCGACGGGGCGACGAAGATCCGCGCGATGTACGACCGCCTCACCCGACAAGCGAACGAGATCCGCGCGGTCGCAGGGCCCGCCGCGGACGACGACACCGATCCGGATGCCGTGCACGACCGCCGCACGATCGACCAGGTCCGAGCCGACCTGCTGTGCGACCTCGTGCTCACGGGCCAGCCGGCGATCGATCCGACCGCCGACTCGCTTCCCGGCGGCCTCGGCGCGATCCGCGCGCACGTCTCGGTCACGGTGCCCGCCCTCACCGCCGTCGGGGCGAGCGACCGCGGCGCGTCGATCGACGGGCTCAGCCCCATCGACGCCGATACGGCGCGGCGGCTCCTGGCCGGCTCTCCCGCCTGGAACCGCCTCGTCACCCACCCGGTCACGGGCACCGTCCTCGCGGTCAACCGCTACCGCCCCTCTCCCGCGCTCCAGCGCTTCGTCCGCGCGCGCGACGTGCACTGCAGGTTCCCCGGATGCCGTCAGCCGGCGCGGCGATGCGAGATCGACCACAACCAGGACCACGCCCGCGGCGGACCGACGAGCCGGTGCAACCTCGCCTGCCTGTGCACACGGCATCACACCCTCAAGACCGAGACCCCCTGGGTGGCCCGACAGCTCCCTGACGGGAGCATCGAGTGGACGAGTCCGCTGGGCCGCGTGATCACCGATCATCCCGAGAGATACGTCGCCTTCGTCCCCGAACCGGATCCGCCGCCGTTCTGAGTCGCCCCGGCACGTCCGCCCTCCGCGAACCCCTCTCGCTGCATGAGCCCGACGATGCTTGGCTGGCGACCATGCGACGCATCCTCATCCTCGGCGGCACCGCGTGGCTCGGCCGCGCGATCGCGGCGGCCGCGATCACCGGCGGCGCTGAGGTGACGTGCCTCGCGCGCGGCGACGCCGGCGCCGTCGCTCCCGGCGCCCGGCTCGTCCGCGCGGACCGGAACGCCCCGGACGCCTACGACGGCGTCGGCGATGACTGGGACGAGGTCGTCGAACTCTCGTGGGATCCGCGATTCGTGGCATCCGGTCTCGACGCCCTGGCCGATCGCGCCGCGCATTGGACGCTGGTGTCGAGCGTGTCGGTCTACGCCCGCACCGACGTCCCCTTCGCCGACGAGACGGCGGAGCTCGTCGACCCCGTCGACCTCGAGCGGTACGCGGATGCCAAAGTGCACGCCGAGCGGATCACCTCGGCGCGAGTGGGCGAACGGGGCCTGCTCGCGAGAGCCGGCCTCATCGTGGGCCCGGGCGACCCCACCGACAGATTCGGATATTGGCCCGCGCGCTTCGCCCGCGGCGGGCGTGTCCTCGCCCCGGCGACGGCGGGGCGTCACGTCCAGGGCATCGACGTGGACGACCTCGCCGCGTGGATCGCGCACGCCGGGCGCGCAGGCACGAGCGGACCCGTCAACGCGGTCGGCGAAGAGGTCCCGCTCTCCGACGTCCTCGCGGCCGCCCGCGACGCGGCGGGCACCGCGAGCGAGACGATCGCCCTCGACGACGACACGCTCGAGTCCCGGGGAGTGGAGTACTGGGCGGGCCCCCGGTCGCTGCCGCTGTGGCTTCCCGCCGACGCGGGAGGCTTCGCGCGGCGCAGTGACGCCGCGTTCCTGGCCTCCGGCGGCGTGCGGCGACCGCTCGCCGAGACGATGCAGCGCACGCTCGCCGATGAGCGGGCACGCGGGATCGATCGCCCGCGACGCGCCGGGCTCACCCCGTCCGAGGAGCGCGAGGTCCTCGAGGGCTGACGGCCGCGGCTACCGGCCGTTGCGATCCGCGGCCGACCGCGGCGGCGCCGACGCGACCTCGAGCCGGTCGAGCCCGCGCAACGACGTCCAGACGAGCTCCTCGCCCTTCGCCGCGTGCTGCGAGGCGCGCACGGCCCGCTCGTCGGCCCACGAGTTCAGTACGTGACCACTGTGGCCCCGCACGTGTTCGAGCACCACGTCGGGCAGCCCCGCCGCACGCCGCGCGTCTCGCGCCGCGATCAGGGCCTCCAGGATGCCGCGGTTCGCGACCGGCTTCTTCGCCGAAGTGACCCACCCGCGCCGACGGTGACCGTCCATCCACGACGAGTACGTGTCGATGGCGTACTTCGAGTCCGCTTGCACGACGAGGTCGCGCACGTCGGCGTGATCGGTGATGGCGTGCAGCAGCCCCAGCAGTTCGCCGATGTTGTTCGTCCCCTCGGGGATCGACCCGGCCGCCCAGTGACCGTCCTCGCCCACCCATGCCCAGCCGGCGGGGCCCGGGTTGCCCTTGCAGGCGCCGTCAGTGGCGACGACGTAGCGATCGGAGGACGCGGACACGGCGGAGCTGCTCATCCCTCTATCCTCGCCGACCGCGGCGGCGGACCCGTCGTCGACGACCCGGATGAAGTGGCGGATGGACTCCGCCCGCTCCGCCCACGTCTTTCCGGGAGACCTCGGCAACATACCGACGACCACGTGGCACCGTAGAGGCCCCTTCCCCGTCAGAAAGCCTGCGCGATGTCCGAGCCCACCGCCACGTCCGAGCCCAGCACCACATCCGAGCCCAGCGCCACATCCGAGCCCCGTGCCCGCCTGCATCCTGCCGCGATCGCCGCTCTGACCGCTGCCGCCGTGATCATCGTGGCCGCGGTCGGGTTCCTGGTCTGGTTCCTGAACGGCCCGAACGCCGCGGCCGACCCGAACACGGCGGCGACGCAGAAGCTCACGCAGTGGCAGGAGCTGTTCGAGCGGTATCGCGCCGAGCACGGCCAGCTCCCCGACCTGCCCGACGGCGGCTATTGCCTGGGCACCGGGTTCCCGACCGGCAGCGGCGGCACCACCAACTGTCGCGATTACGACGCGAGCAGCTACTACACCGAGACGGGCAGCGTGCCGCTGATGGAGGCTCTCGCCTCCGTCGGCACGCTGCCCGAAGGAGTATCCGCTCCGGTCGGCGGCACCGTCGGCCCTTACGTGGAGTACCGCGGCGCCGAGGTCACCCTGCTGACCGCCGAAGACGGCGGATGCGTGGCTCCCGCCACCGACGTCTGGAACGACGGCGCCGCCCTCTTCGTCTGCGCGATCACGCTGACGCGCTGACGCCGCGCTCAGCCGGCGCTGTCCGCCTTCTTCCCGCCCGCCTCGAGAACGTCGCCCGCGGGGAGCTCCTGGTGACCGCCGAATTGCAGCCGCATCGCCGAGAGCACCTGGTTGGCGAAGTGGTCCTCCCCGCGCGAAGCGAACCGCTCGAACAGCGACGACGCGAGCACCGGCACCGGCACACCGGTGTCGACGGCGGCCTTCACGGTCCACCGTCCCTCACCGGAGTCGGACACGCGGCCGGCGAGCCCGTCGAGCGTGGGGTTCTGGGCGAGCGCGGCGGCGGTCAGATCGAGCAGCCACGACGAGATCACCGATCCCCGCCGCCACAGCTCGGCGACCTTGGCGGTGTCGATGTCGAACTGATAGAACTCCGGCTCTTCCAGCGGCGCCACCTCGGCGGAGTGCTCGCCCTGGCGCAGGCCCGCGTCCGCGTTGTTCAGCACGTTGAGACCCTCGGCGAGCGCCGCCATGATGCCGTACTCGATGCCGTTGTGGACCATCTTCACGAAGTGCCCGGCACCGGAGGGTCCGCAGTGCAGGTACCCGCGTTCCTCGGCGGTGTAGTCGCCGGTGCGACCGGGCGTGCGCTCCACCTCGCCGGGCCCCGGTGCGATCGTGCGGAGCACCGGTTCGAGGTGCGCGACGGCCTCGTCGTGGCCGCCGACCATGAGGCAGTAGCCGCGTTCCAAGCCGAACACCCCGCCGCTCGTGCCGATGTCGACGTAGTGGATGCCGGTGTCGTTGAGCTTCGCGGCCCGGCGCACGTCGTCGCGGTAGTTGGAGTTGCCGCCGTCGATGATGATGTCGCCTGCCTCGAGGACCTCGGCGACCTCGTCGACGACGCGTCCCGTGAGGCCGGCCGGGATCATCAGCCACACCGCGCGGGGCTTCTCGAGCTTCGCGGCCAGGTCGGCGATGCTCGACGCCCCGATCGCGCCCTCGGCGGCCAGGCCCGCCACGGCATCCTGGTTCACGTCGTAGACGACGCACTCGTGGCCGTCCTTCATGAGTCTGCGGACGATGTTGGCGCCCATCCGTCCGAGTCCGACCATGGCGAGTTGCATCCGTACCCCGTTCGTCGTGGATGGTCGCCGCGATCGGCGGCCCACTCGCGAGTCTAGGAGCGTGGGCGACCCGGCGGCCGCGTCAGCCCTGGAAGTCGTCGGGGTCGACGTCGTCGAGGAACTTCCGGAACTCCTCGACCCGGTCGTCGTCGCCGCGGGTGTCGAACTCCATCGCGCCCTCCGGCACGCCCGCCTCGGCCAGCACGGCCTCGGCGACGAGGATGGGCGCGTCCGTCCGCGCGGCCAGTGCGATGGCATCCGAGGGCCGGGCGTCGATGACGAACGGGCCCCGCGGCGTCGCGAGGTGGATCTCGGCGAAGAACGTGCCTTCGACCAGCCGCGTCACGACGACGCGTTCGACGGATGCCGACAGCTCACGGATCATGACGGCCATGAGGTCGTGCGCGAGCGGGCGAGGGGTGGCCGCGCGCTCGATCGCGACGAGGATCGACATCGCCTCCTGCGGACCGATCCACACCGGCAGGACGATCCCTCCCTCAGCGCCGCCTCCCGGCAGCGGCGCGAGCAGGACGACATGCTGCTGGGCGGAATCCAGGGCCACCCCGAGCACGCGAACCGGGACCATGCCGCCATCGTACGGGGGCCGTGCGGGCGTCCGGTCAGCGCAGCACCCCGAGGGCGCGGGCCGCGGACACCGCCGCGGTCCGCGAGGCGACCCCGAGCTTGGAGAACACGTGGGCCAAATGCGACTTCACCGTGGCGTCGGTGATGTGCAGCCGCGCCGCGACCTCGGCGTTGGAAGAGCCACGAGCGACCAGACGGAGCACCTCGATCTCGCGCGCGGACAGGCTCACCCGCGGCTCGCGGAGCCGTGCCAGCAGGCGCCCCGCGATCGCCGGGGCCAGTGCGCTCTGCCCGGCGGCGGCCGCACGCACCCCGGCCAGCAGCTCGTGAGGCGGCGCGTCCTTGAGCAGGTAGCCGCTGGCCCCGGCCTCGACGGCACCGAGGATGTCTCCGTCGGTGTCGTAGTTGGTCAGCACGAGCACGTACGGGGGCGCGGCGAGCGCCCGGACCCGGCGCGTCGCCTCGGCCCCGGCGGCCCGATCGCCGAACTGCAGGTCCATGAGCACCAGCTCGGGCGAGAGGTCGGCGGCGAGTGCGACCGCCTCGTCCGGGGTCGCGGCTGCGCCGACCACCTCGATGTCGGGTTCGGCTTCCAGGAGCGCCCGCACCCCGGCGCGTACGACCGGATGGTCGTCGGCGATCACGACCCGGATCACGCGGCGGCTCCGTGGAGAGTGACCGCGACGACGGTCCCCCCGCCCGGCGCGCTCTCGACGACGAGATCGCCATCGAGCTGGTCGACGCGTTCGCGCATCGCGCGCAAGCCGAACGAATCGGTCCCGGATGCCGTGCGCTCGGCGCGGCTCGGATCGAATCCGCGGCCGTCGTCGGCGATCGAGAGCCGCACGTCCGGGCCGTCCTGCTCGAGGGCGACCCGCACGCGGGAGGCATCGGCGTGCTGGGCCACGTTCGCGAGCGCGCCCTGCGCGATGCGCAGCAGCGCCGCCTGGGAGTCCATCGGAAGGGCCGCCTCGGCCGACGTCACCGTCTCGACGTCGATCCCTTCCCGCTGTGCCCAGCCCTCGGCCAGCCGCCGCAACGCCGAGCCGAGACCGCGCTCCAGGTTCGGCGGCGCGAGCTCGCGGATGAACCGTCGCGTCTCGGCCAGACCGTCGGCGGCGGTCTGCCGCGCCAGTCGGATGTGCGCGATCCCCGGCCCCGTGGCATCCGCCCGCTCTGCCGCGTGCAGCAGCATCTGAATGCTGGACAGCCCCTGCGCGACGGTGTCGTGGATCTCTCGCGCGAGGCGCGCCCGTTCGGCGAGGACCCCCTGCTCGCGTTCGGTCGCCGCCAGACGGTCGCGGGTCGCGAGCAGTTCCGCGACGAGCGCTTCGCTCTCGGCGCTGCGCCTCTGCAGCGCGCCGTACCCGAGCCCGATGAGCAGCGCGACCCCCGCCCCCACGACGGGTCCGACGACCCCGCCGACGGTGAGGCCGCCGTGCACCGCGAATCCGGCGATCGTGAGGGTGGTCGCGCCCACGACCGCGGCCGGTCCCACCCATCCGGGCAGCAGGTGCAGGTAGAGGAAGAACAACGGGAAGACGAGGTAGGCCGCCTCGGGCACGAGCCACATCAGCGGTGCCCACACGAAGGTGAGGGCGCACACCCACGCGATGCCTCCGGTTCTGCTGCGCCGACGGGCGATCCCGAGGCCGGCGACGTACACCAGGGCTAAGAGCGCCGCCAGCACGGGCGGCCACGGGGACGCGCCGGTCCAGACGACGCGCACGACGACGAGCGCGAGGAGCCCGGCGAACAGCGCGTGGAGTCCCACGCGCAGCCCCGTGAAGACGGGAGCGAGGGTGCGGTGCGGCATGTCGTCCTCCAGGGTACGGATGCCGGGCGCCCGGCGGATCATCCGAAAGGTGGAGAGGATGTTCGCCCACGTCGGCGATGACCCGCGCGGCCTCCCCGACGAGGGTGGAGGCATCCGGTGAGATCCGCCGGGCGGAAGGAGGCGACGTGTACGTCGCATGGCGCGATCTGCGGTTCGCCCGCGGGCGGTTCGCCCTCATCGGGGCGGTCGTGGCCCTCATCACCCTGCTCGTGGGGTTCCTCTCGGGCCTGACCGGCGGACTGGCGGCGCAGAACGTCTCCGCGGTGCTCGAGCTCCCCGGCGACCGCCTGGTCCTGCAGCCCGTCGACGGCGCCGCGGCGACGTTCACGGACTCCACGATCTCGGATGCCACCGTCGCCGCGTGGCGCGCGGCCCCCGGCGTCGATGCCGTCGACCCGATCGGCATCGCGCAGGGCCGCGCCGAAGGACCCGGCGGCAGCGGCGGAGTGGCGCTCTTCGGGCTCGGTGCGGACTCCGACTCCACCGCCCTGACCGCCCTCGCCCCCGCACGCGACGGCGACGTCGGCCTGTCGGCGGGTGCCGCGAGTGCGCTCGGAGCCGCAGTGGGCGATGACATCACCGTCGCCGGGACGACGTACCGCGTGGCATCCGTCGGGGGCGATGCCTGGTACAGCCACACGCCGGTCGTCGCGCTGACCACGTCGGCGTGGGCCGCGCTGGACACGCGGCTGGGCGGCTCGGGCGCGGCCACGGTCCTCGGCGTGAGCGGATCGCCCGCGTGGGACGACGTCGCGGCGCAGACCGGCACCACCGCGACCGGGACGCTCGCCAGCCTCACCGCGTTGCCGACCTTCCGGTCCGAGATCGGCTCACTGGCGCTCATGATCGCGATGCTCTTCGGGGTCTCGGCCCTCGTCGTCGGCGCGTTCTTCACGGTCTGGACCATGCAGCGAGCGGGCGACATCGCCGTCCTCAAGGCGCTCGGGGCGAGCACACCCGCACTCGTGCGCGATGCACTCGGTCAGGCGTTGGTCGTCCTGATGGTCGGCGTCGGCGTCGGTATCGGCCTCACCGCGCTCCTGGGCGCCGCGGCCGGCGGAGCGCTGCCGTTCGTCCTGAATCCCCTCACGACCCTCGCCCCGGGCCTGGCGATGATCCTGCTCGGCACTCTCGGCGCGGCCGTGTCGCTGCGCACCGTCACGAACTCCGACCCCCTCACCGCACTCGGGAGCACACGATGATCCTTCTCGACGACGTCACCCTCACCTACCCCGACGGCGATTCGCGCGTCACCGCGGTCGACCGCGTGACCCTCGAAGGCCGCCCGGGCATCGTGACCGGCATCACCGGCCCGTCGGGGTCGGGCAAGTCGAGCATCCTCGCGATCGCCGCCACCCTCGTACGGCCCGACTCCGGTCGGGTGCTCGTCGACGGGACGGATGCCACGACCCTCAGCCGCGCCGAGGCCACCACGCTGCGCCGCGAGAAGATCGGCATCGTCTTCCAGCAGCCGCAATTGCTCCCGGCGCTGACCGCGCGCGAGCAGGTGCGTGTCATGGCCGAGCTCGGCGGACGCGGGACCCGGGCACGCCGCGCCGCGGTGCGGGCCCGCGTGGACGATCTCCTGGATGCCGTGGGGTTGATCGATCAGGCCGATCGTCGGCCCGCGCAGCTCTCGGGCGGCCAACGTCAGCGCATCGCGATCGCCCGTGCCCTCGTGCACGAGCCGCGCGTGCTGCTGGTCGACGAACCGACGAGCGCCCTCGACCGTCAGCGCGGGGCCGCGATCATGGAGCTGCTCGCCCGACTGACCCGGGAGCGCGGGACGGCGACGCTGCTCGTGACGCACGACCTCGTCCACGAGAGCGCGCTCGATGAGACCGTCGAAGTGGTCGACGGGACGGCGCGCCCCGCGGGTCTCACCAGCCGAACGTGTTGAACCACTCGCGGCGCTGATCGGCCTCGGCGCGCGTGGGGTCTCCGCGCCAGCTGTCGTGCGGGGTCAACACTCCGCTCTCGAGCGAGACGAAAGCCCAGCACACGGGGCAGAGACCTCGACCGTCGGGGAAGCCGTCGTCGAGCGTCGCGGCGGGCGGTGCCGGTGTGCCCGCGCCGGAGCATTCCGGCGGATCGGCCTGCAGGTCGTTCCAGAGCAGAGACCCGCCACGGCGGTGGTGCAGACCGCGGTGGCCCTTCTCACGCGTGCAGATCTCTCCCTTTCGGCGACTCAGGCACAGCCTGCGCGCCGCGCCGGGCAGGGCGGCCAGCGTTCGCGTCATCCTTCGATTCTCGTCGCTGCGCGCGAACGGGGGGCAGATGCGCGATACGGACGGGGCGGTGGGGTCCGGTGGGGAAGGGATCGGCGGTCATCGGCGACCACCTCCGGCGAGTCGGGAAAACATGTCGACCTCCTGGTGCTTCGACACTGCGTCAGTGCGCGAACCTCACCGAGGGGGTTGACTCTTCCCGGAAGGGTGCTACATCGCGGAGCGCGTCTCCCGACCGGCGTGACGCAGGACGGTATCGACGGCGGCGTGGAAGGTGAGGTGCTGGGCGACCTCGACCGCGCGGTCGTACCGCGTGCCCCCGAGGGCCACGAACACGGCCCCGACGACCTCGATGTACCCGACGATCCGTCCGTCGCGGGCGACCTCGTAGAGATCGAGATCGATGCGGGTCCAGGGGATCTCGGTGACGGGAAGCGCGGCGGGCGCGGCATCTTCGGCGGTACGTGCGGCGACGTTCGAGATCGGCTCCGGGCGACCGACGGGAATGTCCATGACCATGAGGGCTCCTTCTTCGTCCGGGGCCCTCTCAGCGTGCGCCGAAATCCCGCCCGCCGCCCCAGGGTTGACGGATCAGCGAGGGGAGGATACGCACGTCAGCGGGTCGCTCGGACGGGACGCCCCCGGCGGGGACGCTCGTCCGACAGGTCGAAGGGCACGGCGTCCGCGGCCATCCGCTCGACCTCGTCGAGGAAACGCAGATCCGCCTCGAGTCGCACCCGGCGAGCGGCGGCCACGACCGCGCGGGCGACGGCATCCATGCTCTCGTCGCCGGGTTCGGGCTCGGCGAGGGCGCCGCGGACGGCCGCCCGCTGCGCGGCGATCATCGGGCCCACTTCTGCTCCGGGGAGGGTGAGGGCCAGCGCGATGCGCAGGGCGACGTCGTCCCGCCGCTCGGTCGAGGATGCCGAACCCAGCCACGCCCGAGCCTGGAGGCGACCCGCCGCCGTCACCCGCCACAGCACGCGGCCGTCGTCGTCCGCGCCGCGCCGCTCGACGAGACCGTCCCGCTCGAGCCGCTCGAGGGTCGTGTAGACCTGACCCACGTTCACCGAAGCACCGGTGCGCCGCAGGTACTCGGAGCGCAATTGCGAGCCGTAGCAGTCGCCGCGATCGAGGATCGCTAGCAGGCTTTGACGCACGGACATAGGGCCCTCCGACCCGCCAGGAAATGGTGTTCCGAGTATATGGTTCGATGCCGAGTGATCGACCCGGCACGCTCCACCGCGCGGGAGTAGCCTGTGGTCCGACCACACAGTAGGTCGTTGATCGGAGGCATCCTGTGGAGTGGCTCGACCCCCTCATGCTCGCTCGGTGGCAGTTCGGACTGACCACCCTGTACCACTTCCTGTTCGTGCCCCTGACGCTCGGAATGTCGCTCGTCGTGGCGATCTTCCAGACCGTCTGGTATCGCACCGGCGATGTGAAGTGGCTGCACCTGACCCGCTTCTTCGGCAAGATCTTCCTCATCAACTTCGCCATGGGCGTCGTGACGGGAATCGTGCAGGAATTCCAGTTCGGCATGAACTGGTCGGCGTATTCCCGCTTCGTCGGCGACGTCTTCGGCGCTCCCCTGGCCTTCGAGGGGCTTCTGGCCTTCTTCCTCGAGGCCACGTTCATCGGCCTGTGGATCTTCGGCTGGGACAAGCTCCCCCGCCTCGCCCACCTCGGCACCATCTGGATGGCCACGCTCGGGGCGACGTTCTCGGCGTACTTCATCATCGCCGCCAACGCCTTCATGCAGAACCCGGTCGGCTATCAGATGGCCGCCGACGGCGGCCGCGCCGAGCTCGTCGACTTCTGGGCGATGCTCACCAACCCCGTCGCCCTCGCGGCGTTCCCGCACACGATCTTCTCGGGCTGGATGTTCGCCGCGATGGTCGTCGTCTCCATCTCCGCCTGGCACCTGGCCCGCGGACGGAACGTCGAGATGATGCGCGCACCGCTGCGTTTCGGGCTGTGGTCCACCGTCGTGTCGTTCGTGCTCGTCGCGATCGCCGGCGACCAGTTGAGCCTGGTGATGGTGGCCACCCAGCCCATGAAGATGGCCGCGGCCGAAGCGACGTTCAACACCGTCTGCGGGGCGAACGCCTCGTTCTCCATCTTCACGTTGGGAACCCCGGACGGCACGAGCGAGCTGTTCTCCATCCGGGTGCCGTTCCTGCTCAGCATCCTGTCCACGCACTCCTTGGACGGCTGCGTCGAAGGCATCAACGACCTGAACACGATGTACAGCCAGCAGATGTTCCCGCAGTTCGCCGATCAGGTCGACGGCAACTTCGCCCCCGTCCTGTGGGTGACCTACTGGGCCTTCCGGTGGATGATCGCCCTCGGCGGTCTCGCCACCCTGATCAGCGTGGTGGGCCTGTGGGTCACGCGGAAGAAGGCGACCCGCCCCGTGGCGCCGTGGATGTGGCGCGTGGCGATCTGGGCGGCACCCCTGCCGCTGCTGGGCAGCCTCGTCGGCTGGGTCTTCACCGAGATGGGCCGCCAGCCCTGGATCGTCTTCGGCCTCATGCTCACCGAGGACGGCGTCTCGCCCAGTGTTCCGGGCTGGAGCGTCCTGATCTCGCTCGTCGCCTTCACCGCGATCTACGCCGCGCTGGCCGTGGTCGAGTTCGGACTCATCAAGAAGTACGCGCAGAAGGGTCCGGACCCGCTACCCGACCCGAACGCCCCGCGCGAGCCCGATTCCCTCGAGAACACCCCGACGACCGTCTACTAGGAGCACAGTCATGGACCTCGCATACCTCTGGTTCTGGATCGTCGGATTCCTCTTCATCGGCTACTTCGTCCTCGACGGATTCGACTTCGGCGTCGGAATGTCGTTGCCGTTCCTCGGCAAGGACGACATCGCCCGCCGGCAGATCATCAACACCATCGGCCCCGTGTGGGACCTCAACGAGACCTGGGTGATCGTCGCCGGTGCGGCGCTGTTCGCCTCGTTCCCGGAGTGGTACGCCACCCTCTTCAGCGGCTTCTACCTGCCGCTCCTGCTGATCCTCCTCGCGCTCATCGCCCGCGGTGTGTCGTTCGAGTACCGGCACCAGCGGGACTCGCTGAAGTGGAAGCGCGGATTCGACCGGATGATCGTGATCGGATCGGCCGTCCCGGCCCTGCTGTGGGGTGTGGCGTTCGCGAACATCGTGCAGGGTGTGCCCCTGGATGCCAACCACGAGTACGTCGGAACCCTGTTCACGCTGCTGAACCCCTACGGCCTCCTCGGTGGCGTCGTGACCCTGCTGCTGTTCTTCACGCACGGCGTCTACTTCGTCGCGCTGAAGACCGACGGACAGGTGCGCACCGATGCCCGGGCGCTCGCGAAGACCTCGGGACTGCTCACGATCGTCGCCGCCGCGGTGTTCCTGGTCTGGACGATCATCCAGGCCGCCAACAATCAGGCTCCGCTGCTCCTCGGCGTCGTCGCCCTCTCGGGCATCGCGGCGCTCGCGCTCATCGGGTCCTGGGTGGCCAACCTCCGCGATCGTGAGGGAACGGCCTTCACCCTCGGCGCGATCACGATCGTGACCGCCGTGGCGGCTCTCTTCTTCGCCCTGTTCCCGAACGTCATGCCCTCGACCCTCGAAGCCGGCTCGGGTCTGACGATCGAGAACGCCTCCAGCACCGACTACACGCTGACGATCATGAGTTGGGCGGCGCTCATCTTCCTGCCGATCGTCCTGGCTTATCAAAGTTGGACCTACTGGGTGTTCCGCAAGCGCGTCACCCGCGCCCGCATCGAAAAGGCCGCGCTGGTGGCGCATTGACCGACACGACCCGGGTGCGCCCCGTCGACCCCCGACTGGTGCGATACGCCTCTGCCTCCCGCGGCTTCTTCGCGGTGAGCGCGGCGATCGTTCTCGCCCAGTCGGGGGTCGTCGTCGGATTCGCCTGGACGCTGACCTCGGCCCTGGTCGGCGCGATCGACGGGCGTCCCCTCGGCGATCTGTCCGGCTTGCTCGCGGCCGCCGTGCTGCTCGTCATCGTGCGCGGCCTGCTGGTCGCGGCATCCGAGCGGGTCTCGGCCCGCGGCGCCGCAGCCGCATCGCTGCAGTTGCGCGAACGTCTCGTCGGGGCCGTGGCGGCCCTCGGTCCGGGCTGGCTCGCGGGACGCAACGCCGCCTCGCTGTCGGTGACGGCGGGCCACGGCCTCGAGGCGCTCGACGCGTATTTCGGCCGCTACCTCCCGCAGCTGGTGGCGACCGCGATCACGACGCCGATCCTCATCGGCGCGATCACGCTCGCCGATCCCCTCTCCGGGCTCATCGTCGTGCTGACGCTGCCGCTCATCCCGCTGTTCATGGTGCTCATCGGGCTCGCGACCCGGACGGTGCAGAAGAAGCAGTACGGCACGCTCGGGCGCCTCGCGGCCCGGTTCGCCGACACCGTCGAGGGACTCGGCACGCTCAAGGCGTTCGGTCGCGAGCACCGCGCCGCCGACACGATCGAGCAGACCACCCGCGACTACAAGCGCGAGACGATGACGGTGCTGCGCGTGTCGTTCCTCTCGGGCTTCGCCCTGGAGTTCCTGGCATCCATCTCGGTCGCGATCATCGCCGTCACGATCGGGTTCCGCCTGCTCGCGGGCGACCTCAGTCTGCTCGTGGGGCTCTTCGTGCTGCTGCTGGCCCCCGAGGCGTACTTGCCGCTGCGCCAAGTGGGCGTGCAGTTCCACGCGGCATCCGAGGGCGTCGCCGCGACCGAGGAGATCTTCGACGCGCTGGATGCCGCGCGCACCGCCGACGCGACCGAGGACTCGGACTCCCCCCGCGGCTCGACCGTCGAGCTGCGCGAGGTGCGGGTCGACCGCGGCGCACACGCGATGCCGAGGGTGTCACTGTCGGTCGGTCCGGGCGAGGTCGTGCTGCTGACCGGTCCGAGCGGCGCCGGCAAGTCGAGTCTCGTCGCGGCGCTCCTGGGCTACGCCGACCACGAGGGCGAGGTGCGCGTGGACGGTCGCCGGGTCGCCCACGCGCGCGACACCGTCGCGTGGGCGGGCCAGCGTCCCGGGCTGGTCTCCGGAACCGTGGCCGAGAACGTCGCGCTGGGCTCCGACGCCGACAGCGCGACCATCGCACGGGCCCTCGCCGATGCGGGGGCGTCCGACCTCGACCCCGCGACGACACTCGGCGCCGGTGGCTCGGGTCTCTCCGGTGGCCAGGCCCAGCGCGTCGCGGTCGCCCGAGCCCTCTACCGTTCGCGCCTCGCCGGCACGCCCGTGCTCGTCCTCGACGAGCCCTCGAGCGCCCTGGATGCCGAAACCGAGGCGCACGTGTGGCGCACGGTGCGCGCGGAGGCCGACGCGGGCGCCGGCGTCCTGCTGGTGTCGCACCGCGTCTCGGCCCGCGCGATCGCCGATCGCGTCGTGGACCTCGGAGTCCTCTCGTGAACGCCCGGGTCCGCGGCATGCTGCGCTCGGCGATGCCCTCGCGTCGTCGATTCGCCCCCGCCGTGCTCTCGGGATTCGGCACCGCCGGGAGCGCCGTGGCGCTTCTCGCGGCGAGCGCGTGGCTCATCGCGAAGGCCGCGGAGCAGCCGCTCGTGATGTACCTCTCCGCCGCGGTCGTGGGTGTGCGGGCCTTCGCGCTGTCGCGCGGGGTGTTCCGCTACCTGGAGCGACTCACGGGGCACGACGCCGCGCTCGACCGACTCGCCGGGGTGCGGGCCGACCTCGTGCGCGAGCTCGTCCCCCTCGCGCCCGACGGGCTGGCCCGTGCCCGGCGCGGAGGGCTGCTCTCGGGCCTCGTCGACGACGTCGAAGAGCTGCAGAACCTCCCTTTGCGCGTCGTGCTCCCCCTGTCGGTCGCGGCCGTCACCGCGCTGGCGGCGGTCGGGTTCACGGCGTTCGTGTCGTGGCCGGCCGCGCTCGCCCTCCTCGGGTGCCTGATCGTCGCGTTCGCGGTGTCGGTCGGGCTCGGCTGGGCGGCGGGATCCCGCGCGGAACGGTCGATCGCGCCGCTCCGGGCGGCGGTGGCCGACGCCGTGCACGATCTGCTGACGAACCTCGACGTGCTCACCGCCTACGGGGCCGTGGATGCCGCGCGCGAGCGCGTGCGCCTCGCCGACGCCGCGCTCCGCCGGGCGGTCGTGCGCCGCGGGACCGCGCAGGGATTGACCTCGGGCACGGTGTCGGTGCTCGCCGGGCTCGCCTCGCTCCTGGCGCTCGTCGTGGCCGCTCCGGCCGTGACGGGCGGGACGCTGTCGGGCCCGGGGCTCGCCGTCGTCGTCCTGCTGCCGATGGCCGTCTTCGAGGTGTTCGGCCCTGTCCCCCTGGCGCTGGCCTCGTGGCGGCAGGTGCGCGCCGCGGCCGAGCGCATCGCCGAGGCCGTCCCGGCGGAGATCCCCGACGGCCTCCCCCGCGACGAGCCGGCCCCGACCGGCATCGCCCCGGCCCTGGGCTCGGGCATCGAGCTCCGCGACGTGGACGCGCACTGGCCCGCGCGCTCGGACGCCGCACTCGAGGACACCGGCCGCATCACCGACGTGACGTTGCGGGTGGGTCCGGGTGAACGCGTGCTCGTGACCGGCCCGAGCGGCGCGGGGAAGACGACGCTCGCGCACGTCCTGGCACGCTTCCTCGACTACGGCGGCTCCTTCACCGTCGGCGGCATCGAGGCGCGCTCCCTGTCCGGAGACGACCTGCGCCGCACGATCGGCCTCGTCGAGCAGTCACCGTTCCTGTTCGACGAGTCGGTGCGCCAGAACCTGCTCTTCGCGCGCGACGACGCCACCGACGACGACGTGCGCGCCGTGCTCGCGCGTGTCGGCTTGGACGCCTGGGTCGCCGAGCGCGGCGGACTCGACGCCCGCGTCGGCGACCGGGGTGCCCTCGTCTCGGGCGGGCAGGCGCAGCGCCTCGCCCTGGCCCGCGCGCTGCTGCGCGACTTCCCCGTCCTCGTGCTCGACGAGCCCACCGCGGGCGTCGACCCGGCGGCATCCGACGTCCTGCTCCGCGATCTGCTCGGCGCCGTCGGCCGCGATCGCGCCGTGCTGCTGGTGTCGCACGTCGACGTCCCCACCGAGCTCGTCGACCGGGTGGTACGGCTCGAGGACGGGCGGGTGCTGGTCGGCTGACGAGCGATCAGGATGCCGCGACGAACCGTACGTGCGCGGGGGCGAGCCGCACTTCCACTCGGGTGCCGGGAGTGAGACCCGCGGCCGCGGTGACGTCGAGCTCCGCGACCCCCGCGTCGGTGACGACGCGCACGCCCCTCGGCGTCGGTTCGAGGTACGAGACGGTCGCCGTCCACGCACCGATGCCGGGGGCGTCTGCGGACGCGGACCCCACCCGCACGTCGGACGCGCGGTAGACCGCGGCGAGCGGGGCGCCGTCGACCGCCGCGACCGTCCGCGACCCGGCATCCGTCGCTTCGAGGCGCACTCCCCCGGCCGCGAACACGCCGCCGTCGGCGCGACCGACGAGCCGTTCGAGACCCGCGATGCGCGCCGCGACGTCGGTCGCCGGAGCGCTCAACACCTCGCGCACCGCGCCCTGCTGCGTGACGCGCCCACGCTCGACGATGACGAGACGGTCGGCGAGGGCCGCGGCATCCACGGCGTCGTGGGTGACCGCGACCGTCGTGACGCCCGCGAGCGCATCGCGCAGCATCGCGCGGATCTCCGACGCGGTCACGGCGTCGAGGGCGACGAGCGGCTCGTCGAGCAGCACGACCCGCGGCCCCGCGGCCAGGGCCCGCGCCACCGCGACGCGCTGCTGCTCGCCGCCCGAGAGCTCGGCGGGGCGCCGGCCGCCGGTTCCGGGGA
The DNA here is from genome assembly GCF_058214835.1 of Microbacterium sp. SCPM-O-B-15248 (M128). Classification (NCBI taxonomy): domain Bacteria; kingdom Bacillati; phylum Actinomycetota; class Actinomycetes; order Micrococcales; family Microbacteriaceae; genus Microbacterium; species Microbacterium sp. SCPM-O-B-15248 (M128). The sequence continues at coordinate 110,046 of NZ_JBYQLI010000006.1, forward strand.
GCCCCACGCGCGCGAGCCACGCGTCGGCATCGGCACGGGCGTCGGATGCCGCGACCCCCGCGGCGCGCGGACCGAACGCGACGTTCTCGCGAACGGGGAGGTGGGGGAACAGGCGCGCGTCCTGACCGAGGAGCACGATGCCGCGATGCATCGGGGCGGTACGCACGCGCGGCCGCGCGGTGCGGTCGAGCACGCGACCGTCGACCGAGATCTCGCCGTCGTCGAGGGGCTGGAGTCCCGCGAGCGCCGCGAGGAGCGTCGACTTGCCGGCACCGCTGCGTCCCATCACCGCGACGGTCTCGCCGGGCGCCACGTCGAGCGCGAGGTCGACCGCGAACTCGCGCCGGCGCACGACGACGCGCGCCGACAGCACGGCCGTCATGCGGGAGTCCCCGTCGGGCGCCAGCCCCGCACCAGGAGCAGCACCGCGATCGCGGTGACCAGCAGCAGCAGAGCCAGCGCCACGGCGGTGCCCTGCGATACCCCCGCCCCGTTGAAGGCGGTGTAGATCGCGAGGGGCATCGTCTGGGTGACCCCGGGGCGGTTCCCGGCGAATAGGGCGGTGGCCCCGAACTCCCCGATCGCACGGGCGAAGCACAGCACGACGCCCGCGACGATCCCGGGGGCGGCGAGCGGCAGCGTGACGCGGCGCAGGATCGTCGCCCGCGAGGCGCCGAGCGACGCGGCCGCGCGCTCGAACTCCACGCCGGTGCTGCGGAGCGCCCCCTCCACGGCCAGCACGAGGAACGGCAGCGCGACGAACACCTGCGCGAGCACCACGGCGGCGGTCGTGAACGGCAGGCCGAGGCCACCGAACCACCCGGTGCGCCCGAACAGGTAGAGCAGCGCCACTCCCCCGACCATCGGCGGCAGCACGAGCGGCACCGTGACGAGGGCCCGAAGGACCGCGGCGGCGCGGGGGGAGCTGCGGGCGATCACGAGGGCGAGAGGGATGCCGACGACCGCGCACACCGCCGTCGCCACGGCCCCGGTCCCCAGCGACAGCCCGAGGGCGGCGAGCGCGGCCGGTGACGTCACGTCGGCGACGAGGGAGGCCCACTGCACGCGCGCGACGAGCGCCGTGAGCGGGACGAGGAGGAACAGCAGCCCGGCCGCCGCCGGCACGATCAGCCAGCGCGGGACGTAGCCGGCACCCGTGCCGCTCACGGCGCGCGGAATCCGGCGTCGGCGAGGATCGCCTGCCCGCCCGCCGACAGCACGAAGTCGACGTAGGCCTCCGCCGCGATCGGGTTCGGGGCGTCCGCCAGTGCCGCGATCGGGTAACGGTTGACGACCGCGTCGGCCCCGGCCGGCACGACCGCCTCCACGTCCGCGCGGCCGACGACGTCGGTGGCGTAGACGAGTCCGGCATCCGCTTCGCCCGCCGCGACCTTCGTCAGCACGGCGGTGACGTTCTGTTCGACGCTCGCGGGAGTGACGCCCACTCCGGCATTCCCCAAGAGCGTGGCCGACGCCGCCCCGCACGGGACCTCGGGCGCGCACAGCACGGTCGTGACGCGGGCGAGGTCGGCGAGGGTCGCGACCCCGCCGGGGTTGCCCGTCGGCACCGCGATGACGAGGGTGTTCCCCGCGAACACGCGCGGATCGGGGGCCTGTGCCGCGACCTTGGCCATGTTCTTCTCGTCGGCGGAGGCGAAGACGTCCACGGGTGCCCCCTCGCCGATCTGCGTCGCGAGGGTGCTCGACCCGTCGTAGACCGTCTGCACGGTGACACCGGGGTGCTCGGCCTCGAACGCGCGGGCGATCTCATTGAAGGAGCGCTGCAGCGACGCGGCGGCCGAGACCTCGACGGTGCCCGAGAGCGCACCCGCGGAGGCCGCCGGGGCCGGGGTCTGCGCGGCGCACGCGGCGGCGAGGACGACGACGGCGCCGAAGAGGGCGAGCACGGCGGCGGGACGACGCATGAGGGGTCCTTTCCGCAGAGCCCGGGGCCCGCGGCATCCAGTATTCCGCATGTGCGGATACTCGGGCGCCTTCAGTGTCGCTCGCGCGTAGTTTCCACGGTCACGACGGTCGCCTTGACGGATGCCACGGCGAGGGCACCGGGAACGAGCGCGAGCTCCTCGGCGGCCTCGGCCGACATGAGCGAGACGACCCGGTGCGGCCCGCACTGCAGGTCGACCTGCGCCATGACCCCGTCGATGCGCACGCGCGTGACGATCCCGACGAAGCGGTTGCGAGCGCTCGAGGAGACGCCGGTGGGATCGTCGGGCTCGTCCGCGAGCGCGACGGCGCGGGCGGCGAGCGCCTCGCCGGGGATCTCGACGGGCGACGTCCCGGTCGTCGACAGCAGTCCCTGGTCGATCCACCGGCGCACGGTGTCGTCGCTGACCCCGAGCAGACCGGCGGCGGTCGCGATCCGGTACGTGGTCGTCATGCCCCGACGCTAGCGCCCACGGCGGCCCCCGACGGCCCCGGCTCGCCTAGGCTCGATCCATGGATGGCGTGCGCGAGACCGGGGCACCGCGCGACGGCGGGCTGCTCGACCGATTCGGTCGCGTCGCCCGCGATCTGCGCGTGTCGGTGATCGACAAGTGCAACCTGCGCTGCACGTACTGCATGCCGGCCGAGGGGCTTCCCTGGATGCCGCAGACGCAGCTCATGACCGGCGACGAGATCGCGCGGATCGTCCGGGTGGCCGTGCGCTCGCTCGGCGCCGAGGAGTTGCGGCTCACGGGCGGCGAACCTCTCGTGCGCAAGGATCTCGAAGACGTCATCGCCCGCATCCGTGCCGACAACCCCGACCTGCCGATCTCGATGACCACGAACGCCGTGGGGCTGGACCGCCGGGCGCAGGCCCTGAAGGACGCGGGGCTCACCCGTCTCAACGTCTCGCTCGACACCCTGCACCCCGAGACCTTCGCCGAGCTCACCCGCCGCCCCCACCTCGACAAGGTGCTCGCGGGACTCCAGGCGGCCCGCGCGGCGGGCCTCGGCCCCATCAAGATCAATGCGGTGCTGCTGCGCGGCATCAACGACACCGAGATCGTTCCGCTCGTGGACTGGGCCGTGACGAACGGCTTCGAGATGCGCTTCATCGAGGACATGCCCCTCGACGGCGACCGGGCGTGGACCGAAACGCAGGTCGTGCCCGCGCGAGAGATCCGCGCCGCCCTCGAGCAGACGTTCGACCTCGCCGCCGACCCGCGCGGACGCGGGGCCGCCCCGGCCGAACGCTGGGAGGTGCGGCGTGCGGGCGACAGCACCCTCGCCGGGCACGTCGGCATCATCTCGTCGGTGACCGAGCCGTTCTGCGCGGCCTGCACGCGCACCCGCGTCACCGCCGACGGGCGGATCCGTTCCTGCCTCTTCTCGCACGAAGAGACCGACCTGCTCACCGCGCTCCGCGTCGGGGCGAGCGACGAGGACCTCGCGCAGATCTGGCGCGAGGCGATGTGGCGCAAGCCCCGCGCGCACGGCTCCGACCGCGTCGGCCTCGCGCGCGCCGATTTCATCCAGCCGGAGCGCACGATGAGCGCGATCGGCGGATGAGGCCGCTCGTCGACCCGGTGGCCTCGCTCGCCCCCGAAGAACTCATCCGCACCGCCCGGCACGCCGTCCTCTCCGGGATCGGCGAAGAGGGGCAGCGGCGTCTCGCCGCCGCGCGCATCGCCGTCGTCGGCGCGGGCGGCCTCGGCTCCCCCGTGCTGCTCGCCCTCGCCGCGGCCGGGATCGGCGAACTCGTCGTGATCGACGACGACGTCGTCGAGCGCACCAATCTGCAGCGGCAGCTCCTCCACCGCGTCGACGACATCGGCATCCCCAAGACCACCTCCGCCGCCCGCGCGGTGCGCGATCTCTCCCCGCTCACCCGCGTCCGCGAGGAGAACCGCCGACTGACCCCCGACAACGCGCGGGAGCTCCTCGCCGACGCGCACGTCGTCATCGACGGCAGCGACATGTTCGACACCCGCAGCGCCGTGGCCTCCGCCACCGACGAGCTCGGGATGCCGCTGGTGTGGGGCGCCGTGCAGGAGTGGTCCGCGCAAGTGACGGTGTTCTGGTCGCGGCCCCCCGCGGGGCACTCCCCCGTCGCCCTGTCCGACGTGTTCCCCGCGGACTCCGTCGGCGAGCCGCCCACGTGCGCGCAGGTCGGGGTCCTGGGTTCGCTGTGCGTCCAGGTGGGCGGGCTCCTCGCGACCGAGGCGATCAAGCTCGTCACGGGCGCCGGCGATCCCCTCCTCGGGCGCATGGCGATCATCGACGCTCTGCGCGCCCGCCACGACATCGTCCCGCTCGTCGCCCGGAGGACCCCGTGACCGATCTGATCACCGTCGAAGAGCACCGCGCCCGTGTGCGGGCCGCCGTGACCGTGCTGCCCGTCGAGACGGTGCGCCTGGCCGACGCCGCGGGGCGGACGCTCGCCGCCGACGTCGGCGCCCGTCACGACCTCCCCGGCGACGACAACTCGTCGATGGACGGGTTCGCCGTGCGCTTCGCCGACGTCGATCGGGCGGATGCCGCGCACCCGGTGTCGCTGCGGGTCGTCGGCGATCTGCCGGCGGGGTCGGCCGAGAACCCGAGCTTCGGTCCCGGCGAGGCCGTGCGCATCATGACGGGCGCACCGGTGCCGTCCGACGCCGACACGATCGTGCCGTTCGAGGACACCGCCGGAGGCCTCGCCGACTCCCTCGGCACCGTCGAGGTGCACCGCGCACCGTCCGCCACGGGGGCGTTCATCCGTCGCCGCGGCGGAGACGTGCGCACGGGTGACGTCGTGCTGTCCGCGGGCGAGCGGCTCGGCCCCTTCGCTCTCTCGGCGGCCGCCGCCGCGGGCGTCCCCGAACTCGAGGTCCGCCGACGCCCCCGCGTCGCGGTCGTGTCGACCGGGAGCGAACTCGTCGCCCCCGGCGCCGTGCCGGGCCGCGGACAGACCCCCGACTCGAACACGACGTTGCTCGCCTCCCTCGTCGCCGACGCCGACGCCGAGGTCACGGTCTTGGCATCCGTCCGGGACGACGCGAGCGCGATCGATGCCGTGCTGGAGCACGCGGCCGACGCCGACGTCGTGGTCTTCAGCGGCGGAGTGAGCGCGGGCGCGTACGAGCCCGTCCGCCAAGCGCTGTCGGCGCGCATCGTGTTCTCCCGGGTGGCGATGCAGCCCGGCAAACCGCAGGCGTTCGGAGTCCTCGACGACGGCCGACTCGTGTTCGGACTGCCCGGCAACCCGGTGAGCGTCGCGGTGTCGTTCGAGGTGTTCGTGCGCCCGGCGCTCCTCGCGCTGCAGGGCCGCACGGTGACCGACCGACGGATCGCCCGACTCACGGCATCCGAGGCCTGGACGACGCCGCCCGGTCGTCGCCAGTACCTCCCCGCGGTGATCGACCTCGTCGGCGGCACCGTGCGTCCCGCCACCGCCGGCGGATCCGGATCGCACCTCGCCGCCTCGCTCGCGCGCGCGGAGGCCTTCGCGATCGTGCCCGCCGAGGTGTCGACCGTCGCCGTCGGCGATCCCGTCGATGTCATGCTGATTCCATGACCTTCACCCACCTGGATGCCGCGGGCCACGCCCGTATGGTCGACGTCACCGCCAAGCAGCCCACCGTCCGCACCGCCACCGCCCGCGGCTTCGTCCGCTGCGCCCCCGAGGTCGTCGCCGCCCTGCGCGACGGGACCGCGCCGAAGGGCGACGTGCTGGCCGTGGCGCGGATCTCCGGCATCCAGGCCGCGAAGTCCACGCCCGCGCTCCTTCCCCTCGCGCACGTCATCGGCGTGCACCGCGCCTCGGTCGATCTCGCGATCGTCGACGACGGCGTCGAGATCGAGGCGACCGTCGGCACCGCCGACCGCACGGGTGTCGAGATGGAGGCGCTCACGAGCGTCTCGGTCGCCGCGCTCGCGATCGTCGACATGATGAAGGGCATGGACAAGGGCACGTTCATCGAAAACGTGCGGATCGTGGCGAAGACCGGGGGCAAGTCCGGCGACTGGCACCGCCCGGGAGAGCCCGCGTGAGCGTGCGGGTGCGCTACTTCGCCGCCGCCGCCGACGCGGCGGGGACGGATGCCGAGGACCGCGGCGAACCGACCCTCGTCGCGCTGCGCGCGGCGATCGTGGCCGACCACCCCGAGCTCGGCGGCATCCTGGATCGCTGCGCGGTGCTCGTCGACGGCGAGCGTCGAGACGACGACGCTCCACTGGCCGGCGCGACCCACGTCGACGTGCTGCCGCCCTTCGCGGGCGGCTGACCCGGGCTCAGCCGCCCAGGCCCTTCCAGGCCGTCGTGCCGTCGGCCTCCACCTGTCGCTTCCACACCGGCAGGTCGGTCTTGATGGTCTCGATGACCGTGCGGCAGACCTCGAAGGCAGCCGCGCGGTGGCCGGAGGCGACGGCGATGACCACCGCGGCCTCCCCCACGCTCAGCCGGCCGACGCGGTGGCTCACGGCGACGATCGCGTCGGTGCCCTCGGCGGCCTGCTCGGCGAGGCGGTGCAGCGCCTGTTCGGCGTCGGGGTGCGCGCTGTACTCGAGCGCGACGACGGCGTCGGTCGCGTCCGGGTCGGTGTCGCGCACGCGGCCGACGAAGGTCGTGACGGCACCCGACGAGGAGTCCTCGACGGCGTCGAGGTGCGCGTCGAGGTCGAGCGGCACCTCGGACAGGCGGGCGATGCGGACGGCGCTCATGAGTGGTCTCCTCCGGCGAGCTGGTCGAGCACGTGCGGCGCGAGCTCGGCGAGGACGGCGATCCCGGATGCCACGGCCCGGGTCGAGCCCGGGAGGTTCACCACGAGCGTGCCCGGGTCGACGATCCCCGCGAGCCCGCGCGAGATCACCGACAGCGGGGTGTCGGCGAGTCCTCGGCGGCGGAGCTCCTCGGCGATGCCCGGAAGCTCGCGGTCGAGGACTCGAGCCGTGCCCTCGGGGGTGCGGTCGGTGGGGGCGATGCCGGTCCCGCCGGTCGTGACGACCAGGCCCGCTCCCATGGCGATCGCCGCACGCAGCGCGGCCTCCACGTTGTCGGCGCCGTCGGGGACGACGACCGCGTCGGCGCAATCGAACCCCGCGTCGCGCAACAGCGAGACCGCCAACGGTCCCCCGCGATCTTCGCGCAGCCCCGCGGCGGAGCGGTCGGAGACGGTGATCACGCGAGCGGTGTGCGGCACCTCTTCAGCCTAGGCGTGCGCGTCGGAGCCCGAGGCGATCGTCTCGACCTCGGGGATCTCGGGCGCGATGCGTCCCGCCTTCGCCTTCGGCGCCAGATCGTCGCGCTGGACCGACTCGGCGGCCGCCGTGATGCGCCGGGCCATCCCGCTGAAGATCAAGCCGTGGAAAGGCAGGACCGAGAGCCAGTAGAGCCGCCCGGCGAGGCCGGTCGGAAAGAACAGTGCCCGCTGATCGAAGCGCGCGCCGCCGCCGTCGGGGCTCGCACGCAATTCGAGCCACGCCCCGCCGGGCACCTTCATCTCGGCGCGCAGACGCAGGAGGTGCCCGGGCTCGATCGCCTCGACGCGCCAGAAGTCCAGGGCGTCGCCGACCGTCACGATCGAGCGACTCCGGCGCCCGCGGGCCAGGCCCACCCCGCCGACCAGGCGATCCATCCACCCGCGGATGGCCCACAGCAGCGGCGAGGAGTACCAGCCGTTCTCGCCGCCGATGCCCTCGATGACCGACCACAACTGCTCGGGGCTGGCGCTCGTGCGCATCGTCCGCTCGTCGGTGTAGACGAGGCGACCGGCCCACTCGGGGTCGCTCGGCAGCGGGTCGCTCGGGGCACCGGAGACCTCGGCATCCTGCCAACTCGTCTCGATCGCGTCGTCGTTCAGGCGCCCGAGCGCGCGCTGGATGGCTTCGCGGTAGGGCATCAACCCGCCCTCGGGGCGCGGGATCAGGTCGTCGACCGCGCGGTCCTTCACGACGCAGTCGTTCTGCAGCGACTCGACCAGTGGACGCGCGATCGACTTCGGGATCGGGGTGACGAGATTGACCCAGTGCGAGGCCAGGCGCGGCGTCAGCACCGGCAGCGACGCGATCGCACGCTGGTGCAGACCCGCCTCGATCGCGTAGCCGTTCATCATCTGCCCGTAGCGCAGCACGTCGGGGCCGCCGATGTCGACGGCACGGTTGACGTCGGGCGCGACGCGCGCCGCCCCGAGCAGGTAGTGCAGCACGTCACGCACCGCGATCGGCTGGATGTGGTTGCGCACCCACTTCGGCGCGGGCATGTAGGGCAGCACGTCGGTCAGATGGCGCACCATCTCGAACGACGCCGATCCCGAGCCGATGACGACGCCGGCCTGCAGGACGAGCGTGGGCACGCCGCTGGCGAGGAGGATGTCGCCGACCTCGACGCGCGAGCGCAAGTGGGCCGAGAGGGGCGCGTCGTCGGGGTGGAGTCCGCCGAGGTAGACGATGCGCGCGGCCCCCGCCGCCGCGGCCGCCGTGGCGACCGTGCGGGCGGCCCGTCGATCGGTGTCTTCGAAGTCGCGCCCTCCGCCCATGGAGTGGATGAGGTAATACAGCACGTCGACGCCCTCGACCGCGCGGGTCACCGCCGCCCGGTCGGTCGCATCGCCCTTGACCGTCTCGACCTCGTCTCCCCACGGGAAGGCCTCGACCCGGCGCGGATCGCGCGCGAGCACGCGCACCCGGTACCCGGCCGACAGAAGGCGCGGTACGAGCCGACCGCCGAGATACCCGGTCGCCCCGAGGACGAGGGCCCGCGGCGGTGACCCGTCGGCGCGAGGCTGCGCGACGAGCGCGGGTTCACGGCCGGTGGGGGCGGACAGCTCGCTCATGCCGACACGGTACGCCCGGCCCCCGACATCGACGGGGGCTTGACGACGCTAGGGTGAGGGCCGTGGAGACCGCGTGGGTGCGACGCGTGCTCGTCGTGGAGGATCAACCGGCGATGCGCGCGCTCTTGTGCGACATGCTCGCCCATCGTGGGTTCGAGCCCACCGGTGCCGCCGACGCCGCCGAAGCCACGACCGCGTTCGCCGCGACCGACCCCGACGTCCTGCTCACCGACATCGACCTGGGCACGCGTCCCTCCGGCGTGGAGCTCGCGACGATGCTCACGGGGCTCGCGCCGCACCTGGCCGTGGTGTTCCTCAGCAGCTTCCCCCGGGCCGCGGCGGGGGCGGGCCGTGTCGGCCCCGAGGGAGCGGTGTTCGTCTCCAAACTCGACGTGACCAGCGCCGACGTCGTCGTGGAGGCCATCGAGGCGGCCCTCGCCGAGGCGATCCCGCCGGCGCCGACGTCTCCCCGGCCGTCTCCTCTCGCGGGGCTCACGCGGCGGCAGATCGACGTGCTCGCGCTCGTTGCGCGCGGATGGTCGAACGCGCAGATCGCCCGTGAGCGCGGGACCACCACGCGCGCCGTCGAGCGTGCCGTGAGCCGCATCTTCGAGAGGTTGGCGCTGGGGTCCGACCCGGCGACGAATCCCCGGGTGCGCGCGAGCGCGCTGTACCTGGCCGAATTCGGCTCCGCGCCGTGAAGACGATCGCCGCCGCCCTCGCCGGCGGCCGGTTCGTCACGCGCTGGACGTTCGTCACCGTCATCGCGGTGTCGCTGATCGTGCTGGCGCCGTTGCCCGCCGCACTCACCCCGGTCGAACGCGCGACGGTGTCGCTGATGACCGCGGCGATGTTCGCCGCGGCGTGGGGACTCGTCGCCGTGATCGAGCGCCGGGTGTCGGCCCCGGTCGCGCGAGCGGCGATCGTCGCGACGGCCCTCGTCGTCACCGCGATCCTCCGCCCCGTCGGCCAAGACGCCCTGTCTCTCGCGCTGGGGCTGCCGGCCCCGACTCCCGACGCCCTGCCGCTGCGGGCGGCGACGAACCTCGCGGTGTGGACGATCGCCCTGATCGGCACGGCCGTCCTGGTCGGAGCCGCGCGCGCCACCCGCGAGACCGACGCCCTCCTGCGCGCCGTTCTCGCTCAGCTGCGGAGCAGCGCCGATCGCGTGGCGGACTTCCGCGTCGAGGCCCGCCGCGCGGTGTCGGCCGCCGCCGCCGCGATCGGAGCGGCCCAGCCCGTGACGACGGAGGACGTGCGCGCACTGGCGACGCAGCTGCGCACCCACGCGCACGCCCTCGGCTCTCTCGCCGACGGGCTGCCGTCGCAGCCGACCGCGCCCGCCGCGCGCGCCCGTCCCCCGCGCGGCGACTTCCGGCTGCCGCCCCTCGGTCTGACGGCCGCCGTCTACGGCGTCGCCGTCTTCCCCTACGCCGTCCGCACGATCGCGCCGATCGATCTCGCGCTCGGCCTCTCCGCCACGGTCGTGCTGGGGCTGCTCGTCGATACCGTTCCCCGGCTGCCGCGCCTGCGCCGCGCCCGCGTCGCCGGCGGGGCGATCTTCGCCGTCTCGGTGGTCGCGGTGGGCGTCGTCCTCGCGGCGATCGGAGCGGCGCAGGGAGTGCCGTTCCCCGCGTCGGCGGTCCCGGCCCTGGCCTACCCGGCGTTGGCGGCGGCCCTCGCGCGCTGGCGCGGCGGGGCACGCACTCTCGCGATCGAACGCCGGCGGCTGTCCGGCGCCATCGCCGAGCGCGTCCGCGCCGACGACCTGGGTACCCGTGCCGTGCGGGCGGGCCTGCACGAAGCGGCGGAGCGGTTGCATCGCGACGGACAGGGCGCGGCGGTGCAGTTCGTCCTGCGGCACCCCGATCCGGGTCCCGACGAGTTCGCGGCCTTCCGCGCGGAGCTGGCCGCTGTCGCCGACGGCGTCCGGCGAGCCCTCGATGCCCCGGCGACCGGTGCGGGGGCCGCGTCCCTCGATGCGCTGCTGGCCACGTGGGCTCGCGCGATGCCCGTCGACGCGCACGTCACCGACGCCGCGCGCGGCGCGCTGCAGACCGATCCCGCTCTCGCGCGGGACGTGATCGACGTGGTCGCGGAGGGCCTCCTCAACGCCGCGAAGCACGCGCGCGAACGAGCGGCGGCGGTCGCGGTGGAGCTCCGTGCCACCGCGGGCGGGCCGCGGCTCGACGTACGGGTCACCTCCCCCGGCGCCCCTCCGCGCGGGGCCGCCCTGCGCGGAGGAGCGCGGGCTCGCGCGCTCGGGGCGCGGCTCCGCGATGCGGGAGACACCGCTGTCCTGGAGGCACGGTTCGCGATCGCGGAGACGGATGTCGTGTCAGCCGAACATTCCGCCGAGGGCTCGCCGTCCCCGGCGTAGCGTCGGCCCCGATGTCCGAACTCACCGCACTCCTGCCCCTCGCCGTCGGCATGGCGATCTCGCCGCTGCCGATCGTCGCCGTCGTGGCCATCCTGCTCTCCGCCCGCGGCCGGGTGGCCGCGCCGATCTACACCGCGACCTTCTTCGCGGTGACGCTCGCGGTGCTCGCCGTGGGCGCGGCGACGTCCGCCGGCGCATCGGCGGGCTCCTCGCACGGCGAGGGCGGCCGCATCGTGGTGATGGTCCTCGGCGGGCTGCTCACCGTCGGCTTCAGCGTCATGGCGATCCTCAGCTGGCGCAGCCGCCCGAAGCCCGGGACCGCGGCGACCCCGCCGAGCTGGCTCGCCGCGATGGATGCCATCACCCCGGCCCGCGCCGCCGGCTTGGGGCTGCTGATGGCGGCGACCAACAGCAAGAACCTCCCGCTCGAGCTCAAGGGCGGCGCCCTCATCGGGGCGGCCCACGCGCCGATCGCCCTCGCGGTGCTGCTGTGCGTCGGGGTCGCCGTGGTCGGCACGATCACGCTCCTGGTCCCGACCGCGCTCGGAGCCACCGGCATCCCGGGGATCACCAGCGCTCTGGACCGCCTGAAGAACGAGATGATCGCGCACAACGCCGTGATCATGACGGTGCTCTTCGCCGTCCTCGCCGCCAACGAGGCGGCCCACCTCATCCACCAGCTGATCGCGTGAGGACCCTCATGGATACTTCTTCCCCCTCTTGCCGTGCCGCCGCCCCCGCCGGTGTCTTCGTGGGCATGGTCGACCGCGGTGTGCGCTCGTGGCGCGGCATCCGCTTCGCTCTTCCCGCCATCGGTGAGCGTCGCTTCCGCGATCCGGTGGCCGCCCCCGACGCCGACGGAGAGACGGGTGCCACGGTCTTCGGTTCCGTCTGCCCGCAGCCCGCGAACCCGGCGATCCCGCTCGGGGACGGCGCCGTACAGGACGAGGACTGCCTGTCGCTCAACGTCTGGGCCCCCGAGTCCGAGGCCGCGGCGCCGCGGCCGGTGATGGTGTGGCTGCACGGCGGGGCCTACACCTTCGGGTCGTCGAGCCAGCCGCTGTACGACGCCACCGCGATGGTGTCCTCCGGCGACGTGATCGTGGTGACGCTCAACTACCGGCTCGGGGCACTCGGCTTCGTCGACCTCTCCGGCGCCCTGCCCGGCGCCGGCTTCGACGGCAACCTCGCCCTCAAGGACGTGCTGCTGGCGCTGCGGTGGGTGCAGCGCAACGTCGCGGCCTTCGGCGGCGACCCCGACCGGGTGACGGTGTTCGGCGAGTCCGCCGGCGGAGGTCTGGTCACGACGCTCCTGGCCACCCCGTCCGCGGAAGGTCTGTTCCACCGCGCGATCGCGCAATCCTCCCCCGCGTCCAGCGTCTACGGACCGGAGCGCGCGCGGCACGTCGCGGAGCGCTTCCTCGACGAGCTCGGCATCGACCCCGCCGACCCGGGGGCCGCCGACCTGCTGCGTTCGGCCCCCGCGGAGAAGATCGTCGCGGCCGGCAAGACCGTCTATGCCGAGATCCCCACCACCGATCCGGGGACGCTCGCCTTCGCCCCCGTGATCGATGGGACGCTCCTGCCCGAGGCGCCGGTTACGGTGCTGCGCGAGGGCCGCGGCATCCCGGTCCCGCTCCTCATCGGCACCAACAAGGACGAGGCGTCGCTGTTCTCGTACATGAAGTCGCCGCTCATCCCGATCACGGGCGATCGCATCGACACGATGTTCGCCGACATGGCGTCGGAGAACCCGGGCGTCGAACTCCCCAGCCGTGAACAGGTGCTCACCGCGTACGAGCACGTGCGTCACCGTGCGGTGGGGCTGGGCGTGGCCCGCGACATCGGCTTCCGCCTGCCCACCCTCTGGGTCGCGGAGGGGCACGCGGCGGCGGCCCCGGTCTGGTTGTACCGTTTCGACCACGCCTCGCCGTTCCTGCGGCTCATCGGCCTCGGCGCGACGCACGCGACGGAACTCCCCTATCTGTGGGGCAACCTGGTGAGCGGACCGAAGGACCTCACGTTCCGCCTGGGCGGCCGCCGTGTCGCCGAACTCATCTCCGCGCGGATGCAGCGCCGCTGGACCGCGTTCGCCCACGGCGACGCCCCCGACGCGCCCGACGCGCCCGACTGGCCGCCTTTCTCCGTCGACGGAGACCACGCCCGGACCACGCTCGTGATCGACCGGCACGACCTCGTCGTGGACGACCTCGACGGCGAACTCCGGCGGGCGTGGGGAGACGGCACCCTGGCCTTCTCCTGACCTCGCGACGGGAATACCACACCGCCGCCGCGCACCCCGGTCGACTGGAAAACTCCGGACGATCGCGGTAGGGGTAGAGGAATGAGCCAACATCCCCCCGTGGCCCCCGAAAGCCCTCGACTCGAGGTCGACGACGTCATCGTCGTGGACAAGAAACGCGTACGCACGGCCATCGGAGGCACCGTCGTCGGTAACTTCATGGAGTGGTTCGACTTCGGCATCTACGGCTACCTGGCCGTCACGCTCGCCGTCGTCTTCACCTCCGACCTGCCCGAGCCCTGGGGTCTGCTCGTGACCCTCCTGGGGTTCGCGATCTCGTTCCTCGTCCGCCCCTTCGGCGGTTTCGTCCTCGGCCCCCTCGGCGACCGCATCGGGCGTCAGAAGGTGCTGTTCCTCACGATGGCCATGATGGCCGCCGCCACGGCCCTCATCGGCATGCTGCCCACCTCCGCGGCGATCGGGCTGTGGGCGATCGTGCCCCTGTACCTGCTGAAGATGGTGCAGGGCTTCTCCACCGGTGGCGAGTACGCCGGAGCGACGACGTACGTGTCGGAATTCTCGCCGGACCGCAGCCGCGGCTTCTGGTCGTCGTGGCTCGACGTCGGCTCGTACGTCGGCTTCGCCGCCGGGGCCTCGGTCGTGGCGATCACGACCGCGATCACCACCGCGGTCTCGGGCGAGAACGCGATGGTCGAGTACGGGTGGCGTATCCCGTTCCTCCTCGCCATCCCCCTGGGCATCGTCGCGATCTACTTCCGCCTCCGCATTCCCGAGACCCCGTCGTTCGAGCAGACCCATGCCGCCGAGGCCGCGCAGGAGGCCGGCTCCGACGACCCGATGGCGCGCCAGGGCCTCGCCGGTATCGTCCGTCACCACTGGCGCGCGCTGCTGATCGGCATCGCGCTGGTCGCGGCGACCAACACCGCCGGCTACGCCCTCACCAGCTACATGCCCACCTACCTCGAGACCGAGGTCGGCATCTCGAACCTCGGCGCCGCCGTGGCGACCGTGCCGGTGCTGCTGGTGATGTCGGCGACGCTCCCCTTCATCGGCAAGCTCAGCGACCGGATCGGCCGGAAGCCCGTGTACGCGATCGCCGCGACCTCCGCGCTGGTGCTGCTGATCCCCGCCTTCCTCATCATGCAGATCGGCGAGCTGTGGGCGGTCATCATCGCCCTGTTCCTCGCGGCGGTGCCGGTGGCGTTCTACGTCGCGATCTCGGCATCCGCTCTGCCGGCGCTCTTCCCGACCGCCTCTCGCTTCGGGGCGATGGCGGTGGCGTACAACATCGCGGTGTCGCTCTTCGGCGGGACGACCCCGCTGTTCAGCCAGGCGCTCATCGAGTGGACCGGCAACACGCTCATGCCGGCGTTCTACATCATGTTCTTCGCCGCCCTCGGGCTCGTCGCCCTGCTGTCGATGCGCGAGACCGCACGCCGACCGTTGCTCGGCTCGGTTCCCGCCGTGGAGACCCCCGCCGAGGCCGAGGCGGTCGTCGCACGCCAGGACGAGGACCCCCTCATCGACACGTCGACGATGCCGTTGGATATCCGCCGGAGCTGAGCGCGCTCAGCGCCGGCGCCCGGTGCCGAACAGGCCCCGGATGACGCCGTTCAGGATCGTCTTGGTCGAACCGCGACCGAGCAGATCGTCGAGCGGCGCCGCCGGGGCCGTCGTGCGCCGTGCCGGGGCCGACGTGCTCTTGAGCAGTCGCTCGTACTCGCGCTGGGCCTTCTTCTGCGCTTCGGCGTGGGCCTTGTCGATAGCGGCCTTCTGCTTCGCGTACTCGGCCTCGTCGGCGGCGGCCTGCTTCGCCCGCTCGGCAGCGTCGCGCGCCTCGGCCGCCGCCTGCATGCGGGCGCCGAGGATCTCGCGCGCCGACTCCCGATCGATCGGGGTGCCGTACTGCGCGAAGAGCGGGGATGCCGCGACCGCGGCGCCGAGGTCGGCGGCGGGGATCGGCGACATCGACGCCCGCGGGGCGAACAGCCGCGTCCAGGCGACCGGCGTCGGCGCGCCCTTCTCGCTCATGACGGTGACGATCGCCTCTCCCGTGCCGAGCTCCTGCAGCACGCGCTCGAGGTCGTAGCCCGAGGCGGGGTAGGTGCGCACCGACGCGCGCAGCGCCTTCGCGTCGTCGGGGGTGAACGCACGGAGGGCGTGCTGGACGCGCGAGCCGAGCTGTGCGAGCACGTCGGCGGGGACGTCCTTCGGCGTCTGTGTGACGAAGAAGACGCCGACGCCCTTCGAGCGGATGAGGCGCACCGTCTGCGTGATCGCGGCGAGGAACGCCTTCGAGGCGTCGCGGAAGAGCAGGTGCGCCTCGTCGAAGAAGAACACCAGCTTGGGCTTGTCGAGGTCGCCGACCTCGGGGAGCGCCTCGTACAGCTCCGCGAGCAGGTACATCAGGAACGTCGAGTACAACTCCGGGCGCGAGGCCACGTTCGGCACCTCGAGGAGGCTCACGACGCCCTCGCCGTCGGCGGTCGTACGCAGGAACACGGTCACATCGAGTTCGGGCTCGCCGAAGAACGTGTCGGCGCCGGCGGCCGAGAAAGCGACGAGTTCGCGCAGGATGACACCGGCGGTCGCGCCGGAGAGGCCCCCGAGCTCCTTGAGCTCGCTCTTGCCCTCGTCGCTGGTCAGGAACGTCAGCACGGCACGCAAGTCGGAGAGGTCGACGAGCGCGAGGCCCTTCTCGTCGGCGTAGTGGAACACCAGGCCCAGGCTTGACTCCTGCGTCGCGTTCAGCCCCAGGACGCGGCTGAGCAGCAGCGGGCCGAACCCCGACACCGTCGCCCGCACCGGGATCCCCGATGCCGCGTCGTCGCCGAGGGCGTAGAACTCCGTGGGGTACGCGCGCGGCGTCCAGTCCTGCCCGAGCGCGCTCGTGCGGGCGAGCAGCTTCTCGTTCGAGACGCCGGGCGCGGCGATACCCGAGAGGTCGCCCTTGATGTCGGCCGCGAACACCGCCACCCCGTGGGCCGACAACTGCTCGGCCAGCAGCTGCAGCGTGCGGGTCTTCCCGGTGCCCGTCGCACCGGCGACGAGCCCGTGTCGGTTGGTCATCGCGAGAGGAATGCGGACGGGGACGGATGCCACGGGCCCGCCGTTGACGAGGACGCCCAGGTCGAGTGCCGCGCCCGCACCGGCGTAGCCCGCGGCGATCGCCGCGACCTGGGCGTCCGAGAGCGGGGCGGTGGGCGCGGGAGGGGGTTCGGGGGCCGCCGTCGGTGGAGCGACGTCGCCCGCCGCGGCGCGGGCATTCGCCGCCGCGGCCTCGGCGGCCGCGAGATCGGCGCGTGCGCGGGCCAGACGCAGCTCGGCCTCCGCGGCCTCTGCCTCGGCACGCAGCCGGACGACCTCCGGGTCGTCGGCGGAACCCGGAACGGACGGCGCGGTGTCGCTCATGTCGTCAGCCTAGGACGGGGCGGAGGAGGAGGCGTCCGGGACTCGTCGGCTCCGCCGGAGCGTCGCACGGTCGTCGTCCCGCGCACGGAGCCGCGAGAAGGCGACAGCCAGGACGAATGCCGCCCCCGCCCCCACGAGGGCGCCCCCGACGGTGTCCGAGAGCCAGTGGGCGTGCAGGTACGTACGGCTGAAGGCCATCAGAACGACCCACGCGGCGCCGGCGATGCGCACCCACAGCGTGGGGAAGACGATCGCGGCGACGACCGCGATGGTCGCCGCGTTCGCGGTATGACCCGAGGGGAAGGACCCGAAATCGGCCAGTACGAGGATGTCCTCGGGTCGCGCGCGACCGAAGGTCTGTTTCAGGACCTGGACGAGCACGGCGCTCCCCGCGGACGCGGCGAGGAAGTACAGCGCCGTCCACCGGCGCCCGGAGAGGAACAGGGCGAGCGCCCCGCCGAGCGGAACGATGAGGATCGCGGTGACGTACCCGCCGATCTCGTTCATGACGTATGCGAAAGTGAGCACCGGCTGCACGGGGGCGGACGCGAACAGCTGGTTCCACCACACGTCGATCGCGAACGGGCTCGGGCCCCGGAAGTACACCCAGGCACCGAGTCCGCAGGCCAGGGCGATCATGACGAGGCCCGCGACCGCCCGCACGCGCTCCGAGCGCACCGTGACGAACGGCGGGGGTGCGGCATCCAGGTCCATCGACCCATGATGCCTGCTCACGGCGGCGAGGGGGAGCGCCCGAGTCGGCCGGGGCCCCTCTGCTACTGTTCCGCCGTCACGGGGCCAGGCGCTCGACGGTGCGCGGCCGCACGAGCAGCCAGAGCGCGGCCACGCCCAGGATCGCGCACCCCACCATGACGGATGCCATCGTGGTCGCCGTGATCCCCGAGCCGGTGGCCAGGAGCCCGACGACGGGAGAGATGACACCGGCGATGCCGAAGTTCGCGGCACCGATGATCGACTGCGCCGTGCCCGCCGCCTTGCCGTGGCGGTCGAGGGCGAGCACCTGCGCGCACGGGAACGTGAACCCGCACGAGGTCATGAACAGGAAGAGCGGGATGACGGTTCCCCACAGCCCGAAGCCGAGCTGATCGAAGACGACGATCACCGTCGCCCAGAGCACGAGGGAGGCCGTCGAGAACGCCAGAACCCACTGCGGTCCGAACCGCGCGGCCAGACGCGAGGCGACCTGGACGCCGATGACCAGCCCGACGGAGTTGGCGGCGAACAGCACGCCGTACTGCTGCGCGTCGAAGCCGTAGCTCTGCTGGAACAGGAACGACGAGGCCGAGAGGTACGAGAACAGCCCGCTGAACGTCATCGCGCCGATCACGAGCACGCCGATGAACACGCGGTCACGGAAGACGCTCGCGTACCGCTGCCACACCGTGGTGGCCCCCTTGCCGCCGCGTCGAGCGGCGGGCAGCGTCTCGGGGAGGAAGACGATGGCGGAGACGAGCATGACCGTGCCGTAGGCCGCGAGTACCCAGAAGATCCCGCGCCACGGCATGACCGAGAGCAGCAGAGAGCCCGCGAGCGGCGCGAGCACCGGCGCGACGCCGGACACCAGCGCGAGGCGCGACAGCATGACGACCAGACGTCGCCCCCCGAAGAGGTCGCGCACGATCGCCGCCGCCACGACACCGCCGGCGGCCGCCCCGGCGCCCATGAGGACGCGCGCGATCGACAGCGTCCCGAGCGTCGGAGCCAGCGCCGCGAAGATGCTCGCGGCGACGTGGAGCGCGGTGACGGACAGCAGCGGGATGCGACGGCCGACCTTGTCGCTCAGCGGGCCGACGATGAGCTGTCCGAGGGCGAAACCGATCATCGTGCCCGTCAGCGTCAGCTGGATGGCCGCGGCCGAGGTCTGGAAATCCGCCTCGAGCACGGGGAACGCGGGCAGGTAGAGGTCGATCGTGAACGGCCCGAGCGCGGTGAGCGCTCCGAGCAGCACGATGTACAGCACACGACGACGGGCAGGGATGCTGTCGCCCGGATGCAGCACGATCGGTGCCGTCGCCGGGTTGCTGCCGAGCGCGCGGATGGCTCCCGTCGCCGGTGCTTCGGCGCGGGCGGTCGGGGGGATCACGGGCTGGGAGGCGGTATCGAGCACGTCAGTCAGTTCGTTTCGCAACACGGACGGCCCGGTCGAGACCGAGCTGAGGAGATGTGGGGGGATCGTCGAACCTCGAATCGATTCGACATCGTCATACTAGCGCGCGGCCCCGGTTCCCCACCATCCCCCCTCGCGGGTTCCTCCCAGGCCACCACCCCATTCAGCCGCATAGGCTGGGCGCATCGGCCCGCGCCGAGCCTCCCGCCCCAGAGAGAGACAGCACAGACCGCATGAGCCCCTCCCCCGACAAGCGCAAGAGCGGCAACCCCGCCACGCAGGCCGAGATCGACCTGACCGTCAAGCAGCAGCGTGAGCAGAAGCGACAGCAGAAGCTCGCCGAGTACCAGAAGCAGATCGAGCGCCGCAAGCGCGGCAAGCTCGTGTGGTGGGTCGTCGGATCGACCGCCGCGCTCGCGGTGATCGGCCTCGTCGTGGCATCCTTCGCGTTCGCCCCGGCACCCCCGCCCAGCTACCAAGCCGGCAACAGCACGGGTCGCGAGATCCAGGGCGTGGAGACTTTCGAGAACCGCTCCGACCACGTGCAGGGCGCCGTCACGTACGAGCAGACCCCGCCCGCCGGCGGCCCGCACAACCCGATCTGGCTCAACTGCGGCGTCTACACCGAGCCGCAGCCGAACGAGAACGCGGTGCACTCCCTCGAGCACGGTGCGATCTGGATCACCTACGATCCCCAGCGCGTCGACGCGGCCGGCATCGACGCCCTGAAGGCGGTCATGCCTTCCAGCTACGCGCTGCTGTCGCCGTACCCCGGCATGGAGAGCCCCATCGCGGTGAGCGCGTGGAACCACCAGCTGAAGGTGGACGACCCGAGCGACCCCCGCATCGCGGAGTTCTTCACCGAGTTCTGGCGCAGCCAGAACGCGCCCGAGCCCAACGCCGCCTGCTCGGGAGCGGTCGACGGCCCCGGCAAGGCCTGACGTGAGCGACGACGCACCCGTCGCGCGGCCCGCGACGCGACGGGTCGTCGTCGCCGTCGCGGTGGTCGCCCTGCTCGCCGTCGCCTTCGCGATCGGCCGGTTCACGGCTTTCGGCGCGTCGGCGGCGCCGACCACGCCCTCGACCGTCTCCGCCGACGCGGGTTTCGCGCGCGACATGCAGGTGCACCACACACAGGCGGTGCTCATGGCGATGGAGATCTACCGCAAGACCTCCGACGACGAGCTGCGCACCCTGTCGCACGACATCGCCACGACGCAGGCGGGCCAGCGCGGTGAGATGTTCGGCTGGCTCGTGCAGTGGGGCCTTCCGCAGGCGTCGTCACAGCCGCTCATGCAGTGGATGGTCGCCTCGAGCGCCCACAGCCACGGTGACACCTCGGCCCTCTCGCAGGACGAGCTGCTCGCCCAGATGGGCATGGCCTCGGATGCCGAGCTCGACGAGCTTCGCACGCTCGAGGGACAGCCCGCCGACTGCCTGTTCCTCGAGCTCATGATCCGCCATCACCAGGGCGCGATCCCGATGGCCGAAGCCGTGATCGAGCTCGGGAACGACGCGCGCGTGAAGGACGTCGCGCAGACGATCGTCGCCGGCCAGTCGGCCGAGATCGACGCGATGCGCGACATCCAGTCGCGTCTGGCCTGCGCCGGCTGAGAACCTCCGCGAACGCCGAAGGGCGTGGCATCCGATCTCCGGATGCCACGCCCTTCGCGGTCGTGCGGGGTGTCAGCCCTTCGTCGCGCCCGCGAGGAGCCCGCGGACGAAGAACCGCTGCAGCAGGAAGAACACGATCAGCGGGACCAGGATCGAGATGAACGTTCCCGCCGATTGGAGGAACCACTGGTCGCCCCACGTTCCCGACAGCGAGTTCAGCGATTGCGTCAGTGGGAGCGACGACGATGGCGCGAAGATCGTCGCGACCAGCAGGTCGTTCCACACCCAGATGAACTCCAGCACCGCGAACGAGGCCAGCGCGGGAGCCGCGAGCGGCAGGATCAGGCGGAAGAACACCTGACCGTGTCCGGCACCGTCGACGCGAGCCGCCTCGATGACCTCGTGCGGGATCTCGGCGATGAAGTTGTGCAGGAGGAAGATCGCCAGCGGCATCGCGAAGATGACGTGGGCGATCCACACCGTGGCGAAGCTGTGCTCCACCCCGCGCAGGTCGAACCCGGGGAAGATCGTCACCTCGTTGATCGTCAGACCACGGGAGAACAGGCTCAGCAGCGGGACGAGGGCCATCTGCAGCGGCACGATCTGGAGCGCGAAGATGAAGATGAAGAAGAAGTTGCGGCCCTTGAAGTCGATCCACGCGAAGGCGTAGGCGATCAACGACGCGATCGCGAGGGCGAACAGCACCACCGGGATCGTGATGGCCAGCGAGTTCAAGAACGACGCGGCCAGCGTCAGGGCGGTCCCGCCCGAGGTCAGCGCGAGACGGTAGTTCTCGAGCGTGAACGACGGGTCGGTGAACACCGTCCACCATCCGGTGGACTGCGTGTCCGAACCGGGACGGAACGACGTGATGAACAGGCCGAACGTCGGGATGGTCCAGAAGAACGCGATCGCGATCGCGGCGATCGTGGCGCCCTTCGACGTGAGGCGCTTGCGCGCCATCGCCTCGTGGCGACGGGTGTCCCGGGCGACCTGACGAGCCGAACGATTGTCTGACGTGGGCTCGAGCACGACGGTGGAGGTCGTCATCGCACTTCCCTCTGCTTCCGGATCTGGCGCACGTTGAAGATGATCAGCGGCAGGACGAACAGGAACAGCACCACGGCCAGCGCTGCGGAGTGCCCGTAGCTCTGGAACCGCTGCTGCTGGTTGACCATCTCGAAGGCGAGGACGGTGGAGTCGTTGCGTCCACCGGTCATGACCGCGACGATGTCGTAGATCTTCAGCGCGCCGATCGCGATCGTGGTGAGAACCACGATGAGCGACGAACGGATGCCGGGGATCGTGACGTTGATGAAGCGCTGCCACGCGTTGGCGCCGTCCAGCTCCGCCGCTTCGTTCTGCTCCGGCGGCACCGCCTTGATCGCGGCGGACAGGATGACCATGGCCAGACCCGTCTGGCTCCAGATGAACACGACGACCAGGAGCAGGGTGTTGACGAGCGGGGTGGCCGCGAGCCACGACACCGGCTGTCCGCCCAGTCCCGTCACGATGGCGTTGAGGACACCGATCTGGTCGCCCTGGCGGAAGTCGTAGACGAACTTCCAGATGATGCCCGCGCCGACGAACGAGATGGCGAACGGCATGAAGATGAGCACCTTGAGGTACTTCTCCCCGGCCGCCCGGTCGATGAACACCGCGTAAGCCAGACCGATCGCCGTGGCGAAGGTGGGGGCAAGGAGCACCCAGATGAGGGTGTTGATGACCGACCAGAAGCCCTCGGGGTTCGTGAAGGTCCAGATGTAGTTCTCAAGGCCGACGAAGTTCTCGCCGGTCTTGTCCAGGAACGACTGCACGAGGGTGGAGATGGCCGGGTAGACCAGACCCATCAGCAGGAGGATCGACGCGGGTGCGGCGAACAGGATGAGCTGGAACAGGTAGCCGGCGCCCTGGCGGGAGCGGTAGTCGGCGTAGAAGAGCACGCCGCCGAGGATCACGGCGATGGCGAGGACGTAGATGACCGCGTTCTGGTACGGGCGCAGCAGCATGAAGGCCAGGACCGGGATCGCGAAGCACGCGACCAGTCGCAGCCAGAAGTACCCCCTGCCCGAGCGCGGCGCGTACTCGATGAGCAGCAGCAGCAGTCCCACGACCGCGCCGAAGGCGACGAGCACGATCGGGATCTGCACGAGCGGGTTCATCTCGCCCAGCGTCTTGAAGAAGCTGTTCAGCGAGAAGCCGATGGTCGTGGGCTTGGTCTCGGCCGGCGCCCGCGTCACCATGAACAGGAAAAGTGCCACCGCGGCGATGAGCGCGATGACGACGACCGTGACGGTCGTCCGGTGCCTCCGTGCGAGATCGCGCGGCACCGACTCGGCGTCCGCTCGTCCGCGTCGGGGAGATGCCGCCGGGGGCTTCTCCGCCTGGCTGGTCTGGGTCATGACTTCCCTCCCGAACACGCCCTCGTGCTCATCGGTGGACGGGCCGGCTCAGCGGCACCGTGATGGGGGTTACGGTACCGGTGGGCCGCCCGCCGAAGCGGACGGCCCACCGGTCAGGCGGTTCGGATCAGTTGTTGTAACCGGCCTGGATGTCGCTCAGCACCGTGTCGGTCGGCGTGCCGTCGATCCAGCTCACCATGCCCTTCCAGAACGAGCCCGCGCCGACGGTAGCCGGCATCAGGTCGGAGGCGTCGAAGCGCAGCGTCGTCTTCGGGTCCTGCAGCGTCTTCATCGCCTCGGTGAGGAACTCGCTGGAGGCGAGCGACGGGTCCGCACCCTTGTTGGCCGAGATCACGCCGCCGAGCTTGACGCGGGCGTCCGCGAACTCGGGAGTCGACATGAACTCGACGACCTTCTGGACGTTCGCGTCGTCGGAGAAGGACGCGACGAATTCGCCGCCACCCTCGACCGCGAGTTCGCCTTCCTTCACACCCGGGAGCAGGAACGCGTACACGTCACCGTCGGGCGCGATGGTCGGGGTCTCGCCCGCGGCGGTCTTCACCGTGAGGAAGTTCGCGGAGAGGAACGACGCCTGGTGGGTCATCGGGCAGCTGCCGTCGGCGACCTTGGCGGCGACGTCGGCAAAGGCCGTCGAGTTGATGCTTTTGACGTCACCGAAGCCGGCGTTGACGTACGCCGGGTTCAGGAGGATCTCCCCCACCGCGTCGAAGGCCTGCTTGATCTGCGGGTCGGTGAACTTGACCTCGTTGGCCACCCACTGGTCGTAGACCTCGGGGCCGGACTGGCGCAGGACCATGTCCTCGACCCAGTCGGTTCCGGGCCAGCCGGAGGCGGCGTCGGACGCGAAGCCCGCGCACCACGGGGCGGCGCCGGTCTTCTGCTGGATCGTCTGAGTCAGGGTCAGGAGCTCGTCGAAGGTCTTGGGGACCTGGACGCCCCACTCGGCGAACTTGGTCGGCGAATACCAGACGTAGCCCTTGAGGTTGGCGAGCATCGGGGCGGCGTAGAAGGTGCCGTCCTCGGTGCCGTACGACTTCCAGTCCTCGCCCCAGTACTCGTCGACGTTGGCGGAGACGGCGTCGGACGCCTTCTGGACCTCGCCCGTACCGATGAGGGTCTTGAGAAGACCGGGCTGCGGGACGATGGCGATGTCGGGGGCGTCGCCACCGGACACCTTGGTCACGATGTTGCCCTCGAAGCTCTTGTCGCCGGTGTAGACGACCTTGATGCCGGTGTCCTTCGTGAACTGGTCGAAGCTTTGGTTCAGCGCGTCGGCCTCGGTGCCGGTGATACCGCCGGAGATGCGAACGGTGGTGGTGCCCTCCGAGCCACTGCCGGATCCGCCCGAGTCGCCCTCGGCGCAGCCGGCGAGCGCGATGGCACCGACCGCCAGCAGACCGACGGGGGCCAGCAGGCGATACCGCTGTGACATGCCCATGTGATTTCTCCTCTTTGAGTTCTGTGCTGCACCGGAACCCGTCGGGAACCGATTCCAGATCACCGTAAGCGACAACGACCCCCAGCGCAATACAGTTTGATCACGACTCAGTAACTGGCGGATTTGCGGGCGAATTCCGCGCGGAGACGTGAAGGAACCGGTTCCAGATTCTGAGATTGTCGGATACTCTTCATGACGTCGACACCGACGTCGAAAGACCCTTCGAGGAAGACGGCTCATGAGCGGAATCGCCGATGTGGCACGCCTGGCAGGCGTGTCGAAGTCGACGGCGAGCAGGGCGCTGACCGGCGGCGGATACGTCTCCGACGACACCCGTCGACGCGTCACGGACGCCGCGGCATCCCTGGGCTACGTCCCGTCCACGAGTGCCGTGAGCCTGGCGACGGGACGCACGCGCACGGTCGCGCTGATCGTGCCCAAGGTCAACCGGTGGTACTTCGGGGCGATCATCGAGGGCGTCGAGCGCTCGCTCATCTCGCAGGGCTACGACGTCACCCTGTACGTCGCCGAGCCCGGGTCGCGAGATCGCGAGAGCCTGTACGCGACCTACCTCGCCCGCAAGAGGTTCGACGGGATCATCGCCGTCGCCCTCGAGCCCGGCGACACCGATCTGGAACGCCTCCTCGCGATCGACAAGCCGACCGTGTGCATCGGCAATCCCCTGCAGGGCATCCCGACCCTGGGCCTGGACAACATCGGGATCACGCGCATCACGACGCAGCATCTCATCGCGTTGGGCCACACCGATATCGCGTTCGTCGGCAGCACGCCCCCGACCGATGCACCGGCGCGCGACGTCGACGAGCGCTCGATCGGGTACCGCAACGCGATGAACGACAGTGGGCTCGCGGTGCGCATCCGCAACGTCCCCTCGACGCTGACGATCACCGACGCCTACGCCGCAGCGGCATCCTTCCTCGCCGACGCCGCCTCGCGCCCCACCGGCGTGGTCGCGGCGTGCGACGAGGTGGCGGTCGGGGTGATCATCGCGGCCCGCCGGATGGGCATCTCGGTGCCCACCGAGCTGAGCGTCGTGGGCATCGACGGCCACGACTACGCCGAGATGTTCGCCCTGACGACCGTCGAGCAGTACCCGGAGGCCCAGGGGGTCGAGGCCACCCGCCTGCTGTTGTCGATGCTCGAGGGAGCGCAGCCCCCGCAGCGGTCGCTCGCGGCCACCCGCTTGGTCGTGCGGGCCTCGACCGCTCCCCCGCGCGCGATGTGAGACGACGGGCAGGCTGCGTTGCCGCGCGCTCGCTCCCCTCTCAGCAGCAACGCTGGTGGCAGGAGCGGTCCCGCAGCGACCAGCCGCCGAGGTCCTGAGGGGCGTCTCCCGTGTTGTAGGGCTGGACGAAGGTCCGGTTGCAGGTGGGCTCGGCGCTACCGCCCCTGACCTGCGTCTCGGCGATCACCGCCTGGGGGTCGTCGACCGCGAAGACGCGTGCGGCGCGAGTCGGCCCCGCGGAGCGCCTGTCCCTGTCTCACCCGCGCCGAACCGGGCGCCATCCCCCGGAGACGACGAAGGCCCGGATGCCGTGGCATCCGGGCCTTCGTGTACCGCGAAGGTGAACTGAATTACTTCAGGGTCACCGAAGCGCCGGCCTCCTCGAGGGCAGCCTTCGCCTTCTCGGCGGTCTCCTTGTTCGCGCCCTCGAGCACGGCCTTGGGGGCACCGTCGACGACGGCCTTGGCCTCGCCGAGGCCGAGCGAGGTGAGCTCGCGGACGACCTTGATGACCTGGATCTTCTTGTCGCCGGCGGCCTCGAGGACGACGTCGAACGAGTCCTTCTCCTCGACCTCTTCGGCGGGGGCGCCACCGGCGGGGCCGCCTGCGGCCACGGCCACGGGGGCGGCGGCGGTGACGTCGAACGTCTCCTCGAACGCCTTCACGAACTCGGAGAGCTCGATGAGGGTGAGCTCCTTGAACGCGTCGAGCAGCTCTTCGGTGCTGAGCTTAGCCATTGTGTTTCTCCTTGATCGGGATTGTCAGCCGGGCCGGGTCAGGCCGCGGTGTCCTGCTTCTCGCGCAGCGCGTCGACCGTGCGAACGGCCTTCGACGGAAGCGCCTGGAAGACGTATGCCGCCTTGGTCATCGTCGCCTTCATCGCACCGGCGAGCTTCGCCAGCAGGACTTCACGGCTCTCGAGATCGGCGAGCTTGTTGACCTCATCCGCGGTCAGTGCAGCGCCATCGAAGTAGCCGCCCTTCACCACGAGCTGAGGGTTAGCCTTGGCGAAGGCACGCAGGCCCTTCGCGACGGCGACGGGGTCGCCGTGCACGAACGCGATGGCAGACGGGCCCTTGAGCTCGTCGTCCAGTCCCGTGACCCCCGCGTTTGCCGCGGCGATCTTGGTCAGCGTGTTCTTCACCACGGCGTACTCCGCGTCCTGACGGATGTCGTTGCGCAGCTGCTTGAGCTGGGCAACCGTCAGACCGCGGTACTCGGTCAGCAGAACGGCGGTCGAGTTCTCGAAGTGCTTCGTGAGCTCGGCGACCGATGCATCCTTCTGCGCCATGGCCACTCCTTGTGTGTACGAGGCGCTCCGCGGAAGCGGGGCGCCAGCCGAAGACACCGCGCGGCGGCAAAAAAGAAGAGCTCCGGCGCAGGCGCACGGAGCTCGGATTCCCGATTGGGAGGAGTTTCATGTCACCTGCGCAGGTCCTCTGCCTTTCGGCAGACGCTTCGATCGGGTGCGAGCACTCCGATGACCGGCGGTCTTTGGCTTGCCCTCACTCTACCAACCCACCACTCTCCTCGCCAAATCCGCCCCGCCCCACCCCGCCCGCCCCGTCCCGGCGGCGCCCAGATCACGTGATGTGGCGGAACGCACCCGAAATTGCGCACCACCCCGCGTGCAGTCGACAAGATCACGTGATCTGGACGTCCTCCGGCAGCCTCGTCACCGCGGAAGCGGAACACCGAAGGCCTCGAGGCGCGCCCGAAGTGCGACGGGGGTGGCGATATCGCGCCAGCCGCCACGGGTGAAACGCCACTGCGTGACCCCCCGGATCCAGTCCTCCCGCCGCTTCTCATCGAGCAGAACGTCCTCGAGCGTCCGCCCGTCCGTCGACGCGGCGTACTTCCCTTCGCCGTCGAACTCCCAGAAGGTGCGACTCTCGGGGAGGCCGATGTCGACGAAGTACTCGCGGCGGCCCGGTCCGTCGACGCGAACCTGAAGCTCGAAGTCGCGAAATCCAAGGCGCGCGAGCTGGACACGACTGACACTCTCGCCGGGAAGTTGCGCGCGCCCATCGGCGAATCGCAGCACCCGTCGGGCACGCACGACGCCTCGCCGCCCGGGTGACGCCACCGCACGCCCGAGCAGACGCTCACGCCATCGATCTTGGGCATCGGAGTCGAAATCCCGACCGCAGAGCGCCTCTCTGCGGGCTGCAGCATCGGCACAGCTCACCCCCACGTCGACCGAACATGTGCGGGCGACATCGAAGACGGTACGGTCCGCAGAAGTGCAGCGGATACCGCTGACCTCGACCACGTCGTCATCCGGCAACCGGTCCGAGTGACGGCGGAGGCCTGCTCGGCCGGACATCCGCACGTCTCCGATCGTGGTCGTCTCGACGGGGGCGTCCGCCAGATACGGCTGCGCCAGTCCATGCAGGACGGCCGCTGAGCGATGGGACATCACCGCCGCCCCACCTGTCATGCCGAGATGAGCTGCGACAACCCGGACCAAGTGCCGGCCATCGGGCCACAGATCGTCGAGCGCGTCCGCATATACGTACGCGTCACGGTGCAGCCGGACGAGGGAGCCGTCACGAACGGCTGCACGCAGGGCTGCCACCGACCCGTCGAGATCCAGCAGCTGTTCCCGTGAGCGGACGAGGGCCCGAGCATTTTCTATCCCGATATGACGTGGCATCCCCCCAGGTTTCCCACCGCACCCCACCCGCGTCTCCCGCCGCGACCGCTTCTGTGGATGACGCCCGCTGTGGAGGAGCCGTCCCTGTTCGACCAGATCACGTGATCTGGCGGAACGTACCCGCAATGACCGCCCATAACGGGCAACCTCGACCAGATCACGTGATCTGGCGGCCCCCGCGCGTCCACCCCGGCGACGGGATGCCGACGCGCCGGGAGGCCCGACCGGGACCCCCGCGCGACGGGGTTAGGGTCGAACGCATGTCCCCCGAGCTCGTCGCGTCGCGCAGCGCCGACCTCGAGGCGCGGATCGTCGCCGATTCCCGCGACCGGGTCGCGTGGATCCGCGCGCGCTCGCGGGGAATCACGGCGACGGACGTCGCGACGCTCACCAGCGCGAACGCGATCCCCCGGGCAGCGGATGCCAAGCTCCTCGGCTCGAACTTCTCGGGCAACGCCTACACGGCCCACGGCCGTCGGCGCGAGCCCGAGATCGCCGCGTGGGTCGCCGCGACGCACGGCATCCAGCCCTCGTCGGCGCTGTATCACGCGGTCGTCGAGAAGCGGCACCTCGCCACCCCCGACGGCGTCGTGGTCGACGCGGAGGGGCGCATCGTCCTGGCCGAGATCAAGACGACGAACAAGGCGTGGCGGTCCATTCCCCGCACCTACTTGCGGCAGGTGTGGTGGCAGCAGCACGTCCTCGGCGCCGAGCGGACGCTCGTGACGTGGGAGCAGCACGACGGTTTCATCCCCGTCGGCGACGAGCCCCGGTGCCAGTGGGTGGACCGCGACGAGAAAGAGATCGCGACGCTCGTGCGCCTGGCCACCTCGCTCATCGACGAGCTGTATCGACGCACCACCGCGGGACGCGCACCGGCTCCGCGCCCTGAGCCGACGGAGAGGTATAGGGCTCTGGCGCTCCTCGAGGGATAGTTGACCAAAATCAAACATTCGGCGTATAGTTGATCTTCGTCAACTAACGCGCCGATGTCGTCGCGGCATCCTTCTTCCTCCCCTGGAGAGCTCCGCATGACCGCTTCCCTCCCCGAGACCGCCGCACCGCGGCGCGTCCTCCCGGCCCTCATCGGGCTGCTGCTCGGCATGTTCGTGTCGATGCTGGCCTCGACCGTCGTCTCGACGTCGCTGCCCGTCATCGTCCACGATCTGTCCGGCGATCAGAACGCCTACACCTGGGTCATCACCGCGACCCTGCTGACCACCGCGATCTCCACCCCCATCTGGGGCAAGCTCGCGGACCTGTTCAACCGCAAACTGCTGATCCAGATCGCGATCGTCCTGTTCGTGCTCGCGACGGCCGCCGCCGGCTTCTCGCAGAACACCGACACGCTCATCGCCTTCCGCGCCGTGCAGGGCCTGGGCGCCGGTGGCCTCGCCGCGCTCAGCCAGGTGATCATGGCCGACATCATCAGCCCGCGCGAACGCGGCCGGTACATGGGTCTGTTCGGTGCCGTCATGGCCGTCGCCACCGTGGGCGGCCCGCTGCTCGGCGGCGTCATCACCGATGCCTTCGGCTGGCGCTTCAACTTCTTCGTCGCTCTCCCCTTCGCGGTCGCCGCCCTGTTCATCCAGCAGCGCACCCTGCACCTGCCCCCGCGCGCCAAGCGCACCGTGAAGATCGACTACCTCGGCATCGTCCTGCTCTCGACCGCCGTGTCGCTGCTGCTGATCTGGGTCACCAACGCCGGGCGCTCGTTCGACTGGGCCAGCACCGAGACCCTCCTGATGGTCGGGGGCGCGGTCCTCGCCACGATTCTGTTCATCGTGGTCGAGTTGCGCTCCGCCGAGCCGCTCGTCCCGCTCACCCTTTTCCGGGATGCCACCTTCACCCTCGCCACGATCGCCTCGATCGCCACCGGACTGGCCATGTTCGGCACGTCGGTGTTCCTCAGCCAGTACATGCAGATGGCGCGCGGTGCGACGCCCACCCAGGCGGGCGTCATGACGATCCCGATGATCGCGGGGCTCCTCCTGGCATCCGTCATCGTCGGTGCGCTCATCACGCGCTTCGGACACTGGAAGCCGTTCCTCATCGCCGGCGGGGTTCTGCTGATCGCGGGGACGTTCCTGCTGTCGACGATCCACTACGACACCAACTTCGCCCTCGTCTCGCTCTACATGTTCCTGCTCGGCGCCGGCGTCGGCATGACGATGCAGAACCTCGTGCTGATCGTGCAGAACACGGCGGATCCGACCCGGATGGGTGCGGCCAGCTCCGGCGTGACGTTCTTCCGGAGCCTCGGCGGCACCATCGGCGTCTCGGTGATGGGCGCCGTGCTCGCCAGCACCGCCACCGGCCTGTTCACCGACCGCGCGGCCGACCTGCAGTCCGCCCTCGCCGGTCTCGGCGCGGCCGGAGCCCCGGTGGCCCAGGCCCTGCAGTCGGGCACGATCCCGCAGGTGTCGAGCCTGCCCGACACCGTCCGGGTGATCGTCGAGGACGTCTACGCGCAGTCCATCGCCCACGCGTTCCTCATCGCGGTCCCGGTCGCGGTCGTGAGCCTCATCGCGATCCTGTTCCTCCCCAACCGTCCGCTGAACCGCATGACGACCGCCGAGCGCGTCGCCGCGAGCGAAGCCGACCTGGCCACTGTGTCGGTCCCGGCCGGCATGGCGACCCTGTCCACCACCGGAACCGTGACGACCGTGGATGCCACGTCCCGCCGCCGTGCGCGTTCGGATGCCCCGATGGGAGAGGATGGGTGACGTGACTCCCGCAAACGACGCCGAGCGGCAGGCCGCCGTGCAAGCCCTCGAATCGTCGTTCTCGGAGCTGATGACCGTGTTCCGCCGCTTCGTCGCCGACGCGGCGGAACGGGTCAGCCCGGGGATGCTCCCCGCGACGTTCAAGGCCCTGTCGGTGGTGAGCCGGTTCGGCCCGATGACGCTGTCCGCCCTGGCCGAGCGGCTCGCCGCCGACAAGGGATTCCTCAGCCGAGCCATCAGCGAACTCGAGGAGATGGGGCTAGTCGCCCGCACCCCCGACCCGAACGACCGACGCTCCCGCCTCATCACCGTCACCGATCTCGGGCACGAGCGGTTGAGCGAAGCGCGGGCACCGCACCAGGGCCGCCTCTACGAGGCGCTCGCGGACTGGTCGGTCGACGAGATCGGTCACCTGTCGACGATGCTGCACGCCCTCGCCGTCGGCGAGATCCCCGGCCGCCGCTGAGCGCGTCGGCCCTCGTTCGCCGTGACGCGACACGGTGACCGAGGTGTAACACCGTCGAGACAATGGCGCTGTTGACTGAGGGGGTCGAGGCGGAGCCGCCGTCGACGTCACCCCCGAGGAGGAACGCCCGATGAGATTCCGATCGACGCGTCCCGAGGCGGCCGTCCACACACCGCCCCCACCCCTTCCCGAGACCATGCGCGCCGTGGTCCTCGATGCCCCCGGCGACGCCGATGCCCTCCACGGCGCCATCGTCCCGGTCCCGACTCCGATCATGAGCGAGGTGCTCGTGCGCATCGTCGCCGCCGGCATCAACCCGATCGACGCCAAGACCCGCGCCGGCCGCGGGGTTGCCGGGGCGATCACCGCGTGGCCCGCGACCCTCGGCTACGACTTCAGCGGCATCGTCGTCGCCGCCCCCTACGGATCGCACCCGTTCCCTCCCGGCACCGAGGTGTTCGGGATGACGCCGACCCCGCGCACTCCGGGCACGTACGCCGAGTACACGGTCGTTCCCTCGCTCTCGATCGCGCGCAAGCCCACGTCGCTGTCGCACGTCGAAGCCGCGGGCGTGCCTTTGGCCGCGCTGACCGCGTGGGGTGTCGTCGTCGAGACCGCGCTCGCCCACGAGGGCCAGCGGATCCTCATCCACGCCGGAAGCGGCGGCGTGGGGCACTTCGCCGTGCAGTTCGCCGCCTACTTCGGCGCGCACGTCATCGCGACGGGGTCGCCGCGCAACCTCGACTGGCTGCGCGAACTCGGCGCGGCCGAAGTCGTCGACCACACGACGGAGCGGTTCGAGGAGGTCGTCGCGCCCGTCGACGTGGTCGTCGACCTCGTCGGGAACGTCGCGGACGACACCGGAACGCGCTCGCTCGACGTCCTCCGCCCGGGCGGGCTGCTCATCGAAGTGCCCACCGGCGCGTGGCCCGAGTTCCGCGAGGCCGCGTCAGCGCGCGGCATCCGCTCGACCGCGTACAAGGTCGTCCCCGACGGGGGCGCCCTGGCCACGGTCGGACGTCTGCTCGACTCGGGTGCCGTGCGGGTGTTCGTCGACCGCGTCTTCGACCTCGACGAGGCCGCTTCCGCCCACCGCGAGCTGGAGAAGGGCCACACGCGCGGCAAGATCGTCCTGCGCGTCAGTGACGACTGATCACACCCGGAGGACCCGACGCCCCTCGGCCACGACCTCCTCGGCGACCTCGTCCAGCAGTGGCGAGGTCAGATTCCACTGCTGCCAGAACAGCGGCACGTCCACGGGGTCGCCGCCGAGCCGGACGAGCGCGCCCGTCCGCGCCCCCTCCGTGGATGGGAAGCCGGGCAGCAGCCCCCACCCGAGCCCCAGCTCGATCGCCGTGGCGAAGTCCTGTGACGCGGGGACCCGGTGCCGCGGCGGCTCGCCCGCGGGAACGCCCCGCCCGCTGAGCCAGCGGCTCTGCAGATCGTCGCGGTGGTCGAAGTCCACGACCGGCGCCGCCGACAGCGCCGCGGCGTCCACTCCGTCGGCGAACCAGCGCTCGGCGAAACCGGCCGCGGCCACCGCCTCGTACCGCAGGATGCCGAGCCCTCGCACACGGCATCCCGCCACGGGCACGTCGCGCGACGTGACGGCGGCCATCACCGCGCCGGTCTCCAGAAGGCCCGCCGTGAAGTCCTGATCGTCGCGGTGCAGGTCGAACACCACGGGGCGTCGAGCCGCCACGCGGGCCAGCGGCGGCAGGAACCAGGTTGCGAGCGAATCGGCGTTGACGGCGAGCGGGACGGATGCCACAGCTCCGCCCTCCGCGCCGATCGCGGTCAGGGCGTCGTGCTCGAGCAGGGCGAGTTGACGGGCCAGCCGCACGACGGCATCCCCTGCCGGAGTGGTGCGAACGGGCTTGGACCGGATGAGCACGACGCGACCGAGCTGGTCCTCGAGGGCACGCAGCCGCTGGCTGACGGCCGACGGAGTGATGTGGAGGCGCCGGGCCGCGGCATCCAGAGTGCCTTCGTCGACGACCGTCGCGAGGGTCCGGGCGAGGTCCAGCGGGATCGACATGAAGCGATGCTAATGCTCGGGCAGAATTCTGAACTGTACGTGATGTCAGTCGGGGCCTACCGTCGGACCGTGCTCTCCTCCCTCGCCGCCGGCTTCGGGCTGGGCCTGTCGCTCATCGTCGCCATCGGTGCCCAGAACCTCTTCGTCCTGCGCCAGGGGGTGCGACGCGAGCACGTGCTCGCGGTGGTCGCGGTCTGCGCGGTATCCGACGCGGTGCTCATCGCCCTCGGCGTCTCGGGTATCGGCGCGATCGTGACCGCGGTGCCGTGGCTTCTGGACGTCGTGCGCTGGGCGGGAGCGGCGTTCCTCGTCGGGTACGGCATCCTCGCCGCGCGGCGCGCCCTGCGCCCGTCGGGCGAGGTGCTGCGGGTGGAGACGGCCGGTCCGGCGGCGGCGGGCGCGGTGTGCACGACCGTGCGGACGCACTCGGCGACGACGACCCGGGCCGCGGCGGTGCTCACGTGCCTCGCCCTGACGTGGCTCAACCCGCACGTCTACCTCGACACGGTGTTCCTGCTCGGCTCCGTCGCCGCCACGCACGGCGACGCGCGCGGCGTGTTCGGGGTGGGCGCGGCCGCCGCGAGCGTGGTGTGGTTCGCCGCGCTCGGCTTCGGCTCGAGATACCTGGGCCAGTGGCTGGACTCTCCCCGCGCCTGGCGCGTGCTGGACGCGGCGATCGCCTTGGTGATGTGGGCGCTGGCCTTCTCGCTCGTCCTCCCCGTGTTCACCGGCTGAGGGCACAATGGGGTCATGCGAACCGTCGAGATCACCGTCCACGGGCACGTGCAGGGTGTCGGGTTCCGCTGGGCGATGCGCGCCGAGGCCACGCAGCGCGGTGTCGCCGGCTGGGTCCGCAACAGACGCGATGGCGGCGTCCAGGC
The DNA here is from genome assembly GCF_058214835.1 of Microbacterium sp. SCPM-O-B-15248 (M128). Taxonomy (NCBI): domain Bacteria; kingdom Bacillati; phylum Actinomycetota; class Actinomycetes; order Micrococcales; family Microbacteriaceae; genus Microbacterium; species Microbacterium sp. SCPM-O-B-15248 (M128). Next base: position 144,472 of record NZ_JBYQLI010000006.1, read on the forward strand.
CCGCGTGAGCGGAACGCCGGAGAGCATCGACGAGATGCTCGCGTGGGCGCAGCACGGTCCGCCGCTCGCGCGTGTCGAGCGCGTCGAGACGGTCGACGTCGACGGCGCGGAGGCGGCCACCGGTTTCGAGATCCGCGAGACGGTCTAGGCCGATACGCCGGCCGAAGGCGACGGGAGCCCCGCCCGCAGCTCGGCGAGCACCTCGGTCGCGTCGTCGAGACGGGCGAGGCCCGACGCCTGCCCGGCCCATAGCGACAGCAGCTCCCCGTCGCCGGCCGCGGCGGCCGCAGCCCGGAAGATCCCGGTGAGCCAGTTCTGCGCGGGGAAGGGCGCGATCGCGTCGGCGTCCTCGATCTCGCGCACCGCACGGTTCGGGATGCCACGCGCGAGCCGTCCGCTCATGGCCCGCGTCAGCACGGTGTCGGTGTCCGCCGCCGCTGCCAGTGCCGCTCGGTGGGCCGCGGTTGCGGCCGACTGCCGCGTGCGGAGGAACGCGGTACCGACCTGCACGCCGTCGGCGCCGAGCGCGAGAGCGGCGGCCACGCCTCGCCGGTCGGCGATGCCACCCGCGGCGATCACCGGCACGGATACGGCGTCCGCGACCTGCGGCACGAGGGCGAACGTTCCCACGAGCGAGTCCGCGGCATCGCGCAGGAAGGAGACGCGGTGGCCGGCGGCCTCCATCCCGGTCGCCACCACCGCATCCACCCCGGCCTGCTCCAGCGCGACGGCCTCGGCGACCGACGTGGCGGTGCCGATGAGACGGATGCCGTGTCGTCTCGCGCGCGCGACGGTCGCGGCATCCGGGATCCCGTAGACGACGCTCAGTGCGTCCGGCCGCGCGGCGAAGACCGCGTCGAGCTGGTCGGCGATCGGGGGCAGGAACGCCGCGGGAGGGTCGGGCCGCGGGGCCCCCGCCGCGCGGAAGAGTGGCTCCATGGCATCCATGATCGGCGCGAGATCGACCTCGGGCGGAGACACTTCATCGCCCCGCGGCCACCACAGGTTCACCGCCACCGGGCGATCCGTCGCGGCGCGCAGACGCTCGATCGTCTCGACGATCCGGTCCGGCGCGTAGCCGTACAGGCCGAACGAGCCGAGTCCGCCGCCCGCGCTGACCGCCGCGGTCAGTTCCACGGACGACAGACCGCCGAAGGGACCGAGCACGAGGGGAACGTCGATCCCCAGGAGGTCGGTGAGCCGCGCCACGATCAGTCCAGCGGCCGCAGGATACGGTCGAGGAACCGCCGTGTGCGCTCCTTCTCGGGGTTCGTGAACAGGGCCTCGGGCGCCCCGCGCTCGACGATGACACCCTCGTCGAAGAACAGGACCTCGTCGGCGACTTCGCGGGCGAAGGCCAGTTCGTGCGTGACGATGACCATGGTCCACCCGTCGTCGGCGAGCCCGCGGAGCACTTTGAGCACCTCGCCCACGAGCTCCGGATCCAGCGCGCTGGTCGGCTCGTCGAAGAGCAGCAGGTCGGGCTGCAGGGCCAGGGCACGCACGATGCCCACGCGCTGCTGCTGCCCGCCCGAGAGCTCGAAGGGATAGGCATCCCGCTTTTCAGCCAGCCCCACGCGCTCCAGCAACGCCTCGGCTCGGGCGATCGCCTCGGCCTTGGGGACACCGTGCGCGTGCACCGGTCCCTCGATCACGTTCTGGATCACCGTGAGATGCGGGAAGAGGTTGTGGTGCTGGAACACCATCGCGGACCAGTCGCGCATCGCGGCCCGCTCGGTCTTGGACGCTCCCCCGGCGAGGTCGATCGACGGGCCGCCGTCGAACTCGACGCGACCCGCGTCGGCGGTCTCCAGGCCGTTCAGGCAGCGCAGCACCGTCGTCTTGCCCGACCCCGACGGACCGATCAGGACGAGCACTTCGCCGCGGCCGACCTCGAGGTCGACGCCGTCCAGCACCCGGTTGGCGCCGAAGCTCTTCTGCAGCCCGCTCACGCGCAGCAGGGGGGCCGAGACCGACCCCGGCGGCGGGGTGAGGGGATCGTCAGTGTGCGACATGGCGATCGAGCCTCCTCTCGAGCACACCCTGCCCCGCCGACAGGACGAGGCAGAACAACCAGTAGATCAGGGCCGCTTCGAGATAGATCGCCATGAACTCGTACGAGAACGCGGCGATGTTCTGCGCCTGTCGGAACAGCTCGGTGACGAGGATGAGGGATGCCAGAGAGCTGTCCTTCACGAGCGAGATGAACGTGTTCGACAGCGGCGGGACCGAGACGCGGGCGGCCTGCGGGAGGATGATGCGCGTCAGCGTCTTGCGGGGCGAGAGACCCACGACGTGCGCCGCCTCCCACTGCCCGCGGGGGACGGAGAGGATCGCGGCCCGGATGACCTCCGCGGCGTAGCCACCGACGTTCAGCGAGAAGGCGATGACCGCGGCGGGGAACGGGTCGATGACGACCCCCACAGCCGGCAACCCGTAGAAGATCACGAACAGCTGCACCAGCAGCGGCGTCCCGCGAATGACCGAGATGTAGAACCGCGCGACGCCGCGCAGCACCACGTTGCGCGAGAGCCGCAGCAACGCCATGCCGAGCGCGATGACGAGCCCGATGGCGAACGACGCCAGCGACAGCGGGATCGTGCCTCGCAGCCCTGCCAGCACCATGGGCCAGAACGAATCGAGCAGCAGCGTCCAGATGTCGTTCACTCGGCCTCCTTCCTGTCGCGAACGCGGCACGCCCGCCCTCCCACGCTAGGCGGGAGGCGCGGGCGCGCGACGGGGGTTTACTTCGTGACGTCGGCGCCGAAGTACTTCTGGCTGATCTCGGCGAGAGTGCCGTCGGCGCGGAGCTCATCGAGCGCGCCGTCGATGGCATCCGTCAGGGCCTGCTTGTCCTTCGTGGTCGCGAACGCACTGTCGGACGTCTCGTCGGTCTCCGCCGCGATCTTCAGGCCCGTCGGGCTGTTCGTCTTCTCGTAGTCGAGGTAGGTCAGCTGGTCGTTGATCGTGGCATCCACACGACCCTGCGTGAGGAGTGCGACGGCCTGCGCCCAGCCCTCGACGGCCTCGACCTGGGCGCCGCTCTGCGTCGCCAGCGCGTACCAGTTGCTCGTCAGCGACTGCGCGGTGGTCTTACCCGACAGGTCGGCGAAGCTCGAGATCGAGGAGTCGCCCTCGGTGGTCACCACGACACCGCGCGACACGGTGTACGGCGCGCTGAAGAGATACTTCTCCTGGCGCTCGGGGTTGATCGACACCTGGTTCGCGATGACGTCGAAGCGTCCGGCATCCAGGCCCGCGAAGATGGCATCCCACTGCGTCTCCTGGAAGCGGACCTTCAGGCCCAGCTTGTCGGCGACGGCCTGGGCGATCTCGACGTCGTAGCCGGTGAGCGCACCCGACTCATCGTGGAATGAGAAGGGACGGTACGTGCCCTCGGTGGCCACGGTCAGCGTGCCGCCCGAGACGAGACCGAACTCGTCGCCCTGCTCGGCCGAACCGGACGTGGAGCCGCCGCTGCACGCCGTGAGCGTGAGAGCGAGGGCGCCGAGGGCGGCGGCGAGGACGGGAAGACGACGACGGGGCATAGCTGTTCCTTGCGTGTGATGCGGATGGTTCCGGGGCGGGGGCGCGATGAGCGCCCTCCAGCTGAACACGGCCGTCGGCGGCATCCTTCCCGGATGACGCTGTGTTGCACGTTCGTGCAGCGGCGCGGCCGCCCACGCGAAAGCCCCGCCGGCACGGGGCGCGACGGGGCTTTCGGCGACGAACGTCAGGCGATGGAGTTGACGTCCAGCGGGATGCCGGGACCGAAGGTGGTCGAGACGGCGCCCTTCTGGATGTAACGGCCCTTCGAGCTGGACGGCTTGAGGCGGACGATCTCCTCGAGCGCGGCCTTCAGGTTCTCGTCGAGCTGCTCGGCCGAGAACGAGGCCTTGCCGACGACGAAGTGCACGTTGGCGTGCTTGTCGACGCGGAACTCGATCTTTCCGCCCTTGATCTCCTCGACGGCCTTGGCCGGGTTGGGGGTCACGGTGCCGGTCTTGGGGTTGGGCATGAGGCCACGGGGGCCCAGCACCTTACCCAGTCGACCGACCTGGCCCATGAGCTCGGGCGTGGCGACGGCGGCGTCGAACGACGTGTAGCCGGCGGCGACCTTCTCGATGAGCTCGGTGCCGCCGACCTCGTCGGCACCGGCGGCGAGGGCCGCCTCGGCCGCGGGGCCGTTGGCGAAGACGATGACGCGAGCGGTCTTACCCGTGCCGTGGGGCAGGATGACCGTGCCGCGGACCATCTGGTCGGCCTTGCGGGGGTCGACGGAGAGCTTCAGCGCGACCTCGACGGTCGAGTCGAACTTCTTCGAGCCGGTCTCCTTGGCCAGGGCGACGGCCTCGGTGGGGGTGTAGAACGTGTCGGGCGCGACCTTCTCGGCGGCGGCCCGGTATGCCTTGGACTTGGTAGCCATGATTATCTCCCTCAGTCCTCGACCGTGATGCCCATGGAACGGGCGGTGCCGGCGATGATCTTGGCCGCGGCCTCGATGTCGTTCGCGTTCAGGTCGGGCTGCTTCGTGGTGGCGATCTCGCGAACCTGGTCCTTGGTGAGCTTGCCCACCTTGACCGTGTGGGGCGTCGCGGAGCCCTTCTGCAGGCCGGCGGCCTTCTTGATGAGCTCGGCGGCCGGGGGCGTCTTCAGGATGAACGTGAAGCTGCGGTCCTCGTACACCGTGATCTCGACGGGGATCACGTTGCCGCGCTGCGACTCGGTCGCGGCGTTATAGGCCTTGCAGAACTCCATGATGTTGACGCCGTGCTGACCGAGCGCGGGGCCGATCGGCGGCGCCGGGTTGGCGGCGCCGGCGTTGATCTGGAGCTTGATCAGGCCGGTCACCTTCTTCTTGGGTGCCATATCCTCTTCCTCTCCTCGAGGGGATGCCTGCTGGCATCCTCTCTCCCGCACGTCCGGCCGTTCCGGACAGCGGTCGCGCCCGCGCGATGCACGAGCAACCTCCCCATCATACGCGACGCCGCGGCATCCGCGCTCCCCCGCCCGCCCCGCGAGTGCCCCGGTCGCCCTGCGCGTCCGCAGACCAGCAATAAACGCTCCGGCGAGTGAGAAACGCCGGCTCATGCCGTGTCCCACTCGGGCGGGCGTTTATCGCGGCGATATTCACAACCGGGATGCCACCGGCCCACGCCACCACGAGAGGAATGCGAGCCTCGGGCGATGACCTTCTCCGCCCCGGGCTTGCGCACCATGACTCCCGTCCCTCCCCCGGCGCCCCTCATCCGCGCCGACGATGCCGCCGCCGCGGGCGCCTACCCGTCTGCCGATCGCGCGCTCATCCGCATCCGTCCCGCCGTGTACACCGAGCGTGCGCTGTGGGACGCGCTCCCCGAATGGGACCGGTATCTCCTTCGCGTCCACGCCTACGCGCTGATCCGTCCGCGGGCGATCTTCTCGCACGAGTCCGCAGCTGCGCTGCTGGGGCTCCCCCTGTTCGGTCAGCCCTGCGATGTGCACGTCTTCGACCCCCGCCGTCCACGATCGCTGCGGTTCGGCGACGTCGCGGTGCACACGAGCGCGGACGCGCGCGCGTTCTGGGACGGCCCCCTGCGCACCACCACCGCGGTCGACACGGTCATCGATCTTGCTCGGACTCTGCCTCCGGCGTTCGGACTCGCGGTCGCCGACGCTGCGGCGCGCCGCTTCGCCGTCACGACGGAAGCCCTCAGCCTCGAGGCCGCGAGACAACGCAACGTGCGAGGACGCCGGCGCCTCGAGTGGACGACGGAGCGGCTCGACCCGCGGGCAGAGTCGGTTGCCGAGTCGATCAGCCGTGCGGTGGCGGAGTGGTGCGGGTTCCCCGCCCCTGTTCTCCAAGCCGAGCACCCCGTGGGCGGCCGACGATATCGCTCCGACCTGTGCTGGCCGGATCACCGCGTCATCGGTGAATGCGACGGCTGGTCGAAGTACGGCGCCGGCGCGAACGCCGCGGGTGCCGTTCGCGACGAGAAACTCCGCGAGGACGCGCTTCGGAGAGCCGGATGGCGCGTCGCTCGGTGGGACTACGCCGGGGCACTCCGTGTGGACGGCCTGCGCACGGCGCTGGAGTCCGCCGGTCTCCCGCGGATTCGCCCGCAGGACTCCGCCCATCTGGCGACGCTCCGTCGAAACCCTCGATCCATCGATAAACGGGGCGGCGAGTGAGAAACGGTGGCGGATGCTGTGTGTCACTCAGGGGAGCGTTTATCCCGAGGGGGACCGACACGCGGAACGCCCCGCGCGGCACAGGCCGGGCGGGGCGTTCGCGAAAGACGCCGAAGGCGTCAGATCATCTTGGTGACCTGGTCGAACGACAGCTCGACAGGGGTCTCGCGCTCGAAGAGCGACACGAGCACCGTGAGCTTGCCGCTCTCGGGCTTGATCTCGCTGATCGTGCCGGGAAGACCCGCGAACGAGCCCTCCTTGATCGTGATGGTCTCGCCGGTCTCGAAGTCGACCTCGGCGGGGATGACGCGCTGCGCGGTGGGGGCACCCTTGGCGGCGCCGCCCTTCGCGGGTGCGGACTCCTTGACCTCGACGAGGCTCTTGAGCATGTTGAACGCCTCGTCGAAGCGCAGCGGCGTCGGGTTGTGAGCGTTACCCACGAAGCCGGTGACACCGGGGGTATGACGCACGACCGACCAGGTGTCTTCGTTGAGATCCATGCGCACGAGCACGTAGCCCGGGATGCGCACGCGCGTGACCATCTTGCGCTGGCCGTTCTTGATCTCGACGACGTCCTCCATCGGGACCTCGACCTGGTAGATGTCGTCCTCGACCTCGAGCGTCGACTTGCGCTGCTCGATGTTGGCCTTCACCTTGCGCTCGAAGCCGGCGTACGAGTGGATGACGTACCACTTGCCGGGGAGCGAGCGCAGCTCGGCGCGGAAGGCCTCGTAGGGATCGAGGTCCTCGTCGTCGGCGGAGTCCCCGTCGACCGGCGCCTCGGCGGCGTCCGCGGGGGACTCCGAAGCCTCGACCTCGTCGACGACGCTCGCCGCTCCGGCGACCTCGTCCACGAAGTCCTCGTCGAGCACGGGCTCGTCGGGCTCGCCGTTGATGTCGGGGCCGTCGTACGGGGTGACCTCGTCCGCGGCCTCGGCGGCGTCTTCGGCCGCCTCTTCGGCGAGGGAGTCGTTGAGGACCTCGGCGGCAGCCTCGGCTTCGCTGGTCTCGTCGATCTCGAGAGCGTCGTTCACGATCGCGTCCGCCTCCGGGTCGGTGATCTCGACGTCGCCGAGGTCGGCGACATCGTCGTTCTCGTCATCCACGATGTGGACGGCGTTGTGCTCGGCGGCGTCGGACGCGTGCTCCTGCGCGGCGAGCACGTTGCCCTCCTGGGCTTCGTCGTCCTCGCTCGACTGCTCGGCAGCCGTCGCCCAATCGGCGTCGTCGACATATCTTTCAGACACTGGTGATCTCTTCCGTTCTGGGGCGGCCGCTCGTGGGGCCGCGCGTCCGCCGAAGCGCCGGTCAGGCGCCAGCGGCACCCGGGACGCCGAACACGGCGCTTGTCAGCCACACGAACAGCACGTCGAGGCCGTACACGAGCGCCATCATCACGATGACGAACCCGAGCACCACGGCGGTGAACTTCACGAGTTCCTGCCGCGTGGGCGTCACGACCTTGCGCAACTCCGCGATGACCTGACGGATGAAAAGAGCGATCCGCGCGAAGAAGTTGAGCTTCTTCTCACGGGGCGCGCCGCGGTCTGCGACGATCTCGCCTCTCGCCTCGTCCTGCGTCATCGAACCACCTAGGTCGCTTCTTGTTGCCAGCGTGCGCTGTGCGCAGGGCGGACAGGAATCGAACCTGCAACCTGCGGTTTTGGAGACCGCTGCTCTGCCAATTGAGCTACCGCCCTAAGACCCTCAAGGGATCCGGGATGCGAAACCGACACACTTTCGCCAGGAATCTCTCGGGGAGGGATGCCGCCTGTGCACGGGGCACGGCGAAAGAATGCAGATTTCTCCTGCACGATCCAGTCTATGCCATGTCCCCCGACGTGGCGAACCGCGCCGGGGGATGGACACGACCTAGGCCGTGCGGATGAGCTTCTTGTTCACGAACTCATCGGCCGCGAGAAGGCCCAGCTCCCGCGAGGTGCCGCTGCGCTTGACCCCGCCGAACGGGAGCTCGGGCGAGTCGGCGAGCACGAGGTTGACGTAGACCATCCCGGCCTCGATGCGCTCAGCGATGCGCTCGGCCTGCGCGGCATCCGTCGTGAACACGTAGGAACCGAGACCGAAGCCGGTGTCGTTCGCGATGGCGACCGCCTCGTCCTCCCCCGACACGCGGTACACCGTCGCCACGGGTCCGAAGAACTCCTCACGGTAGGCATCCATCTCGGGAGTGACATCGGTGAGCACCGTGCCCGGGAAGAACGCGCCGTCGCGCGTGCCGCCGACCTCCAGCGTGGCGCCCTGAGCCACCGCGCGCTGCACCTGCTCGTCGAGGCGCTCCGCCGCGGCGAGCGAGGAGAGGGGCCCGAGCACGGTGTCCTCGGCGAACGGGTCGCCGACCTTCGCCTCGCCGAGGGCCGTGCGGAACTTCGCCAGGAACTCGTCGTACAGCTCGTCGACGACGAGGAAGCGCTTGGCGCCGTTGCAGGACTGGCCGTTGTTGTCCAGCCGCGCGTCGGCCGCCGCCTGCACCGCGGCGTCGAGGTCGTCGGTGGAGAGCAGGATGAACGGGTCGGACCCGCCGAGCTCGAGCGCGACCTTCTTGAGGTTGCGACCGGCGATTTCGGCGACGGCCGCGCCGGCGCGCTCGGAGCCGGTCACCGACACACCCTGCACGCGCCGGTCGGCGATGATCGTCGCCGCTTGGTCGTTGGTCACCCGGATGTTGACGTAGGCCCCTTCCGGGAGCCCCGCGTCGCGGTAGATCAGCTGCAGCGCCTCAGCCGACTCGGGGCACTGCGGCGCGTGCTTGAGCAGGATGCTGTTGCCCACCGCCATGTTGGGCGCCGCGAAGCGGGCCACCTGGTAGTACGGGAAGTTCCACGGCATGATCCCCAGCAGCGGCCCGAGGCCCGAGCGGCGGATGACCGCGGTGCCCTCCCCCAGGATGTCGATCGGGGTGTCGCCGGTGATCCGCTCGATGTTGTCGGCGTAGTACTCGGTGATGTCGGCAGCGAAATCCACTTCGCCGAGGGCGGCCTCGAGGGGCTTGCCCATCTCGCGCACGATGATCGCGGCGAGATCGTCGCGGCGCTCGCGGTGCAGCTGCGCGACGCGGCGCAGGGCCTCGGCGCGCTGGGCCGGGGCCGTCCGCGACCAAGCGCGATAGCCGTCGTGCGCGGCGGCGAGGGCGGCCTCGACGCCGGCGTCGGAGAGGGTGTCGTACTCGGCGAGGGTCTCCCCCGTGGCGGGGTTGATGACGGCGTAGTCGCTCATGTGGGCTCCCGTTTTCGTGTCGTGGTCGAAGGTCACTGCGCCAGGTGGCGCGCGCGGCGGGCGCTGGGCGGGGCGTCGGTGGCGAGCGTCTCGCCGCGGAAGAACGCCGGACGGCGGAAGTACTGCACCACCATGATGACCGCCCCGAGCACGATGATGGTCACGCCGAGGACGAACACCAGGCCGACCCCGCCGATCTCCGACCCGCTGCCGTACTCGGGGTTCATGCTGTCGATGAGCGTGGTGACGAAGATCACGGCCAGGATGACACCGCCGACGAGCGGGAACAGGAACGTGAAGAACACGTTGCGCGCGGAGTCGAACCACTGCTTGCGGAAGTACCAGACGCAGGCGAAGGCCGTGAGCCCGTAGTAGAAGCAGATCATGATGCCGAGCGTCAGGATCGTGTCCGAGAGCACGTTGACGCTCACGACGCGCATGACCGCGTAGAAGCCCGCGGCGACGACGGCGGAGACGATCGTGGCGTACCCCGGGGTGAAGAACCGCGGGCTGACCGCGGCGAACTTCGGCGGCAGGGCGCCGTAGTGCCCCATCGCCAGCAGGGTGCGGGCCGGGCCGACGAATGTCGACTGGAGCGAGGATGCCGAGCTGGTGAGCACCGCGAGCGAGACGAAGGCCGCGAAGGGACCGAGGATGGGACCGGCCAGCGCGAAGAACGCGTTGTCCTGGATGTCGGGGTTCCCCAGCCCGAACTCGCCGTCGCCGATGCCGGCGAACATGATCATCGACACCGCCAGCAGCAGGTACAGCGAGACGATGGTGACGACCGTGATGGTCGCCGCCCGCCCGGGCGTCTTCTCGGGGTCCTTCGTCTCCTCGTTCATCGTGAGGGTGACGTCCCACCCCCAGAAGATGAAGATCGACAGCGAGACGCCCGCGGCGAACGCGCTGAACGACGACACCGCGAACGGGTTGAACCACGACCAGTCGACGGGCGTGGGGTCGTAGGCATCCCCGCTCACGACGTGCACGATCGCGACGACCGCGAACACCACGAGCACGATGACCTGGAAGCCCACGAGCACGTACTGCAGCTTCTGGGTGGTCTGCATGTCGCGGTAGGACACCACCGTCGCCCCGAGGACGAACAGCAGGCAGACCGCGATGTTGATGGGCAGGTTGGATGCCAGATCCGCGATGCCGGGCTGCCCGGTCAGCTGCGAGATCAGGAGGAACAGGAAGTCGACGGCGATGCCGGCGAGGTTGGACAGCACGATGACGGTGGCGGCGATGAGGCCCCACCCGGCCATCCAGCCGATCCACGGCCCGAACGCGCGGGCCGCCCAGGTGAACGACGTGCCCGAGTCGGGCATCCGGTTGTTCAGTTCGCGATAGCCGAAGGCCACGAGCAGCATCGGGATGAACCCGACCAGGATGATGGCCGGCACCTGCACGCCGACGGCTCCGACCGTGGGGCCGATCGCGGCGGTGAACGTGTAGGCGGGGGCGATGCACGAGATGCCGATGACGACGGCGCCGAGCAGGCCGATGGTTCCGGCGCTCAGACCCTTCTTCGACAGGCCGCCGGCGTCGCTGCCGGTCGTGGGTGCGGGTGCGGTCATGGCCGCGTTCCTTCCGAGGACGAGACGTCGGCACGACTGCGTGGCACGACGACGAGGGGTACGGGCAGTTCGTGCAGCATCTTCGCCGCGGTCGAACCGAGGAACAGCCGTCGCGGCTGTGCGAGGCGGCTGCTGCCGACCATCACGAGCTCGGCGGGATCCCAGGGCAGGTCGCGCACGGCCTCTTCGATGTCCTCGCCATCGGCGACGAGGACCTCGGCCGCGATGTCGGCGGGCAGCGCGGACTGCGCCTGCGACAGCACGTCCTCGGCGTGGGCGGCCCCGGCGATGCGGATGGCGCCGGTCTGCAGCCCCGGGGGCAGGTCGACCGTGATGAGCGACAGCAGGCGCAGCGGGACGGATGCCGCGGCGGCGAGCGCGACGCTCTCCTCGCGCAGCACGTCGGCGCCGGGACGGCTACCGATCGCGGCGGTGATCCGGCTGATGCCGACCGCCGGGTCGACGCGCCGCGAGCCCTCGGGGGCGAGGACGACGGGGACGTCGGAGGAATGCAAGAGCTCGGACGCGACCGTCCCCAGACGATGCCGGCCGCGGAGACCGCCGTTGGCCGCGCCCACGACGATGTACCCGGCGCCGATCTCGTCCGCGAACGCGACGAGCCCCTCGGCGAACGAGTCGCCGTGACGAAGGTGCTCGCGGTGGGGCACGGCATCCCGGATCACGGTCGCCGCGTCGCCGAGCCACTGCTCGGCCTGCTCGCGGACGAGACGGGCGTAGGAGGCGTCGGGCGGGGTGATGACGCTGCGCGCGTCGTCGGGCAGGACGAGGACGACCTCGAGCGGGGCCTGGATGGCCCGGGCCAGACGGATGCCGAGCGCGAGGGCGTCGGCACCCGTGTCGGTCGCGGTGTATCCGACGACCACCGGCGCGGTCATCGGCGTGCCCGTTCGAGGATCTCGTCGGCGGCACGGCGACCCTGGCGGATCGCACCGTCCACGTGCTGGTAGCCGGCACCGGCCATGTCGCTGCACGCGAGGTGGATCGGGCCGATGGGCTCGCGCAGGTCGGCGCCGTAGCGGTTCAGACCGCCCATGTCGAAGCTCGCGGCGTACGCGCCCCGGGTCCACTCCTCGGTGCCCCAGTCGCTCTCGTAGTAGACGACCGGGTTCTTGGCTTCGGGGCCGTAGTAGTGCGAGAGCGACTCGAGGATGCGCTCCTTGCGCTCCTCGGCGCTGATCTGGAAGAGGTCGTCGGCGTTCTGGTCCGAGACGAAGCCCACCAGGGTGCCGCGCTCGTCGCCGTGGTTGGTGTTGTCGTACGCCTCGTGGGAGAGCTCGTAGGGGCTGAACGCGGTACCCGAGAGCCCCTGCTCGCGCCAGAACGGGCGGTCGTAGACGGCGTGCACCTTGATGACGAAGCCCATCGAGATGTGCTGGTGCATCTGGTGCTGCAAGCGCGGCAGCGGCGGCTCGAACGAGATGCGCGGGTACAGCACGGGCGCGAGCGCGAGGATCGCGAAGCGGGCCCGCACGGTGACGCCGTCGGCGATCACGGTGACGCCCGACGAGGAGGACTTCGCGGCCTCGACACGTGCGGTGAGCGCGCGCAGGTCGTCGACCCGGCGTCCGGTCACCGAATCCGCGGGTCGGTCCGGCGCCACGGACTCGGGCCCCCAGATGATGCGGCGCACGGGCTGGTTGAGCAGCACGTCGTCGCCCAGACGCTCGGCGAGCAGCTCGGGCACCTGCTGCAGACCGCCCACGACGCGCTTGTCGAGGATGAAGTCGGCGTCGACGAGGTGCGAGTACGAGCCCGCGGATGCCGCCATGAGCAGGGACTGCAGGAGAGAGAACGTGTGCGTCGGCTTGGTGAGCATCGCCGATCCGGTGGCGAAGGCGAGATTGCGCACGGCCTCGTCGTCGTCGGTCTGCTCGCGCAGCCACGCGTCCCACGAGATCTTGTCCCACTCCTCGGCCTTCGGGTGCTCCCACGGCTTGTCGGGGTCGATCTCGGCGACCATGGCATCCAGGCGCGCGGTGATCTCGTCGATTCTCGCCTCGGTCTCGGGCGCCACCGGGAACATCTCCCCCGTGAAGCGCTTCGCGACGCCGTCGGGGCCGACGTAGACGCTGTCGCCCTCGCGGTAGCGGCTGAAGGTCGTCAAACCGAGGTCGGCCACGGTGTCGATGAGGGCCTGCTGATCGGGCGAGACCCACTGTCCACCGATCTCGAGCATGGCCCCGTCGACGACGTCGGTCCACAGGCGCCCGCCGACGCGGTCGCGCGCCTCGAGCACGACGACCGACAAACCGGCTTTGCGCAGGTCGTTCGCGGCGGTCAGGCCCGCGGCCCCCGCGCCGATGACGACGACGTCACGCGTGATCTCGTCCATGAAATCTTCTCTCTCTGCGTCGGTGACCCGGATGGTGCGACGAGGGGGCGGCTCGTTCGGGTCGTATGCCGCCCCCTCGGGTCTGGTGTTCAGTGGCGGGCGAGCACGCCGGCCACCACGTCGATGCCCTCGTGGAGGAGGTCGTCCCCGATCGAGAGCGGCGGAAGGAAGCGGATGACGTTGCCGTAGGTTCCGCACGTCAAGACGATGACTCCCTCGGCGATCGCGGCTTTGGCCACAGCCCCGGTGAGGGCGGCGTCGGGAGCGCCCGTGGCCGGGTCGACGAACTCGGCCGCGATCATCGCGCCGCGACCACGGATGTCGCCGATGCGCGGGTCATCCTGCTGCAGGCGGGTCAGGCGCGAGGTGAGGATCTCGCCGATCTCCTGAGCGCGCTCCAAGAGGCCGTCGTTCTCGAACGCGTCGATCGCGGCCAGAGCGGCCGCGCACGCGATCGGGTTGCCGCCGTACGTGCCGCCGAGGCCGCCCGTGTGGGAGGCATCCATGATGTCGGCACGACCGGTGACGGCGGCCAACGGCAGACCGCCGGCGATGCCCTTCGCGGTGGTGATGAGGTCGGGGACGATGCCGAAGAGGTCGGAGGCGAACATCGCGCCGGTACGGGCGAACCCGGACTGCACCTCGTCGGCGATGAAGACGACATCGTTGGCACGGCACCAGTCGACGAGCGCCGGGAGGAAGCCCTCGGCGGGGACGATGAACCCGCCCTCGCCCTGGATGGGTTCGATGAGGACCGCGGCGAGGTTGTCGGCGCCGATCTGCTTCTCGATGATCGAGATCGCACGGGCGGCGGCCTCGGTGCCGGAGAGCCCGTCGCGGAACGGGTACGACATGGGCGCGCGGTAGACCTCCGACGCGAAGGGCCCGAACCCGCTCTTGTACGGCATGCTCTTGGCGGTCAGCGCCATCGTGAGGTTGGTGCGTCCGTGGTAGGCGTGGTCGAAGGCGACCACGGCCTGACGGCCGGTGTGCTTGCGGGCGATCTTGATCGCGTTCTCGACCGCCTCGGCGCCGGAGTTGAACAGCGCGCTCTTCTTGGCGTGGTCGCCGGGGGTGAGGCGGTTGAGCGCCTCGGCGACGCTCACGTAGGAGTCGTAGGGCGCGACCATGAAGCACGTGTGCGTGAACGCGGCCACTTGCTCCTGCACGGCCGCCACGACGGCCGGGTGGGCGTTGCCCACCGTGGTCACGGCGATTCCGGACCCGAGATCGATGAGCGAGTTGCCGTCGGCGTCGACGATGACTCCGCCGCCGGCGGCCACGGCGTGGATCGGGGCGGTGTGACCGACGCCGGCGGAGACGGCCGCGGCTTTTCGCTCGAGGAGCTCGTGCGAACGGGGGCCGGGGATGCTCGTGACCAGGCGGCGCTCCTGAGGGAGGGAGGGTCCGCCGACGGGGGGCGCGGTGACGGTGTGCGGTGCGGTCATGCTCGGGAGCGTAGGGAACGCCACCGCAGCCAGGCACCCTCCGTCCTGTACATTCTGGATACCCGGCTGTACGAGACGTACAGCATGACCTCGCGAAAGCCCTCATGGACGCCACCGACATCCCCACTCTGGGCGCACTGCTGCGCCGCACCGACCTGCACTTGCGCCTCGAGAACGACGACGTCGCCCCCGAGGCGCTCGACCGTCCGGTGCGCTGGGTGCACAGCAGCGACCTCGCCGATCCCACTCCCTTCCTCTCGGACGGCCAGGTGCTCCTGACCACGGGCACCCAGTTCCAGGGCCGGGATGCCACCTCCGCCGAGGACTACGTCCAACGGCTCACGGCCCGCGGCGTCGCCGGTCTCGGCTTCGGTACGGAGGTCGTACGCGACGGCATCCCTCCCGAGCTCGCCGCGGCCTGCCGTGCGGCCGGGCTGGTGCTGTTCGAGGTGCCGTACCGCACGCCGTTCATCGCCGTCGCCCGTGCCAACGCCGAGGCGATCGCCGCCGAGGCCTTCGGCCGCCGCACGTGGGCGCTGTCGGCACAGCGCGCGATCGCGCTCGCGGCACTCCGCCCCGACGGGCTGGGGGCGACCCTCGCCGAACTGGCCCGGCAGCTCGGGACGTGGGTGGGGCTGTACGACGCGGCCGGCGAGCTCACGCGCGAGCACCCCGCCGGCGACCTGGACGCGGCAATGTCGGGCGCGCTGAGCGCCGAGGTCGCCTCGGTGCTGCGGCGCGGAGCGCGCGCGGCATCCTCCCTCCGCATCGGCGGGCGGCCCTTCACGCTCCAGACGCTGGGGCGCGGCGGACACCTGCGCGGCGTCATCGCGATCGCCGCCGGAGAGCTCGATCACGAGGGCCGCGGCGTCGTGACGGCCGTGATCGCGATGGCCGGCCTCGCCTTCGAGCAGCACCAGTGCCTCGGCCGGGCACGGGGGGCTCTGCGTGCGGGGCTCGTGCAGTCCCTCCTGACGGACGACCCGGCCCTCGCGCGCCGCATCGCCCGCGACGCCTGGGGACCGCTGCCTCCGGCCCCGATCGTCGTCGCCCTCACCGACGCGGCCTCGACCCGCAGCGGCGGCCTCGTCGAGCTGCTCGAGCTCCGGGCGGAGGAACGTCGCGGGGCCGTGTTCTTCGGCCGCGCCGACGACGGCGTCGTCATCGTCGTCCCCGCGGATGAGCGCCAGGCGATCGACGAGGCCGCCGAACGGTTCGGGGCCCGGATAGGCGTGTCCGGTCCCACCGGGTACGACCGTTTCGCCGCCGCCGTCGAGCAGGCGCGCGTCGCGCGCGACCGCGGGCGCAGCGCGGTCACGAGCTTCGGCGAGGTCGCGGCCTCGGGCGTGCTGTCGGCGCTCGGTCCCGAGGCGCCGACCCTGGCGGCCGCCGAGCTGGCGCCGTTGACCGCGCACGACGACGCCGAGGGCTCACGGCTCATCGAGACGCTGCGGGCGTGGCTCGATCACGACTGCTCGCACGAGGCGACGGCGCAGTCCCTCGGCGTGCACCGGCACACGGTGCGCACCCGGTTGGCCCTGGCCGAGCGTCTGCTCGAGCGCGACCTCGGCTCGTTCGCCACCCGCGCCGAGCTGTGGGCGGCGCTCCGCGTGCAACAGCCCTGAGCGTCGGCCGTTTCAGGCCGCGCAGCCGCAGCTCGCCCGGACGACGAGCCTCGGTTCGAACACCACGTCGAAGGGGCGGTCGGCGGGGCCTGCGACACCCGCCAGGATCCGGGCCGCCGCGCGCCCCATCGCCTCCATCGGCTGCCGCACGGTCGTGAGCGGCGGGCTGCTCAGCCGGGCCGCGAGCGTGCCGTCGAACCCCGTGACCACGACATCGTCCGGCACACGGAGGCCCTCGGCGGCGAGCGCGTCCAGCACCGCGAACGCGTGCTGATCGGTCGCGCACACGAGGGCGCGCGGCATCCGCCCATCGGCGATGAGCGCGCGCAGCTGCGGGATCAGCTCGTCTTCGCCGCGCACGGTGGCATCCACCACGTCCGGACGCAGCGCGATGCCGAGGTCGGCCAGCCCCGCACGGACACCCGCGAGGCGTTCCGCCGTGTCGGACGACTCGGGACGCCCGACGAAGGCGATGTCCCGGATGCCGTGCTCCCCCGCCAGATGCTCGGCGAGCGCCCGCATGCCGGCGGCGTTGTCCACGCGCACCCGGTGATGATGATCGTCGCCGGGCGCGGCGCTGAACAGCACGATCGGGATGGTCGGGGCGTACCGGGCGAGCGCGGGGGCCGTCTGCGGCGAGGGGAAGATCGCCAGCCCGTCGACGCGGCCGGCGGTGTCGGCGACGGACACATCGGTGCCCGCGCCGCTGCTGAGCATCACGGGGCGGCCCAGGGCCCAGCACTCCAGCTCGAAGCCGCGCTGGACCTCGTCGACGTACAGCGGGAACGCCCGGGGATCGGACAGCACATCGTCGTCCGTCTGGTTCCACGGGATGACGCCGTCGGCATCCAGGCGGGGCGCCGCCAGGCCCGTCAGGGGGGTGGACTGGGCGATGGGGTCGGCGCGCTCGAGCAGCAGGTCGAAGGCGTGCAGACCGAGGGATCCGGTGCGGCCGTGCGCGAGACCACGGGCCGCTGCGCTGGGGGCGTACCCCAGACGCCGCGCGGCCTCGAGCACGCGCTCGCGCGTGGCGTCGCTGAGCTTGTCGGGGCGGCGGAACGCGAACGACACCGAGGCGATCGAGACCTGGGCCTCCTGTGCCACGTCGTAGACGGTCGGTCGTCTCGTCGCGTCCGCTTCGCTCATCGGTGCGCGTACCCCCTCATCGGTTCCGGCTCGTCCTCCACGCCCGCCAGATCGAGTCCGAAGTGCACGGGGAAGACGGGGTCGCCGGTGTCCGACGGTACATCCTCGCGCGAGGCTCGGACGGCATCCATCGACCGCGGGATCTCGATCGGCAGGCGTCCGCGCGGGGCGACGCGCCCCGTCAGGGCGTCGAGCACCGCCCGCGCGGAGCTGCCGTAGTCCGCGACGATCGCCGCGGCGTGTCCCACGAACGGCGTGAGGATCGCCGGACGGTCGAGGTTCACCACGAGCACGAGCGGGCAGGATGCCGCGATCTGCTGCAGCCGGTACACGAGGCCCGGCGCGAACTCGAGGGACCCCTGGTGGAACCACGCCTCGAGGAAGAGGTCGTCGCGGGGGTCGAAAGGCGCGCCGATGCGCACGAGCGCGACATCGGCGACCGCCGGGTCGTCGACGACCGCACCGAGCTCGGCGACGTCCTCGGGGCGGAAGCCCTCGACGTACACCGTGCCGGAGGCGCGCAGCGGCAGGGTCGGAACGCCCACCCGCTCCTCGTTCACCAGCACCGTGAGCGAGCGTGACTGCGCGTGCTCGCCGAGCGCCCGGAACTCGGCGTTGCCGACGATCCGCTCGGCCTCCTCGACGTCGACGTACGGGTCGTCGAACAGCCCGAGGGCGAACTTCACCCGCAGCAGGCGGCGCGCCGAGGCATCGATCCGCTCCTCGGACACCCGACCGGAGCGGACGAGGTCGATGAGCATGTCGACGCACTCCTCGCCGCCGAACTGGTCGGCTCCGGCATCCAGGATCTTCTCCATGCGCTCGATCGCCGTGAGGTGCTCGACGCCCCAAGCGCGCGCGGGCAGCACCTGATCGCCGACATGGTTGTCGTTGACGAGCTCCCAGTCGGTCACGACGACGCCGTCGTAGCCGAGCTGCTCGCGCAGCAGGCCCGTGACGATCTGCCGGTTGTACCCGAAGCCGACCTCCTCGATCGGCTCGCCGTCGAGCTGCAGGCCCACGGGCATGCCGTAGTACGGCATCATCCCTGCGGTGCCGCGGCGGATCGCCTCACGGAACGGCTCGAGGTGGTAGTCGAACAGACCGCCGGGGTACACCTGTTCACGGCCGTACGGGAAGTGCGCGTCCTCGCCGCCCTGCTGCGGGCCACCGCCCGGGAAGTGCTTCGTCGTGCACGCGACGCTGTCGGGTCCGAGCTCCTCGCCCTGGAACCCTCGCAGGTACGCCGCCGTGAACTCCGCCACGCGAGCGGCATCCTGTCCGAAGGTCTGCGCCTGACGCCCCCACCGCGGCTCGGTCGCCAGGTCGATCTGGGGGTGCAGCGCCGCGCGGATGCCGACGGCCCGGTACTCACGGCGCGCGACCTCGGCGAATTCGCGCACCGTCTCGACGTCGTCGAGGGCCGCGAGCCCGAGGCCCTCGGGCCACTGCGAGAACGGCCCGGCCGAGAACGCGACTCCGGTGTTCTCGACGAACGCGTGACGCGGATCGGTGCTGATCGTGACCGGGATGCCATGGGGGGTGGTCTCGGCCAGCGCCTGCAGCCGGTTGTTCCACTCGGCGGCCTGGCGGGCGGTGCGGATCGCGTGCACGTTGAAGTGCGTCATGTTCTTGCCGACGACGACGGTCGTGGTCGGCGACTTCGAGATCTTGCCCGGCGCCTCCAGCAGCTCGCCGTCGTCGCCGACCTCGATGACGGTCTGGAACATCAGTCCACACTTCTCTTCGAGGCTCAGCCGCCCGAGGAGGTCCTCGGTGCGCACGTCGGCGCCGAGACGCGGGTCCTCGTACGGGTCCATCACGCCGTTTCCGTTGAGGTCGCGGAAGCGGGTGCCGTCGGAGGAGGTGAGGTGGCGGGGGGTCATGGCATCCTTTCGGATCGGTCGCGGGGTCACTTCAGGCCGGTCGAGGCGATGCCCTGGATGAAGTACCGCTGCAGGAAGACGAAGAGCAGGATGATCGGCGCGATCACCAGCACCGAGCCGGCCAGGAGCAGGCCGTAGTCGGTGGCGTTCTGACCGGTCGAGTACAGCGACAGCGCGACGGGCAGGGTGTACTTGCCCTGCGTCTGGGCCGCCACGAGGGGCCAGAGGAAGTTGTTCCACGACGCCAGGAAGGTGAGGATGCCGAGGGTCGCGAGCGGCGGGCCGCACAGGGGCATCACGATGCGGGCGAAGATGCGCAGCTCCCCCGCGCCGTCGATGCGCGCGGCCTCGAGCAGTGGATCCGGGATGCCGAGCATGAACTGCCGCATCAGGAACACGCCCAGCGGCGTCGTGACGAACGGCAGGATCAACGCGGCGTACGTGTCGACGAGGCCGATCGAGGAGACCATCACGAACAGCGGCACGAACGTCACGACGCCCGGGACCATGAGTGTCACCATCACGACGACGAACAGGGCCTTCTTACCGGGGAAGTCCATCTTGGCCAGGGCATACCCGACCATCGAGCAGAAGACGAGGTTGCCGGCCACGGTGACCACGGCCACGAGGAGGCTGTTGCCGAAGAACTGGCCGAAGTTCAACTGTCCGAACCAGGCGGCGAAGTTCTCCCACGTGAACTCCTGCGGCCACCACGTGGGCGGGCGCTGCAGGATCTCGCGCTGGGTCTTGACCGAGCCCAGCAGCATCCAGACGAACGGCACGATCCACACCAAGAGCCCGAGGACCAGGACGGTGTAGGTGAGCGCGCGGCCGGGGGTGAGGCGGTTCTCGGAGCGACGGCGTCGGCGCGGCGGCTCGACGGTGTCGGCGACGACGGCCGGAGCCGTGGGGGACGTGAGTGTCATGGCATCCTCCCTCAATCCTTCGAGCGCAGCAGCCGGAACTGCAGCAGGCTGAGCAGCGCGATCGCGAGGAACAGCAGGTAGCTGGCCGCCGAGGCGGTGCCGTACTGACCGAAGCCGAACTGCTTGAACGTGTAATAGGCCACCGAGAGAGTGGAGTTGAGCGGGCCGCCCTGCGTCATCACGAAGGCCTCCTCGAAGAACTGCAGGAACCCGACCGAGATCAGCACGGCGCCCAGCAGCAGGGTCGGCCGCAGCAGCGGCAGGGTGACCGAGGTCAGGCGTCGCCACGCGGAGGCGCCGTCCATGAGGGCCGCTTCCTTCACATCGGTAGGAATCGCCTGGAGCCCCGCGAGGAAGATCACCATGAGCGTTCCGACGTTGCGCCACACCGCCATCGCGATGAGCGAGGGGAGCGCCGTCGAGGTGTCGTTGAGCCAGTCCGGACCCTGGATGCCGATGACCGCGAGGGCCGAGTTCAGGAGCCCCTCGGGCTGGAGGATATAGCGCCAGACGACGGCGACGGCGACGATGCTCGTCACGACGGGGGCGTAGAAGCCGACCCGCAGGACCGACACGATGCGACCGCGGCTGGCGTTGAGCGCGAGCGCCAAGGCCAGCGCGATCGCCATGGTCACCGGGATGCCGACCACCACGAACGTGGCGGTCACCCCGAGCGAGGTCAGGAAGACGGGGTCGCCGAGCACCGCGGCGTACTGCTCGAGTCCGATGAAGTTGACCGAGAACGGCGAGCGGATGTCGCGCGCGCGGAAGTCGGTGAACGACATCGCGAACGATCCGACGATGGGGACGACCATGAACACCGCGAAGACGGCGACGAACGGCAGGGCGAAGCCCCACGCGACCCATCCCTGACGGCGGCGCCGGCTTCCTGCGCCGCCCGCCCGGGCGCGACCGGGGACGCCGCGCGTCCCGGTCGCGCCCACGACTGCCTGGGTCATGGCCTCAGCCCAGACCCAGCGAGTCGGCGGTCTTCTGCAGGTCGGCCAGGCCGTCCGCCGGGGTCAGCTGACCGAGGCGGATCTTCTCCAGCATCCCGTCGCCCGCCGCGGCGACCTGCACCCAGGTGGTGACGGCGGGCACCGGCTGGGCGGTCTCGAGCTGCGTGCCGAAGGCGGCGAGGGTCTTCGACGACGACAGGGCGTCGGACTTCCAGGCATCCTGCACGGCCGGGAGGTCACCGGTCGCCTCGTACCAGGCTGCCTGGGTGCCGGGCTCGGTCAGCCACTGCACGAGCTTCCACGCGCTGGCGGCATTGTCGGAGTTGTCGAACACGGCGAGGTTCGCGCCGCCGCTGAACGAGGTGGACGACTTCTTCGCGGGCAGCACGGCGGTCGAGATCTTGTCGCCGAAGCCCTCGCCGCCGAGGTCGTTGAGCAGACCGATGAACGCCGGTCCGTCGATGAACATCGGTGTGGCGCCCGAGACGAAGTCGGCCTCCTGAGCACCCGCCGAGCGGTCGGCCGCGGGGTTGGCGACACCGTCGGTGTAGAAGCTCTGGTAGTACTCGAGCGCCTCGGCCATCTCGGGGGTGTCGAGGGTCCAGTTCGAGCCGTCCTCCAGCTCTGCGCCGTTGGACCACGGCATCCACAGGTTCCCCTGGAACGAGTCGTTGCCGGCGGGAAGACGGATGCCGTAGTCGGCGCCGCCCTTCGACTGCATGTCGGCGGCCATCTGCTTCAGTTCGTCCCACGTGGTGGGCGCCTGGTTCCAGCCGGCCTGAGCGGCGATATCGGTGCGGTAGTACAGCACGCGGGTGTCGACGTACCACGGCACGCCGGTCGCACGGTCGTCGATCTTCGTCGAGGCGACCGCGCCGGGGAAGATGCCGTCGGTGGAGAGATCAGTGGGCACGGTCTGCAGCGCGTCGCCGAAGTCCGCCATCCAGGTCGAGCCGACCATGGCGAGGTCGGGGGTGTTGCCGCCGGCGATCGCCGTCTGGAACTTGCTGTACGCGGCATCCCACGGCACGGGGGTGACCTCGACCGTGACGCCGGGGTTGGCCTCTTCGAACGTCTTCACGAACTCGGGCAGCGCCTCGCCCTCGGCACCCATCGCCCACATCGTGAGGGTGCCCTCGGCCTTCGCGTCGCCGATCGTGGACGCTTCGGCTGCTCCGCCCCCGGTGTCGGAGGGGCGTCCGCACCCGGTCAGCACTATCGCGGCCGCCGCGACGACGGCGACGGCACTCCATCGGGTCTTTCTCATGGTGTTCCTCCTCGAACGGGCGCCCCACATCGGGCGCGGTGTCGTCGGCTATTTAAGCGCATAACTTGCGACGCGGCAACCCGGTGCCCGCCGAACGCCCGAACGGCACGGACCCGGATGCCGGAGCCTCAGTCCGGCGGCTCCAGATACCCCCGCACGAACTCGGCGAAGTGCGCCGACATGTCGACGGACTCGTCGAGCAGCCACTGCTCCTGGAGGCCGTCCATCACGGCGCTCAAGAGCCGCGCCGCCCGGTCGGGATCGATGTCGGGGCGCACCTCCCCCGCCGCTTGACCGGCCCGCAGCAGTTCCGCGGCGCGGGCGGCGCTCTCCCGGTAGCGGGCGGCGAAGGAGGCGTGCGCCGGATGCTCGGGATCGCTCGCCTCGGCGACGACCACCGTGTACAGCGAGGTGAGGCCGCGGGTCGTGGCGTTGTGGGCGACGACCTTCGCCATCTGTTCGACGAGCGTGTGCTCGGCCGGGTCGCCGGCGGCCGCGCGGACGCGCTCATCGCGCTGCCGCAGCACCTCGGTGAAGAGCTCTTCCTTGGTCGCGAAATGGTGCAGCACACCGGCGGGGGTCAGCCCCACCCGCTTCGCCACCTCGCGCAGCGAGCCGCTGGTCACCCCCGAGCGCCCGAACACCAGCACGGCCTCATCGACGATGCGCTGGCGCCGTACCTGGCCCTTCGCGTAGCTGCCCCGAGGAGCGCGCGGCATCCCGTCCCCCGTCATCCGGGTCTCCCTCCGCACGCACCGATGCCCGGTCCCGTGAGGGTACCGGGCATCGACGCGGACGCGTGCGATCAGGGCCGACGGTCGCCCCAGGACGAGCCGAAGACCTGCTGCTCCATCGCGGGACGCAGCCGCTGCTCCATCTCGTCGTCGACGAAGTAGTCCTTCAGCGTGTCGCCGGTCAGTGCGTTGCCGATGGCCGCCATGATCATCGACTGATCCAGCGACAGGTACCGCTCGGCGACGGTGTCGCTCTTCACGGCGACAGCGTCGTAGAACCCGCCCGGCCCGTACGCGCCGAGCTTCTTCTCGATCCCGCGCAGGTTCTTCAGCACGCCGGGACGGTCGTACGGCAGCGCGAGGAACGCCGCGTGCGGTGTCACCACGCCGTCACCGAAGGTCGGGTCGGGGTTCGTTCCTTCGGTGCAGCCGGGGCGGTCGATGTCGACGTTGGTCTTCTCGGCATCCGAGGTGTACCCGTCGGACCGGATGCCGGCGATGTCGACGCCGTACTCCGCGTACCCGCCGAACGGGTTGCTCGCGGGCGAGAAGCCCCAGTAGCCGTAACCGGCTTCGCGGAGGCCATGGCGCTTCTGAACTTCGACGGTGATCGGGTGGTTCTTCGCCCACGAGTGCGGGCCCCACTCGGTCTCGGGGACGAGCAGGTCGGGCATGAGCGACTCGAACATGCTCCCACCCCAGCTCGGCACGAACGACATGCCGTCGTAGGAATACACGCCCTCATAGACGTCGAACCCGTCGTAGGTGCGCGTTGCGCCCGTCGGCAGCTGCTCCTGCCAGGCCCAGTCGCAGCCCGCGGGCATCGTGCGGTGCGTGCCTGAGAGCGCGGTCGCCGGGATGCCGCCCTCGGCGATGCCGAGGTACGTGGCGATGCGACTCTCGCTCACGGTCGTGTCGTAGTGGTGGCACGTGTAGAACGCCTGCTCGCCACTGCCGTTGTACATCGGGGCCGGGACGGCGCAGCCCTCGCCGGGAGGTGCCTCCCAGAAGCCGCCGCGGTTGGTGCCGGCGGGCAGCCCCGGCGCACCGGCGGTGTCGAAGAACGCCGAGAAGTCCATCGAGCGATACAGCGCATCGGCGCGGTCGGCGAGCGTCGGCTCGGCCTCGCGGACGATGCGCAGCGCCGCGGCGAGCCACCCGTTGTCGACCGTGCTCAAGAACGGGTGGATGACCTCGCCCGAGGTCGGGAAGATGTCGAGCTTCGCGCCCGTCTCCGGCGAGTACCAGTTGTAGTACATGCCGCTGCCGCCGTTGCGCTCCATGCGCTCGAGGGTCGAGACGGTCGCCGCGAGACGGTCGCGCGCCTCGTCGGCGCCGATGATGCCGAGGTCGCGCGCGGTGACGGTCGACCACAGATATCCGCCGATGTTGGTCGGCGAGGTGTAGCCGGATGCCGTCGCAGGGTCCAGTTCGCCACCGATGTTGTCGTCGGGCAACCCCGTGTTCGCATGGGCCATCGCCGCCATCGACGTCCAGGTGTCGGCGGCGTAACGCTGCAGCTCGCGCGAGCCGGGGCCGGCGTGCCCGGGGCCGCCGGCGTGCGGGGGCGGTCCCGCGTGCGGGGGCGGTCCCGCGTGCGGAGGCGGTCCCGCGTGCGGAGGCGGAGCGGCGACGGCGGGTGACGCGACGGCGAGTCCGCCGACGACGAGTCCGACGATCGCGGTGGATGCCAAGCGGGTGTGCTTCATGACGGGCTCTCCTCATCGAAAGCGCTCCGGGGGGGATGGAGCTCGGTGCCCAAAACCTTACATGCGTACGGTTTATTCGCAACCGCATCGTCCCCGGCATCGCCGCGCACGCCGAGCGCTCACGTTCGAGCCGAGGACCCACGTTGTGGACGACCGGATCGTGGGCGCTCGACCGGATCGTGCGCTCTCGACGGCCGATCCTCGCCTCACTTCGGCGCGTGCGCCTCGAGGAACTCGTACACCTCGGTCGTGTCGACGCCGGGGAACGCGCCCGTCGGCAGGGTCGCAAGCAGCGTCCGCGGCGTGCGGACGTTCGGCCACGCGTTGTCGCGCCACGCCGTCTCGAGCTCCGCGGGAGGGCGGCGGCAGCACACTTCGACCGCGTGCCGCGAGACGCCACGGTTGGGGGTGTCGCGCCCGCGGAACCACTTCGTGTCGTCGAAGCGCACCCCCACGCTCACCGAGTGCGCACCCTCGCTCGACTGCTCCACGCGGGCGGTGCACCAGTACGTCCCGTTGCCGGTGTCGGTGTACTGGTAGTACGGGTTAAAGCGGTCGTCCTCGTCGAAGACGACGCGGCTCGTCCACCGGCGGCAGCACATCTGCCCCTCGATCGACCCGAGCCGGTCGGTCGGGAAGTTCACGTCGTCGTTCTCGTATGCCTTGGTGATCGTGCCCGATTCGTGCACCTTGAGGAAGTGCACGGGGATGCCGAGATGCACCGTCGCGAGGTTGGTGAACCGGTGCGCCGCGGTCTCGTACGACACCGAATACGCGTCGCGCAGGTCCTCGATGCTGAGCGAGCGACGCGCTTTGGCCTCCTTCAGGGCGGCCACGACGTGCGCCTCGGGGAGGAGCAGGGCACCGGTGAGGTAGTTCGTCTCCACGCGCTGCCGCAAGAACTCGCCGTAGCTCGTCGGCTCGCGGTGCCCGAGCATGCGGCTCGACAGCGCCTGCAGGACCGCGGCACGCGGGTCGCCCTTGGCCACGCGCGTGGACAGGTACAGCCGGCCGTTCTTCACGTCGGCGATGCTGCGGGTCGTCTGCGGCAGGTCGGGCACGTAGTGGAGCGAGAACCCGAGGTACGCGGCGATGTCGCTCGCGGCGCGCTGCGTGAGCGGACCGCCCGGGTGGTCGACGGCGGTGAGGATCTCGGATGCCGTGCGCTCGAGCTCCGGGAAGTGGTTGTCCTGCGTGCGCATGAGTCGCCGCAGCGCGACGTTGGCGCGTCGCGCCTCCTCCGGGGTGGCGGAGCGTTCGTCGCGGAGCCGCTCGATCTCGGCCTGCAGGGCGAGCATCGCGGCGAGCGCCTCGTCCGGCACGGTCTTGCCGACGCGGAACGGCGCGATGCCGAGCGCCTGGAACGTCGACCCGCGCATCGCGCGTTCGACCGCGACTTCGAGGGAGGCACGCTCGTCGAGCGGCTCGGCATCCAGGAGCGCGTCCAGGCCCGTGCCGAGGGCCCGCGCGATGGCCTGCAGCAGGGTGAGCTTCGCTTCGCGGCGGCCGTTCTCGATCATCGACATCTGACTGGGCGCGCGACCCACCGCCGCGGCGAGGTCGTCGAGCGTCAGCCCGCGGGCCGTGCGCAGCTGACGGATGCGCTTGCCGATCGTGAGAGCGTCCACCCCCTCATCGTCGGGGGCGTCGGCGGGGTCGATCAGGGAGACACCGGTGTCCATGTCGCGATGATCTCACCAGAACGGAAGAACGGTCAATCTTCACACCGAGAATCCTCGGATCGAGCCGGATTCTTCGCCCACAGTGGTCTCCACGGGCACCGAAGCCCGCGACCCGAAGGAGGACGACATGACGATCCAGGCCACCCCCGCCCAGCCGCCCCTGCGCCCCGGCGACCAGACCGAGACCGCCGATGAGATCCGCGCCTCGTGGGAGAACGACCCCCGCTGGGACGGCATCGAGCGCACGTACTCGGCTGACGACGTCGTCCGCCTCCGCGGCAGCGTCCGCGAGGAATCGACCCTCGCCCGCCGCGGGGCCGAAAACCTCTGGAACCTCCTCCACACCGAGGAGTACGTCCGGGCCCTCGGCGCGTACACCGGCGGTCAGGCCGTGCAGCAGGTGCGCGCGGGGCTGAAGGCCATCTACCTTTCGGGCTGGCAGGTCGCCGCGGACGGCAACCTCGCGGGGCAGACGTACCCCGACCAGAGCCTGTACCCCGCCAACTCGGTGCCCGCCGTGGTCCGCCGCATCAACAACGCGCTGCTCCGTCAGGACCAGATCGAGCGCGCCGAGGGCGAGATCACGCAGGACTGGCTCGCCCCGATCGTCGCCGATGCCGAGGCCGGCTTCGGCGGACCGCTGAACGCGTTCGAGCTGGCGCAGTCGCTCATCCAGGCGGGGGCCGCCGGCATCCACTGGGAGGACCAGCTCGCGAGCGAGAAGAAGTGCGGCCACCTCGGCGGCAAGGTGCTCGTCCCCACGCAGCAGCACATCCGCACGCTCAACGCCGCGCGTCTCGCCGCCGACGTCGCGGGGGTACCCACCGTCATCATCGCCCGCACCGACGCGCTCGCCGCCGACCTTCTCACGAGCGACGTCGACGAGCGCGACGCGGAGTTCCTCACCGGCGAGCGCACGAGCGAGGGCTTCTACCGGGTGCGCCCGGGTCTGGATGCCGTCATCGCCCGCGGTCTCGCGTTCGCCCCCTACGCCGACCTGATCTGGGTCGAGACGGGAGAGCCGGACATCGAGCTCGCCCGCGCCTTCGCCGAGGCGATCCACGCCCGCTACCCGGGCAAGCTCCTCGCCTACAACTGCTCGCCGAGCTTCAACTGGAAGCGTCACCTCGACGACGAGCAGATCGCCACGTTCCAGGCCGACCTGGCCGCTCTCGGCTACGCCTTCCAGTTCATCACGCTGGCCGGCTTCCACGCCGTGAACCATTCGATGTTCGACCTCGCCCGCGGCTACGCCGAACGCGCCATGAGCGCGTATGTCGAGCTGCAGGAGGCCGAGTTCGCCGCCGAGGCCGTCGGCTACACCGCCACCAAGCACCAGCGCGAGGCGGGCACCGGCTACTTCGACGTCGTCTCGACCGCGCTCAACCCCGACAGCGCCACGCTCGCCCTCGCCGGCTCCACCGAGACCGCGCAGTTCCACTGACACTTCTCCCCTTCCAGAAAGCCACGATCATGACCCTCATCGGCTCACCGCCCACCACCGACGACCGACGGATGCCGGAGCCCTCGGCATCCACTCCCGCTCCGCACCTGCGGGTCGAACGCCCCCTCGAGGGACGCGACGGCGAGATCCTCACCCCCGCCGCCCTCGCCTTCGTCACCGAGCTGCACGACCGTTTCGGCCGTCGACGCCACGACCGGCTCGCCGCGCGCCTGCGCGGACGCTTCGAGATCGGCAACGGCGAGGACCCGCACTTCCGCGCCGAGACCGCGCACATCCGTGAGGACCCGTCGTGGCGCGTGGCGGGGGCCGGCCCCGGCCTCGAGGACCGCCGCGTCGAGATCACCGGCCCCACCGACCCCAAGATGACGATCAACGCGCTCAACTCCGGCGCGCGGGTGTGGCTGGCCGACCAGGAGGATGCCACCTCCCCCACGTGGCGCAACGTCATCGGCGGCCAGCTGTCGCTGTTCGACGCGATCCGCGGGCAGCTGAGCTACACCAGCCCCGAGGGCAAGGAGTACCGCGTCACCGCCGAGCGCACCCCCACGATCGTGATGCGCCCGCGCGGCTGGCACCTGCCCGAGAAGCACATCACCGTCATCGACCGCGCGGGCCGCGAGCTGCCGGCATCCGGTTCCCTCGTGGACTACGGCCTGTACGTCTTCCACAACGCCCACGCGCTGATCGCCGCGGGCCGCGGACCGTACTTCTACCTGCCGAAGATCGAGTCCGCCGATGAGGCACGACTGTGGGACGACGTCTTCTCGTTCACGGAGGAGCGCCTGGGCCTCGCCCATGGCACGATCCGCGCGACGGTGCTCATCGAGACGCTGCCCGCCGCGTTCGAGATGGAGGAGATCCTCTTCGCCCTCCGCGACCACTGCGCGGGCCTGAACGCCGGCCGGTGGGACTACATCTTCTCGATCATCAAGACCTACCGCGGTCGCGGCGCCCGGTTCGTGCTGCCCGACCGCAGCGAAGTGACGATGACGGTGCCGTTCATGCGGGCGTACACCGAACTACTGGTGCGCACGTGCCACAAGCGCCGCGCCTACGCGATCGGCGGCATGAGCGCCTTCATCCCCAACCGCCGCAAGCCCGAAGTGACCGAGGCGGCGTTCGAGAAGGTCGCGGCCGACAAACGCCGCGAGGCCGGCGACGGCTTCGACGGCACCTGGGTGGCCCACCCCGACCTCATCCCGGTGGCGCGGGCCGAGTTCGACGCGGTGCTCGGCGACGGCGTCAACCAACTGCACCGCACCCGCGACGAGGTGTCGGTCGAGGCCGGGCAGCTGCTCGACCTGAGGATCGGGCTCCCCATCACGGCCGCCGGCGTGCGCGGCAACGTCGCGGTGGCGATCCGGTACATCGAGGCGTGGCTGCGGGGCCTCGGAGCCGTCGCGATCGACGACCTCATGGAGGATGCCGCGACCGCCGAGATCTCGCGCTCGCAGATCTGGCAGTGGATCCACCAGGACCGCTCCACCGATGACGGCACGCTCATCACGCGCGAGTACGTCGAATCGCTGCTGGACGAGGTGCTCGCCGAGGCGGCCCGGTTCGAGGGCGACCGCTTCGACGACGCCGCCGAGGTGTTCCGCGAGGTGGCGCTGCGCGAGGAGTTCCCGGCGTTCCTGACGCTGCCCGCCTACGCGAAGTACCTCGACTGATCGGCGACGGAAGGGCCGGGGCCGCGTGCTCCGGCCCTTCCGCGCGTCTGCCGCGTGCGCGGCCCTTCCGCGCGTCTGCCGCGTGCGCGGGCCTACTCGCGGCCGGGGTCGAGCGGCGCGAAGCGGCGCACGCTCGCGCGCGACGTGAGCCGCGAGGCCGCCAGCGAACCGGCGACGGCGAGGAAGATCGGCAGCAGCAGGTCGAAACCGGTCGCGGTGAACTCGATCACGAGCACGATCGCCGTCAGCGGGGCACGCATGGTGGATGCCAGGAACGCCGCCGCCGCGACGATCGCGAGGGCGGTTCCGTCGGCCCCGGGCCACACGTACGCCCAGCCTGCGGCCGCGGCTGCGCCGAGCGCGACCGAGGGCTGCAGGGTGCCGCCGACGGCACCGGAACCGAGCGAGACGACCGTGGCGACGTACTTCAGCAGCGCGAGCAGCAGCAGCATCAGCGCGGGCTGCGAGAGGTCGAAGCCCGCGGTGGCGAGCGCGCGGCCGTTGCCGAGGATGAGCGGGAAGGCTGCGCCGAGCGCGCCGACGGCGGTGAAGGCGACCGGCAGCGCGACCAGGAGCTTCCACCCGGTCGGGCGGAACGCTGCCAAGCGCGCGGTCACAGTCGAGAAGCTCGTCGCCGCCCACCCCAGGAGCGGACCGAGGAGGATCGCCGCGACCAGCAGCGACGGGCTCACCTCCACGGCGGGCACCTGATAGAGCGCGACGTCCCCGACGAGCGGGCGCGCCACGATCGTCGCGATCGCGCTGACGGTCAGGGCGACGACCGCGGCGCCGACGCTGAACTGCGCCAGCAGGATCTCGATCGCGAAGACCGCACCCCCGAGCGGGACGTTGTAGACACCCGCGAGACCCGCGCCCGCCGCCGCGGCGATGAGGATGCGCCCCCATCTCGCGTCGAGGCGGAACCAGCGCACGATCTTGGATCCCGCCATCGAGGCGAGCTCGCGAGGGGCGACCTCTTTGCCGATCGAGGCGCCGAGGGCGACCGAGCCGACCTGGATGACGGTGTCGGCCAGCGTCTCCCACCACGGCATGTGCGCCCCGGCGACACCCTGCTCGACGCTGGCGATGCGTCGCCCGAAACGGCGCAGCAGGTACCACCCGAGCGCCGCGACGACACCGGCACCGCCGACCGTGACGATCGGAAGCCACCACACGCGGGGGGATGCGAAGCCGTCGAGGAACGGCCCTTCTTCGTGCCCCCACACGAGGTGCTCGATGGTGTGCACGATCCAGACCAGCAGCAGCACCGCCAGTCCTGTCGCGACGCCGACGATCAGGGTCGCGAGCCCGAGGCGGAACAGGATTCCGAGTCCGCGGCGGTGCGCGCGCGTGCGCTCGGGGGCGGGGGCTGTCACGCCGCCACGCTAACGCACCGTGCGGGAGCGTCCGGACACGCGCTAGCGTGACCGCATGAGCTCCCCCTCGGCGGCAGAACAGCGGGCGACCGACTCTCTCGGCATCGTCGCCGTGATCCTCGCGGCTTTCGTGCTGCTGCCCGTCCTGATGATCTTCCTCATCGGCCTCGCCCCCGGGATGAACGCGATCTGGTGGCTCGGGATCGTCCTGCTGCCGATCATGGCGTTCCTGGGGATCGTCGCCCTCGTCATCGGTGCGGTCGGCATCGTGCGGCGGGTGCGCCGGCACCGCACCCCGGTCCTGTCGATCGTCGGCGCGGGGCTCGGGCTGCTGCTCGTCCTGCCGGGCGTGTGGGTGCTCTTCAGCACGACCCTGTAACGGGGGCCTGGGCGCCCACGGCATCCCGGGCGCGCCGAGTAGGCTCTGTGCCGTGACCGACCGCGCACCGCTCTCCCGCAAGCTCTCCGCCATCGCCGAATCCGCGACCCTGAAGGTCGACGCCAAGGCGAAGGCCCTGAAGGCCGCCGGCCGCCCCGTCATCTCGTATGCGGCCGGTGAGCCCGACTTCGCCACTCCCTCGTTCATCGTGGATGCCGCCGCCGAAGCGCTGCAGAACCCCGCGAACTACCGCTACACCCCTGCGGCCGGGCTTCCCGTGCTGCGCGAGGCGGTCGCCGCGAAGACGCTGCGCGACTCGGGACTCGAGATCGCCCCGTCGCAGGTGATCGTCACCAACGGTGGCAAGCAGGCGGTGTACCAGGCGTTCCAGACCGTGGTGAACCCCGGCGACGAGGTGCTGCTTCCCGCCCCGTACTGGACGACCTACCCCGAGGCGATCGCCCTCGCCGACGGCATCCCCGTCGAGGTCTTCGCCGGCGCCGACCAGGACTACAAGGTCACCGTCGCGCAGCTCGAGGCGGCCCGCACCGACAAGACGACCGTGCTGGTGTTCGTCTCGCCCTCGAACCCCACCGGTTCGGTGTACACCCCCGAAGAGACGGCCGAGATCGGCCGGTGGGCCCTCGAGCACGGCATCTGGGTCATCACCGACGAGATCTACCAGAACCTCACGTACGAGGGCGTCCGCGCCGTCTCGATCGTCGAGGCCGTGCCCGAACTCGCCGGCCAGACGATCCTGGTCAACGGGGTCGCGAAGACGTACGCGATGACCGGGTGGCGCGTGGGCTGGATGGTCGGACCGGCGGATGCCATGAAGCTCGCGGGGAACCTCCAGTCGCACCTGTCCAGCAACGTCAACAACATCGCGCAGATCGCCGCCGCGGCAGCCCTGAACGGTCCGCAGGACGAGGCGGAGCAGTTCCGACAGGCCTTCGACCGCCGCCGCCGCCTCATCGTGTCGGAGCTGGCGAAGATCGACGGCGTCGAGGTGCCGAACCCCCTCGGGGCGTTCTACGTCTACCCCGACGTGCGGGGCCTGCTGGGCCGCGAGTGGGAGGGCGTCACGCCGACGACCTCACTCGAGCTGGCAGACCTGATCCTCGAGAAGGCCGAGGTCGCGGTGGTACCGGGCGAGGCGTTCGGCCCGAGCGGTTACCTGCGTCTGTCCTACGCCCTCGGTGACGCCGAGCTCCTGGAGGGCGTCCACCGCCTCCAGCGCCTCTTCTCCTCAGCGCGAGCCGCGTGAGGGGTCAATTTCTGTCGCTTCGGAGCGCCGCAAGCGACAGAAATTGACCCCTCGCGCGGGGGCTGTGGAGACGCGCGGCGCACGGCACGCCGGGAGCGACAGGATGGAGGATGCCTTCGTCGCCCCAGTCCCGCGCGCCCTCCCCGGCGTTCACGATCACTGAAGCCGAGTCGGCGGGGCTCTCGCCCAGCACGCTGCGATCCGCGGCGTGGAGTTCGCCGTTCCGCGGGATGAGAGTGGTCCCGGGAAGCCATGACGAACGCCAGCGCGTGGGCGCGCTTCTCCGGGCACTGCCCGACCTTGCATTCTGCTGCGGGCCGACGTCCGCCGTTCTTCAGGGCCTCCCGCTGCCCTGGACGTTGGCCGCGAGCGCCCTGGACACACCTGTCGTGGGCATGCCGCGAGCACACGTCCGCATCCGCCGACCGGGTGTGATCGGTCGGCGTCTCGACGTGCGGGACGAGGATGTCATCGAGGTCGACGGCATCCGATGTTCTTCTCCGCTTCGCACGTGGGCGGAGTTGGCCGAGCGCCTTTCCGCGGCAGAGCTGACCGCGCTCACCGATCACCTCCTCGCGCGGCGACGACCGCTGTGCACCCGAGAAGAACTGGAGGTGATGCATCGACGGTTCATCGGTGGTCGAGGATCGAAAGTGAGGCGACTCGCCATCGATCTGTCCGTGGACGGGTCGGAGTCACCTAAGGAGTCGGAGCTGAGGGTCCTGCTGGTGATGGCGGGACTCCCCGCCCCGGAGTGCAACGTCGAGATCTTCGACGGTCACCGATTCATCGCGCGCGTCGACCTGCTCTACCGCCACGCGCGTCTCGTCATCGAGTACGACGGCGACTACCACCGCGATCCCCGGCAA
This sequence comes from Microbacterium sp. SCPM-O-B-15248 (M128), assembly GCF_058214835.1. Taxonomy (NCBI): domain Bacteria; kingdom Bacillati; phylum Actinomycetota; class Actinomycetes; order Micrococcales; family Microbacteriaceae; genus Microbacterium; species Microbacterium sp. SCPM-O-B-15248 (M128). The sequence goes on from NZ_JBYQLI010000006.1 coordinate 178,221, forward strand.
TGGAGTCGCGACCAGTCTCGCCGCGCGGAATTGGAGTCCTTGGGGTACCGGGTCACGGTGGTGACGGCCCGGGACTTCGACGCCCCTGAGTCGCTGCTGACCCGCATCCGCCGCCTGCTCGCCGGCGCGTGAGGGGTCAGTTTCTGTCGCTTCCGAGCGCCGCAAGCGACAGAAATTGACCCCTCAGGCGCGAGAGCAGGGCTACAGCTCGACGTTCACCAGGACCGGCTCGGGCTGCAGGAGCAGACCGAACTCGGACTGGACGCGCTGCTGGACGAACCGGGCGAGCTCGGCGATCTCGGCGGCGGTGGCCTCGCCGCGGTTGGTCAGGGCCAGCGTGTGCTTGGTCGACAGCCCCGCGCGCGAGCGCGGGAAGCGGAAGCCCCGTGACAGGCCCGCGTTCTCGATGAGCCAGGCCGAGCTGACCTTCACCTCGCGCTGCTCGATCACCGGGGGCGGGACGACACCGGCGAACGCCGCGAGCGGGATCACGGTCATCGGATCGACGATCGGCGACATCGGCCACCGGGGGCACTCCGCCGGAAGGGTGCGGGCGAACGCCTCGGAGACGATCGCGTTCTGGAAGAACGACCCCGCGCTCCACGTGTCGGGGTCTTCGTCGTCGAGGACCATGCCTTTTCGCGCACGCGTCGCGAGCACGTGCTCGCGGATCCATCGCAACGACACCGCGGCATCGGCATCCAGTCCCAGGGCCCCGCGCAGCTGCGCCCCCGGAACCGGTCGGTCGCCGTCGCCGACCCGCTCCAGCTCCAGCGTGACCGAGACGATCACGGCGGGGCGTTCGGCCACCGACCCGTAGTGGTGTTTGAGCACCGACGTGCGGAAGCCGAGCCCGAGGTCGGATGCCGAGACCGTCGACAGCTCGCCGGTGGACTCGTCGAGCAGCTCCACTTCGACGAGGGTCTGCACGATCTCCTGGCCGTACGCACCGACGTTCTGCACGGGAGCGGCGCCGACCGTGCCGGGGATCCCGGACATGGCCTCGATGCCCGCGAGACCGCGCGCGACCGTCTCTGCGGCGAGGGCATCCCAGTCGTGACCGGCCTGCACCCGCAAGCGGACGGTGTCGGGACGCGAGCCGGGGAGCTCGTCGATCCCCGAGGTGCGGACACGGATCACGGTCCCCTCGAACGGCTCGTCACCGACGAAGAGGTTCGACCCACCGCCGACCACGAGCCACGGTTCGCCGGTGGCCCAGACCTCGCGGAGGGTGCGCACCAGTTCATCGGACGTGGTCGCCTCGACCATGCGTGCGGGGAGCCCCCCGGTGCGCAGAGTCGTGAGCTGCGACAGCGGAACCGACGCGACCTCGGGCATCAGGACAGCCGCACGCGCACCTGCGCCTTGCCGAGGACGGTCGTCCCCGCGTGCGTCACGGTGAGGTCGATGCGGGCGGACTCGTCGTCGACGGCGCCGACTTTGCCGCTGACGTCAAGGTCGGCCCCGGCCTCGGGGTCGACGACGACGGGACGCGTGAAGCGGACGCCGTACTCGAGGATGCGGCCGGTGTCGCCGAGGGCCTCGGCGAGCGTGCCGACCGCGATGCCCATCGTGAGCATGCCGTGCGCGAGGACGCCGGGCAGCCCGACGGCTGCGGCGACGTCGTCGCGGTAGTGGATGGGATTGAAGTCGCCCGACGCACCCGCGTAGCGCACGAGAGCCTCGCGGGTCAGGTGCACGGAACGCTCGGCGACGACGTCTCCGACGGTGAACCCGCTCATGCGCCCGCCTCCCCCGCCAGCAGGACGCTGATTGTCGTCACGACGTGGGCGCCGTCGGCATCCACGATCTCGGCTTCGCTCGTGATCATCGCGTTCCCTCCGAGCGTGCGGATGCCGGTGACCGCGAGCGTCGCGGTCAGCTCGTCGCCGGCGACGATCGGACGCGAGTAGCGGAAGCGCTGCTCGGCGTGCACGAGGCGCGAGAGCTCGATGCCGGAGTCGGGGTCACCCAGAAGCTGCTGCAGCGTGAGGTCTTGAACGACCATCGCGAACGTCGGCGGTGCGACGACGTCGGCGTATCCGAGCGCGCGGGCGGCCTCGGGGTCGGAATGCTGGGGGGCGTCGGCGAAGACGGCGCGGGCGAACTCGCGCACCTTCTCGCGGCCGACGAGGTACGGCGCGGTCGGCGGGAAGGCACGGCCGACCAGTTCGGGGTTCACGGGCACCGGTTCAGTCTACGGCGCGCCGCCGTGACCGCTCAGCGCTGGTGGCGGCCGCGCACCGCCTTGACCGCCATCTGCGTGGCGATGAACACGAGGAAGATCGAGAACAGCACGTTGCCGACGAAGGGGTCGACGATCTTGGCGAGCGACGCTCCCAGGGCCGTCGTCATGCAGGCGGCGATCCCGACGCACGCGGCGGCGCGCAGGTCGACGTTGGAGCGGCGGAGGTTGCCGAAGGTCCCCGAGACGGCGGTCGGGATCATCATGAGCAACGACGTGCCGCGCGCGATCAGGTCGCTCGTGCCGAACAGCAGCAGGAGCGCCGGGACGACGATGATGCCGCCGCCCACTCCGAGCAGCCCCGCCAGGATGCCGGTCACGATACCGAGCGCCAGCAGGCCGGGGCCGGTGGCCCAGGTCAGCTCCAGCTCGGCGTCGCGCGAGGGGATCACGAAGTACAGGCTGACGATGACGCCGACGAGGAACACCACGAACGCCCACCGCAAAGCCGTCTGGGAGATCTTCGGCAGCAGCCAGGTGCCGATCTGTGCCCCGCCCACCGCGCCGGCGGCGAGGATGAGCGCCGGGATCCAGGCGACGTGTCCGTCGATCGCGTACGTGATGACGCCGACCGAGGCGGTGGGCACGATCGCCGCGAGCGAGGTGCCGGCGGCGAAGCGCTGGTCGAAGCCGAGGAGCAGGACCAGCAGCGGGACGATGACCGTCCCCCCTCCGACGCCGAACAGGCCCGACATGAGCCCGGCGAGCAGCCCCACTCCGATGCAGACGATGTAGAAGCGAGCGGTGCGGGGCGGGCGGGTGTCGTCGGTCACTGGGCGGGGTCCTCGCGCGTGGGATGGGGACGGGCCGTCCGCCCGCCGACGAACCAGTCTTCCACTGTCCGCCCGTGGGGTCGACGCGGCGCTCGGGACGAGCGGCCTGATCCCCGGAAAGAAAAGCGGCCCCCGGTGGTCCGAAGCCGCGTCCACCGGGGGCCGTCGCCCTCACAGGTCAAGCGGAACGGTGACCCGAACACCGGTCTGCGACCACGATCGCGAGGGTGCGACAGGAAGAAAGCTACCCTCTCCCCCCGGAACACACTTCCTCTTGACACTGATATCTCGGGATGCTAACTAACTAACTCGGTGCGCCGAATCGCCCGTTCGGGAATGCGTCTGCGGACCGAACGGTTCGCCTCCTGCATGACGACAGTAGGAATCATCGGCGCAGGAAACATCGGCCAGGCCCTCGCTCGGGGCTTCGTGGACAACGGCTACGACGTGGTCATCGCCAACTCCCGCGGGCCCGAGACGCTGGCCGACCTCGCCAGCACCCTCGGCGATCACGCCCGCGCCGCCACCGCCCACGACGCGGGCGAGGCCGGCGACATCGTCGTGGTCACGGTCCCCCTCAAGGCATACCGCGAGGTGCCCGTCGCGCCGCTGCGCGGCAAGACCGTGCTCGACACGAACAACTACTACTGGGAGCGCGACGGCCACATCGCCGATATCGACGAGAAGCGCACCACGACGTCGCAGATGCTGCAGCAGCACCTGCCGGAGAGCACGGTGGTGAAGGCGTTCAACCACATCATGGCCGCCGACATCCTGACCGATGGCTCCCCCTCCGGCACCCCGGGTCGCCGCGCCCTGGCGACCTCGAGCGACTCCGCCGAGGCGGTGGCCCTGGTCACGCGCATCTACGACGAGTTCGGCTACGACACCGTCTCGGCCGGCCCTCTCGCCGAGAGTTGGCGCGTCGAGCGCGACCAGCCCGCGTACGTCGTCCGCCAGAATCGCGACGAGCTGGAGCAGAATCTGGCCCGCGCCGAGCGCTGACCCCGCCCCGCCCCACCGATAAACGCGATCTGCACCGGGAAACGCGCTCAGCGAGCGTTCCTCGGTGCAGATCGCGTTTATGGATGCCGGGAGCCCGACGCCGTGCGGTGTCGGGCTCCCGTGCGTCAGAGGCCGGCGAGCGCCTGATCGACGTCGGCCACGAGGTCCTCGGCGGACTCGATGCCGACCGACAGACGCACGATCGTGTCGGGAACGGCGAGCTCGGTGCCACGGACGGACGCGTGGGTCATGGCATCCGGGTAGTTGACGAGCGACTCGACCCCGCCGAGGGACTCGGCGAGGGTGAACAGACGGGTCGACTCGGCGAAGCGGCGCGCGGTGGCCCCGTCGGCGAGCTCGAGCGAGACGATGCCGCCGAAACCGCTCATCTGGGATGCCGCGAGGGCGTGACCCGGGTGCGACGGCAGGCCCGGGTAGTACACCTTCGCCACGCGGTCGTGTCCGGCGAGGTGCTCGGCGACGGCCTGCGCGTTGGCGCTGTGCCGCTGCATCCGGATGCCGAGCGTCTTGATGCCGCGCGTGGTCAGGTAGGCGTCGAACGGTCCCGACACCGCGCCCGCGGCGAACTGCAGGAACTGCACCTTCTCGGCGAGGTCGGCGTCGGCGAACGCGAGCGCGCCGCCCACGACGTCGGAGTGGCCGCCGAGGTACTTCGTCGCCGAGTGCACCACGACGTCGGCGCCGAGCGTGAGCGGACGCTGCAACGCGGGAGAGGCAAAGGTGTTGTCGACGACGACGATCGCCCCGGCCTCGTGCCCGAGGCGGGCGAGCCCGGCGATGTCGGTGATGCGCAGCATCGGGTTGCTGGGCGTCTCGACCCAGACCATGCGCGGCGCGCGCTCGGAGATCGCCGCGGCCACGGCATCCAGGTCGCTCATGTCGACCACGCGGAGCTTCACGCCCCACGGACCCAGCACGCGGGCGAGCAGACGGTAGGTGCCGCCGTACACGTCGTTGCCAAGCAGCACCTCGTCGCCCGGGACGAGGGCTGCGCGCAGCAGCGCGTCCTCACCGGCCAGCCCCGACGCGAACGACAGCGCGCGCACCCCGCCCTCGAGCGCGGCGATCTGCGTCTCGAGCGCGGTGCGGGTGGGGTTGCCGCTCCGTCCGTACTCGTACCCGCCGCGCAGTCCCCCGATACCGTCTTGCGCGTACGTCGTCGACAGGTGGATCGGGGGGATGACCGCGCCGGTCGCGGGGTCGAAGGCCTGACCCGCGTGGACGGCGAGGCTGTCGAAGCCGCGGGCGGCGTCATGGGTGCTCATGCGGAGTGCTCCTCGGGGTCGGAGAGGGGAAGGACGGATGCCACGGGCTCGACGTCGTAGCCGTGCGCGGTCATCCACTGGTCGTCGAAGATCTTGCTGAGGTAGCCGCGGCCGTGGTCGGGCAGGAGGACTACGACGACGGCGTCGGCGGGGAGATCGCGTGCCACGCGCAGGGCACCGACGACGGCCATGCCGCTGGAGCCGCCGACGAGCAGCCCCTCCTCGCGGGCCAGGCGTCGCGTCATGGCGAACGACTCGGCATCCGACACCCGCTCGTAAGCGTCGACCACGGTCGGGTCGAACGCGGGCGGCCAGAAGTCCTCGCCCACGCCCTCGACGTCGTAGCCGTGGATGTCGTCGCCGGAGTAGATGGAGCCGACGGGGTCGACGCCGACGATCCGCACCGACGAGCCCGCCACCTCGCGGAGGTAGCGGCCCGTGCCGCTGATGGTGCCGCCGGTGCCGACGCCCGTGACGAAATGCGTGAGCGTGCCGTCGGTATCGCGCCAGACCTCGGGGCCCGTCGTCTCGTAGTGACTGCGCGGCCCGTTCGGGTTGGCGTACTGGTTCGGTTTGAACGCCCCGGGGATCTCGCGCACGAGGCGGTCCGAGACGCTGTAGTACGACTTCGGGTCCTCGGGTTCGACGTTCGTGGGGGTCACCACGACCTCCGCGCCGTACGCGCGCAGCACCGCGCGCTTGTCTTCGGCGACCTTGTCGGGAACGACGAAGACGCAGCGGTAGCCGCGCTGCTGCGCGACGAGCGCGAGACCCACGCCGGTGTTGCCGCTCGTGGGTTCGACGATCGTGCCGCCGGGCTGCAGCAGCCCGTCGCGTTCGGCCGCGTCGACGATGTTGGCGGCGATGCGGTCCTTCGCGGAGCCGCCGGGGTTGAAGTACTCGATCTTCGCGAGCACCGTGGCGGCGATGCCGTCGGTCACCCGATTCAGACGGACGAGGGGGGTGTTGCCGACGAGGTCGGCGACGCTCTGGGCGTAACGCACGGTGGAGTCCTGGGGGTCGATGCGCCCGGGGGCGCGGCTGACGGGGTCGTCGAAGAAGAACGCGGAGCGTTCAGCGACAACAGCGACAGGTCAGCACGCGGTCAGCATACCCGAGGATCCGACACGGCCGTGCCGGATGACGGGCATCCGGTCATCGCCGGTCACGTTTCGTCACGCGACTTGGGGGTGCTGCGGGCGTCTGCGTACGGTGCTCGGACGCCCGAACCGGGCGATGCACCAAGGAGACCACCATGAGTGACAGCACGAGCGGCCCGACCGGGCCCACCCTTCCCTCCAAGCCCCGCCGCCGGGGCGGACTGTACGCCGCGATCGCGATCGTCGCGGTCGCCGTCGTCGTCGCGGGCGCCCTGTTGATCCCGCGCCTGTTCGGCTCGTCCGACACCCCCGCGGCCGACGGCGAGCGCACGACCGTGCGCCTCGGAACGACGGACGCTGCCCAGGGCCACTGGCCGGTCCTGAAGGAGATCCTGGCGGAGGAGGGCATCGACCTGGAGGTCGTCGCCTTCGACTCCTACGAGACGCCGAACCCCGCACTGGCCGACGGATCGATCGACCTGAACGCGTTCCAGCACATCGACTACCTGTCCGACCACAACGTCGCCACGGGCGACGGTCTCGCCGTCGTCGGGCCGACCCTCATCGTGCCCCTCCCCATCTACTCGGAGCAGTACTCCGACGTCGCCGACATCCCCGAGGGCGGCCGTGTGGCCATCCCGCAGGACGCCACCAACCAGGCGCGCGCACTGAAGGTGCTGCAGTCCGCGGGGCTGCTGACGCTGAACGACGCGACGACCCCGACCCCGGCCGACATCGTCACCAGCCGCGTGCAGGTCGAGCCGGTCGACGCCTCGCTCACCGCTCCGGCGCTCCAGGACCCGTCCATCGCGGCCGCGATCGTCAACAACAACTTCGCCACGGACGCCGGGATCATCGACAAGGCGATCTTCTCGGTCGACCCCTCCGACGCGAACAGCTGGCCGTACATCAACATCATCGCCTCGCGCGCCGGCGAGGAGGACAACACCGTCTACCAGAAGGTCTGGGAGGCGTACCACGACCCGCGCGTGACCGACATCGTGGTGTCCGAGTCCAGCGGAACGGCCCGCATCGTCGAGGAGAAGCCGGCGCAAGTGCGCGACTGGCTCGCTCAGATCGAGAAGCAGAAGGAAGCGGGGGCCTGATCCCGCATGCCGCCGCTCATCCGCCTCTCGGGCGTCACCAAGTCGTATGACGTCGACGGCAGCACCGTCACCGCGCTCGACGGTGTCGATCTGGAGATCGCCGCGGGAGAGATCTTTGCCGTCATCGGCCAGTCCGGTGCGGGCAAGAGCACTCTGGTGCGCCTGATCAACGGGCTCGAACGGGTGACCTCGGGCACGGTCGTGGTCGACGGCGTCGGTATCTCGACCCTGCCCGAGCGGCAGGTGCGCCCCATCCGCCGGCGTACGGGGATGATCTTCCAGCAGTTCAACCTGTTCGCCTCGCGGACCGTCGCCGGCAATGTCATCTACCCGTTGAAGGTCGCGGGATGGTCGAAAGCCGACCGCGAGAAGCGTGCGGCCGAGCTGCTGGACTTCGTGGGGCTGCTCGACCGGGCGCACGCCTACCCCGACCAGCTCTCGGGGGGTCAGAAGCAGCGCGTCGGCATCGCTCGCGCTCTCGCGACCTCTCCCCCGATCCTGCTGGCGGACGAATCCACGAGCGCCCTCGACCCGGCGACCACGGCGGACGTGCTCGACCTGTTGCGCCGCGTGAACCGTGAGCTGGGTGTCACCGTGGTCGTGATCACCCACGAGATGGACGTCGTGCGCGCGATCGCCGACCGCGTCGCGGTGCTCAGCGCCGGCCGGATCGTCGAGACGGGAACGGCGTTCGAGGTGTTCGCCGAGCCCACCTCCGACACCGGCAGGTCGTTCGTCTCCACCGCTCTGCACGATCGCCCGAGTACCGCGGACCTGGAGCGGTTGCGCGCGGCCCACCCGGGTCGCATCGTGATCGCCGACGTCGTCGACGGTGCCGGGATCGGCGGCATCCTGTCGCGCGCCGCGAGCGCCGGTGTGACCTTCGAGCTGCTGTACGGCGGGATCAGCTCCCTGCAGCAACGGTCCTTCGGCTCGCTCACGGTGGAGCTGACGGGGTCGGACGAATCGGTGGATGCCGTGATCGCGCAGTTGCGCGCGGTCACCCGCGTCGAGGAGGTGGCGCGATGACGACGCTCAGCGCTCTGATCGTTCCCGCCGCGACGCAGTGGAGCTGGGACCGGTACGGACCGATCCTGCTCGAGTCGATCGGCCAGACCCTCACGATGGTGCTGCTCACGATGGTGTTCGGCGGGATCGGCGGCCTCCTCCTCGGACTCGCGCTCTACGTCACGCGCACGGGCGGGGTGCTCCCGAACCGCGCGGTCAACGTCGTGCTGAACCTCCTGGTGAACGTGTTCCGGCCGATCCCGTTCATCGTGCTGATCCTGGCGCTGTCCCCGGTGACGGCCGCGGTGGTGGGGACGGCGATCGGCACCACGGCCGCGGTCGTGCCCCTCTCGATCGCGGTGACGTTCGGATTCTCGCGGATCGTCGAGCAGAACCTCGTCACGATCAGCCCCGGCGTGATCGAGGCGGCACGGGCCGCGGGTGCGGGACCGTGGCGGATCATCGCGACCCTGCTCGTCCCCGAAGCGCTCGGGCCGTTGATCCTCGGCTACACGTTCGTCGTGGTGGCGATCGTGGACATGACCGCCGTCGCCGGGGCGGTAGGCGCGGGAGGGCTCGGCTCGTTCGCCCTGACCTACGGCTTCCGCCGGTGGGACTTCCTCACGATGTGGATCGCGATCGGCATCATCATCGTGCTGGTCCAGCTGGCGCAGTTCCTGGGCAACCGGCTCGCGCGTCGGATCCTGCGGCGCTGATCCGGGCGGTCGCGTCGCCGGGTACCGGCGGCGCGGCCGCTCAGGCGATCGCGCCGAGGAACTCGTCGAAGGTCTGGGCGGGCCGTCCCGTCACCTTCTCGACGTCGCCCGACACCCCCGCGAGGTCGCCGCTGGCGATCGCGGTGTACGTGCTCACCCAGGCGTCGACCTGCCATCGCGGGGCGCCGAACACCGCGCGCGAGGCGTACGCCTCGTCGACCGTCTCGTCGTGGAAGCGCACCGGCTGTCCGCGCACGGCCGAGATCTTCTGCGCGACCTCGTCGAGTGTCAGGGCTTCGGGCCCCGTGAGGTCGTACGCCCGGTCGGCGTGGGCCGCGGGATCGCGCAACACGGCGACGGCCGTCGCGGCCACGTCCGAGCGCGACACCAGCGAGCACCGGCCGGTCCCCGCCGGGCCCCGGATGACACCGTCATCGCCCGCGAAGAGCTCCATCATGTCCATGTAGAAGTTGTCGCGGAGGAACGTCCACGACATGCCGGATCCCCGGATCATCTCCTCGGTGGCGGCATGGTCGCGCCCGAGAGTGAAGACCGCATCGGGCGCCGCGGCGAGGAACGACGTGTATACGATCGAGCGCACCCCTGCCCGCGCCGCGGCCTCGACGAAAGTGCGGTGGTGTTCGACCCGATCGGCCGACTCGGAGGCGGAGACCATGAAGAGCGTCTCGACCCCGGCGAGGGCGGATGCCGCCGCTGCCGCGTCGGAGTAGCCCGCGACGTGGACTTCGGCACCCTCGAGTTCCGGCGCGCGGGCCGCGTCGCGCACGAGCAGCCGTTGAGGGATGCCGCGGGCGGCGAGGTCGCGCGCGACGCGGCCTCCCACGGCTCCGGTGGATCCGGCGACGGCGATCACGGGTTGCGCAGGCATTCGTCCTCCGAGAGGCGGGAATCGGTGCCCCCAGCGTATTCCGCCGCGCAGAGAGGTGGCCGCGACCTCTCTCAGGTTCGCGGGGCGACCAGGCGCGCGACCCGCACGCGCACGGTGTCGGAGGGCGCAGCACCGGCTCCGCGCACGGCCTCGGCGACGGCGGATGCCACCGCGGCGCCGTCGTCGCCGCGGGAGACACCGATGCAGACGGTGATCGCGCGGGCTCCGGCGGTCTCGTCGACCGCGGCGAGCGACCCCTCCACGTCGGCCACGCGCTCGTACGCGCGCGCCACGATCGGGCGTGCGGAGTACGTCTCACGGACGCCGACGACCGCGGTCACGGCCATGTCGATGCGCGGGGCCAGTTCGGCAGCGGTATCCGTCATCCCTCGTCCTCCCCCTCCAGATGTACGTCTCCGACGGTGATATCCACACGCCCCACCCGCAGTTCGCCGTGGCGCTCGATCGCCACCCGGATGCCGTCGCGCAGGAGATCCACCGTGTCCTGCATCGGGTAACCGAACAGGACGCTCACGTTCACCCGCACATCCAGCGGCGCGGTCGGTTCGATCTGATCGATGCGGACGCGCCCCACGAGCACCCCTTCGATGTCGTCGCCGACCGAGCGGATCACCTCGTAGAGCGCGCCCTCGGTGACCACGAGCTGCGTGCCGTCCGGGGTACGGGCCAACGGGATGTCACGGCCCGCGCGGAACTCCCGCATCACTTCGCGCATGATCTCGTCGTACCAGGACTCCGCCAGGGGTTCCGCGGCCTGTTCCTCGACGATCTCGCGGGACATCCGACCCATGCGCTCCATGGAGGCCAGCAGGGCCTGGCACTCGGCGTTGCGCTCGATCGTCGGGATCCGCGGAGTGCGGCCACGATCCAGGTACGCGGAGAGATCTTCGAGCGAGTAGCCCGAGCCGCCCACGTCGTCCACGTCGTCACTCATTCGATCACCTCCACTCCTGCATGCGTTCCAGTACGGTTTTTCGCGCCCGAGCCAGGCGCCCGCGCACCGTCGCCGGAGTCTCGCCGACCTCGGTCGCGATCTCGTCGTAACTGTGTCCGCCGATCTCGCGCAAGACCCAGACGACACGCATCTCTTCGGGAAGATCGGCCAGAACCTTCTTCAGGGCGTCCATCTGCGACGATGCCACAACGGAGCGCTCCGGGTCATCCCCCGCCGAGACCATCTGTTCGTCGATCGGCTCCGAGATCTTCCGCGCCCGCAGGCGATCGGTGGCCTTGCGCGAGACGATCGTGGTGAGCCAGCTGCGGACCTTGGCGGGGTCGGCGAGGTCGGGAAGCCGTCGCCACGCGGTGATGAGTGCTTCTTGGACGCAATCGTCGGCATCGGCGCGGGACCCGGTGAGCTTGGTGGCGAACGCGACGAGGAACGGGGCGTGGCGGCGCACCAGCACGCCGAAGGCGATCTGATCACCGTCGGCCGCGCGCGACGCGAGGAAGGCGTCGGTCGCGGAGGACAAAGAGCTCATGCCGGTTTCCTGTCAGGTGTCGCTGGGCCGCGTCTTCGTGACGATGCGCGAAGTCGGCTCGTGACCTAGCGAAGCACTCGTCGCTCTCGAGCGCGCGAGGTTGACGAAAGGAGGAACTCGTGGCATCCCCCTCCCGCCGTTCGCCGAAGGCCTCCCGGCCCCGTCGCGCCCGTGCACCGGTAACGTCGTGCAGAACCCCCGAACGAAGGACGTCCATGCGTATCGCCCTCACAGGCTCCTCCGGCAAGCTCGGCACCGTCGTCGCCCGCGAACTGCGCGCGGCCGGACACGAGGTCATCGGCCTCGACGTGCGCGGCGAGCGCGGACCCGGATTCGTCCAGGTGGAACTCACCGACTACGGCCAGGTCATCGATGCCCTTGCGGGCGTCAACGATCAGCACGACGGGATCGACGCGCTCGTCCACCTCGGGGCGATCCCGGCCCCGGGCATCCGCTCGGACGTCGCGACGTTCCACAACAACATGACGAGCACGTTCAACGTGTTCTGGGCCGCCGTCCGGTTGGGCATCGACCGGATCGTGTACGCCTCGAGCGAGACCGTGCTGGGCCTGCCCTTCGACATCGACCCGCCCTACATCCCCGTCGACGAGGACTACGCCCCGCGCCCCGAGTCGGTGTACTCCCTCGTGAAAGTGCTCGAGGAGCACCTGGCCACGGAGCTCGTCCGCTGGCATCCGGAGCTGTCGATCACGGCGCTGCGGTTCTCGAACGTCATGGTGCCGGAGGACTACGCCGAGTTCCCGTTCGATGCCGACGCCCGCGCCCGCAAGTGGAACCTCTGGGGCTACATCGACGCGCGCGACGGTGCGCAAGCCGTGCAGCGCGCGCTCGAGAACGCGCCGACCGGGTTCGACCGCTTCATCATCGCGGCCGCCGACACGGTGACGACGCGTCCGAACGCCGAACTGGTGGCCGAGGTCTTCCCGGGCGTCGAGACGCGCGGCGACCTCGACGGCACCGGCACCCTGCTCTCGATCGACAAGGCGCGGCGTCTGCTCGGTTACGACCCGCAGCACTCCTGGCGCGACCACCGCTGACACCGCACGCGGGCCGACCGCGCGGGCTCAGCGCCAGGCGCGCGCGGACCGCTGTCGCCAGTACGTCTCGGGGTCGACCGCGAGTCGACGACGCGTCTCTTCGTCGACGCGCACCGAACGGCTCGCGACGCCGCGCTCCAGCTGCGCCCGGGTGGACGCGCCACTGAGGACGATGTCGACTCCGGGCTGAGCCCGAGCGGCCCCGAGGGCGAAAGCGTCCAGAGGAAGCCCCGCGGCGGCGACGGCCAGCTCCCCTCCCGGGTCCGCCTCGGCGAGCTCACCGTTGGCCAATGCCTCCTTCACCACAACGGTCCAGCCGTCGTCATGAGCGCGAGCGAGTGCCGGCCCCACCGTGCCTTCGAGCAGGTTCCAGGTCGCCTGCACGACCGAGAACGGCGTGCGGTCCAACGTCCGGGCCGCGTCGAGCACCGATGCCTGGTACGGACCGCTCGTGGACAGTCCCACCCGCACCCCCGCGTCGGACAGGCGCCGGAGCTCCTCGATCAGCGCGGCGTCGCGCAACGCCGGGCTCTCCGGCGTGACCGAGTGGATGAGGTAGAAGTCGGGAGCCCGGCCGAGCGCCGCGAGCGTCTCGGGCCACTGCCGGTGGAACATCGCGACCGAGTGCTCTTTGCGCTCGTGCACCTCGGCATCCATCCGCCACCCGCCGACGTACGCGTACCCCCACTTCGACCCGATCGTGAGCTCCGCGGCGCGGTCGGGGTGCAGCCGCAGCCATGCGCCGAGGAACTCCTCGGCGTGACCGTAGGACCGCGCCGCATCGACGTACCGGATGCCGAGTTGCCACGCCGCGTCGAGGAGCTCGTGGCTGCGCGCGCGCATCGCGTCGATCGTCCGGTCGGCCGGATCGCCGAGGTCGCCGTCGCGTCCGACAGTGATGTACGCGGGGCGCCCCACAGCGGCGAGTCCGAGGCCGAGGGCCGCCGAGGGTACGGGATCGTCGCTCATGACACGACGTTAGCCCGCTGACGCCGACGGTGTGCGGGCGCGGAAGATGCCGACACAGGGGAGCATGATCGGCGCGGAATGTCACCGGATCCAAGCCTTCAGCGCGGTTCCTTCTCCGCCAGTCGAAGCAAGCCCCGACGACCCCGGAGAGCGCGAAGAAGTCGCAGAGAAAGAGCGAAGGCGGGCAAAAAAGGCCAGATCAAGCCACCGAAGAAATCGGCAATCTCTGACACGTGAATGCCGAGATGAGGGCGAATCGCACGGACCGTTGCACGGATGAATCTCTCGGTTCCTGGAACTCGCAAACAATCCGGCTCACCAAGTCATTTCAACCCTATTCCCAAGGGGAACGGACACCCCTTTCAAAAACCCCCAGAAATGGGGGTTTTCGTTCCCTGTCGCCACCTTCGAGCGCGCACTGGCGCGCGCGCATGCCGCTGCTCACAGCGGCCGAGGCGTGCGCCCCCGAAAGACGGCGCACCCCCTGAACCCCAGGCTACGGCGCCGACGCGGCCCCGCGAGTGAGGCTCGGCCCACCGATCAGGATGAAATCTCCGGGAACGTCAGGCAACGAAAGAAAGGGAAAATAGCCTGCCGCATTCACCCGTACGCAACCTTCGGATTTCGTGAATCAACCCCTTTCCTGCCACGATTACCGCGGAAGGGAAATTGATGGCACGCGCTCGGACTGTCACGCACGCATATCGACTGGCAACGGGTTGGGAGAAGGTCGGTCGACGCCCTTTGACGCCCGAATCCGCCCTCGAGTTGCGCTCAAAGGGGTACACGATGGTGGTGGCCAAGAGGGGATTCTTCGACGCCCGCGAGATCTCCCTGAGCCAACTGCTCCCGCCGAGGTGATCAAGAAATACTAAGTTGATTAGAACTTTGTAGATCGAAATATCAGACCCCGCTGGCCGTGCATCCGTTGAGCACGGATGCGCGACCAGACGGAAGACGAAGACGGGAATGGCCTCGCGCCGCACCGTGTCTCATCGAGCAGGACCTCCAGAGGTTCGCTCTAGCACCCGACGCCAGACAATGAGACACTTGTCTCATGACTGTCGTCGAAGGAGATGCCCGACACCTCAGGTCGAGGGCCCGCCTCCACGAGGCAGCGCTCGCGGCCGCGACGGAGAAACCGATCGCCGAGGTGACCGCGACGGACCTAGCAGCCAGAGCGTCTATCGGTCGGGCCACCTTCTACCGGCATACCGACTCGCCCTCCCGGCTGCTCGACGAGGCGCTGAGAGCCGAGCTCGACGCGCTGCGGAGCGAGGCGCTGAGAGACATGCCGAACGAGGCCTTCGAACGTCGCCGTCGGTTCGAGGCGACGCTCGTGAAGGTGGTCGAACACGTCATCGAGCGTGAGGCGATCTATGGGCCCGCATTGCTCACCGACTCCGCCCCCGGTGTCGCGACCATGCTTCTCGGGCATGTGCGGGAGTCGGTGATGCAGGCGCAACGAGAGATCGGACTCAGCTTCTGGAACGGCGATGAGACCCTTCCCTTCGACTCCGATGCCGATCGCTTCGCCGAGGCGGCTGCGACCGGTTTCGCTTACCTGTTCGTCGGGGTGCTGGTGAGTTGGCTCCCGCGCGAGGGCCATCGAGACCCCCACGATTTCCTTCGTCTGTTCAACACGCTTGCCCCGCGGTGGTGGTTGACGGCGGACGCAGATTCGACACCTCTGGACGAAGTGGACACGGAGCTCAACTGAGGGATGCCTCCCGGCATCCCCATTCGACGATGAATGGAGAGCACAATGAAAGCAGCCTTGACCCGCGAAGTAGGCAAGGGTTTTGAAACGGTAGAAATCGACATCGCCGACCCGATCGGCCGCGAGGTGCTGGTCGACGTCAAGGCCTCCGGCCTGTGCCTGACCGACCACTCCCTGATGGCGAATGACTTCGGCTTTCCGCTTCCCGCGGTCTACGGACACGAACTCGCCGGGGTGGTGATCGGCGTCGGCCCGGAGGTGAGTGATTTTCAGCTCGGCGACCACGTCGTGGGCTGCCTGGTTCAGTGGTGTGGGAGGTGCCAACCCTGCATCGAAGGATTGCAGACCGATTGCCTGAACCCGCTTGCGGTCGAGCGCAGCGAAGGCGAGGGCCCTCGCCTTTTCAGCGCTGACGGGCCGGTGTACCAGGCGATGGGCCTCAGCGGATTCGCGGAGAAGGCGCTCGTGCACGAGAATCAACTGGCGCGGGTGAACAAAGAGATCCCCTTCTCTCGAGCAGCGTTGCTCGGCTGCGGCACAGTTACCGGAGCAGGCGCGGTCATCAACAGCGCGAAGGTGAGGCCGGGCGACACGGTCGCCGTGATCGGCACCGGCGGGGTCGGCCTGAACGCCATCGCCGCGGCCCAGCTCTCCGGCGCCAAGATGATCATCGCGGTCGATATCCAGGATTCCAAGCTTGCGATGGCCCGTCGCTTCGGCGCCACGCACACCGTCAACCCGGGCGACAACGACACGGTGGAGGAGATTCGCCGGCTGAGTGGGGGCGGGGTCGACTTCGCTTTCGAGATCATCGGGCTCCCCGCCACTCAGATGCAGGCGATCGCTGCGGTGAAGACCAGCGGTACGGCGATCCTCGTCGGTATGGGCAAGCCCGGCGCGAAGATCGAGATCGAGACGTCGGCGGCCTTTCTGGCGACCCACAAGACGATCAAAGCCGTGATGATGGGCTCGACGAACCTCAAGCGCGACATCCCGTTCTACGCCGACATGTACGTGGCGGGTCGTTACAACCTCGACGATCTCGTCACGAACGAGATCTCGATCGATGAGATCGACGAAGCCTACGACGCGCTGTCGACCGGCACCGTCATCCGTTCGGTCATCACGAAGTTCTGAGGGCGGTGCGCGCATGTCATACACAAGCCTGAACCCGTACTCAGGAGAGGTGCTCCTCTCCGTCCCCGACGCGACTGATGCCGAGATCGACGCTGCGCTCGAGACCGCCCATGCCTCCTATCTGAGATGGCGAGCCACACCCATCGCGGAACGCGTCGCCGTGCTGGCGCGTGCCGCCGAGCTCGTGAAGGAGCGTCGGGTCGAGCTCGGCCGCCTCTCAACGTTGGAAATGGGCCGCCTGCTCGGTGAATCCTTACGCGAAGTCGACATCTCCCAGTCCATCTTCGATTACTACGCCGAGAACGCCGAGCACCTCCTGAAGCCGAAGCCCGTAGCGACGGTTGCGGGCGAAGCGGAGGTCCATTTCGATCCGCTCGGCATCGTGTTCGCTGTCGAGCCGTGGAACGCACCCTTCTACCAGGTGGTCCGGGTTCTTGCACCGCAGATCGCGGTGGGGAACGCTGTCATCTTGAAGCACGCCAACATCGTGCCGCAGTGCGCACAGGCGCTTTCCCAGTTGATGCTCGATGCGGGACTGCCCGAGGGCGTGTTCACGAACGTGTACGCCACGCATGCGCAGTCGGAACGCATCATCGCCGATGAGCGCGTCCGTGGTGTCACGCTCACGGGGAGCGAGACAGCGGGATCGATCGTCGCCGCCCAGGCTGGTGCCGCACTCACCAAGTCGGTGCTCGAGCTGGGCGGCTCCGACGCGATGATCGTGCTCGAAGACGCGAACCTCGACCTCACCGTCACGTGTGCGGCGATGGGCCGGATGGCGCAGAGTGGTCAGATCTGCATCTCACCCAAACGCATCATCGTCGTCGATTCGCGGTACGACGAGTTCCTCGAACGCTACCGGCTGGCGCTCTCAGGGTTGCGTGGTGGTGATCCCCTCGCGGAGGACACGACCGTCGGGCCGCTCTCGTCGCGGGCCGCAGCTGAACGCGTGAAGGAACAGCTTCGACGTGCCGTCGACCATGGCGCCACCCTCATCGAGGTCGGGGAGCCTGTGCCGGACATCCCGACCTTCGTCCAGCCGACCATCCTCACCGGGGTGGAACGGAACAACCCGATCTATTACGAGGAGATATTCGGGCCGGTTCCCATGGTGTTCCGAGTGGCCGACGAGGCGGCGGCTCTCGAGCTGGCGAATGATTCGCCTTTCGGCCTCGCAGGTTCCGTCTACTCGGAGGACGTCGCCCACGCTCGGGAGGTGGCGAAGCGAATCGAGACCGGAATGGTCTGGATCAACACGCCCCCGGGAACGACTCCGGATCTGCCGTTCGGTGGCATCAAGCGCTCGGGGTACGGCCACGAACTGGGCGAGGCGGGTCTGAAGGAGTTCGCCAACCAGAAACTGATCGTCACACCACAGCGCCTGGAGTGATGTGAAGCGCCCGACCCC
Source organism: Microbacterium sp. SCPM-O-B-15248 (M128) (assembly GCF_058214835.1). NCBI lineage: Bacteria > Bacillati > Actinomycetota > Actinomycetes > Micrococcales > Microbacteriaceae > Microbacterium > Microbacterium sp. SCPM-O-B-15248 (M128). The sequence goes on from NZ_JBYQLI010000006.1 coordinate 196,143, forward strand.
GCGCATTCCCTCGACACGAGGGAGAGTGCGCGGGGTCGGGCGCTCTCGCGGGCCTCAGAGGAGCTCGAACCCGCCTCCCACGTGGAGCGTCGTCCCGTGGACGTAGGACGCGAGGTCGCTCGCGATCCAGAGTGTCGCTTGAGCCACCTCGCGGGGTTCGCCCAGACGGCCGACGAGGCTGACGGAGGGCACCATCTCCTCGATCGTGCGATTCTGCGTCGCCAGAACGGCATCCAGCATCGGCGTCCGGATCGCGCCCGGCGCGATGGAGTTGACCCGAATGTTCTGGGGGCCGAACTCCAGCGCCGCGGCCCTGGTCAACCCGACGACACCATGTTTGGCGGCGATGTATCCCGAACTGTTGAGGGTCGGTTTGAAGCCGTTGATCGACGAGATGTTGACGATGGTCCCCCCGCCTTGCCGCACGAACTGGCGGATCTCGTGCTTCATGCACAGTGCGGTGCCCTTGAGGTCGACCGCCATGAGCCTGTCCCAGTACTGTTCGTCGAATTCATCGATCGGTGACGAGTCCGGCTTGAGGGCGGCATTGTTGACCGCGATGTCGAGGCGGCCATATTCCGCGACGGTGGCCGCGACGAGTGCCTCCACCTCGACACCCCTCGAGATGTCGACCCTGTGGAACATGGCCTCCCCGCCCGTCGCCACGATGTCGTCGGCGGTCCGGCGTCCGAGTTCCTCATTGAAGTCCGCGACCACCACCTTCGCTCCGGCTTCGGCGAACAGGATTGCCGTCTCGCGCCCCATGCCCATGGCCGCACCGGTGACGATGGTGACCTTGTCCTGCACGATGGGAAATGTCATTCATCTGCCTTTCTCATAGAAGTGACTCCTGTGTCTCGGTCAGCGAACGCGGACGTTCGGAGTCCGCTCCGTCGAAACCTCGCCGAGCACGGAGGCGTCGGAGATCGCTTCCAATGACCGGTTCGTCGTCTTGGGACCGAAGACGCCCGCGACGATCCCCGCCGCCAGGAGCCCGATGGCGAGGACGGAGTAGAGGATCTGATAGCCGAAGCCCGTGTAGATGGCGGCGACACTGACCCCCGCAATGATGCCCGCGATGCGGGCGAAACCGCTCACGACGCCGAACCCCGCACCCCGGACGTTCGTGGGGAAGACCTCGGGGACGTAGGTGTACAGCACCACCCCCATCACGGAGAACCCGAGCTGAGCGCCGAACCCCGCGACGAGGCTCGTCGTCGGATCGGAAGCGAAGGCGAAGACGACGAGAGAGCCCGCCCCGAGCAGAGATGCCAGGAGCATCGTGGTTTTGCGCTCGATCTTGTCTGCGACGAAGAACATCAGAAGCGGCCCCGCGACGGTGGAGAAGGAGAGCACCGTCGCGAACCGCAGGGCGTCCGCCTGCGCCGCCCCCTGATCGACCAGGATCGTCGGGACCCACGAGATGAACCCGTAGTTGCAGTAGATGTAGAGGAAGAACGCGACGGACGTGACGATCAGGCGCTTCAGGATGTCGGGACGGAGCAGGTCACGCAACGACCCCCGGGGCGGCGCAGGCACGTCCGCTTCCAGCGGGCCGAGCGGTTTGCCACTCCGAGCGGCGGAGCGTTCGAGACCGACGACCACACGCTCCGCCTCGCTGTTCTTGCCGTTGATGAGCAGCCAGCGGACGCTCTCCGGAAGCCAGAGCGCGGCGACGATGGCGATGACGAGGCCGGCAGCACCGATACCGAAGACGATGCGCCAGGCCTCCACACCCGTGGGGGCGATCGCCAGCGCGGCAAGGGAGGTCACGGGGGCCCCGACGAAACCCAGGAAGGTCACCACGGCGAGCGAGCGGCCGCGGGCGAAGCGGGGGAACATCTCGCCCGCGTAGACGAGCAGAACGCCCGTCGCCGCCTGCACGCCGACTCCGGTCAAGACGCGACCGACGGCCAGCACCTCGAAGTTCGGAGCGAACGCGCAGACGAGGGACATGAGCGAGTAGAACACGGAGCCCCAGATGAGGACCGGCCGTCTGCCGAACCGGTCGGAGAGGTTTCCTCCGACCAGCGCACCGATCAGCATTCCCACGAAGACGGCGGAGGTGATGAGTCCGACCTCGGCGATCGACATCCCCCAGTTCGCCCGGATCGACGGCGCGACGTAGGCGAAGACGGTGTTGTCGAAGACCTCGATGAGCATCGCTATGCCGAGAACGATGAGCCACATGACGTGGTTTCGTGTCAGGGGGAGGCGATCGAGACGCGCACTGAGTCTCAGGTCGTCGGGAATCGACGGGAGTGGCGTATGAGACATCTTCTTTGATCCTCTCTGGTGGGCTTCCGCACGCGATGACGTGCGGATGACTGACGCAAGGTCGCGTGGGCCGACGCGCGGCTGGGCCGGCTGGTCGGGCGTCCTCGGGCTTGTGGTCAGGTCATCACGGAGGCGGATTCGCCGTCCAATACGGTTTGCGCGACGTTCGATGCGTCGATCGCATGGAAGGCGGCCGAGCATCCCATCGGCGTCGGCTCAGGGCTGCGGGTCCTGTGCGACAAGAGATTCATTCACCAAAGAGAGGAGACTCTGCGCGACACGGAGTGCGCCCTCGGGGCTCCGCCGTTGCGCTGCCCGCACGAGACCCCAGTCGAGGGGGAGCTCACGGATATCAGAGCCGGGAACCCGAACCAGTCCGAATTCGGGTCTGATGACGGGCAGGAAGGCGCTGCCGATGACCACATGATCCGTCTCCCCCGCAAGGCGGGCGAGGAAGTCGTAGTTGTCCATCTCGAGCGCCGGCCCCCGGGTGCGGATGCCCGGCAGGATGCGGTCGATGTCCAGGTCGCGGATGAACGCCCCGGCCGCGACGGGGAACGCGGGGAGCGCCGATCGGTCACGGCTGTCTACAAGAGGATGCCCCGGTCGAACCAGAGCGCACAGGTCGCCGCCGGGCACTCGTGACACGAGGAAGTGGTGGGCTGCCGCGAACCCGTTCGACTCCCGCGGGATACCACCGAGGAAGAAGTCGATCTGACCGCTTCGAAGAAGAGCGCGGAGACCATCGTTGGATTCGACGACCACTCGGACACCGGACACGGAGGCATCCAGCTGTCGAAGAAGGCGCGGAAGAAAGAGTGCCGCCGCGATCGACCCCATTCCGAAGCGCACGGTTCGCGGTCCGTGGCGACCGAATGCCGCCAACGCATCGGAGTCCGCCTCACTCCGCCGCAGGACGTGTTCCGCCATCTCGACGAAGTCAGCGCCTTCCTCCGTCAACCGCGCCCCGAATCGTCCCCGCTCGAAGATCTGGATTCCGTACTGCGATTCCACGGCCTGAACGCTTCGGGTGAGGGTGGACTGGGAGAGGGGGATGCTGGCTGCGGCGGCGTTGTAATTGCCCTCGCGTGCGATGGTGACCACGTGGGCGAGCCGAATGAGATCGAGCACCGTCCCCTCCCCCGCCACTGCCCTCAGCTCGAGGAACTCGCTCGGAACCCCGCGAGGGACTTCTGCGCGGCCGTACGGAGCGTACTGAGATCGCTGTCGAGGCTGCCGAAGTCGGCGAGGGCATCGAAGCCGTAGCCGAGGGGAGCCCCGACGCGCACACCGTGCTCATGAGCGGTGGTCGCGACCTTCTCCCAGAGGACGACGAGCTGATCGATGTCTCGTTCCATGTCGATACCGAGGTCCTGCGACAGGTCCGCGAGTCCGAAGAAGAGGTAATCCACGCCGTCGACGGCACAGATCTCCGCCACGTTCTCCACCCCGCGCATCGTCTCGATGAGGGGGATCAGAAGGACGTTCTCGTTCGTCGTGCGCGAATGCGCCGCCCACCCCTCGCCCGTGAAATTCGTCGCGGGCACGACGGGGCACATGCCTCGGCCGCCTTTTCGGTACTGAGAGGCGAGGACCGCACGCTCGGCCATCGCGCCCGTCTCGATCTTCGGCACCATGATCCCTTGCGCACCCGCGTCGAGCGACTGCTGGATGAGCGTGGGATTGTTCTCGAGGACGCGCACGACAGCGACCGCGCCGTTGGCCTGCGCGGCCATGAGGTGAGCCCGCATGTCCGAGTTGTCCATCACACCGTGCTCTCGGTCGATGAGGACCCAGTCGAAGCCGACGTCCGCGTAGAGCGCGGTCACGGCAGCGTCCGTAGACATGACGAATGCCCCGGCCGGCACCGATCCGGCGTCGATCAGCCGATCGAATTCCGCCCGTGCGAGAAGACCTGTCATTGTCATTCCTTTCTGTATGGAACGGTCACGAGGCGGCGCGGAATTCGGGCTCGACCACGATGTTGATGGCGTTCTCCCCCTCGACCCGACCCTGAAGAACCTCGAGCGCGAGGGGCAACTGGTCGAACCCGAACGTGTGCGTCCGGAGTTCGTGCAGGGGCAGGGAACCACTGATCACGAGGTCTGCGGCCATCTGCTGCGCCTCGTGGCTGGTCCCGAGCACCCCGATCATGCGGATGCCCTTGGTCGTGACGGCGTCGATCGGGAACTGCGTCAGCGGGCGTCCCTTGATCCCGGCGCTGGCGAGGGTCCCCCCGGTGCGCAGCATCCGGATGGCATCCAGGATCGGCTGCTCGGCTCCCGGGGACGTGTCGATGACGATGTCGAAGCCGCTGCCGCCGGTGAGCTCGGCGCCGCGGGCCACGACGTCGTCCGCCTCGACGTCGACGACGACATCGGCTCCCAGGCGAGTGGCCAGCGCGAGCTTGTGCGCGTCGCGGGAGAGCCCCGTCGCCAGAATGGCTCCGGCGCCGGCGGCCTTGGCCGCGGCCACGCACGCGAGCCCCCGCTGGCCGGAGCCGAGAACGGCGACTTTCGATCCGAGCGTCACCCCGGCATCCTTCACCGCCCATTGGATGCCACTGGCGAGAGGGTTCCACAGGGCAGCGTCCAGCGCGCTCACCTCATTCGGAAACGTGTAGAGGATGGCGTTCGGATCGATGTACACGTGGGTCGAGTAGCCGCCCCACAGTCCCGCGCCGATCGTGGTGGGAATGAAGCCGTAACAGCTGCGCACCCACGGCATGCCCTGGCAGAACTGAGGCTGCGACCGGCGACACGCGTCGCAGTTGCCGCAGGAGAGCCACGGGTTCACCGCGACCCGATCCCCGACCCGGAGATCCTTGCGACCGGCGATCCCCTCCCCCACGTCTTCGATGACACCCACGATCTCGTGCCCGTTGATGCGCGGATACTGCGACTTGTCCGCAGGGTCGAAACCGCCGCCGTGCCCTTCGAACGCGTCGATGTCGCTGGCGCAGATGCCGTTGGCTTCGACGCGGAGAAGGGCGGATCCCGGGATGAGCCGCGGAAGCGGGATCTCCTGGAATTCGGTGTCGGTCGGTCCGGTCTGGACGAGTGCGGTGGCCGTGGCGCTCATTCGTGTGCTCCTTCGATCGATGCGTTCGGGTGCTCGGGCGGGTTCACAAGCCCAACCGGGCGCGGAGCTGAAGTGCCGGGTCATCGGCATCGCGCGTTCCGACGGCGAAGCCGGAGGCCATCCCGAGCTCGTCGCTTCCGACCGTCTTGGATGCGGAGCCGGGAATGGTGGTCCGGCTCTGAATGGCCCACCGGCCGTCCTTCCGCGTGAAGTGGTCGGCGTACCGACCGGAGGAGAACATCTCGAACGGACCCGCGTTGACGCCGGCGGCGAAGAGGCTCGCCTGCGGGTTCACGCTCTGCCAGACGATGAAGTAGGTCTCGACGAACGCCGAGTCGGCGTCGGCGAACTCGATCGTGGTGTTGCTGACGTGGTGCGCCGAGTAGGTGATGGTCTCGTGACGCTTCGACACCCACTCGATGAATCCGTCGACCCCGCCCTTGTACGCGCCGTGATCGTCGATCCCGTCCGCATGGAACACCTCCTTGAGGATGCCCAGCTCCAGGCGGTCCACCGCTCGGCAGAACTGGTGGACGCGGTGTTGGATCTCGGCGCGGTCTGCCAGTCGATCCGGTGTGAACTGATCGTTCGTGGTCATGGTGCTGCTCCTTGGGGTCGTCAATCGGTTGCGGCGAAGGTGCGTTCCGCGCCCGGCGGGCACGGCGAACGAAGCCCTCGGCGGGAGGGCGGGAGAAAGCGCGTCAGAGGACGGCGACGGGGTTGAGCGGACTCGAAGTGGCTCCGACGAACCGCCACGGCAAGGCGGTGAGAAGGAAGTCCCATTGCTGCTGCTCGGCACAGGCGCCGGCCAGCTCGGTCAGGTCGAGGTTGTCCATCAACCACAACCCCATGGCGACGAGACTCACCGCGTGGATGGGCCGGACGAAATCGAAGTCATCCACGGCCGAGGGTTGGACGTCGTGGGTGCCATCGGCACCCATCACGGCGATATCCCGCTCATGAAGGAAGGGCAGGCAGGATTCGCTCAGCCCCGCTTGCACCCCGTCGAGCGGACCGCGCTTGCCGTCGACGTACAGCGGACCCTCGGACGTGATCGCGGCCGCGTTGCCCGTGTGGATGAGGAGAGCATCACCGCTTCGAACCTCGACCCCCTGTCGCTTCTCTGCGGCGATCAAGTCGTCGGGGGTCACGGCGTAGCCCCGCTCCACGTGGGGGACGCCGAACAGTCCCGCGATATCGAGGAGAACTCCACGGGTGATGATTCCCCGAGAAGCATCCGCCACGGAGAGGTGCGCCGAGCCGACCACATCGTTCGACTCGCTCGCCGAGAAGCCGTTGTAGAACAAGCCGTCCCAGTAGTAGTGCCCCAGTCCATCGAGGTGCGCATTGCCCCCGTGAGGGCTGATGACGATCTCCTCTCCGACCGCATCCCACCTCGCGGTCCTCCCGAGGACGTGTTGCACCTCGCCGATCTTGGACTGCCGCTGGACGTTGGTCACGCCGGAGTGCAACGGATCGGGATGGGCGGAGTCGAGGTTGCGTGCCAGCGAGATAGCGGTACCCGTCCTGACCGCCTTCATGGCTTCGAGGCGCACCTCGGGGGTGATGAGGTTGAGGGTGCCGAATCGGTCGTCCGTTCCCCAACGGCCCCAGTTCGAGAGAGTGGAGAAGTACTCCTCGATCTGCTGCGTCCTCTCGAGTTCATTGAGGGTCATGTTCGCGTTCGCTTTCTCGCCGCTGTCCTTGCGGCAGTTGTGGTGAAGGGAAGATCTGATCCGGCGCCGTGGTCGCGGCCAGGTACTCGGCTCGGAGTTCCTCGATGAAGCTCTCGGCGGCATGCGACAGGCGCGCGCCCGCGAGCGAGAAGATGTGGAGCTCGCTGTACGGCGCGGCGAGTTCGAGTGAGACGGGAAGACGCACGAGCCCCTCTTCCGCGCGCATCAACGAACTGATCAGGATGGCGGAGGAGTTGCGCGCGATCTCGGCGAGAATCTCGTAGTTGTCGACCTGCATCGTCGTCGAGAAGAGGTAGCGGTCCCGTTCATTCCCCAGAGAGATGAGGTTTTCGTCCCAGGCGGTGCCGGAGATCCGCGGGAACGCGGAGAGATCGTTGCTCGACAAGGTCTCCCGGCCGGCGAGAGGGTGGCCCGGCCGGACGTAGAAATTGGGCCGGAACGTGGCGAAGACGCTCTGGCGCATCCGTGTCGGCCGGTACTTCAGGGGTGCCAAGCCGAGGTAGAACTCGATATCGCCGTCCAGGAGCAGACTCGTCATGAGGTCGGACGTCGTCGTGCAGACGCTGATCGCGAGGTTGGGTTCCGATCCCAGGCGCCGCTGCAAGAGCGTGGGCAGCAGGGCCGCTCCCAACATCGGGCCGATCCCCAACCGGAGGCGCCGGACGGGTCGTTCCGCCACCCCCGAGACGCTCGACTCGAGATCGTCCAACTGAGCGAGCAGGTCCTCTGCCCGCTCGTAGAGGTCGGTGCCGGCCAGGGTCAGGCTGACCCCCGTCTTACCCCGCTCCCTGTCGAGCAGTCGCGTTCCGAGGTGTTCTTCGAGCGCCTGAATGCTGCGAGACAGGGCGGATTGGGTCATATTCAGCTCTTGCGATGCGCGGGTGAAGTTACCCACGCGCACGAGAACCGAGAACTGGCGCAGCCGGTGCATGTCGATCATGGGGCGACCCTAGCCTCGGGTGGCCGCGGCGATCTCTGACGGCGGTTGAACGCCGACGAACCTCACCGGATCGAGGGGTGTGCCCGGGACGTACACCCCGTCGAACAGCCGCGCTCCGGAAGGTGCCAGTCGGGTTTCGAGCGTCCGGAACCCCCTCCCGTCGTCGCCGTCATCAGCGGAGTCGGTCTCCGTCAGAACGCACAGCGGAAGACGCGCGCGCGGCTGACTGCGGGACGTGGGATCGAGGATCGTGAGCACCCACCCTTCGCCCTCGCGCTCCACCCACGGGTCTTCGATCCGAAGCTCCAGCAAGCCGCTGTACGCCGACAGAGCGACGCGGCCCGAGAAACGCACGACCTCCCCTTCGTCCGCCAGCGGGAAGAAGAAGCCTGCGCCGTCGATCCGCGCACCGCCGTCGGCCGTTTCGCGACCGTCGTCGATGCCCGCGACGTAGTCCCGGAAGCTCCGCTTGAGCCCCCAGGTGAGGCCCCGCGTCATCACTCTTCTCCAGCGATACGGGCCCGCAGTCCGTGGAGGTCGGGACGGACGGTGATCTGACAGGCGAGACGGCTGCACTCGGTGGCACTGTCGACCATCTCGAGAAGATCGCGCTCCTCGTTCGATTGCGGGTCGACCCCGTGCGCCGCAGGGTCGATGAAGACATGACAGGTGCCGCAGGAGAGTTCGCCACCGCACTCGCCGACGATCTCGGGGATGTCGTTCTGCAGGGCGACGCGCATCAGCGACTCGCCGTCTTCCGCATCGACCTGACGCTCGGTACCGTCCGGAAGCACGTAGGTGATCGATGTCATCGTGCACCTGCCGGAGTGGGCGAGACGGCGGCGGGCGTGTAGCTCACCTTCATCGATGTGAAGCCGTTGACGCCGACGTCGGCGATCCAGGCCGGCTCCGCGTCGGACACGGGCTGGATGTCGGGGAAGGTCTCGAGAACCCGCGGGATGAGGGTCGCGAGCTCGAGTCGGGCGAGCGCCCGACCGAGGCAGAGGTGGATGCCGGCGCCGAAAGCGAGCGAATCGTTCGGCGTCCGCGTGATGTCGAAGGTGTGCGGATCGGGGAACGCTGTTTCGTCTTTGTTCGCCGAGGCAAGGAATCCGATGGCCCAATCGCCGGTCTTGATCCGCTTACCGTGGAAGTCGAAATCGCGCGTCGCCACGCGCAGACGGCTCTTCGTCGGGGTACCCCAGCGAAGGACCTCCTCGATGGCCGACTTCGTGAGACTGCGGTCCGCCATGAGCGCGATCCGCTGATCGGGGTTCGTCATGAATCCCCACAGGCCGACGGCAGCGGCGTTACGCGTCGTCTCGAGACCGCCCCCGATCATGGTGACGAACCACGTGCGCATCTCGTGAATGCTCAACGGGTCTCCATCGATCTGGAGCTGACCGATGATGGTCGCGAAGTCGTCCTGGGGGTTCTTCCTCCGCTCCAGCGCGAGGTCCTGGCAGTAGTCGATGAGCTTCTGCATGCCGAAGTTGGACGTTGCCACCGGGTCCCCGTCGATGACCCATCGAGGGTCGGCCGCCGCGAGCCACTGCCATGAGGCTTCCCGGAGGTAGGGCCAGTCGGATTCGGGAACCCCGAGCATCCGCAGGATCACCTTCACCGGCAGTTCCGCGGCGATGTCCTCGACGAGATCGCATTCGCCACGGTCGGCGACATCGGCGATGATCTCGTCGACGATGCTCGAGATCTCGCTTCCCAAGCGACCGATCGCGGGAACGCTGAAGTGCTTGTTGATCGGTGCGCGGTACACGTCGTGCATCGGGTTGTCGTTGGTGGCGATGTTGATATCCCACCCCTGAGCGTGGCGCTCTTCGGGCGTCCGGCGCTTCGGAGAGCGCGTGATGCGCGTATCCCACCTGTTGCTGAAGAGGTCGTCGCGGAGGAGGTACTCCTTCACGTGCTCGTACCGCGTGATACTCCAGTGGTTGCGACCGTAGAACTCGTTCTCGGTCCAGTGCACGGGATCTTCGTCGCGCATCATCTTGAACGTGTCGTGGTAATCGCGAGTCGTGTACCACTGGGGGTTCAGGTCTCGTTGTCGATCTTCTGCCAGTCGGTCATCATTGTCCTTCCGCAAACTGTCATCCCATGGTCACCGCAGCATTTCTGACCGTCCAATTCCGGTCTCTCGGCGCAAACATTCCTCACAGTCATGACCACCGACCCATGAGCCACGGGAATAACTCGCTCCCGACAGTCGCATTGGACGCGGCCGTACTCCCGATGTTGGGTAGGTGAACGCCGCGACAAGGTTGTTCGGAAACACCGGCCCGGTGCGCGGAGGAATGAGATTCGACGTGGGTCCGTCATACGACGTCTTGATCGTGGGAGCCGGCCAGGCCGGCGTGCAGGCTGCTGTATCGCTCCGGCAGGGAGGGTTCGGCGGAACCGTGTGCCTGCTGAGCGCCGAGAATCACCTTCCTTACGAGCGACCCCCGCTCTCGAAAGCCTTCCTACAGGGCGCCGCCGAGCCCGAGGAGTTCCTCCTGCGCAGCTCGGACGCGTTGGCGAAGAACTCGATCGATCTCCGACGGGGCCTCGCTGTCGAATCGGTGGATGCCGAGTCCCACTCCGTGATGCTCGAGGACGGGGAGTCCATCGAGTACGGCCGGCTGATCTGGGCTGCCGGCGGCCGAGCGAGGACGATCTCCCTGCCGGGTGCGGATCTGGACGGCGTGCTGTCCGTGCGCACGCTCGACGACGCCTCGAAGCTGCGGGACAGGATGGCGACCGCTCGGAATGCCGTCATCATCGGCGGCGGATACGTCGGTCTCGAGACCGCTGCCGCGCTGCGGAAACACGGCATCGCCGTCACTGTCGTGGAGGCACAGGAACGACTGCTCGCGCGAGTGACGTGCGCCGAGATCTCGCAGTTCTACGCGGATCTGCATCGGGCTCATGGAGCAACGGTCCTGCTGTCGAGCGGCGTCTCGCAGATCGTGGGCGACAACGGCCGCGTGCGCGCGGTCGAGGTGGTCGACGGCACGATGACCCCTGCGGATCTCGTCATCGTCGGGGTGGGACTGATTCCCAACGTCGAGCCGCTGGCTGTCGCCGGCGCGCGGGTGAGCAACGGGATCGACGTCGACGGCGACTTCCGCACGTCGCTTCCTGACGTGTTCGCGATCGGAGACTGCGCCAACTACGAGAGCGCCTATGCTCACGACCAGCGCGTGCGCCTGGAATCGGTGCCGAACGCGATCGAGCACGGAAAGGCCGTCGCCTCCGCGATCCTCGGGACGGAGCGGCCGAAGACGGCAGCACCGTGGTTCTGGTCTCACCAGTACGACGTGAAGTTGCAGACGGTCGGCCTCCAGGGTGGACACGATGAGGCCGTCCTCCGCGGCAGCGTCGACGATCCTTCGTTCAGCGTGATCTATCTCCGTGACAGCACGGTGATCGCCCTGGACTGTGTCAACTCGGTCGCCGATTTCGCGCAGGGAAAGCAACTGGTCAAGCAGGGAACCCGTGTGTCTTCGGCGGATCTTTCGGACACCGCTGTTCCGCTGAAGAATCACCTTCAGACGTCGGCCGTCGGGCAGTAAGCGGCTGTGACCACGCTCGAGACGGGGATCGGTGCGGCCGCCGGCTGCCGGCGAGCCGCGAGGGATGGGGTATGAGCGACCCCGAACGCCTGGCGCAGATCTTCACGGCTCTGGGTAACGGCATCCGGCTCGAGTTGATGTCGGAAGTCGCCGCAGCATCGAACGGCGAATCGCGATCGGTTTCCTCGCTCGCAGCGGCTCTGGAGATCTCCCGTTTCACGGCGTCTCACCACCTGGCCGTTCTGCGTTCGGCCCATCTCGTGGATGCACACCGGGACGGCCTGTCGCTCCGCCACCAGGTCAACGCATCGACGATGACGTGCATCGAGGATTGGTATCTTCCATTCGTCGACACCTCGGCGCGGTAAGACCGAGAGCTTTGCAGCGCTCCCGAGCGCACGGGCCATACGTCGTCGTTGTCCGCCGTGGCAGGACGAGATCCCGAAACGCTGCGGGTGTGCCTGCGCGCCTGCGATGACGAGGGCGACAATACGCCGACAGGTGGGTACCGTGGCGATGAGAGGGTTAGCCCGTCTGAGATGTAGCGGGAGCGGGGCTTGAACCCGCGACCTCACGATTATGAGTCGTGCGCTCTCACCAACTGAGCTACCCCGCCGCGCGGCATCCCCTGCGAGGGAGATGCTGTGAGCCCCGAGTCAGGATTGAACTGACGACCCCTTCCTTACCATGGAAGTGCTCTGCCACTGAGCTATCGGGGCGTACCCGGATCACTCCGGGCAACTAGAAGAGGATATCAGAGCGAAGGCGTCATCCTCGAATCGAGTCACCCGCCCGTGTGCTGCCGCAGCCACGGGAGCGGGTCGATCGGCGTCGTTCCGTTCTGCAGCAGCTCGAAGTGCGTGTGAGCGCCGAACGAGCGACCCGTGTTGCCGGTGCGGCCGAGGAACGTGCCGACCTTGACCTTCTGGCCCGGCGTGACCTGGAGCGAGCCGTACTGCATGTGCGCGTAGCGGCTCGAGATGAGCTGACCGTCGATCTCGTGGTCGATCAAGACGGTGACGCCGAACGCGTCGCCGCTCTCGGTGGCGATGCGGACCGTGCCGTCGGCGATCGCCTGCACCGGGGATCCCTCACCCGGGACGAAGTCGACGCCCTCGTGCATACGGCCGTCACGCATGCCGAAGCCGTACGTGATCGGCACGCCCACCGCGAAAGGCCACTGGATGGCGGCGGTGGGGTCGTTGACGAAGAAGTTGGAGAAGTTCGAGATGCCGGAGTCGGCGGCCATCTGCGCGTACGTCGCCGAGCTGTAGCCGTCGGCGCGGTCGACAACGCCGGCCTGCGCCTCCGCCGGGGCGACATAGGCCTGGACGGCCCCGCCGGACACATCGCCGCTCGCCGCGAGGCTGCGGGTCGACGTCTCGACGGATGCGACGCTCGCGGTGCCGCTCGCCGAGGCGAGAGCGCTGACCGGCATGGTCATCCCCACGGTCATCAGACCGACGAGACCCATGACGCCGACCGAGAACGACGCTGCGGCGATACGGCGACCGTTGCGGCGACGGGGACCGGCGCTCACCGGCAGTCCCTGCGTGACCGGACGCGTCGCCTGGGCGACGGGCGCGGGCGACTGCACGGCGGTCTCGCCCGTGAAGGCGAACAGGCGCGCGGCGGCCACGAACTCGTCGGACGTGGGATCAGCGGCATCCGGCTCGTCGACCACAGTTTCTTCGACCCGTGCGGCAGGCTCGGCGTCCTGGGCCACGGCCTCCGATGCCCCGACGGGGCGCGGGGTCTCGGCATCCACCGGACGACGGCGGCCACGACGCGTCACCGGAAGGGTGATCGGCGAGGTCGGCAGCGCCACCGGGGTGGTCGCCTCGGCCGCATCGGCGCTCTGCAGAATGACGGCCACCGCGTCGTCGGAGCGCTGCTCGTCGACGACGGTGACCTCGAGAGCCTCGGATGCCGGGGCCTCGGATGCCGGGGCCTCGGTCGTCGCGGTCTGCGACGCCGCGGGGGCGGCGGAGCTCGCAGCGGCACGAGACGAACGACGGCGGGGGGCGGGGAGAGTCGGTTCGATCGTGGCGGCGATCACGGTCTCGACGACAGCGGCGGCGACCTGCTCGATGATCTCAGGCTGAGACACTGCTTCGGCGTCGACCGGGGCCGGGTCAAGGGCGGCGGGCTCGGAGACCACGGGGGACTCATCGGCCACCACGACGGGGGCGGTGCGGCGACGCCTCTCAGCCCGCGTCAGCTCGGTTGCGGCGGGCGCGGTGGAGGGTCGACTGGATCGCCGAGTGCGGGCGGGATCAGTCTCGGGGGCTTCTGACGGCAACGCGCGGGGGCTCTCGTGTCGTGTCGCGAGCGCGACGGCTTCGGGCTTTCGGGGCTTTTGCCATTTCCGCTGATTCGGGTGAGCGAAAATAACGATCAGGTAAACACACTACCCCGGGACGTCTGAGAATGCCATGAACGCTCCGCGCTTCACTCCTCGGTCTCGAGCGCGTCCGCGAGGCGGTCGTAGAACCCGGGACCCGCGGCGATGACCATGCCCTTGCCGGGCCGACCGCCCGGCGAACCGCCCACCACTCCACCGGCTTCCTCCACGAGCAGCACACCCGCGGCGTGATCCCAGGGGTTGGTCCCCTTCTCGTAGTAGGCATCCACGCGTCCGGCAGCCACCGACGCCAGATCCAAGGATGCCGCGCCGATACGGCGGATGTCGCGGGCGACCGGCATGACGCGCGCGAGACGCTCCAGGGTCGGGGCGTGGGTGGCGGGGTCGTAGCCGAAGCCGGTCGCGACGAGACCCCCGGCGGGGCCGACCTCATCGTTGACGGCGAGACGCTCCTCCCCCAGCCAGGCGCCGCCGCCGCGAGTCGCGTGGAACATCTCGCCCGAGACCGGGTTGTAGACGACCCCGGCGATGGCGGTCCACTCGGCCGGATCGGCCGAGCCCTCGACGGCCGCGATGCTCACGGCCCACGCAGGGATGCCGTAGGCGTAGTTCACCGTGCCGTCGATCGGGTCGACGACCCAGGTCACACCGCTGGAGCTCTCGTGCGCATCGGACTCCTCACCGAAGAAACCGTCCTCCGGGCGCTCGCGTTCGAGTTCGGCGCGGATGAAGGCCTCGACCTCGCGGTCGGCGGCCGTCACGATGTCGGCTGCGACCGACTTCGTCGCGATCTCGACCCCCTCGCGGCGGCGGCGCGCGGCGAGATCCCCGGCTTCACGGGCGATGCGGGTGGCGATGTCGAGCAGATCTGCGGCGAGAGTCATGGCATCCACGCTACTGGTCCACCCCCTCTCGGGATCCGGGGACGATCGTTACCGTGGGCAGATGAGCGCCACCGAGTCCACTCGCTACGACGTCGTCATCGTCGGCGGGGGGCATAACGCCCTCGTCGCCGCGGCCTACCTCGCCCGCGCCGGTCGATCGGTGGTGATCCTGGAGAGACAGGATGCCGTCGGCGGCGCGGCCGTGTCGGAACGACCGTGGCCGGGGGTCGACGCGCGGCTGTCGCGGTACTCGTATCTCGTGAGCCTGCTGCCGCAGAAGATCATCGACGACCTCGGACTGCGCATCGATCTGCGCCGCCGGAGGTACTCCTCGTACACTCCCGATCCGTCCGACCCCACGCGCGGCATCCTGATCGACACCCAGGATGCCGAGGCGACCGCCGCCTCGTTCGCCCGGACACTCGGCGACACCGGTGAGGCCGAGAGGTTCGCCGCCTTCGGCGAGCGCTTGGCGCCGCTGGGGCGCGCCGTGTTCCCGACGATGACCGAGCCGCTGCCCACCGCCGACGAGATGCGCGAACGGGTCGGCGACGACGAGCTCTGGACGGCGCTGACCGAGCGACCGCTGGGCGACCTGCTGCGAGCATCGCTGCGCAGCGACATCGCCCGGGGCATTGCGCTGACCGACGGACTCATCGGCACGTTCGCGTCGGCGGACGACGCCTCCCTCGCACAGAACCGCTGCTTTCTGTACCACGTCATCGGCGGCGAGACCGGGCACTGGGACGTCCCGGTCGGCGGCATGGGAGCGGTGACCGCGGAACTCGAACGGGCCGCGCGCGAGGCGGGCGCCGACATCCGCACGGGCGTCGAGGTGACGTCGGTCTCACCGTCCGGTGAGGTGCACATCGTGACCGATCGCTCCGAGACCTACGTCGGAGAGGTCGTGCTCAGCGGAGTGGGACGAGCCGTTCTCGCGCGCCTGCTCACCGCCGGGGGGACCTCCACCGAAGCCCCCAAGACCGAGGGCGCGCAGGTCAAGGTCAACATGCTCCTGTCACGCCTGCCACGCTTGAAGGACACCTCGGTCGCCCTCGAGGCCGCCTTCGCGGGCACCTTCCACGTCAACGAGACCATGACGCAATTGGAGGCCGCCTACGTCGCGGCATCCGCGGGCCTCGTCCCCGATCCGCTGCCCGCCGAGATCTACTGCCACTCGCTCACGGACCCCTCCATCCTCGGCCCGGACCTGCGGGCGAGCGGAGCACAGACCCTCACTCTGTTCGGACTGCAGGTGCCGCACCGCCTGATCGACGGCGAGGATCCCGTTGCCGCGGGAGCCCGACTGCTCGCCGCCGCCCAGCGGTCGCTGGACTCCGTGCTCGCCGAACCCCTGCGGGACTGCATCGTCGAGGCCCCCGACGGGCGGCTGTGCATCGAAGCGCGCACCACCAGCGATCTCGAACGGTCGCTCGGCATGGTCGGCGGCGACATCTTCCACGGCGCACTGGCATGGCCGTGGCGCGAGGGCACTTCGGAGAGGGATGCCGCGTCGCTCGGCCCCGCGGAGCGCTGGGGCGTCGAGACGGGCCACGCGCGCGTGCTCATCTGCGGCTCGAGCGCGCGACGCGGAGGCGCCGTGAGCGGCATCGGCGGACAGAACGCCGCGATGGCGGCGCTGGAGATCCTCGGGGAAGGGTAGGGCCGGGGCGTCGGGAGCGTTCGGGGGCTTCGGGAGCGTTCGGGGGGCGTTCCGGGGCGGCGGGAGCGTTCGCGGGGCGGGGGCGTTCCAGGCGGAGTGGTGCCCGTTCCGGGGATGGGGCCCCGAGTCGTTCGGAGTGGGCGGGCCGGGAGGACGTAGAGCGGCGGGGATACCCGAACGGCAGGGGTGAACCTTGAGCGAGCGAGGGTGAAGGCACCTTCAACATTAGAACATTTGTTCTATTCTGAGTACATGTCTTCCCCTTCCGTCCCGGATCCCGGATCGCACTCCGCCGCGAGCGAAGACGATCGTCTGCGTGGGCTCGTCTCCGCGATCCGCGACGAGACCGCGCGAGCCGCTCACGTGCACGCGTCACTGATCCGCCTCCGCTCCGCAGCACTGGAGATCGCGCTGGATCAGGTTGCACGTTCGCGGTCGCGAGCGTCGCGGGAACGCGAGATGCCAGTCCGGTCGCTTGCGCTCGAGATCGCCGTCGCGACCCGCGCGCACGACCTGACGGTGCAGAAAGAACTCTCCGACGCGCACACGATGACGCAGAAATTCGGTGCGACCGTCGACGCACTGGCTCAAGGACGCATCGGGGCTCGGCACGCCGCGGCCATCCTCGAGACCGGCATCGTGCTCGACGACGACGCGACGCGCGCCGCGTGGGAGCAGGTCGTGCTCACGCACGCCGAGCGCGAGTCCCCCGGTCGGGTACGCGCGTTCGGCCGCGAACTCGCCGAGAGCGTGCACCCCGTCGGCATGACGCAACGTCATGCGCGGGCCGCCGCCTCCCGAGGCGTGAGTGTGCGCGACCTCGCCGACGGCATGGCAGAGCTTAGCGTCATCCTCCCCGCGACGGTGGCGTACGGCATCCGCGACCGCCTGCGCCGTCAGGCCGCGGCGATCCGGGCATCAATGAACGACGACGCGGCCGGAGCGAGCGCCGCGGCAGACGGGTCCCCCGGCGAGAGCGGCACGGGTGCGGACTCCACCAGCGCGCGTGGCACGGCCGCGGGCTCGACGGACGCGGGTGGCACGGCGGCGGACTCGACCGACGCGCGTGGCACAGCCGCGGGCTCGACGGACGCGGGTGGCACGGCGGCGGACTCGACCGACGCGCGTGGCACAGCCGCGGGCTCGGGCGACTCGGGTGGCGCGGCCGGAGCCGACGCAACGGAGGGATCGAGCGCCGCGGCCGGGGCGAGCGCGGCCACGGCCGCGGCGCGTGCGACCGGAGCCGGGCCACGCGCGACGGGAACCAGCGCAAGCGCAGCGAGCGCGGACGAAGCGCACTCGGCAGGACCCGCGCAGATCGCACCGATCGACGTGCACGCCGACGTCACGGACACGCGAACGCTCGCCCAGATCGGAGCCGATGTCTGCGCCGACCTGCTACTCACCGCGGCTCCCGCGATCGACCCCACCACCGACGAGACGTGTCCGGGTGGCCTGGGAGCGATCCGCGGGCATGTGCAGATCACGGTGCCGGTCTTGACGCTCCTCGGTCGCGCGGACGTCGGCGCGAGCATCGACGGTCGCACTCCGATCGACCCCGAGACCGCGCGGCAGATGACCGCCCACGCACCCGGGTGGGATCGCGTGCTCTGCGACCCCGTGACCGGCACGGTACTCGACGTCGACCGGTACTCCCCCACTGCGGCCCAACGCCGGTTCCTCGCGGCTCGCGATCGGCACTGCCGTGCGCCGGGCTGTCGGGCACCGATCACGCGGTGCCAGATCGACCACAATCACGAAGCCCAGAACGGTGGCCGCACGCGCCTGTGCAACCTGTGCCACCTCTGCGTTCGACACCACACGCTCAAGACCGAGAGCGAGTGGACCGTCCATCAAGACCCCGACGGCACGCTCCGCTTCCAAAGCCCTCTCGGCTACGAGCACCGCGAGAAACTGCCGGCCCGGGTGCTGTTCGTACCGGACGCGGACCCGCCCCCGTTCTGAGACCACGTCCGGCGGACCCAGCTGAGGCGAACACCCCCGTTCTGAGACCACGTCCGGCGCACACACCTGAGGCGGACACCGCCGTTCTGGACACCGCCGTTCTGGACACCGCCGTTCTGGACCCCCGTGCCCACACGATCGCCCCGCAGTCACCGCCCCGTCATGACACCGGCTGACCAGTCGCTCTCGCGCAGAACTTCCGCCACGACCGCAACGCCCCGCGCGAGTTCGAGCGTTGTCGGCTCGGCGTACCCCAGGACGATGCCGGCCGGCAGATCGGACGGCGCTCCGGGAACGGCATAGTCAGCGAGACCCGCCACCCACACTCCGCGTGCAGCGACGGAAGCGACCAGCGCCGCCTCGACCTCCGCCCGCGCGGTCCCCGGGACATTCGACAGCAGCGCCACCGCATGCAGCCCGCCGTTCATCGCCGTCAGCTCCACTCCAGCGATCGACCCGAGGGCCTCGAGCACGAGCTTCCGGCGGTGATGGTAGTCGCGGCGCCGCCGCGCGGTGTGACGCGCGAGCGAACCGTCGGCGAGATACAGAGCCAAAGCGTGCTGCACGACCATCGAGACCGGCAGGTCGAGGTCGGCGCGCGCGGCGCGGAGGCGGTCGCCGACCGTTCCCGAGGCGACGATCCACCCGCACCGCAGCGCGGGGCTCAGCACCTTCGACAGGCTGCCGATCAGCACGACTCCCTCGGGGTCGACCAGCCGGAGCGGTGGCAGCGGAGCACGCCCATGGGGGAACTCGCTGTCGTAGTCGTCTTCGATGAGGACCGTGCCGGTTCGCCGCGCCCAGGCCGACAAACGCGCTCGGGCAGCGGCATCCAGTCGACTGCCGAGGGGATAGTGGTGATGCGGGGTGACGATGAGCGCGTCGAGATCATCGTGTCGCTCCACGGCATCCAGGTCGAGCCCGACGCCGGGGGCCACCGAGACGGGAACGGTCTCGACGCCGACACGGGCGAGGATCGTCCGCACGCGCGGATACCCGGGGTTCTCGACGCCGAACCGGCGCGGACCTCCGGTCCGCCGCGGGGCGAGGGCGAGAGTCGTCAACAGCATCGCGTCACTCGTCCCCGCCGTCACGATCACCTCCCCCGGATCGACCGTCAGACCCCGGGTACGTCCGAGGTGTCGTGCGACTTCTCGCCGGAACTCCGGCACTCCCATCGCATCGTCGACATCGGCCGCCGGGTCGAGCGCCCCCGCACGACGCCAGGCCGAACGCCACGCGGCATCGGCGAGCCCCCGCGTTCCCGGACGCCCGGGGCGAAGGTCGATCGCGTCCGACGCCGCGCGGGCGGGCGGACGCGGCGCGGCCGGCTCACCGGCATCGGGATGCCGCGGCAACACCGCCACCGCGGTGCGCGCTCCGGCCCGCGCGACGAGGTAGCCCTCGCCCACCAGCGTCTCGTAGGCGGCCACGACGGTACCGCGTGCGACACCGAGGTCGACCGCCAGCGCGCGCGATGACGGCACCGGATCGCCCGCGGCGAGCCGCCCCTCGACGATGGCACGCCGAAGCCCCTGCGTGAGCTGGACGTGCAGCGGCACGGGCGACGAACGATCCAGGATGCCGGACGAGATCACGGCCGCCAGTCTGTCACTGGTCCATACGATCGGGCGAGAATCGGCCTAGGAATCGGTCCGCCTAGGCGGCTGGGATCGAGACATGACCGACCTGCCGCTCACTCCCCTCACCCGCGTCCGGCGCCTGCCGCACCACCAGGTCACCGACCGCGCCGCGCTGTACGACGTTCTCGACGGCGCCCTGGCAGCAACTCTCGCGATCGTGCGCGACGGTCGCCCCGTCGCTCTTCCGGTCGGGATCGGCCGCGACGGCGACGACGTTCTCGTGCACGGGTCCAGCGGCAGTGACTTCTTCCGGCGGATCGCCGCGGGCACGCCCGTCTGCCTCACCGTCACCCAGTTGCTCGGGCTGAAGTACGCCCGCTCCCTGTTCGACAGCTCGATGCGCTACCGCTGCGCCGTGGTCCACGGGGTGGCATCAGTTGTGCCTGCGGAGGAGAAGGAGGACGCGCTGCTCGTGCTCTCGGAGCACCTCATGCCGGGGCGCTCGGCCGACGTGCGCCCCATGACGGCACGCGAACTGGCCGCGACCCTGGTGCTGCGGATTCCGCTGTCGGAGGCCAGCGTGAAGGACAACGCCGGGTCCCTCGTCGAGGTGGACGACGACGGCGAGGACCGCGCCGTGTGGGCCGGCGAACTGCCGCTGCGCGTCATCGCCGGCGACCCCGTGACGTCGGCGCAGACCGTTCCCGGAACGGCGGTCCCGGACTCCGTGCGCCGTGCCGCCGCGCGCGTGACGGCGACCGGCACGGCCTGACCGGCGGTCGGGCCTGACCGGCGGCACGGCGGAGCGGTCTGACCCGCGGCATGCCCTGACCGGCGGACCGGCGGGGTGACGGCGCGGCTTGACCCGTGGCATGCCCTGACCGGCGGACCGGCGGGGCGACGACGCGGCCTGCCCCACGGCACGGCTCGACCGGCGGCACGGCGGTACGGCCACACGGCTGCACGGCTGCACGGCCGCGCCAGGAGCCTCGCCGAATCAGCTCGTGACGAGCGGGGGCACGACATACCGACGGACCGTGCCGAAGCGGTGCGCCGTGATCGACACCGCCTGCTCGCGCAGGAACGGCAGCAACTCGACCTCGCCGGCGCGCGTCGGCTCCCCGGCGTACAGCGCCACCGCGGGCGAGCCGGACGTGACCTGGGCGAACCGTTCAGCCGAGCCGCCCAACAGGCGCACACGGCCACCGGTTCGCGCGAGTCGCGACGCCCGCCGCCCCCATGCCGCAGCGTCTTCGACGGCGTGCGCGACGCCCGCGCCCTCGAGCCACGCCCGCACCGCGGGGGTGAGCTCGCGGTCGACGCTCACCGTGACGGCGGATCCGGCGCGCAGCCCCGCGGCCACGACCCGCACCAGGGCGACGTCGCGCGCGTCCTCGAGCCGCACCGTCACCGGGACCGCGGCGTACCGCAGCACGTTCTGTTCGGACTCCAGCCCCGTCACGTCGCGCGCACGCGAGAACTCCGTCGCCCAGGCCGCGGCATCCGAGGCGAGGGCGGATGCCAACCACCGGCGATCCTCCGCCGGGACCGCCGCCGACGCGGGACCGGCGAGCGCGTCCACTCCGCGCGGCGCGACGGGCTCGGCATCCGAGGCGAGGGCGGATGCCGCCCGCGGGCGACCCTCCGCCGGGACCGCCGCCGACACCGGACCGGCGAGCGCACCCACTCCACGCGGCACACGGGGCTCGGCATCCGTCCATGACCCGAACCCGAAGAGGTAGTGCGGACCGCCGGCCTTGGTGCCGGCGCCGACGGCGGACTTCTTCCACCCGCCGAACGGCTGCCGCTGCACGATCGCCCCGGTCGTGCCGCGGTTGACGTAGACGTTGCCGGCCTCGATGCGCGCGAGCCAGCGCTGGATCTCGGCCTCGTCGAGGGCGTGGAGACCCGAGGTCAGGCCGTAGTCGATCGCGTTCACCATGTCGATCGCCTCGTCGAGGGTCTCTGCCGTCATGACGCCGAGCACCGGACCGAAGTACTCGGTGCGGTGGAACTCGCTGCCCGGCTGGACGCCCTCCCGGATGCCGGGACGCCACAGCCGCGCGTCCTCGTCGAGGCGGCGTGGCTCGACGATCCAGCGTTGGCCCGGCTCGAGCGTCGTGAGCGCCCGCAGGAGCTTGCCCTGCGCGGGCTCGATGAGCGGTCCGACGCGCGCGGCGTCGTCCCACGGCATCCCGACCTCCAGCGAGCTGACGGCGTCGACGAGCTGATCGCGGAAGCGTCGCGAGGTGGCGACGGAGCCGACGAGGACGACGAGCGACGCCGCCGAGCACTTCTGGCCGGCGTGGCCGAAGGCCGACAGCGCGACGTCCTTCGCGGCGAGATCGAGGTCGGCCGACGGCGTGACGATGACGGCGTTCTTGCCGCTGGTCTCGGCCAGGAGCGGGAGGTCGGCTCGGAACGAGCGGAACAGCTCCGCCGTCTCGTACGCGCCGGTCAGCACGACCCGCTCCACGGCGGGGTGGGTGAGCAGCTCGCGACCGAGGTCGCTCTCGGCGACCTGCACGAGCGTCAAGACGTCGCGCGGGACGCCGGCCGCCCACAGCGCCTCGACCATGACCGCCCCGGAGCGCTCGGCCAGGGCCGCCGGCTTGATGACCACCGACGATCCCGCGGCGAGCGCCGCCAGGGTCGACCCCGCCGGAATGGCGACGGGGAAGTTCCACGGCGGAGTGACGACGGTGAGGCCGACGGGCGTGAAGTGCGCGCCGTGCACGCGGTCGAGGTGCCGCGCCTGCTCGGCATAGTAGTGCGCGAAGTCGATCGCCTCGGAGACCTCGGGGTCGCTCTGCTCGACGACCTTGCCGCACTCGGCTCCCATGACCTCGATGAGCTCCGCGCGGCGGGCTTCGAGCGCGTCGCCGGCCCGGTGCAGAATCTCGGCGCGCCCGTCGGCACCGAGGTCGCGCCACGCGACGGCGGCGGCCGCGGCATCCCGGATCCGCTCGTCGAGCACTGCCGCGTCGGTCACGGTGTGCGCCGCGATCGTCTCGGCACCGAGGGTCGACGCGGCCATCCGCGACACGATGCCCGCGGCCCACGCGCGGTTCGCGGCGATCGCGGGGTCGGAGTCGGGCGTATTGCGGAATCCGGTGCGCGGGGCGGGGGCGGGCGCCGCGGTGCGGTCCTGCACGCGGTGCGACGCCGGCACCTCGGTCGGCATGTCGGCGAGCGAGGCGAGGAACCGGTCGCGCTCGCGCGCGAACAGCGCTTCGTGGGTGCCGAGGTCGAAGACGGCGGACATGAAGTTCTCGCTCGATGCTCCCTCCTCGAGGCGACGGATCAAGTACGCGATCGCGACGTCGAACTCCTGCGGGTGCACCACCGGGGTGTAGAGCAGGATCGACCCGACCGTGCGCCGCACGACGGCCTGCTGCGCGGTGGCCATGCCCAGCAGCATCTCGATCTCGATGCCGCCGGTCACGCCGCGACGCTGGGCGAGCAGCCACGCCAGAGCGATGTCGAACAGGTTGTGCCCCGCCACGCCGATGCGCACGTTCGCCGTGCGCTCGGGCCGCAGGGCGTAGTCGAGGACCGCCTTGTACGAGGCATCCGTCGCCTGCTTGGACGGCCAGGTCGCCAGCGGCCAGTCGTGGACGTCCGCGTCGACGCGCTCCATCG
Source organism: Microbacterium sp. SCPM-O-B-15248 (M128) (assembly GCF_058214835.1). Lineage (NCBI taxonomy): Bacteria > Bacillati > Actinomycetota > Actinomycetes > Micrococcales > Microbacteriaceae > Microbacterium > Microbacterium sp. SCPM-O-B-15248 (M128). The sequence continues at coordinate 219,809 of NZ_JBYQLI010000006.1, forward strand.
GCAGATTCGCGCCCTTCACGACGCGCACTTTGATGGGCGCACCCCCGGATGCCACCCGCGCGGCGGCCCACTCCTGCAGCCGGATCATCGCGGCGAGGGCGTCGGGCAGGTAGGCCTGCAGCACGATGCCGGCCTCGACGCCGTGGAACTCCGGCTGAGCGAGGAGTGTCTCGAACACCGCGAGGGTCAGATCGAGGTCTTTGAACTCCTCCATGTCGAGATTGAGGAAAGTGCCGGTCTCCTTCGCGACGCGGTAGAGCGGCCGCAAGGCCGAGACGGCGTCCGCGACGGCGGCGTCGAATGCCCACGGCGTGTGCGGCGCGACGGTCGACGAGACCTTGATCGAGACGTAGTCGACGTCGTCGCGGGCGAGCAGACGACGCGTCCCCTCGAGACGCCGGGCCGCCTCCTTCCTCCCGAGGATCGCCTCGCCCAGCAGGTTCACGTTCAGGCGGATGCCCTCGCCGCGCCCCCGGATCGCGGCGATGGCGGCGCCGAGCCGACGATCGCTGGCGTCGACGATGAGGTGGCGCACCATCGACCTCAGCGCGGTCCGCGCGGCGGGGACCACCACGCGCGGCAGAATCGGCGCGGTCAGGGCACCCAGACGGATCGCCGCCTTCAAGTGAAGCGGCAGGAAGTCCGGCACCAGCGGCGCGAGGCGGGAGAGGTTGCCGGCGGCGACCCGCAGGTCGTCGGGACGGACGACGCCGTCGACGAACCCGACGGTGAACGCTAAACCGTCGGGGTCGCGCAGCACACCGGCCAGCCGCGTGGCGGCCGCGTCGACCGGCTCGGAGCGGCTCTCGACGAGCCAGCGGCGGACTAGGGCGACGGCGTCGTCGGCCAGGTCGGCCGGGGCGACATCAGTGGGGACGACATCGGTGAGCGACATGCGGATCCTTCCTCGGATGCCCTCAGTGTGCGACCGACGTACGATCGGCAAAAGCGATGATTTTCGAACGGTATCGGTCGATTGCAACGAAGGGTCTGGAATGTTCGATCTCCGCCGACTGCGCCTGTTGCACGAATTGTCGATGCGCGGCACCCTCGCCGCCGTGGCCGAGGCGCTCTCGTTCAGCCCCTCGACGATCTCGCAGCAGCTGGCCCAGCTCGAGCGCGACGCGGGAGTCCCCCTGCTCGAACCCGACGGTCGCCGGGTCCGGCTGACCGCCCAGGGAGAGGCGCTCGCGGCGCACGCGGCCCGCATGCTCGCCGCGGACGAGGCGGCGCGCGCCGAGCTCGAGCTGCTGCAGCCGTCCATGGCGCCCGTCCGCCTCGCGGTGATGCAGTCCGCCGCGCACGGTCTCGTGCCGCGCACCCTCGACGTCCTCACCGAGACCGAGCCGCGACTGCGCGTGGAGATCGCCGAGCTCGCCCCGGAAGAAGGCTTGTTCGAAGTCGCCGCACGCGGCTTCGACCTGGCCGTGGCCGAGCAGTACCCCGGCCACACGCGCGAACAACGCGCGCTTCTGGAGCGCCGCACGCTGGGCCGGGATGCCATCCGCCTCGCCGTCGCGCGAGGCGACGGCGCCGCGGCGCTCACCGATCTGCGCGACCGCCCGTGGGTGATGGAGCCCGAGGGCACCGCCGCGCGCCAGTGGGCCACGCAGCAATGCCGCGCCGCCGGCTTCGAGCCCGACGTCCGGTTCGAGCTCGCCGATCTCACCGCACACGTCCGTCTCGTGGCATCCGGTCACGCGGTCGGGATGATCCCCGCGCTCGTCTTCGGGGGAGACGAGCCCGCGACTCGCTCGATCGATCTGCCCGGACATCCGCGCCGCGAGATCTTCACCGCGGTGCGCCGCGGCACGGCGGATCGGCCCGGCATCCGCGCCGTCCTGGCCGCGCTGCAGGCGGCATTCGACCGCGGACCCGGGGTCAGCGCAGCGTCGTCGTCCGGATGATGCGGTGCAGTGTCTCGGCGAACGCGTCGGCGACGTCCGCGGGCTCGGCCCGCACAGCGGCATCCAGGTCGCGGGACGCGCGGCCCAGCTCGGACCAGGGTTCGGCGTCGAGGTCGACGTCGAGATGGATGTGGTTGACCCGCCGGTCCTCCGCGTCGAGTTCGCGGCGGAGCAGCCCGCGTTCGACGAGGCGATCGACGAGTGTCGTGACTCCCGCGGATGTCACGCTCAGATGGTCGCGCAGCTGGGAGGGACGGATGCCGGGGTGCTCCCGAATGCGCAGCAGCGCGCGCACCTCCGTCTCGCTGACGCGCAGTTCGGCCCGAGTCGCGGCCTCGACGGATCGCCGGGACTCGACGTAGGCGTCGAGCGCCGAAGAGAGCAGAGGTCGTGGGGGCATGACCCCACCCTACTTAGGACGCTGAATAGTTCGTATCGTTAGTTACTGCGCCGAGATGGTGCTACCTTCAGCCCTGGTGATTCTCGCGATCGAACGAGGTCTTGTCTTCCGGATCATTAGCACACGTCTCGCTGCGCCCCGGTGCCCGCGATAATGGCGGAAGCGCGATCCCCGCGCCCGAGACGGAGTGTGCCGTGCCCGTACGTGACCTACTCGATCTGCAGCTCCTCGAGCAGTGGGTCGACGAGTTCCGCAACCTGGGATACCTCACCGGGAGCGACATCCGCGTTCTCGAGCAGCAGGACGACACCGTCATCCATCGTGGCCTGATCGTCGTCGACCTCAGCGAGGCTGCGACCATCACCTATCTCCAGCCGATCGCCGACAGTGACGGACGTTGGAAGGCGACGATGGAAGCGCGCGACACGACGATCGAGCTCACCGCCGTCGAGATCGTCAACCTCGGCAACGAGCTCAACGTGCTCGGGGCGCTCGTGACCTTCCTCGAAGTGAAATCCCGGGAACTGCTCCACAGCTGCTGAGGGCTGGGCGGCACATCCGCTACGGCGCGTCTGAGTTCAGCGGCCAGAAGGGGCGGACGCGTCGGGCGGACGGATCGCGACGATGCCGCTGCAACGGAGCGCGCGGTGAGTTGAATGGTCGACGGGTTGTCAAAACGTGTTGGCGCCCTTGGCGAGCAAACCGCCGTCGCAGATCAGGTGGCTGCCGGTGACATAGGCGCTTTCGTCTCCCGCGAGCCACAGCACCGCTTTGGCGATCTCATCCGTTCTGGCCATGCGACCCAAGGGGATCTGGGCCTTCGCCTCGTGCGCGAGTTCCGCGCGGCGGTCCGCGAGAGCCTGACCCTGAAGGCCGAAGTACAGCATGTCCGTGTCAGTCGCACCCGGCACCACAGCATTCACGCGGATACCTGCGGGAGCCGCGTCCAATGCGGCTGCGCGCACGAACGCGGAGATCCCGCCCTTGGAGGCCCCGTAGGCGGTATTGGATCCGCCTGCGAAGCCAACGAACGCTGACGGCGACGAGACGCAGACGAGCGACCCTCCGCGCTCAGCACGACGCCAGTAGCGCAGCGCCGAACGCGCCGTCAGGAACGTCCCTTTCAGATTGACGGCCATGACCCGATCCCAGTCGTCCACGCTCGCGTCGAACAGGGACTCGCTCACTTCGACACCCGCGTTGGCCACAACTCCCGAAATCAGGGGAAGCCCGGATTCGACGAGGTCGAACGCACCGACGACCTGGGCCTCGTCGCTGACATCGCAGATGATGGGCACGACCGCCGCCGCCCCCGCGGAGCGCGCTTCATCGGCAGCGGCAGCCAGCGCCTCCTGATCGACATCCAGCATCGCGACGTGCATCCCTCTCGACGCCGCTTCGAGCGAGATCCCCTTACCGATACCAGATGCGGCACCCGTAACAACGAGAGTGGTCATGACGAAGGCTCCGTGGGATTGGGGGAGAAGTGGGTGCGAATATGGTCGGTTATCGATTCCTGGCCGAGCGCACTGTCCCCGCTTCGCAATGCGTCGATCAGCTCACGGTGCTGTTGAGCGACAAAGCGTGAATCGGAGTAGTAGCTCGCGTCCCGCCGGAAGTATGCCCGCACCCGAGGCTGGATGGTGCGCCAGATCTGCAGACAATGCTGCTGACCCGAGAGGACGACGATCGCCTCGTGGAAACGGATGTCGTCGTCCGCCAGCCGAGCGAGGTCACCGACAGATGCGGCCTCTTCCATACTGTCCACGAGGAGGTTCAGGTTCGCGAGGTCGTCGTCCGTCAGACGCTGCATCGCTTTCTCGAAAGCGAACCGCTCCAGAGCCACGCGGATGGGAACGAGGACATTCTCGATTTCTTCTTGCGATACCCCCAGGACCTCCGTCCCCCGATACGGAAAAGAGACGACCAGCCCCTCTTGCTCGAGCTGACGGAGCGCCTCCCTGATAGGAGCCCGACTCGTGCCCAGCTGCGCTGCGAGATCCAGCTCCGTGAGCTTCTGTCCGGGCTCGAGATCGCCCGCGGTGATGGCCTCCCGCAGGATCTCCGCGACCTTCTCACGTCGGGATGCAGCAGGAACGGGCGGCAGCGAAGACAAAGCACTCACGGGTCCACTGTACGCATTCTCAATCGGTTGTCGACAATGTCCAGCGGCAACGGATGATGCTCATCGCGACGCCACCGGGCTCGAGGATCTGTGTGCGCCCTGCGGCCCGCGCATCGGTGAGACCGAGCCCCGGGGCGTTCGATGTCTCCCACGCGATCGTGTCTGCGCGAGGCAGTACCGGCGCTCGGTGGTTGAACCACATGAGCCAGTACGGCTGTGTGCCGGCAAGATCCGTCAGCTCGATGGACACTCCCGGACCGTGCAGGGTCGCCGGCGCCGGCCCGATCCGCGCCTCGTGTCCTTCGGCCCCGTCGGGCGCAAGCGGGATCCGCCGGACGACCTCTCCCGCGAAGACCGCACAGCCGCCTGCGAACACCTCCCCTGAGAAGCACGGGTGGTCGCCCCAGGTGAACTCTCCGGCGGTGGCGCCGGCGTTCTCGACGGTGGTTCGCACTTCGAGCGCAAACTCGGTCACCCGTATGGCTCGGCGGAGCACCGCGGACCCGCCGTTGAGGAACGCGCCTTCTGCTTCGCAAACGACCCACCCCCGCCCCTGTCGCAGGATCGACCAAGCCACTCGGGGAGCCCACCCGTGTTGCTGCGTCTCCGCCGTGGCCAGACCCGCGTTGGGGAACATGGGGAACCACCCTCCGACGAGGGTGTTGTCATCGAAGTCGGTTCCCGAAGCGTCGCCCACGAGGTCAGACCCGGTCAGCGTCCGTGGCGAGCGCCCGTCCCGCCACAAGAGGTTTCGGCCTCCCCCGGGATCGAGCACGGAGATGAGGCATCCGTGCTGCGGCGCCACCTCGACCATGGCGGCGCCTGCCCGGAGCGTCAGCAGCTCCTCGTGCCCGTCCGTCTCGGGGGCGTTGAGCACAGCGGCCGCGCGAGCGCTGGTCACGAAGCGCCGCCTCGCATGCTCTTGCGCGGCACGCGGATGGTCACGGTCGCTTCCTCGAGCACCTGCCCCTTCGTCTCCCGCACACCGAAGTAGACGAGCACGAACGACAGGGCGGCCATGACGGCGTAAACGGCGTAGCTGGCGGGGAGGGAGATGTCGCGCAGGCTGGGGAACGAGAAGTTGAGGAGCACGCCCGCCATCCAGTTCGCCGCGGCACACACCGCCAGCGCAACTCCGCGGATGCGGTTGGGGAACATCTCTCCCAGCAAGACCCAGACCACCGGCCCCCACGACACAGCAAAGGCAACGACGAAGACGTTCGCGCCGACCAGTGTGATCGGCCCCCACGCGCCGGCGAGCTGCGGCGCACCGTCGATCACGGTCGCGGTCGAGAACCCGATACTGACGGTGACGAGACTCAGGAACATGCCGACAGATCCGAAGAGAAGGAGTTTCCGACGCCCGACTCTGTCGATCAGCAGGATAGCGACGACAGTCGCGGCGACGTTGATGAAGGAACTGAGGACAGACAGTCCGAAGGATGCAGACTCACCAAAGCCGACGGATTCCCACAGCGACGTCGAGTAGTAGAAGATGACGTCGATGCCCACCAGCGCCTGCAACGCCGCGACGCCGACGCCCACCCACACCACAGGCAGCAGACCGGTTTTCCTGTCGAGCAGATCGCGGAAGCGACCGGCCTCTTTCTGCCCGAGACTGTCTGCGATCCGGTCGGTGAGACGCACGGCGTCGTCAGAGCTGACCGCCTGTAGCCGTGAGAGGACAGCTCGGGCCTGCTCCACACGGCCTCGAGCGACGAGGTAGCGAGGCGACTCGGGAACGATCACTGCCAGAACGATGTAGATGACCGCGGGAATGACCCCGGCGATGAACATCCACCGCCACGCCGGCAGCCCCAACCACTGCTCTGCGTCCGCGCCCCCCAGGGCGAGCGCGATACCACTATCCGAGAGCAAGGCGACAAAGATGCCGAGAACGATGGCCATCTGCTGCATGGATCCCAGTCGACCGCGTACGTGGGCGGGGACGATCTCGGAGATGTACAGCGGCCCCAGGACGGTGGCGAAGCCGACGGCGAATCCCGTCAGAAGGCGCCACACCGCCAGGTCGGCGAACTCCTGGGCGAAACCGCACCCGATAGCGGCGACGAAGAAGATGATTCCTGCAACCAGCATGGTGCGTGGGCGCCCGATGCGGTCCGCGAGCCATCCGGCTGCGAGAGAGCCGATGGCCGCACCGAGAAGAGTCACGGCAACCACCACCCCGAGTCCGACGGGGGTGAGCTGCAGGTTGGTCTCGATGGCCGTCACTGCGCCGTTGATGACGGCAGTATCAAAGCCGAACAGAAATCCTCCGACAGCCGCCGCGAGCGCGTACACCGTCACGGCCCGCGTCAAACGACCCTCCCCGGGCCCGGCGCCCCGGGGTGCGGTTCCGTACCGACGCGGCTCCGCGGGAGCGCAAGACGATTCAGCAGACATTGTTTCGATCCAATCTGACCCCGGGTCGGGCCTGAGTTCTTCTTCCGTCGCGAACGACAGCGATGCCGTTCACCCAGACGTGGCGGGCGGCGGTGGCATAACGGTCGGGCATTGCGAAGGTGTTCGTGTCTCGGAGCCGCTCGGGATCCCACAGGACGAGGTCGGCGTGCGCACCGGGGCCGATACGGCCGCGTTCAACGATTCCGAAGTGGTCCGCCACAGCACCCGTCATTTTGTGGACTGCCGCTTCGAAGGAGAGGTTGTGGGCGCGCAACGCGTGGTGGCTCAGGAAGTGCTGGTACCCGTGGAAAAACAACGGATGGGGCGTGCGCCGACCAAGGGGGCCCTCGCGGCGGGAGGTGAAGCCGTCCACACCAAGAAGGAACAGGTCGTGTCCGACCGCCTCGGCGACATGGTCTTCGGTGAAGAGCTCGCCGATGAACTGCACCGCTCCGATGTCCCGCCCGTTCTCCGACAGCACGTCGAAGAGCACGTCCCACTCGTCTCGTCCGGTGAGCTGAGCAAGCTCGGGGAATGTTCGCCCCTCCCACTCCGGGGTCGCCGGGCTGACGGCCAGCCGCACACGTTCCCACTGACCGCGATGGATGAATCTCCAATAGCGATCAGCGTCCTCGCGCACGCGCGCGCGCACCGCCGGGTCGCGCAGGGCCTCTGCCGCAGCTTGATCCCCCGACGCGATCAACCAGTCGGGGAGGAGCCCCGTCGCCAGGCCGATACCGTGCGGGTAGGGCGTCATGTCAGCCAGCACATCCCAACCGGCCGACCGCTCACTCTCGAGGCGAGATACGGCGGCGTGCCACGCACCGTCAGCGGCGCCGGTGTCGTGTCGGACGTTCAAGTGCGAGAGCTGAGCCCTGACCTCGCCCGCGCGCACGACTCGGAAGAACTCGTCCACCGCACGGCCCAGGTCGGCGTCCCGGTTGCGTATGTGGCTGGCGTACATCGCGCCACGCGGGCCGGCCACTCGCGCCAGCACCTCGAGCTCTTCGGAGGATGCGAAGCGCCCCGCTCCGTATTCGAGTCCCGAACTGAAGCCGAGCGCGCCTGCTTCGAGAGCCTCCTCGAGATGCCAACGCATCGCCGTGACGAGATCCGACTCGGCATGGGCCGCGGCGTTTCGTAGTGCTGTATGACCGACAAACCACGCCAGGTTCTGCGCCGTGCCGCCGCCGTGCACGACTTCCAGCAGATCACCGAATGTCCGCCACGTGACCTCTCCGTCGTAGCCGAATGAGGCGAGCGCCGCTCGTGCCGCGTCGACGCCGGGGTCCGCGAGCGGGGCGAAGGTGACACCGCAGTTGCCGACCACTTCTGTGGTCACGCCTTGGTGAATGCTGCTGAGGGCGTCACGGTTGGCGAGTACCGACCAGTCGCTGTGGCTGTGCGGGTCGATCAGTCCGGGCGTGAGAATCAAGCCCGTCGCGTCGATGCGCTCCGCCGCAGCGGCCCGGTGCCCGTCCCCCATGAGCGACACGCGACCCGCACGCACCCCGATGTCGACGGTGCACTCCGGCCTGCCAGAGCCGTCGACCACGCGCGCACCGCGGATGAGAAGGTCGAACATGACTCACAGCACCTTCGCGAGGAATCTTCTGGCGCGCTCGGTACGAGCGTTCGAGAGCAGCTCGACAGGAGTCCCCGTCTCCACGATCTGCCCGTCATCCATGTAGATCACTCGGTCGGCCACCTCTCGAGCGAAGCCGATCTCATGGGTGACGACCATCATGGTCATGCCTTCGGCGGCAAGATCCTTCATCACCGAGAGGACTTCACCGACGATCTCCGGATCCAGAGCGGACGTGGGCTCGTCGAAGAGCATCACCGTCGGCTGCATCGCGAGGGCGCGCGCGATAGCGACGCGTTGCGCTTGTCCACCCGAGAGGTTGCCTGGATACGCATCCGCCTTCGCAGCGAGCCCGACCTTGGACAGAAGAGCGTCGGCCCGCTCCTGAGCCTGCACCTTCGACAGTCGCAGTACCTTTCGCGGGGCGAGCATGATGTTGTCGCGGACGGTGAGATGGGGGAAGAGATTGAACTGCTGAAAGACCATCCCGACATCGCGGCGCACTGCTGCCAGGTCGGACTTCCTTTCTTTCGCGGTCAGGTGGTGGCCGTTGACTTCGATCGAGCCATGACTCGGTCTCTCCAGACCATTGATGCAGCGCAACAGCGTGCTCTTGCCGGAACCGCTGGCTCCGATGACACACACAACCTCACCTTCTTCGACGTCGCAGGTGATGCCGTGCAGCACCTCGGTAGAGCCGAAGCTCAGACGCAGGTCCTTGATGGTGATCATTTCGAGACTCCTTGAGTCGGAAGAAGGATGTCGCTCACTTCGGGTGTCTCGACGCGAATGTTCAGACGCCTCTCATATCGACGCCCCAGCACGGACAACCCGAAACAGATGACGAAATAGAAGGCACCAACGACGAGATAGGAGAGGATCGGTTGCCCCGTCTGGGACGCAACGATGTTTCCCGCCCGGGTGAGCTCGATGAGACCGATCACGGCGACGAGTGAACTGTCTTTGATGAGAACCACAAGGAAGCCGACCCCCGGCGGCACCATGATTCGGGATGCTTGCGGGAGCAGCACCGAGAACATCGTCCGAGTCCACGACAATCCAAGTGCGCTGGCCGCCTCCATCTGCCCTCTGGGGAGAGCGGCAATGCTGCCACGGACGATTTCACTGATGTACGCGGAGGCGAAGATCGAAAGCGCCGTGACCGCCGCCCAGTAGTCGGGCACGTTGCTTCCCGGCGACAGAAGCGGGAGTCCGAAGTACACGAAGAAGATGATCAGGAGCACCGGGACGCCTCGGATGGCGCTGACCCAGATGGCACTGAGCCACCGAAGAACAGGCCACGGTGATACTGCCGCCAATCCGGACAGCACACCGAGCGCACCACCGAGGACCACCGCGAGAGCACTGATCTGGATCGTGACGACGGCGCCTTTGAGAATGAGCAGGAGGTCCGCACCGTCAAAAGAAGTGAACATCACGCGACCTTCCACGGGAACAGACGCGCTTCGACCAGCCGAGATGCGAGAGCAATCAGCAACGCGACGACGAAGTACATCAAGCCACCCACGACGAAAGTTTCAATAGTGCGGAACGTTGTCGTAGTGATTCCCATCATCACGTGCATGAGTTCGGGGACCGCAACGATGGAAGCAATCGAAGAAGCGAGAAACAAGAGAATTACCTGGTTGGTCAGAGACGGGAGCACATTCGTCATCGCCGGAATGACACGAACGCGCCAAAAGGTGGTCGCTCGAGAGAGCCCGAGCGCGGCGGCAGCCTCGGACTGGCCGCGAGGGATCGCTTCGAACCCCGCCCGATAGATCTCCGCCAAATACGCCGAGTTATTGATGCTCAACGCGATGATCCCGGCGGTCAGCGGATCGAAGTTCACCCCCGCGGACGGCAGTGCGAAATAGATCAGGTACAGCTGGAGAAGGAGCGGCGTATTTCGGATGATCTCGACGTAGGACGCCCCGAATACTCTGAAGATGCGCAGTTCTGACGCCCGCAGCAAGTAGACGACCACACCGAGGGGTGCCCCGATCGCCACCGCGGCAAGTGTCACCAGTACACTGATCCACAACCCGTTCAGTAATTCGGGTGCGTGGGGAATCAGGTCCCCGAAGAAGAGTTGCATGCAAGTCCGTTCCTGAGGTGCGCTCGAGGAGCAAGTGCCGACGCGGGTTACTTGATCAGCTCAGGGACGTCCGTGTTGAGCCACTTGTTGTAGGACGCGTTGGCCGCGTCGCTGATGTTGTAGTTCTGGACGAAGTTGTTGACGTAGTTGAGCCACAGCTGGTCGCTCAGCTTCACCCCCATCGAGACGACGGAGGGGCTCAGCTGCGGCGCGTTGACCTCGACGAACTCCCCACTCGAGTCTTTGAGGATGCCGCCGGCCACCGAGTTGCTCTCCATGAGCGCATCCACCTTCCCGCTTCGCAGGGCCTGGATGGAGTCGGCGACAGCCTCGAACAGGCTGGCTTTAGCCTCCGGGAATCGGGTTTCGAGAATCGTCGCGGGCACGCTTCCCCGGGTCGCCGCGACGGTTCGACCGGCGAGGTCGTCGTACGAGGTGATGTCACTGGCCGCGGGGACCAGGACGACCTGCCCCTCCGCCGCGTACGGCCGAGACATCGCGACCTTCTGGGCTCGTTCATCGAGGTTGGTCAGGGCCGCGATGACGATGTCTACCTTGCCCGTCTCCAGAAGCGGGATGCGGTTGGCGTTGGTGGTCGAGACGAACTCGATCTCCGCTCCGAGCGAACTGGCCAGAGCGCGCGCGGCGTCGATGTCGAAGCCCTCGTACTCGCCAGAGCTGTTCATGACTCCATAGGGCGGGGCGTCGGCGAAGACGCCCACGACCAGCTTCTTGTTGGTGAGGACCTTATTGAGGGAGCTGTCCTGGACGGCCGCACCCGTACCCTGCTCAGAGGTGCAGGCGGTGAGACCCAGCACCGCCGTAGCTGCGACGACCACTCCGGCGATAACGCGATTCAGCTTCATCTTTGACGCCTTTCGTTGTTCGGCGCAGCGCGGAAAAGCGCACGCCGTCAGGTTTTCCCGAGTGCTCCGACCGTCAGCGGGTCGGCGCAGGAGCGACAGTACCGAAAGATTGCCACATTGTCGACAATCGACTATTTTTGTTGTGTCGGCATGTCGCCGACGAGTCCGACCACCCTCAAAGAAGGTCCCCATGCGCATCACCCACATCGAAACTTGCGGCCTCCGCGGCGCTACGCCCGAAGGTGGGTGGACCCATGAACTTCAGCCGGACGACATCGTGCACACCTTGGTCGCTGTCCACACCGACGACGGCCGCGTCGGCGTCGGCAGCTCTTTCACCTCCGAGGCCCTCGTGCGAGGCGCCATCGACCTGCTCGCCCCGCACCTCATCGGGGAGAACCCGCTCGAAGTAGAACGACTGACGGAGACGCTTCATCAGACGGCGTTCTGGATGGGTCGCGGAGGATCGTTGACGCACGCGACCAGCGCCATCGATGTGGCACTGTGGGACCTCGCCGGCCAGGCTGCTGGCCAGCCCGTCGGACGGCTGCTGGGCGGCCGATACCGTGACCGGGTTCAGCCGTACGCCTCGCTGCTGATGCATGAGGCAGGCCCCATGACAGACAACATCGAAGAGATGGTCGACGCCGGCTTTTCCGCGTTCAAGATCGGGTGGTGGAAGTTCGGTCGCGTGAGCACCGCCCTGGACGAGGCCACCGTCGCCGCCGCTCGCGCCGCCGTCGGTGATCGCCTCCTCGCCGTCGATGCGGGAGGCTCAGAAGGCTTCTTTCCGGGAGACCTGGCGTGGGCCAAGCGCACAGCACGCATGCTCGCCGACTACGACGTCGCGTGGTTCGAAGAGGCGCTTGCACCGGACAACATCGACGGCTTCGTCGAGTTGCGTGCGAGCTCACCCGTCCACATTTCGGGTGGCGAGGTGCTCACGCGCCGCCAGAGCTTCGCGCCGTACCTTGCTCGTCGTGCATTCGACATCGTGCAGCCGGACACCACTAAGGGTGGTGGCCTCAGCGAATCTCGGCGCATCGGGTGGGCCGCTCAGGATCTCGGGATACGACTGATCCCACACGGTTGGAACACCGGCATCGGCTTGTCCGCCGACTTGCAGCTCGCGTCGGCTTTGTCCTCCACGGACCTCGTCGAGTACAAGACCGGGTCGGCATACGTCGACGATCTCGTGCAGGGTGGATGGTCGCTGGATGCGGACGGGTACCTCGACATCCCCAGCGCGCCGGGCCTCGGGGTCACGCTCAACGAGGAAGCCCTCGCGCGTTACGGCACGCGGCCGGACTTCGCCGTCGCGAAAGCATGAGCATGAGCATCGAGCGGCACTCTCCCCTCTCCCCTCTCCCCGCGGAGGAAGCAGCACCCAGGGCAACTCTCTCGTCGACACTTTCGGACACCAGGATCGTTGCAGTGCTGCGGGCGACCGACTCTCGCTACTGCTCTTCGGTCATCGCAACGCTCGTCGCCGCGGGGATCCGCTCCGTCGAACTCACCCTCACCACCCCGGGAACGCTCGCTGCGCTCCCGCGAACCGTGGCAGACACACCGGATGCCGAGATCGGAGTCGGAACGGTTCTGACCGAGGCGGATGCACGCCTCGCTGTCGCCGGCGGCGCAAAGTTCCTGGTGTCGCCGGGGCTTCGACCCGCCGTCTTGCGCGCGGCCCACTCAACGTCGACCCCCATCTACCCGGGCGCGATGACGCCCACGGAAGTACAGAACGCCTGGGATCTCGGGGCGGCGGCGGTCAAGCTCTTCCCTGCGGCGACCCTGGGGCCGGATTACGTTCGACACCTGGCCGGTCCCTTCCCGCACGTCAAGCTGATGCCCTCGGGCGGTGTCGTCCTCGAAGACATCGGGAGCTGGCTCCGGGCGGGGTGCGTGGCCGTCAGTCTCGGGGGACCGCTGATCGGTGACGCGCTCGAAGGCGGGAGCCTTCGAGCGCTGCGCGCACGAGCGGAAAGGGCTGTCTCCGCAGTCCAGGAAACACGCGGAGATAGCTGACGTGCGCATCGTCACCGTCGGCGAGTCGATGGGTCTTGTCACGAACGACCAGCCGGGCCCAATCTCCTCCGCTCGCGCACTGTCACTCAGTTTCGGCGGGGCGGAAAGCAACGTCGCCATCGCGCTGACGCGGTTGGGCTCTGACGTCTCCTGGGTGAGCCTTCTGGGCGCCGACCCCATCGGGGATCTCATCGATCGCGAACTGCGAGCGGAAGGCGTCGATGTCCATGCGCGACGCGTGCAGGAACTTCCGACGGGCCTGATGCACAAGCATCGACGAACAGCATCAATGTCCGCCGTCAGTTTCTGGAGGAAAGGCAGCGCCGCGTCGTTCCTCCACCCCGACGACGTGCCGGCAGGCCTGATCGAGTCCGCGGGCATCCTTCACCTGACGGGGATCTTGCCCGGGCTCTCCTCCCACGCTCTCGCCACCACTCGTTCCGTGGTGCGTCGCGCCAAGAGCGCCGGAGTCCGCATCTCGTTCGATGTGAATCACCGCGAGAGCATCTGGAACAAGAGCGACGCACGGCCTCTCTACCGGGAGCTCGCGTCCGCCGCGGATGTGGTCTTCGCCGGAGAGGACGAAGCGGCGATCCTCGTCGGCGAAGCCGACCCACCTATTTTGGCCCGCCGACTGTTGCAGCTCGGCCCCACCGAGGTCGTCATCAAACGGGGCGAGGCGGGCGCTTACGGAGCGAGCGGCGCCGAACAGGTTCACCGAAACGCGACCCACGTCGACGTCGTCGACAGCGTCGGCGCCGGCGACGCCTTCGTCGCGGGGTACTTGAGTCTGTGGAACGGCGAGACAAGTATGGGAGAACGTTTGTCGCGCGCAGCCGACGTCGGCGCCTTCGCGTGCACCTGCATCGGCGATTGGGAAGGAAGTCCGACGCTCACCGATCTCGCGCGAATGGGGCAACGAGAAGGCGTCACTCGCTAAGAGACGTCTACAGGGCCGCATGCCCATCCACTTGAATGGTCGCGAGTGAGGTGTCTGGGCTCAAGACATAGGCGACAGGTGATCGGCGACACGTGAGTCGGGTCATAGGCGACACTCGTGCATGTCGTCGAAGCATTGGGTCGTATTCTCAAGACCTACTGGTGCAACAACAAGGAAGAGCCCGGCCGACGGCCGAACTCTTCCTCTTGATGATGTCTTCTCTGTCGCGACTCACATGTCGCCTATGTCTCGACTCATCGTGGTGGTGGCGAGTGAGGGATTCGAACCCCCGAATGCAATGCAGTCTGATTTACAGTCAGATCCCTTTGGCCGCTTGGGTAACTCGCCAAGTGCGCACCCGCCCGGCTTTCTCAGTCGACCAGAGGCGCGATCACCTAGCTTACCCTCCCCGAGGGCGTGCTTCCAACACGGGCCAGGATCACGCCCGGACGCGTCACGAAACGGGGCGGGATCACTCCGGGACGCGCAGCAGGGCACCCTCGCTGCGGCACGTGGCGGCGGCGACCTCCATGGCCCGATCGAGGACGTACCCCCAAGATGCCTCGTCCTCGGGAAGCCCCGCACGCACCAGGGCGGCCGTGGTCGAGAGCACCGCGTCTCCGCCGCCCATCGTGTCCACGATGCGCCCGGGTAGCTCGATGATGGCCCGCGAGACGGTGAGTCCCCCGGCGTCGATCGCCGCTCCGCCGGCGCCGTAGGTGGCGAGCACGGCATCCACGCCAAGACCGGCGAGCTTCTCGCGCAGCTCTTCGAGCGGGGCGCCGTAGAGCAGCTGGGAGTCGTCCTCGCCGACCTTCACCAGCTGTGCGTGCGCCGCGGCCTTCTCGAAGCCGCGCACGAACTCGTCGCGGTCATGCAGCATGCCGGCGCGCGGGTTGGGGTCGATCGCGAGGGATGCCGAGCCCACGGCATCCAGGAGCGCGTCGGTCTGCTCCGCGTCGTCGAAGGGGAAGCAACTGACGACGACCATCGCCGCATCGGCCAGGGCCGCCCGCTCGGCGTCGCCGTAGTGGACGCGTCGGTTCTGCGCCGCGTCGTTGAAGACGTACTCGGGCTCGCCGCCGGCCGAACGCGTGCTCACCGCGCGCGACGAACCGTGCTCGGACGGGCTCGCGAGCAGCTCGACGTCGTATTCGGCGAGGTAGGAGCGGATCTGCTCGCCGGCGGCGTCGTCGCCGACCATGGCGATGAGCGTCGACGGGACGCCCAGCCGCGACAGCCCCACGGCGACGTTCAGCGCCGCGCCACCGACGAACTCCCGTACACCGTCGTCGTCGCGCAGCTCGTCGATGAGCGCGTCGCCGATGACGACGACACGGCCGCTCACCGGTCGACCCCGGCCGCCTCGAGCACACGCTCGACGAACGCCTCGGTACGGCGCTTGGTGCCGTCGATCTTCATGTCCACACTCCCGCGGATCTCGCTCGGCGCCAGCGGCATCGCGAGGCGCACGTTCTCGTGGCACGACAGGTCGGCGCACATGTACGTCCCGACCGTATCGCCCTGCTCCCCCGCGACCCCGGCTTTGCGGGCCGTGAACAACGCGACCTGATCGCCCGGCTGCATGGTGTGGCACAGATTGCACATCGCCGACCGCGCGCGCGACTGCCCGTCGGCCGCCCGCAGGACGACGCCCGTCAGGCGCCCCTCGCGCTCGGTGACGAGGTACCCGCGACCGCGCGTGCGGGGGTCGCGCCACGCGAGGAAGTCGAGGTGGTCCCAGTCCAGGAGCAGGAAGTCGTGCGGCAGCGCCATGACCCGCACTTCCTCCGGCGCGGCGTTGACGAAAGCCTCGCGGACCTCGTCCTCGGTGAGTGCTCGCATGGCATCCGAGTCTACGAGCGCGAGGAGAACACCGGGCCAGGATCGTCGACGCTCGATAGAATCGCGGAATGGCCGACAGCTCATTCGACATCGTCTCCAAGATCGACCGCCAAGAAGCCGACAACGCGCTCAACCAGGCCCGCAAAGAGGTCGAGCAGCGCTACGACTTCAAGGGCACCGACGCCTCCATCGAGTGGAGCGGCGAGGCGATCCTCATCAAGGCGAACTCCGAGGAGCGCGCGAACGCGGTGCTCGACGTCTTCCAGACCAAGCTCATCAAGCGCGGGATCTCGCTGAAGAGCCTCGAGACGGGCGATCCCGTCGCCGGCGGCAAGGAGTACCGCATCACCTCGACGCTCAAGGAGGGCATCTCGCAAGAGGATGCCAAGAAGATCGGCAAGATCATCCGCGACGAGGGCCCCAAGGGCGTCAAGTCGCAGATCCAGGGCGACGAACTGCGCGTGCAGTCGAAGTCGCGCGACGACCTGCAGGAAGTGCAGCGTCTCCTCAAGGCCGCCGACCTCGACGTCGACCTGCAGTTCACGAACTACCGGTAAGAACACCCCGGGGGGATGCCGTGGCCGTCCGCGTCGATCTGAACATCTCGCTCGACGGCGTCGCCGCGCCCGCCGATCCGACGCCCGAGAACCCGATGGGCGAGGACTGGGGCCGGCTCGTCGAGGACTACATGGCGACGCGGACCTTCCGGGAGCGGGTGTTCGGCGACACCTCGGGCGCGGGAACGACCGGGATCGACGACCGGTACGCGGCCGCGTACTTCGAGGGCGTCGGCGCCGAGGTCATGGGGGCCGGGATGTTCGGCATCCACTCCTTCCCCGACGACCCCGACTGGCGCGGATGGTGGGGAGACGAGCCGCCGTTCCGCGTGCCCGTCCTGGTTCTCACGCACCGTGAGCGGGCACCCATCGTGTTCGAGAACGGCACCCGCTTCGAGTTCGTCTCGACGAGCATCGAGGATGCCGTGCGCCGCGCGACGGAACTGGCGGCGGGTGGGGACGTGCGCGTGGGAGGCGGAGTGTCCACGGTGCGCTCGGCCCTCGCCGCCGGCCTCGTGGATCGCCTGCACGTCGCCGTACGTCCGGTCGTTCTCGGCCGCGGAACCCGGCTGTGGGACGAGCTGCGCCACCTCGATTCCGACTACACCGTCACGTCCGAGGTCGCCGAGAAGAGCGGTGTCATCCACGTGACGTTCGCGCGGTGAGCACTCCCGACGGGATGCCGCGGTGCCCGACGTGCGGCGACCCGCTGCGGTTCGAGGTGCTCGACGACGAGCGCTTCCTCGTTGCGTGGTCGTGCGTGACGTGCGGGCTGATCCGCACGACCGAGCCGAGCTGACCGGTCCGCCACGATCGCGGCGCCAGGCCGACGATGACCTCAGCGGCGCGGCGGAGCCGTCGACGCACGCGGGATCAGCGTCGGCATGGTCCGCTCGATCCCTCGCGTCGAACCGATTTCGAGGATCATGTCGAGAGCGATCTCGGCAATGCGATCGAAGTGCGTGTGAACCGAGGTCAGGGGCACCGGGAGACGCGAGACGAGCGGAATGTCGTTGTAGCCGACGATGGACAGGTCGGGCCCGGCATCCATCCCCATCGCCCGAGCCACCGTCGACACACCGACCGCGAGGTTGTCGTTCGCGGCGAACACCGCGGTCGGCCGGTCGGACCCGCCGAGCAGGCGTCGCGCGGCCTCGATCCCGTGATCGAGCCCGCAGCCGACGGCGAGGACGCGCTCCTCGGGAAGCGCGATGCCCGCCTCACGGAAGGCGCGTTCGGCGCCGGCGCGACGATCGCGGCCGCTCGAAGTGAACCACGGACCGGTGATCACCCCGATGTCCCGATGACCGAGGTCGAGAAGGTGGCGGACGGCGAGGTACCCCCCGGTCTCGTCATCGCCCAGTGACGACGGGCTGACGCCGTCGCTGCGCAGCGCGAGAACGTGCGGGATGCCGCGGTCGCGGAGCGATGCGGGAAGAACGTCGTCGAGACGGGCGGTGGCGAGGACGAGCCCGTCCACGCCGCGGTCCAGCAACGTCTCGGTAGCGCGACGCTCCTCGTCGGCATCGTCGCCGCACGTCGCGACCACGGCGAAGTATCCCCGTCGGCGTGCCGCCCGCTCGACCGCTTCGAACATCAGCGCCATGACGGCATCCGTGAGACGGGGGACGAGCACCCCGATGGTTGCGGTCGCCCCGCGGCGCAGACTGGATGCCGAGACGTTGCGGCGGTAGCCCAGATCGTCGGCGATCGCGCGCACGCGTTCTGCCGTGGCCGAACGGGACCGCGGTGTCCGGTCGTCGAGAACGCGGCTCACGGTGGAGATGCTGACCCCGGATGCCACGGCCACGTCTTTGAGCGTGACGACGTGTCGCTCCGCGGATTCGATGTCGGGCATGGCACCTCCTTCCGAGCCACAGTACCCGCCACCGAGAACCTTCCCGGGATCGATTCGACCGCGGCCCTTGACAGGTCAACGGCCGTGAGGCCACACTTGCAATCGTTCCTGCAAACGTTCCCAGTTGTAGGGCATCTCGACGAAGAGACGAAGGAGACGTCATGGTCCTCGACCTCCGCGGCCTGAACCCCGCCCCCGTTACCCCGTTCACCCCCGATGGCGACGTCGACTACGCCGCCATCCAGCGCCTGGGCTCGTGGCTCGGATCCATCGAGGGCGTCAAGAGCCTCGTGGTCCTCGGTCACGCGGGCGAAGGGACGTTCCTTACCGAGACGGAGCAGCTCGACGTCATCCGGGCCTTCCGCGACTCGGTCGAGGACCGCCTGCCGATCATCGCGGGCATCACCAAGGAGGGAAACCGCACGGCCGCCCTCGAGGCGAAGGATGCCGCGGACGCCGGCGCGAAGGGGGCCCTGGTCTACCCGTCGCACGGCTGGCTGCGCTTCGGCTTCCAGCCGGGCGCCCCGCAGACCCGGTACCGCGCCATCTGGGAGGAGTCGGGTCTGGAGGAGATCCTCTTCCAGTACCCCGACAACACCAAGGCCTCGTACGACCTCGACACCCAGCTCGAGATCGCCGGCCAGGAGGGTGTCAACCACACCAAGAACGGCGTGCGGAACATGCGCCGCTGGTACACCGAGATCCCCGCCCTGCGCGCCGCCTATCCGGAGCTGCAGGTGCTGTCCTGCCACGACGAGTACCTGCTCCCGACGATGTTCGACGTTGACGGCCTTCTTGTCGGGTACGGGAACATCGCCCCCGAACTTCTCGTGGACCTCATCGAAGCGGGCAAGGCACGTGACTACCCCGCCGCGCACGCCATCCACGAGCGCCTGCTACCGGTCACGAAGGCCGTGTACCACCGTGGTTCGCACATGGAGGGCACCGTCGCTCTCAAGTGGGGCCTGGTGAACCGTGGCATCCTGGACCACGCCACCGTGCGCGAGCCCCTGCTGCCCCTTCCGGCGGGAGCCGACGCCGAGATCGCCGCCGCGTTCTCGTCCGCCGACCTGGGCAGCGTGGTCGTCCCGGCCTGACGCCCTCGGGGGCGGCCTCGGGACGGTCGCCCCCTCATGCCCCATCTCGTCAACGAAGACGGAAGGATCACTCATGAGCGACCGCACCACCTCCCGACCGCCCGCGACTCCGGGCACGGGCCACGGGCGCATCTCGACCGAGACGGTACGCAGCATCGTCGACACCCACCGGACGCGGCGGACCTTCTGGCGCCGCCTCGCCCTCATCGGCCCCGCGTTCGTCGCGGGGGCCTGGCAGTTCGGACCCGGGAACCTCACCACCGCGATGAACGCGGGGGCTCTCTACGGCTACACCCTCATCTGGGTCATCATCGTCTCGACCATCCTGATGATCTTCCTCACCGACATGAGCGTGCGACTGGGGATTCGCACCCCGGTGTCCCTGATCTCGTCGATCAAGGACACCTTCGGCGCCTGGGCCGGCGTCGTCGCCGGTGTCGGCGTCTTCCTCATCACCCTCTGCTTCTCGGTGGGCAACGCCGTCGGATCCGGCGTGGGTCTCGCGATGCTCCTCCCCGGCACGTCACCGGTGATGTGGACCGTGATCTGCACGGTGCTGGTCGGCACGATCCTGCTGCTGAAGAAGATCTACGGCGTCGTCGAGAAGATCCTCATCGCGATCGTGGCGCTCATGGCGTTCTGCTTCATCGCGTCGGCGTTCGCGTCCCACCCTGATTGGGCCGCGGCCGGCGCCGGGCTCATCCCGATCGTCCCGGGCGGCGCCTGGCTGCTGATCATCGGACTCGTCGGCACGAACTTCTCGATCAACGCGGCCTTCTTCGCCTCGTACGGCACGAAGGCCCGCGAGCGCAAGGCGAGCGAATACCGCGACATCACGATCGTGGACACGATCCCCGGCATCGTCGCACCGGGCATCATGACCGCCCTCGTGATCGTCGTCGCCGCATCGGTGCTAGGGCAGACCGGCGCCGACACCCCCGGGGCCTTCGGAGGCCTGGCGCGCATCTTCGAGCCGGTCGCCGGCCCCGTGGGCGCGTGGATCTTCGCCCTCGGGTTCTTCGGCTCCGCCTTCTCCTCGATGATCCCGAACTGCATCGCGGGCGGGACCATGCTCTCGGATGCCATCGGACGCGGCGCCTCCGCCGAAACGCTGGCCGCTCGCCTCGGCAGCGCGTTCATCCTCGCGTTCGGTCTCGGCGTGACGATCGCCTTCGCGGGGACGTCGCCGGTACAGCTCATCGTGATCGCCCAGGCGCTGACGGTGCTGTTCGCCCCGATCCTCGCCGCGCTCATCATCCTCATGGCCAACAACAAGACGCTCATGGGCCCGTTGCGCAACCGGTGGTGGCACAACCTCTTCGGCGTCATCGGTTTGGTGGCCGTCGTCGCCCTGTCGATCCGGCTGATGGTGAGCCTGATCGCGGGGTGAACGCCGCGGACGATGGCCTCGGATCTCACGGATCCGGGGCCGTCGTCATTCAGGGCGACCTCAGCCGCGCAGGCTGTCGTCGCGCCACTCCACGACGACGACCTCCCCGCGCGCAGCGCGCTCCTCGCGATCGCGCAGTTCGACCCGGCGGATCTTGCCCGAGATCGTCTTGGGGAGCTCGGCGAACTCGATGCGCCGCAACCGCTGGAAGGGTGCCAGGCTCGCCCGCGCGAAGCGCAGGATGTCGAGAGCGACCTCCTCGCCCGGTTCGTGGCCGGTGGCCAGCACGACATAGGCCTTCGGCACCGACAGACGCAGGTCGTCGGGCGCCGGGACGACGGCCGCCTCCACCACCGCTGGGTGCTCGATGAGCACGCTCTCCAGCTCGAACGGGCTGATCTTGTAGTCCGACGACTTGAAGACGTCGTCCGTGCGGCCGATGTAGGTGATGCTCCCGGTCTCGTCGCGCCGGGCGACGTCGCCGGTGTGGAACAGCCCGCCGTCGAACGCCTCCGCGTTGCGCGCCGGGTCGCCGACGTACCCCGTCATGAGGTTCAGCGGTCGCTCGGAGAGATCGAGGCAGATCTCGCCCTCGTCGGTGTGCGCACCGGTGAGCGGGTCGACGATCACCACCGGGCAGCCCGGCAGAGGGCGCCCCATCGATCCGGGCACCAGGGCCGCCCCCGGCGTGTTCGCCACGATCGCGGTCATCTCGGTCTGGCCGTACCCGTCGCGGATGTCGAGCCCCCACGCGCGCTGCACGTGAGCGATGACCTCGGGGTTGAGGGGCTCGCCGGCCGAGACCACCTCGCGCAGCGCGCCGCGGCGGCCGGTCAGGTCGGCCTGGATGAGCATGCGCCATACCGTCGGCGGAGCGCAGAAGGTCGTGACCCGGTCGCGCTCGAGCTCGTTCAGCAGGCGTTCGGCCGAGAACCGCGCGTAGTTGAGGGCGAGCACGGCCGCTCCGGCGATCCACGGGGCGAAGAAGCAGCTCCACGCGTGCTTGGCCCACCCCGGCGAGCTGATCGCGAGGTGCACGTCGCCCGGCTCGAGCCCGAGCCAGTACATGGTGCTCAGATGCCCGACCGGGTACGAGACCTGCGTGTGCTCGACGAGCTTCGGCTTCGACGTCGTGCCCGAGGTGAAGTACAGCAGGAGCCGGTCGTCGGCGAGTGTCCCCGGATGCCGCGCAGGCGGCGCCTCCAAGAGGAACGCATCGTCGTACCGGGCCCAACCCGGCAGCTCCTCGCCCACCACGATGCGGCCGAGACTCTCGGGCAGATGGTCGAACTTGTCGGCATCCGCGGTGCCGACGATGACGTGGCGGATCTCGGCGCGCTCGACGCGGTCGCTGAGGTCGCCGGGACCGAGGGCGGTCGTGGTCGGCGCGATGACCCCGCCGAGCTTCATGATCGCGAGCATTGCCTCCCACAGCTCGACCTGGTCGCCGAGCATCAGGAGCACGGCGTCCCCCTTGCGCACCCCGCGGGATGCCAGCCACGCGGCGAGCTGATCGGAACGCCGGGACAGCTCGTCGAAGGTGCGTTCGTGGTGCGTCTCGTCGTCGTCGACCACGATCAGGGCGGGCGCATCGTTGCCGCGCGCCATCGGGTCGAACCAGTCGACCGCCCAGTTGAACGGACCGTCGATGCGCGGCCACGCGAACGACGCCGCTCGGGCGGGATCGGTGCGCGCCGCGAGCAGTTCGTCGCGCGCGGCGCGATAGTGCTCCGTGGGGGTGGTCGAGGTCATGGTGCTCCTTCGCTCGCGCTCTACGCTAGCCACCGCATCCACTGGTCGAGTCCGGCGTAGGCGGCATCCCGAGCCTCGGGCGCGGACAGGAAGACGTCGTGGAGGGCGCCGTCGATGCGCTCGATCGTGACCGTCCGGGCGATGCGGGTGGCCGCGCGCGCGATGTCGTCGACCACGAGCACCGAGTCGGTGTTCCGCATCGCGTCGCTCCACGACAGCGCCGAGGTCGACCGCGCCGACAGCAGCACGAGAGCCGGGCACCCCGCGTCGATCCCGGATGCCACCCGCGCGTGGCCCGCGACGACGGCGGCGAGCCAGCCCGGGTGGGTGGGGAAACCACGCTCCGGGCGCCACCCGTCGGGGCTGTCCGGCAGGGTGCCGACCTCGCGCTGCGCGCGCGTGTAGAACCCGAGATCGACCGCCGGGTGTGTGCCGAGCGGATCGATACGCGCACGGGCGTTGAGGATCGGGGCGAGAGCCTGACGCCCGAGCGGCCCCAGTTGCAACTCCAACCACGGACTGTTGAGGACGAGGGCATGCGCACGTCCCGGATGCCGCGCGGCCCACAGCGTCAGCGTGAGACCGCCCGTGCTATGCCCGAGCAGAACGAGACGCCGGCCGTGGGCTTCGGTGCCCATGGCCTCCAGCGCCGCCTCGATGTCGGCGTCGTACACGTCGAGCGCGGCGACGTACCCGCGCGTCTGGCCGGGCCGGATGCTGCGGCCGTACTTGCGCAGATCGAGCGCGTGAAACCGTGCGCCACGATCGGTGAAGAATCGCGCCAGGCCGGTCTGGAAGAAGTAGTCGGACCAGCCGTGAACGTAGAGCACGTCGAGATCGCGCCATGCCTCGAAGAGCCGTTCCCCCGGGTTCGGCATCGCCCGCACGAGGGTCGCGACCACCTCGCCCTCGTCGTCCGCGCCGAGCGGCAACGTCCGCTGCGCGAACCCCGGGCCGAGGATGTCCGGATGCCAGTCCCCCATGGCCTCAGCCTAGAGCGGAGACGCGCTCATGCCCGCTGCTGCTCCCGCTCCTGACGTTCCTTCGCCCGCTCCAGCGCCCGCGTCCGCGCGGCGCGGGCGTCTTCCTCGAGGTTCTCGGCCTTGGCTTCGTCACGCGTGAGGTTCACGCCCGTCTCGGGGTCGAACAGGTGCAGCGAGTCCGGGGAGAACCACAGCCGCGCGGCATCCCCCGCCCGGACCGAGCTCATGGCATCCAGCGCCACGACGAGTTCGGTGCGCAGGCTCTCGCCGTCGAGGTCGCGATCGAGCTCGGACAGCTTGTCCTTGACGGTGGCGTCGGTCTCGTACGGCACGTAGGCGTAGAGCACTTCGCCGAGCCATTCCGTCATCTCGATGTCGAGCTCCGCCGTGACACCACCGTCGAGATCGCGCTCGGTGGCGTCGGCGTCCTCGAACGCATCGGGTCGCACGCCGACGATGACGAGGTCGCGGCCCTCGACCGCGGCGCGCAAGCGGTCGTCCAGCGGCACGTCGGCGATCGGCAGCCGCAGCACGTCGCCGTCGACGGTCCCGCTGAGGAAGTTCATCGGCGGGGAGCCGATGAACCCGGCGACGAAGAGATTGACCGGCTGGTCGTACAGCCCCCGCGGGCTCGCGACCTGCTGCAGCTCGCCGCGGCGGAGCACCGCCACGCGGTCGCCGAGGGTCATCGCCTCGGTCTGGTCGTGCGTGACGTACACGGTCGTGATCCCGAGCGAACGCTGCAGGCGTGCGATCTCGGTACGCATCTGACCGCGCAGCTTCGCGTCGAGGTTCGACAGCGGCTCGTCGAAAAGGAACGCGCTGGCGTTGCGCACGATCGCGCGTCCCATCGCGACACGCTGGCGCTGCCCGCCCGAGAGGTTCGCGGGCTTGCGCTCGAGGTGCTCGTCGAGTTCCAGCAGCTTCGACGCCTTACGGACGCGCTCGTCGATCTCGGTGTCGCTCAGGTCGCTCGACTTCAGTCGCATCGGGAACGCGATGTTCTCGTAGACGGTGAGGTGCGGGTAGAGCGCGTAGTTCTGGAAGACCATCGCGAGGTTGCGGTCCTTCGGCGCCTTGTCGTTGACGACTTCGTCGTCGATTCTCAGCTCGCCGTCCGAGATGTCCTCGAGCCCCACGATCATGCGCAGCAGAGTGGACTTCCCGCACCCCGAGGGCCCGACGAGGATCACGAACTCGCCGTCGGCGATGTCGAGATCGACGCCCTTGACCGCGGTGAAGCCGTCGTCGTAGGTCTTGACGATCCGGTTGAGGGTGATGGATGCCATGGAGTCTCTCCTTTAGCCCTTGACGGGTTTCAGCCCTTGACGGCGCCCTGTGTGAGACCGGACACGATCCGGCGCTGGAAGATCACGACGACGATGACGATGGGGATGGTGACGACGATCGCGGCTGCGGAGATCGCGCCCGTGGGCTCTTCGAACTGCGACGCCCCGGTGAAGAACGAGAGGGCCGCGGGCACCGGGCGGGCGGCATCCGTCGAGGTCAATGAGATGCCGTAGACGAAGTCGTTCCAGGCGATGAAGAACGCGATGATCGCGGTGGTGAAGACGCCGGGGGCGGCGAGCGGCACCACGGTCTTGCGGAACGCCTCGAACGGCGTCGCCCCGTCGACCTGCGCCGCCTGCTCCAGCTCCCAGGGGATCTGGCGGAAGAACGCCGCCAGGGTCCAGATCGAGATCGGCAGCGTCAGCGACAGGTACGGGATGATGAGCCCGAGCCACGTGTCGTACAGCCCGATCACGCGCCACAGGTTGAACAGTGGGGTCACGATCGAGACGATCGGGAACACCGACACCGCGAGCGCCGTCGTAAGGATCACGCGCTTGCCCGGGAAGTCCAGGCGTGCGATCGCGTAGGCGCACAGCGTCGCCAGCACGACGGCGATGAACGTCGCGATGAGCGAGATGCCGATCGAGTTGCGCAGCGCCGGCAGGAACAGGTCCTGCGCACTGCCGCCCGGCGCGAGGATCGTGGCGTAGTTGTCGAGCGTCCACTCCTCGGGGACGAGCGTGCCCGAGAACAGTCCCGCCGGCGTCTTGAAGGACGTCATCGCGATCGAGAAGACCGGGAACAGCGACCACACCAGCACGGCGGCGATGATCACGATCCACGTGATCCGCTGGGGCCAGGTCATCGCGCGCATCAGCTGTTCCTCCCCGCGGACAGATCCACTTTGAAGCCCTTGATGAAGATGCCGGCGATGATCAGGACGCTGAGGAAGAGCAGCACCGAGATGGCGGATCCGAGACCGATCTCGAGCCGACCGATCGAGGTGTTGTACGCCAAGAGCGACAGCGCCTCGGTGTCGTTGGCACCGGCGGTCATGATGAAGATGTTGTCGAAGATGCGGAACGCCTCAAGGGTGCGGAACAGCACCGCGACCATGATCGCGGCCTTCATGTTCGGCAGGATCACGCGGCGCAGCACCTCCCACGCGGTCGCCCCGTCGACCTTCGCGGCCTCCTCCAGATCGCCCGGCACCTGGGCCAGCCCGGAGAGCAGGAGCAGCGAGATGAACGGCGTGGTCTTCCACACCTCGGACAGAATGATCACCGTGAGCGAGGTGCCCTGGTACGCGAACCAGTTGAGGTTCTCGTCGAACCCGGGGATCCACGCGAGCCAGTTGTTGACGTAGCCGCCGGAGTTGATGTCGAAGGCGTAGAAGAACGCGAACGCCGAGACCACCGTGATGATGCCGTACGGCACGAGGATCGCGGTGCGGGCGAAGCCCCGGAGCTTCTTGATGGCCCGGTGCATCACGAGGGCGAACCCGAAACCGATGACCAGCTCCAGCGCCACCGTGACGACCGTGATGAAGAGAGTGACCCCCATCGACTGCCAGAACGCCGGGTCGCCGAGGATCACCTGGTAGTTGCGGAACCAGATGAACTCGCGATCCCCGGGGGCGGTCAAGCGCAGGCTGAACAACGAATCCCACAGCGCCTGCACGATCGGGTACAGCGTGACCAGCAGCATGATCCCGAACGCGGGACCCGCGAGCATCCACCCGAGGCGGACCTCGGCGCGGGCGCGGTCGGATCGCCGCTTCTTGTGCGGCTTCTCCGGTTCGGATGCCGCGTCGCGCCGTTCGGCGCGGGCGAGGGTCTGGCTCACAGCAGTCGCTCCCCTCTGAGCACCGCGAGGATGAAGTCGGTCGAGGTCTGCGGCGTCGTGTCCGGGTTCACCGCGGTCGGCGGATGCCACGTGCGCTGCAGCCCGATCGAGATCTCGTTGTAGTACGGCGTCTGGGGCCGCGGGGCGCCGAGGTCGAGCGACTCGCGGATCGTGTCGGCCATCGGGAACTTCTCCTGCACCTCGGGGGCGTCGTACGCCGCGGCACTCGAGGGCGGGTTGCCGTTGGTGACGAAGTACTGGGCCTGGTTCTCGGGGCTGACGATGCACGCCACCGCCTGCCAGGCCAGGTCGGTGTGCGCGCTGTACGCGCCGACACCGAGGTTGATCCCGCCCACCGGCGGGGCCGCCGGGGTCCCGGCATCCACTCGGGGGTAGACGGCCCAGCCGAGGTCGTCGACGACCTCGGGTGCCGCGCCCTGCATCGCGGGGTAGACGAAGGGCCAGTTGACCATGAACGAGCCGTCGTCCCCCTGGAAGAGGTTCATGCTCGCGTTCTCGTCGGCGGTGGGAAGACCCGACCCGGCGAGCCCGGACGAGCCGATCCGGGCGATGATGTCGGCCGCTTTCCTGCCGGCCTCCGTGTCGAGGCCGAGCTGCATCTCGTCGGGCTTCGCGTCCGGATCTTCGAGGATCTTCCCGCCGGACGAGGCGACCAGCGCGTTGATCCACACCGTCAGGGACTCGGCGAGCGCGCCCTGAACGCCCAGCTGCTTGTTCTCGTCCTCGGCGACCTGGATGATCTGCTCCCACGTGACCGGTTGGGTCATGTCCAGGCCCGCCGCCTCGGCCACCGACTTCCGATACCAGAGCAGTTGCGTGTTCGCCCAGAAGGGCACCGTCACCAGTTCGTCGTTCCAGCTCGCCGACTGCACCGCGCCCTGCACGACGCCGTCGGTGTTCTGCAGCTCTTCGGGGACCGGGGCGAGGAACCCGGGTTCGGCGAGCTCGGGGATGAACGGCGGGTCCAAGCTCATGATGTCCAGCGAGCGGTCGCTCGCGGCGAGGCGTCGGGCGAGCTGCTCGCGCTGCGACGCCGCGTCGCGCGGCAGGAGGGACGTCTCGATGCGGTACGCCCCGTTCGCCGCCTCGGTGCAGGATGCCGCGATCTCGGCTTGACCGCCGTCGTCGGGGTTGATGTACCACATGAGCGTGGGCACCCCGTCGCCGGCCGAGCACGCTCCCAGCGTGCCCGCCAGGGCGAGGACGGACGCCCCGGCCACGATCCGTCTCACCGTTCGCATCCGGCCCCCTCGCCTCGGTGCGCGGGCCGTACTGCCCGGCGTCGTGGGGTCCATCCTGCCGACGGGGGTCGATTCCGGTCGCGAGGGTTGCCCCGGCCGCGGGTCGGGTGTTACTCGCGCGCGGGGCGCCGGGCGCGGGGGCGGAGCGCGCGGGGGCGTCAGGCAGACAGCAGCGCGTCGACAACGACGGCGTGCACGGCATCGAACACGGATGCCGCGGGCATGGGGACCAGGTGTTCGCCACCGTCGACCGATCGACGCCGCCACCACCGACCGTCGTCCAGGGCGACCAGCGGCAGCAGACCCTGACGGGTGCGGATATCGTACGCGGTCCACGGCCGCGTCCAGGCCTCGAGGAGGTGCGGACCGGCGCCCGGCGGGCAGGGGCGAGGGCGCCTCGGGGTCGACCGGCGACGCGAGCTGAGCGGCGATGTCCTCCACGAGCGCTGTGCGCCGCGTCGCGAGGACCGCGACGACTCCCGCGTAATCCTCCAGCGCGCGGCCGGCGTCCCGGCCAGCGTCACGAGATCGTCCCGCATCGCGCCGAGCCGGCTGAACGCCGCCAAGACCATCTCGTCCTCGGGAGCGGAGTACGACCCGGCCAACCCCGACCATCCCCGGGTCAGCTCCGTGATCGCCGCATCGAATTGCGCGAGCGACGACGAGATCCCGGTCGCCGCGGCCGAAAGAGCTGCCGCATCGGGGAGCTGCGCGGGCTGCATCACGAGCCGCGCTCCTTCCGGGGGGTGGAAAGCGTCGCCCAGCCTAACTCACTCGCCGCGCGAGACCCGGATCATCTCGTCGCGCGGGACGACCTTGATACGGGCGCGCTCGTGCGGGGCGCCGAGGGCCATCTCGTGCTCGTCAAGGCGGTGCCAGCCGTCGAGGTCGGTCCAGAGGACCCCGCGCTCGGCCAGGAGCGCCGGGATGGCCTCCTCCTCGGGGTGCGCCGGGCGCCACCACTCGGCCTGATCGTTGATGACGTGGCGCACCGTCTCCATGGCGTCCGACTTCGTGTGCCCGATGAGGCCGACGGGTCCGCGCTTGATCCAGCCGGTGGCATACACGCCCGGCATCCGCTCGTTCGAATCGGATGCCAGCACCTGACCCTCGTGGTTCGGGATCACGCCGTGACGCTCATCGAACGGCACGTCCGTCAGCGGCGAACCGAAATACCCGACGGCGCGGTAGATCGCCTGGATCGGCACCTCACGGATCTCGCCGGTGCCCGAGACGCCGCCCTCGGCGTCGGGCCTCGTGCGCTCGTACTTCAGCGCGGCGACGCGGCCCTCGGCATCCGTGACGACTTCGAGCGGCTTCGCCCAGAAGTGCAGGTGCAGGCGGCGCGAAGCCTCGCCCCCGGCGTTGTTGACGCCCGGGCGGGTGCGCCATTCCTGCAGGACGCGGTCGATGACCTTGACCTGCTTGTTCGTCTGGATGGCGGTGAGCGACGCCTCGTCGTAGTCGAAGTCCTCGTCGTACACGACCATGTCGACGTCGCGCAGCTCGCCGAGTTCGCGCAGCTCGAGCGGCGTGAACTTCACGTGCGCGGGTCCGCGGCGGCCGAACACGTGGACGTCGGTCACCGGGGAGGCCTTGAGTCCCTGGTAGACGTTGTCGGGCACCTCGGTGGGGAGCAGGTCGTCGGCGTGCTTGGCGAGCATGCGGGTGATGTCGAGCGCGACGTTGCCGTTGCCGATGACGGCGACGGACTCGGCCTCGAGCGGCCACTCGCGCGGCACATCGGGGTGTCCGTCGAACCAGCTGACGAAGTCGGCGGCACCGTAGGACCCCGTCGCGTCGATCCCGGGGATGTCGAGGTCGGCGTCGCGGATCGCGCCGGTGGCGAAGATGACGGCGTTGTAGTGCTGCTTGAGGTCGTCGAGCGTGATGTCGGTACCGAAGTTCACGTTGCCGAAGATGCGGATGTCGCCGCGGTCGAGCACCTCGCGGAGCGCCGTGATGACACCCTTGATGCGCGGGTGGTCGGGGGCCACGCCGTACCGGACGAGACCGTAGGGAGCGGGGAGCTGCTCGAACAGGTCGATCGACACGTCGAACTGGCGCTCGGCCTTCAGCAGGATGTCGGCGGCGTAGATGCCGGCGGGGCCGGCGCCGACGATGGCAAGGCGCAACTTCGTCATGGAGGTCCTCTCGATCGTGATCGGGGGGGTGGAGATGGGTCAGGCGGAACGGTCGGCCACCGCGCGGGCGAACCGCGTCAGGGCCTCGCGGACGGCGCCGTCCGGCAGCGGAGCGAGCGCGTCGATCGCGTCCTGCGACCACCGGTGGGCCAGGTCGAGCGTCTCGCGCGTGGTCTCGTGCTCGCGCAGCTCGGTGAGCGGGTCGTCGAGGATCGCGGGGTCGGCGCCCGCGGCGATGCGGTCCTGACCCTCGTCGATGCGCGCGCGCAGGTCGGCGGAGGCCTGATCGGTGCGGTGGCCGAGCAGCAGATACGGCATGGTCGGCACACCGGCGCGCAGGTCGGTGCCCGGCACCTTGCCGGTCTCGGACGGATCCGGCGAGAGGTCGATGACGTCGTCGAGCAGCTGAAAGGCGACGCCTGCCTTCTCGCCGAAGACGACCATCGGGGCCTCGAACTCCTCGGGAGCGCCCGAGTAGATCACGCCCGCCTGAGCGGCCGCGGCGATGAGGGAGCCGGTCTTGTCGGCGAGCACCCGGAGGTAGAACTCCACCGGCTCGTCGCCCTCTTGAGGGCCGACCGTCTCGTGCATCTGCCCCAGCACGAGCCGCTCGAACGTGTCGGCCTGCAGCTGGATGGCCCGTTCGCCGCGCCGCGCCATGAGCTGGCTCGCGCGAGAGAAGAGCAGGTCGCCGGTGAGGATGGCGATGTTGTTGCCCCACACCGTCTGTGCGCTGGGGACGCCCCGACGCTTGTCGGCGCCGTCCATGACGTCGTCGTGATACAGCGAGCCGAGGTGCGTCAACTCGAGGGCCGTGGCCACCTCGACGACCTCGGGAGTGGTGCCCGCACCCAGCTGCGCCGTGAGGATCGCGAGCATCGGGCGCACGCGCTTGCCGCCGGCCTCGTACAGGTAGCGGGCGGTGACGTCCGCGAGCTTGTCGGCGCTGCGCACCTCGCGCTCGAGGGTGCTCTCGACCAGGTCGAGACCGGCCTCGACGGTGGACAGCAGGGTGCGCGCGCGCAGCCCGCCGAAGATGCGGTCACTCAGGCCCAGCTTGCCCGACAGGCGGGTGCCGGCCGCGGGCGGTCTCGGGGTCACGGTTTCAGCCTATCCTGGCGCGGTCAGGGGTCGCCGCCGGTATCTCGACGATTGACAGGACGCTCATCGGTCGCCGTCAGGCGCCCGGGTTGATCCCGCGGTGGAGGGCCACGATGCCGAAAGTGAGATTGCGGTAGGCGACGTCGGCCCACCCGGCGTCGCGCATCCACGCCGCCAGCGTCGGCTGGTTCGGCCAATCGCGGATGGACTCGTTGAGGTAGTCGTACGCCTCGGCGTTCGAGCTCACGACCTTCGCGACCGTCGGCAGCACCCGGCCGTTGTAGAAGCGGTAGAGGCTGTTGAAAGCGCGGGACGGCGGATGCGAGAACTCGCACACCACGATCCGCCCTCCGGGCCGCGTCACCCGACGCAGCTCCCGCAGCGCGCGACGCGGGTCGTTGACGTTGCGCAGCCCGAACGACATCGTCACCGCGTCGAACTCGCCGTCCGCGAACGGCAGGTCGGTGGCATCCGCCTGGACGAACTCGAGGTTCGGGACGTCGCCGTGGCGGCGCTGACCTTCGGCGATCATGCCGCGCGAGAAGTCTGCGGCCACGACGTGCGCGCCACTGGGGACGAACGCCATCGACGACGTCCCTGTCCCGGCGGCGAGGTCGAGGATCCGCTCGCCCCGCTGCGGAGCGACGGCCTTGAGGGTCGCGACGCGCCAGAAACGATCGTTGCCCAGGCTCAGCACCGAGTTGGTGCGGTCGTAGGCCGCGGCGACCTGGTCGAACATGCCGCTGACACGCTGCGGATCTTTGCCGAGATCGGCGCGGTTGGGGTCGCTGCTCACCCGTCGAGTCTAGGCGCGGTCCGGCTCGACGTCCCCGGTGAGCGCGAGGTCCGCGAGACGCTGCAGCCACGGCCCGGTCACGGCGTCCGAGAAGGGAGCGTCGCCCGCGCGCACTCGACGCTCGAGGTCGACGGCCACGGACTCCAGGTGCGCGACGATGTCGGCGGGATAGCCGTACCGCACGCGGTGGTCGTCCCACTCGTCGCGGTCGTCGATCCAGGTGCCGCGCTCATCCGTGCGGCGGACGACGTCGAGATCCATGTCGACGCCGGTGGGCGTGCCGTCCTCGTCGAAGCCGGCGTCCCACGCCAGGTCGATGTACACCGCGACCGGGTGGGGCGCGGCGTTGTGCGTGAAGGCCCAGTCGCCGCTCGCGGGGACGAGGGTGACGTTCGGTTCGCGGCACACGAACTCCCGGCCCGGGCGGACGCTGCGCCACCCCACCTGCTGGCCGAACCAGTCGCCCCACGCGTCGGAGCCGAGGTAGACGGAGTCCTGCTCCCAGTGCGGCGAGCCGTCCCACTTCCGCCAGCGGAACACGAGCCGGGTACCGGGAGCGGGGCGGGAGGCCATGCCGCGAGTCTAAGTCGCGGTCGCGCGAGGGGCGCTTAGCCCCTAGGCCACTGGGCAAGGGCAAGCTTCGAAGTCCGAGGCCTAACCTGAGGAACGAGCGCTCGCCCGGAGGCAGCTCTAGCCATTCGTTGTGGCTCTGCAGGAGGTCGCCGCCGCACGAGCTCGCGGCACCGTTCGAGATGGGGACGTCGCAGGGTGACACATCACTCGTTCGAGGTGACCGCCAAGTCCACACCCGACAAGGGGACCAGACGTCATATCGGTCGCTTGCCGCACGAATCCGGACGCGATAAGCCTTCACCCGCACTTACTCAACTGCCCTCGACACCGCGCCGCGTCGCAGCACCGGACATGATGTGCATCCCACCTGGTCGTATCCAGCAACGACCTCCCGAAAGGTACAACCATGCCCGAGAACACAGAAACGTCAGCAATTACCCCCCCCCCCCCCGCTGAGCTGAACCGCCGCACCGTCCTCCAAGGCGCCGCCTGGACGATCCCCGTGATCGCGGCTGCATCCGTGGCACCTGCAGCGACCGCTTCGGCATCGACCCTCCTGCTGAAATTCGACAAGACCGGCTACACCGGATCGGGCTGCTCCACCGTCACCGGAGCATCCGTCAAAGCCACCGATGCCACGAGCGGCGCGGGAGTCGCCGGTATAGCCGTGGTCGTCACCCTTCCGAACGGGTACACCTTCGACGGCGGAACGACGACATACTCAGGAACGACTGCCGCATCAGGCGTCCTCGCGCTTCCCGGCATCCATCTGCCCGCTAGTGGAACCAGCCAAACGATAACGGCGCTCGCGACCACCGGCGAGATGACGAGTTCCACTCTGGAGGTGACCTCGGTGGCGTACAGCACCGCCGCCGCCCACGGCTCCACCGGTACGCCAGCCGCCAAGGCAT
>NZ_JBYQLI010000007.1:0-211182 GCF_058214835.1 Microbacterium sp. SCPM-O-B-15248 (M128)
GACGAAAATTGACTCCTCACGCGAACCAGGGGTCGCGCGCAACCCGTCGCCGCGCGACGGCACCGCGGGATAGCCTCGGCGCATGCCCAGCTGGCCCGAACATGTCTTCTGGTGGCACGTGTACCCGCTCGGGTTCGTCGGCGCCCCGATCCGCGACGGCGTCGACCCGGATGCCGCGCCCACGCACCGCCTCGATCGCCTCGAGCCGTGGCTCGACCACGTCATCGAGCTGGGCCTGAACGGTCTCCTCCTGGGGCCGGTCTTCGCGTCCGAGACCCACGGGTACGACACCGTCGACCATTTCCGCATCGACCCGCGGCTCGGCGACGACGCCGACATCGACCGGTTGCTGCACGCGGCGCGGGAGCGCGGCATCCGCGTGCTCTTCGACGGGGTGTTCAACCACGTCGGCCGGGGCCACCCCGCGTTCCGCGCGCTGCGCGACGGCGGCGACGACGCGGACCTCTTCCGCGGTCGCTGGGTCGACGGCCGCTTCGAGCCCGACGTGTTCGAGGGGCACGGCGCGCTCGTCGCGCTCGACCACTCCTCCGACGCGACCGTCGACCTCGTCGTCGACGTCATGTGCCACTGGCTCGATCGCGGGATCGACGGCTGGAGACTGGATGCCGCCTACGCGGTGCCGCCGGAGTTCTGGGCGCGCGTGCTCCGGCGCGTGCGCGAGCGGTTCCCCGAGGCGTGGTTCGTCGGCGAGGTCATCCACGGCGACGGGCCGGCGATCGTCGACGCCTCCACGATGGATGCGCTCACGCAGTACGAGCTCTGGCAGGGGATCTGGCACGGCATCGCCGACGGCAATTTCTTCGAGCTGAGCCACGCGATCGAGCGGCACGACGAGCTGCTCGCGACGTTCGTGCCGCAGACCTTCGTCGGCAATCACGACGTCACGCGCATCGCCTCGGCGGTCGGCCCCGAGCTCGTCCCGCACGCCCTCGCCGTGCTGTTCACCGTCGCCGGCACCCCCTCGGTGTACGCCGGCGACGAGTTCGGCTGGACCGCGGTGAAAGAGGAGCGCGAGGGCGGCGACGACGCGGTGCGGCCGGAGTTCCCCCCGACCCCGGGCGAGGTCGCGCACGTCGACGACCGTATCCTCGACGCGCATCGCGCGCTCATCGCTCTGCGCCGGCGGCATCCGTGGCTCTGGCGCGCCCGCACCGACGTCGTCGAGGTGACCAACACGACGCTCGTGCTGCGCACCGCGGTCGATGACGACGCGATCGTCGTGGCCCTGAGCCTCGACGACGCGCCCGTCACGCTCCCCGCCGCCGACGCGGCCTCGGTCGTCACCGGCGACGGCGCGCTGCACGACGGCCGCGTCACCCTCCCGCCGCGCGGCTGGGCGGTCCTCGACGGCTGACCGCACCGCGCGCCGTCCCACCTGTGTGTCGCCGCGTTGCGGATTTTCGCGCCGGACCGGCCAACGAGAGTTACCGTCGAGGTATGACTTCCCTCCCGCAGGAGCGATCCGAGAGCACCCCCGCGATCGGCACGTCCGTGTCCGCCGACGACTTCAAGCGCGCGTTCCGCGGTCACCCCGGGGGGATCGCGGTCATCACCGCCTACGGCGAGCACGGCCCCGTGGCCCTGACCGCGTCCTCGGTCTCGTCGGTCTCGGCCGACCCGCCGCTGCTGATCTTCTCGGTGTCGAGCCTGTCGTCGGCGACCCCGACGATCGTGTCCGCGTCCACGATCGTGGTCCACCTGCTCGACGCCGAAGACATCGGCCTCGCCCGCGCCGGCGCCACGAGCGGCCTCGACCGTTTCGCCGACACCACGACGTGGACGCGCCTCTCGACCGGGGAGCCGGTCTATCACGGGGTCCGCGCGTGGCTGCGATGCGCCGTCGTCAGCCGGATGGATGCCGGCGGCTCGACCGTCATCGCCGCTCAGGCCCTGCAGGTCAACGTCGAGCGCGACCTCGAGCCCGGTGAGCCCGGCGCCGCGCTGGTGTACCACAACCGCACCTGGCACCGCCTCGGCGAGCACTCCCGCCTGGACTGAGTCCGGCCCCTGGCCGCCAGATCACGCGATCTGAACGAGACCACGCGAACCACCGCGCCATAGGGCGTGCGTTCGACCACATCACGTGAGCTGGCGCACCCCGGTCAGTGCGCGGTGTCCGCCTTCCCACGCGCGAAGACGCGACGGATGCCGGTGATCACGGCGATGATGATCAGGCCGAGGATCAGCCCGAACACCGCAGAGATCGCGGAGTCCACGATCCACACGACGACCGGCCCGGCCGCCTCGATCGCGTGCTCGACGACGTGGAGAAGGTCGTACGGCCCGGACCAGAGCGTCTCGGCGAGGTTCTGCACCACGAGGTGCCCGCCGACCCAGAGCATCGCGACGGTGCCGATGACGCTGATGACCCGGAACACGGCGGGCATGGATGCCACGACCCGCACGCCGAAGCGCCGCACCCCGCGCGACGGGCTCTTCATCAGCCGCAGACCGACGTCGTCGATCTTCACCAGGAGCGCGACGGCACCGTAGACGACGATCGTCATCGCCAAGCCGATCACGAGGAGCGCACCGAGCGTCATCCAGATACCGAAACCCGGGTCGAGGCTCGACAGCGCGATGAGCATGATCTCGGTGCTGAGAATGAGGTCCGTCCGCACGGCGCCGAGCACGAGCTTGCGCTCGTCGCGCGGACCGTCGTCCTCTTCGCCGTGATGCACGCCGAACCACTCGAGCACCTTCTCGGCACCCTCGAAGCACAGGAATCCGCCACCGATGATGAGGAGGAACGGCAGCACCCACGGCGCGAACGCCGTCAGCAGCAGCGCGATCGGGATGATGATGACGTACTTGTTGATGATGCTGCCGAGCGCGATCTTCCAGACCACCGGCAGTTCGCGCGCCGGAGTGATCCCCTGGACGTACTGGGGCGTCACCGCGGCGTCGTCGATCACGACACCCGCGGTCTTCGCGCTCGCCTTGAGGGCGGCGCTCAGAATGTCATCGACGACGGCGAGCAGACCGACCGACATGCGTGCTCCTCTGGATGGGTAAGCAGAACGCCATCTTCACACACCCGCACGACGCGACCGGGACTCGGGACTATCGCCGCCCCGGCGCGGGGCAGCAGAATCGGGCCATGGAGCGAATTCTCACCGCCGAGACGATCATCACCATGGATCCCGCACAGCCCCGGGCCTCGGCCATCGCGATTCGCGACGACCGCATCGTGGCGGTGGGGTCGCTCGACGACTGCCGTGCGGCGCTCCCGGGGGCCACCGTCGAGGACACCGGAGCCGCGTGTCTTCTGCCCGGGTTCATCGACTCGCACTCGCATCCGGTCCTCAGCGGCATGGCGACGATGTACCCGGCGTATTGGATCGCCCCGTGGTTCGCGCCGACCTGGGACGACGTGGTCGAGGTCTTCCGGAAGGCGATCGCCGAGACGGAGCCCGGGTCGCCCCTGTCGTTCTTCGGCTTCGACGGTCTGCTGCAGCAGCACGAAGAACCCACCGCCGCGGTGCTCGACGAGATCTTCGGCGACCGCCTCGTGCTCGTCTTCGGCAACTCCGGCCACACCTCGTACGTGACCACGGCGGTGATCCGCGCGCTCGGCTGGGTGGACGCTCCCCCGGCCGACCCGGTGGGCGGATTCTTCGGTCGCACGCCCGACGGCGCCCTCGACGGCCGCGCCACCGAGGTGCCCGCTGCCATGGCCCTCGCCGCTCCCGTCCTGAGCGCCATCGCCGCGAGCGCCACGCCGCTGCAGGGCGCCGTCGAGTACTACATGCTCATGGCGAGCGCGGGGATCACCTCGACGTCGGAGCTCACCTACAAGACGCCCCTTAAGGGCGCGTATGAGACGCTCGCGACCCTGCCGAGCGCCCCCTTGCGCATCACGCTGTACCACATGTCCACCGAGGCCGACTGCGGCGAACCCTTCGTCTCGGACGTCCCGGCCACGATGCTGCACAAGCAGGGCATCAAGCTCTGGGCCGACGGATCGCCGTGGGTCGGGAACGTCGCGATGTCGGAGCCGTACCTCGACACCGCCGCGACGCGGGCCGCCGGCATCCCGGCCGGGGTCACCGGCGAGAAGCCGATGAACTACTCCCGCTCCCAGCTCGACGCGCTCCTCGACGCGCACGCGTCGGAGGGGTGGCAGATGGCGTTCCATGTCAACGGCGACATCGGTCTGGACATCGTCCTGGACGCCTTCAGCCGGGCACTCGATAAGCACAGCCTCACCGGGACCGACCACCGGTGGCGCGTCGAGCACATCGGCGGCGCGCGCCACGACCAGTTCCGCCGCATGGCGGATCTCGGCGTCGTCCCCTCGATGGGACCGTTCCAGTTCTGCTACTGGGGCGATCTGCTGGACGGCCAGATGTTCGAGTCCGCGATCGGCGCCGAATGGCAGCGCTTCCGCGACGCGTTCGACGCCGGGCTGAAGCCGTCGTTCCACAACGACGGCAGCGTCAGCCCGCCCACACCGCTGCTGAACATCCAGACCGCGGTGACACGGCGGACCTCTAGCGGCACCGTGCGCGGGGAGGCGCAGGCGACGACCCTCGACGAGGCGATCGCCGCGCAGACGATCAACGGCGCCTACGCCCTCGGGACCGACTCGGACGTGGGGTCGCTGGTTCCGGGCAAGCTCGCCGACCTCGTCGCGCTCGACGCCGACCCCGCCGCCGTCGATCCGGCCCGCATCGGCGCGATCGGCATCCGGGGAACGTGGCTGGGAGGCGAGCGCATCGACCTCGACGCGTTCGCGACCGCGTCTCGTCAAGTGGATGCCGCGGGCTTCGCCGCCCTGCGGATGCTCGGCGTTCCCGCCTGCTGCCACCACCGGTCAGCCGACGTGTCCTGACTGGCTTCACCCGCCCCGCGCGCCCCGGACGAAGCGGACGCGCGGGGGGATCCTGGGGGGATGCCCGGGCTCGTCCTGCTCCTCGCCTTCGTCGTCATCACCACCTTCGCCGTCAGCGGCACGAGCAAACTGCTCGACCGTGACTCGGCCCCCGCGACGCTCCGCGCCCTGCGCATCGAGCACCTGCCGGCGCGTGCCACGGTCGTCGCGGTCGCGGCGACCGAGGTCCTCACGGCGGTCGGGTTGCTCCTGGGCACCGGACCCGTCGCCGCCGCCGCGGCCGTCGCCGCGCTGGCGCTCTCGCTCGTCTTCCTCGCCGTGGGGCTTCGAGCGCAAGCGCGGCACTCGACCGACGAGTGCGGGTGCTTCGGGCGCGTGGCATCCACCCGGGTCGGACCGTGGATGACCGCGCGGAACACAGCGCTCGTCATCGTGAGCGCGATCGTCGCGGTCGGAGCTTTCACGATGCCCGCCGCTTGGCCCGTCGCCGCGCAGGCGGCCGCGCAGCCGGTCGCGAGCGCGGCGCTCGCCGTGGCCGCTCTCGCACTCGCGGTGATCGGGGCGTCTCTGCGCCCCGCGGGACGGCGCTCGGCTGCGGTCGACGCCGTGCCCGACGCCGCCCTGATCACTCCGGACGGTGGCGTCGTCGTGCCCCGGCAGCGCGCCTTGCGGGGGCGCGCGCAGTTGCTGTTGTTCGTCCGCCGGGGGTGCAGCTCGTGCGAGAACCTCATCGACCGGATGACGTGGGACCGCGACCTACTCGAGACGCTCGTGGACGTGCGGCTGATCGTGCCGGTCGGCGACGGTTCGGCACTCGACGACGCCGACGGACTCCACGTCGACCCGTCCGGGGAGTTCGCCGTCGCCCTCGGCATCCCGGGCAATCGACCGGCGGGGGTGCTGCTGACCACCGCGGGGGATCTCCTGCTCCCGATCGCCGTGGGCGGAGAGGAGACGGCGTCCCTCGTCGACACCGTGCTCGCGGCCGCCGCCGACGCGCGACCCACCGAGGGGACCTCGACGAGCTGAGCACACCGCGCGTGCGCGCCTCGACAATCGTCCCTGTCGCCTCTCCACCGACCTGGCTAGGGTGAAACTCGTCGGGCTCCGGGAGGAAAGAGGCATCCATGTCGTTCATCACTCGAGGCTTCTCGGGTCGCCGCGCCGAGCGCGATCCGCGCCTCCCTCCCGGACAGACCCTCGTCGGAGACTGGCCGATGCTCTCGGCCGGTCCGACGCCTGAGATCGAGGCCGACGCCTGGGAGTTCGTCGTCCGCACCGAGAACGGCGACCACCGGTGGAACACGGCGCAGTTGCAGGCTCTCGGCATGGAGGACATCACCGTCGACATCCACTGCGTCACGCACTGGACCAAGCTCGACATGCCGTGGCGCGGGGTGTCGCTCGACCGCATCTTCGACGAGGTCGAGACCGCGCACGACTTCGTCATGGCGCACTCGTACGGTGGCTACACCACGAACGTCCCGCTGGAAGACCTGCTCGACGGCAAGAGCTGGATCGCGTTCGAGGCCGACGGCGAGCCGCTCACCCCCGAGCACGGCGGTCCCGCGCGCCTGCTCGTCCCGCACTTGTACTTCTGGAAGAGCGCCAAGTGGGTGCGGGGCCTCGTGACCATGCCCGACGACGATCCCGGCTTCTGGGAGCAGAACGGCTACCACCTGCACGGCGACCCGTGGCAGGAGGAACGGTACTGGTGACGCGCCGCCCGACCGCCTGGCACACCGCGACGGTCGCCGACGTGCGCCCCGAGACGCCGACCGCGCGCCGCATCGAGCTCGACATCCCGACGTGGCCGGGCAACGACGCCGGAGCACACCTCGACCTGCGCCTGACCGCGCCCGACGGCTACCAGGCCTCGCGGTCGTACTCGATCGCCTCGGCGGGCGAGGGCACGCGCGTCACGCTCGCCGTGGACGAGGTGCCCGAGGGCGAAGTATCGCCCTTCCTCGTGCACGACCTGCGGTCCGGCGACGAGATCGAGGTGCACGGCCCCCTCGGGGCGTTCTTCGTCTGGACACCGACACCCGACCCCCGCCCGGTACAGCTGATCGCCGGCGGCTCGGGCGTCGTGCCCCTGTTCGCGATGGCGCAGGCGCACGCCGACAGCGGCGACGCGAGCGAATTCCGGCTGTTGTATTCGGTGCGCACGCCGCAGGACGTGTTCTTCGCCGACGAGCTCGCCGCCCTCGCGGCATCCGGAACCCTCCGGTACGACCCCGTCTACACCCGCACCGCTCCTCCGGGGGCAACGGTGCCACCGGGGCGCCTCACCGCGGATCGCCTCCGCGACGCGGTCGTCGGGGCCGAACGCGCGCCCCGCGTGTACGTGTGCGGTCCGACCCCGTTCGTCGAGGCCGTCTCGCGCTGGCTCCTGGATGCCGGGCACCGCCCCGGCGACATCCGCACCGAGCGATTCGGAGGCTCGTGATGGACGTTCTCGACGGCAACGCGCTCGCCGGCCGCCTGGCCGACCTGCTCGGGTGGGATGCCACCGACTCCCTCGTCCGCTGTCGGGCCTGCGGGTCGCTGGGCGCCGTCGCCGCGACCGCCGTCTACGCCACCGCGATGGGCCTGGTCGCCCGCTGTCGCGCGTGCGACGCCGTGCTGCTCACCCTGGTCGACGCCGCGGATGGGCGCTCGTGGGTCGGGATGCCGGGAATCAGCGCCCTCGAGGTGCGGCGGGCGTAGCGTCACCGTCCGTACACCGAACCGGACAGCAGGCATGGTGCTCCGTCCGGCCGCGCCGTCGTCAGCCGCCGAACGCGAAGACCGGCGCCCCGCGCACGCTCGACGGAACCGCCGCGACCCGGCCCGCGAGCGGCTCCGCCCCCGCGGCGATCCCCTGACGCGAGGTCGTGACGTACAGGACCGGGTCATCGCCCCCACCGAACGCGCACGACGTCGGGTTCGTCACCGGGAGCGGCAGCACCTGGTCGAGTCGCCCCTCGGGGTCGTAGCGGTGCACGGCACCGCCGCCCCACATGGCCACCCACAGGCCGCCCTCCTCGTCGAGGGCCATGCCGTCGGGAGACCCCGGAGCGTCGTCCTCCATCCGCACGAACACCCGCGAGGCGCCGAACGTGCCGCGATCGAGGTCGTAGTCGTAGGCCCGGATCTCGCGCGAGAGCGTGTCGGCGTGGAGCGCCGTGGTCCCGGCATCCGTCCACACCAGTCCGTTCGGGATTGACACCCCCTCGAGGACGACGTGGACGCTCAGGTCGGGGTCGAGGCGGTAGAGCCGACCGCCGCCCGGACGCATGTCGTAGGCCATCGAGCCGCAGAAAAAGCGCCCTGCGGCGTCGCACGCGCCCTCGTTCATGCGCACCCCGGGGTCGTCGAACACCGGGATCCGCTGGACGACGGCGAGGTCGTCGTCGAGCAGCGCGAAACCGCGCTCCACCGCAGCGACGAACCCGCCGCCCCGACGACGCCGGATCACGCTCAGCACGTCCGCGACGTGCGTGCGATCGACGGATGCCACCTCTTCGGCGACCGTGATGAGGTCACCGGCGAGCATGTCGACGTGGCGCAGCGTGCCCGTCGTGGCATCCCAGAAGGCGCCCTCGCCGTGGTCGACCGCGGGATCACCGATCCAGCGGACCTCAACCGGACGTGTCAGGTCAGAGCCACCCACCGTCGACCACCCACTTCTGCGCCGTGCACATCGCCGAATCGTCGGCGGCCAGCCACAGCACCATGCGTGCCACGTCGGCCGGGTACACCTTGTCCTCCAGGCTCTGGCTGCGCCGGATGTGCTCCTCCGCCTCGGGAGTCACCCAGTCCCGCACCTGCCGCGACGTCATGACCCAGCCCGGGATGACGCAGTTCACGCGGATGCGATCCGGGCCGAGCTCGCGAGCGAGCGTACGCGTGAGTCCCTCGATGCCGGCTTTGGCCGTGATGTAGCCGACCAGGTCTTGCAGATCGATGTGCGCGCTGATCGACCCCATGTTGATGATCGAGCCGCCGCCCGCCGCCCGCATCAGCGGGGCGACGGCCCGCGCGGCGAAGAAGTGGTGCCGGAGGTTCACCGCCTGCCGGTCGTCCCAGTACGCCGCGTCGAGCTCGTCGATCGTGTGCCGCAGGTCGTGCGCGGCGTTGTTGACGAGGATCTGCACGGGACCCAGTTCGGCGGCGAACCGCGCGATCGCGTCCTCCAGCGCGGGGATGTCGCGCACGTCGCACTGGAGGAATCGGGCGGCCTCGCCGAGCTCGGCGGCGAGCGCCTCCGCCGCGGGAACGTCGATGTCGACGAACCCGACACGGGCGCCCTGCGCGACGAGCTGGCGAACGATCTCCTCGCCGAGACCGGTCGCGCCGCCACTCACGACGGCGACACGTCCCGCCAGGCTCGGGTAGCTCGCGTACGTCATGCCGGAACACCGCCCGGCAGGATCACCGCGCGCCCGACCGCACCCGCAGCGAGCGCGGCGAACGCCTCGTTCACCCCGTCGAGCGGGTAGCGGGTGCCGATGAGCTCGTCGAGGGGAAGGAGCCCCGCACGGTACA
This sequence comes from Microbacterium sp. SCPM-O-B-15248 (M128), assembly GCF_058214835.1. Classification (NCBI taxonomy): domain Bacteria; kingdom Bacillati; phylum Actinomycetota; class Actinomycetes; order Micrococcales; family Microbacteriaceae; genus Microbacterium; species Microbacterium sp. SCPM-O-B-15248 (M128). The sequence continues at coordinate 9,386 of NZ_JBYQLI010000007.1, forward strand.
GCTCGAAGATCGCGGGGAGATCCAGCGCCGGAACCGAGGAGCCGTACAGCGACCCGACGATCTTCTTCTGCCGCTGCACCAGCTCGTTGATCGGCACGTCGAACGTCTGCCCGACGGCGCCGAGCCCGACCGCGACCGCGGTGCCGAGCGGCCGGAGCATCCGCACCGCGGTGGTGAGGGTCTGCGGGCGGCCGACGGCCTCGATGGCCCACGCCACCCCGCCGGGCGCGATCGCGAGCACGTCATCGACCGGGTCGCCCTCCCCCGCGAGCACGGTGTGCGTCGCCCCGAGACGGCGGGCGAGCTCGAGCTTGTCCGCGTCGACGTCGACGGCGATGAGGGGGTAGGCGCCGGAGAGCTTCGCGCCCATGATGGCCGCGAGCCCCACACCGCCCGCCCCGATCACGACGACCGGGTCGCCCAGGCACCGCCCGATGACGTTGCGTGCGACCCCGACACCGGTGATCACGGCGCACCCCGCGATCGCGGCGATCTCGGCCGGGATGTCGTCGGGCACGGGCACGACGCTGCGCTCGTGGACGACGACCCGCTCGGCGAAGCTCGACGCCCCGAGCAGGTGGTGCACGGGCCCGTCGGTGTCGCTCATGCGCGTGGTGCCGTCGAGCAGGCCACCGGATTGGGCCTGGACCGCACCCATCTCGCACATGATGGGGGCGCCGACCATGCACTGGCGGCACCGCCCGCAGTTGGGCCGCCACAGCAGGGCCACCCGGTCACCGACGCGGATCGCGCCGCTCGTGCGCTCGCCGACCGCCCGCACGCGGCCGGCGCCCTCGTGCCCCGGCACGACGGGGAGCGGGCAGCGCAGCTCTCCCCGGAGGTAGTGGAGGTCGGAGTGGCAGACGCCCGCCGCCTCGATCTCGACGAGGATCTCCTCCGGACCGGGGTCGGCGAGTTCGATCTGCTCGATCCGCGGGGGTTCGCCGGGCTCTCGCAGCACGGCGGCGTGGATCAGGGACGACATCGGGGCTCCTTCATGGTCAGTGGGACTCGCGCATCACGGCCGGCCCGGTCGCCCCGACGAGGAAGTCGAGGTCGGCGCCGGTGTCGGCCTGCTGGACGTGGTCGACGTAGAGCTGCTCCCAGCCACGCCGGGGCGCGGCGTACGCCGCGGTCGCCGATGACGCCGGCTCGCGGGTGCGCAACTCCTCGTCGGAGACCAGCATCCGCAGGCTCCGGCCCGCCACGTCGAGTTCGATCAGGTCACCGGCGCGCACGAGGGCGAGGGGGCCGCCGGCGGCGGCTTCGGGGGCCACGTGCAGCACGACGGTGCCGTACGCGGTGCCGCTCATGCGGCCGTCGCAGATGCGGACCATGTCGCGCACCCCGCGCTCGAGGAGCTTCCGCGGAAGGGGCATGTTCGCCACCTCGGGCATCCCGGGGTATCCCCGTGGCCCGCACCCGCGCAGCACGAGCACGGAGTCCTCGTCGACGACGAGGTCGGGGTCGTCGATGCGGGCCCGCATGTCCTCGACGGAGTCGAACACGACGGCCGGCCCGCGATGCTTCAGCAGCGCCGGAGTGGCCGCGGCGGGCTTGATGATCGCTCCCGACGGCGCGAGGTTTCCGCGCAGCACCACGATTCCGGCATCCGGCAGCAGCGGTTCCTCCGCCGTGCGGATCACGGTGCGGTCCCAGACCTCGTGCGCGTCGAGCTCGTCGACGAGCGGACGACCGGCGACGGTGATCGCCGTGGGATCGAGGCGGTCGCGCACCTCCCGGAGGACCGCGAGGTAGCCGCCGGCGCGGAAGAGGTCTTCCATGAGGTAGGCGCCCGCGGGCTGGAGGTTCACCAGCAGCGGTACGCCCTCGCCGATCGCGTCGAAGTCGTCGAGCGTGAGGTCGACGCCCACGCGACCGGCGATCGCGAGCAGGTGCACGACGGCGTTGGTCGATCCACCGATCGCGGCGAGCGCGACGATCGCGTTGTGGAACGACGCCTTCGTCATGACATCCGCGGGGGTCAGGCCCTCGCGCGCGAGCTCGACGATGCGGCGGCCGGTCGCGTGCGAGTACTCCAGCAGGCGGCTGTCGGGGGCCGGGATGCCGGCGATCCCGGGCAGCGTCATGCCCAGGGCCTCGGCCATGAACGCCATCGTCGAGGCGGTGCCCATCGTGTTGCAGTGCCCGCGGCTGCGGATCATCGACGACTCCGTCGAGCGGAAGACGTCGCTCGCGAGACCTCCCGCGCGCACCTCTTCGCTGAGCTTCCACACGTCGGTTCCGCACCCGAGGGGCTTTCCGTGGAACGTGCCGTTGAGCATCGGCCCGCCGGGCACGACGATGGCCGGGATGCCGACGGACGCGGCGGCCATGAGCAGGGCGGGGATGGTCTTGTCGCACCCGCCGAGCAGCACCACGGCATCCACCGGGTTCGCGCGGAGGAGTTCTTCCGCCGCCATCGCGGCCATGTTGCGCCACAGCATCGCGGTGGTGCGGACGGTCGTCTCGCCGATCGAGACCATCGGCAGGTTGTAGGGGATGCCGCCGGCCTCGTACACACCGTTCTTGACGCTCTGCGCGACCTCGTCGAGGTGCGCATTGCACGGCGTGAGCTCCGACGCGGTGTTGGCGATCGCGATGTTCGGACGCCCGTCGAAGGCGTGATCCGGCACCCCGCGGCGCATCCACGCGCGGTGGAGGTAGGCGTTGCGGTCGTCGCCGCCGTAGAACTCGGCGCTGCGCCTGCCGCCCTCGGGTGCGTGGTCGGTCATGGGGTGGTTCCTCTGTTCGGGGACGGCAGCACGAGCTCGCCGTCGCGACGGTGCGGGATGCCCGCCAAAGCCTCGTCGCGCAGATCGGCGGGGAGAGTCTCGGACGGCGCCTGCTGGTAGGCGACGGGGCGCAGGAACCGACGGATCGAGGTGGCTCCCACCGAGGTGGACGTGTTCGTCGTCGCCGGCCAGGGACCCCCGTGGTGCTGACTCCAGGTGACGGCGACGCCCGTGGGCCAGCCGTCGAAGACGACGCGACCCACGCGCTCTTCCAGGGCCGCGACGACCGCATCGATCGCCTCGCCCGGCTGCGCGTGGAGCGTGCCCGTGAGCGACCCACCCACGAGGGCGAGAGCCGCGACGACCTCGGCGATCTCGTCGTACTCCACGAGCACCGTGACGGGGCCGAAGCACTCCTCCAGGAGCGCGTCGGAGCGCTCCACGAACGTGGCGACGTCGGTCGCGACGATCACCGCGTGCACGGGCCCGGACGCCCCGGAGGTCTCGCCCGCGACGACGCGCGCCGCTCCCTCCTCACGCAGACGATCCACACCGGGCGCGAACGCCGCCGCGATGCGATCGGTGAGCAGGGTGAACTCGGGGCGCTCCGCGACGCGCGCGCGCAGGCGCGGGTCGTCCGCGACCCCGCGGGGTACGATCACCAGTCCCGGCTTCGTGCAGAACTGTCCCCCGCCGAGGGTGAAGGACGCGACGAGCCCGTCGATGATCGCGTCGCCACGAGCCGCGACGGCGCCGGGGGTGACGACGACCGGGTTCGTGCTCCCGAGCTCGCCGAAGAACGGGATCGGGTCGGAGCGCCGGGCGATCTCGTCCATCAACCCCTGTGCCCCCGCGAGCGACCCGGTGAAGGCCGCGGCCCGGACGACCGGTGCCCGCACGAGATCCAGGCCCGCCTGGCGACCCTCGACGAGACCGAAAGCTCCCGCCGGCGCACCGGCCGCGGCGAGCGCGTCGGTCACGATCCGCGCGGTCGCCCGCGACAGCTCCGGGTGGCCGGAGTGCCCCTTCACCACGACGGGGCATCCCGCCGCGAGGGCCGCGGCGGTGTCGCCGCCGGCGACCGAGAACGCGAACGGGAAGTTCGACGCCGAGAAGACGGCGACCGTCCCGAGCGGCCTCAAGAAGCGGCGCAACTCCGGACGCGGCGGAACCGCGGCGGGGTCGGCGGCGTCGACGATCGCCTCGAGGTACGAACCCTCCTCGAGCACACCGGCGAACAGGCGCAGCTGCCCGGTGGTGCGGGCCACCTCGCCGCGCAGGCGCTCAGCGCCCAGGTGCGTCTCGCGGTCGGCGATCTCGACGAGCGCGTCCGCATCGGCATCCAGAGCCCCCGCGATGGCGCGCAGCCACCCGGCCCGGACCTCGCGGCTCGCGGCGCGGACGGCCGGGGCCGCGCCGGCGGCGAGGGCGACGACGTCGCTCACCCCGCCGCCGACGCCTGTTTCTGCTGCCTCACCGGGCATCGGGGTCCACCACGATCTCGATCGGCGTGGAGTCCGACACCTCGACGACAGCGGATGCCGCGCCGCTGTCGACGCGGTACCGGCCCGCGAACCCGTCGACGGCGACGATCCCGTCGGCGTCGGCGGTGAGGTCGGTCGACCCCATCCACCACTCGCCGCGGATGAGCGCGTGCAGCGCGTCGTAGGCCGGCTTGCGGCTGCCGTCGGCGCGGAGGATTCCGGCGGGAGCGCCGAGCCAGGAACCGTGGTCGGTGATGCCCCAATAGGTGAGCGACTCGACCGCCGGGTTCGCGAGGACCGTGCGGTAGTGGCGCACGATCTCGTCGGCCTGCCGCGCCTCCCCCTCGGGGGTGCTCGGCCACTCGTCGACGATGTAGTCGTTGAGGTCGACGATCTCGGGAGGCATGATGTCCCCCGAGAGCAGCGTGGTCTCGGTCATCTGCAGCGGCAGCCCGAACGCGGCGAAGCGCTCCAGGATCTGCGCGATCTGCTCCTCGCCGCGGAACCCCTGATGCATGTGGGTCTGCACCCCGAGCGCATCGATCTGGATGCCGGCATCCAGGCAGTCCGCGATGAGGCGCTCGTAGTCCGCCGACAGGTCGAAGTCGTTGAGCACGAGGCGGGCGTCGGGGTTCGCCTCGCGGGCGGACTCGAACGCGAGCTTCACCATCTCGACGCGCCCCTTGGACTGTGCCAAGCGCGTGACGGCGTTCTCTTCGGCGGTGAACACCGGGAGGATCACCGCTTCGTTGATGGCATCCCACAGGTCGATCACCCCGGCGAAGTTCGCCACGGTCGTGCGGACGCGGTCGCGTAGGACGTCCTCGACCTCGGTGTCGCTCAGGTCGAGCAGCCACGACGGCGTGAGCGTGTGCCAGACGAGGGGGTGGCCCTTGATCTGGACGTCGCGCGCGGCGAACCACTCGGCGGTGCGCTTCAGGCGGACCTCGTCGGTCTGCCCCCGCTGGGGCTCGTACCCGCGCCAGTAGAAGGGCAGGGTGACCGCGTTGAAGAGATCGAGGTAGTCGGCGGCCAGGCGTTCGGGGTCCGGCGAGAGCGCTCCCCCGAAGTGCTCGAGTTCGCGCGCACCCTCGAGATCGGGCGCGCCTCCGATCCACTCGAGGAAGTCGAAACCGATGTTGCCGAACCCGAAGGCGTGCGCGGTCTGCTCGACCCGCGCCCGGGCGCCCGCAAGGGGACGCCCGGACGGGTCGACGAGACGCACGCGTCCACCGACGCGGCGCTGCGAGAGATCAGGCATCGGGCGTGGACTCCCCGCGCGCGCCCGGGTACCAGTCGGGAATCGTGTTCTCGGTCACCGCGATGAAGACGTCGTCGGGCCGCACATCCTCCGCCTCCAAGCGGCGCGCGACAGCGCGGAACGCCCGAGCCTTGGTCTCGTCGTCGTACATGCTGACCATGAGGATGCGAACGTAGAGGACGTCCCGACGCTCGCCGCCGAGGTAGTGGGGGTCGGCGATGATGTGATCCGCGGGCAGCGGGTGGATCACCTGGAAACGGTCCTCGATGTCCATGCCCAGGCCTTCGGCGAGACCCTGGTGCACGGCCTCGGCATACGCCAGGCGCGTGGCGACGGGGACGGTCTCGGAAACTTCGATCGTGATGAGGGGCATCAGGCCCACACCTCCTTGGTGACGCGCACGTCGGCGCGGTTACGAGCGGACTCTTCGATGGCGAGCCCGAGCAGATGGTCCTGGCAGGCGTCCGCCAGGGAGTAGGGGCCCTCGGCTTCGCCGCGCGCCCAGCGCCCGGTGAGCTCGAGGAACGACGCGACCGCGATGTCGTCCTCCGACAGGCGCGTGCCGACCCAGGGGTTCCGGTAGACGATGCGCCCCTCGAACGCGGCCGAGACGACCTCGTTGCCCTCGAGGTTCATGTCGACCCCGGTGCGGCGGTACGTGATGGGCGAGGTCAGCACGCCCTCGCTCGACAGACGGGTGACGGAGTCGTCGACGATCTCGCCGAGCGATCCGCGGACCACGAGGCGCCGGGCCAGCAGCGGATTCCACCACTGGTTGTCGACGAAGTCGTACAGCCCCATCCGGCCGTCGCCGAAGTCGATCGTGCCGATCGTCGTCGTGCGCGGCTGCGGCTGCGGGTTCTCGACCCAGCCGTCGAACGTGAGGGGGTCGGCCAGCGGGGCCGTGAACGTGCGCGCCGAGACGACGGCATCCTCCATGCCCGCACCGAGGTAGGCGCGCATGATCGACGTCGCGTGGTACAGGTGCGTCGAGGCGACCTCGACCGCGGTCGGCTGGCCGATGGCGCCCGACCGCACGACCTCGAGCCGCGCCGCGTGACCCGGCATGAGCATGTACTGCTCGGCGACCTGCACTCGACCGGAGGCACCGACCGCCGCCCACAGCTCGCGCAGCCCGTCCGCCGTCGGAGCCGGCGGGGTCTCGGCCAGGACCTTGGCGCCGCGCTCGACGAGCTCGGTCACGACACCGGGCATCGACGGCCACGAGACGGAGGCGATCACGAAGTCCGGCTCGAGCGCGAGGATCTCGTCGATCGTGCGGACGACGGGGATCCCCCACCGCTGAGCCATGCGCTCGGCGGCCTCATCGCTGCGGGCCAGGACGCCGACGGCCTCCAGGCGCTCGGGAGAGGTGGCGGCCATGCGGATGTGGAAATCGGACCGCCAGCCGGTGCCGATGACGGCAAATTTCAGGGGAGTGCTCAAAAGAAGTCCTTCTTCTTGGGGGATGAACGAGAGAACGAAATGGGAACGGGGGAAGGGTCAGACCTGGCTCATGCCGCCGTCGACGACGAGGTCGACACCGGCCACGAAGCTCGATTCGGCGCTGGCGAGGAACGCCACGGCCGCGGCGACCTCGTCCGGACGCCCGATCCGCCGGAGCGGCACCATCTCGGCCACCGCGGCCGCCACGGCCTCGGAGCCTCCGGTGAACTGATCGAAGCCCGCGGTCGCGGTCGGCCCGGGGCTCACCGAGTTGGCCCGGATGCCGCGCTCCCCCAGCTCCGCCGTCAGCGTGCGGGCGAGCGAACGGACCGCCGCCTTGGTCGCGTTGTAGACGGCGTGGCCGGGACCGCCGTTGGTGCCCGCGATCGAGGACACCAGCACGATGCGCGCGTGGTCGTTCAGCAGGGGCGAGAACCGCTGGGCCGTGAAGAACGTCCCTCGGAAGTTGAGGTCGCTGACGTGGTCGAAAGTCGTGGCATCCGTCTCGGCGATCGGGGTCGACGCGACGTCGCGCCCGGCGTTGGCGACCAGGACGTCGACGCCGCCGCTGCGCTCCCGCGCCGCCGCCGCGAGCTCGTCGAGGCCGTCGAGGCTGCTGGCGTCGGCCTGCAGCACCCGGACACGGTCTCCCCACGCCTCGCGCGCCTCGGCGATGCGCGCCGGGGTGAGCCCGGTCGTGAGGACGTCGGCCCCCTCGGCCACGAAGCGTTCGACGATGGCGCGACCGATCCCGGACGTCCCGGCCGTGACCACGGCGAACTGCCCCGCGAGCAGCCCGCGCGTCACTTGAGCGCTCCCGCCGCGAGGCCACGCTCGAAGGAGCGCTGGAGGAGCAGGTAGGCCGCGATCACCGGCACGGCCGTGATGACCGCCGCCGCCAGGACGCCCGTCTGGTCGTTGGTGTACTGGCTCATGAAGAAGGTCGGAAGCAACGTCACCACCTGCTTGTTCGGGTCGTTCAGCATCAGCAGGGGCAGCAGGTACGCGTTCCAGCTGTTGATGAGTGTCAGCACGACGATGGCGCCGGCGATCGGGCGGGTGAGGGGGAGAACGATGTGCCAGAACACCCGCACGATGTTCGCGCCGTCGATGCGGCCCGCCTCCATCAGCTCGGTCGGGATGCCATTGAAGAAGCTGCGCGCGAGGAGCACCGTGAAGGGCACCTGCAGGGCCGCGAGCGGCAGGATCACGGCGATGAGCTCGTTGTACATGTCGAACTTTGATGCGGTGACGAACAGCGGCGTCAGAAGGACCGCCTCGGGCATCGTCAGCGCGACGAGAAGGAGCCAGAACCAGATCTCCTTGCCGGCGATCCGCAGCTTCGCGAAGCCGAACGCGGCGAGCATCGTGCACACGTAGACGAGAACGATCGTCGAGGCGGCGATGATGATGCTGTTCAGGAAGTAGACGTGGACGATGCCGGTGGCGAAGACCTTGGCGTAGTTGCCGAAGCCCTGGCCGGCGAGCGACCCCTGCACCATCGCGATGAGCGGGAACAGATACGGCAGCACGATCAGTGTCGCGAGGAGCTGCAGGCCCCAGCGCGAGGATCGGGAGCGGATGTCGAACATGGATCAGGCTCCTTCGGACTGTCGGTTGATCCGGTTCATCAGCAGACCGCCGCCGACCGCCAGCACGAGCAGGGCGATCGAGATCGCCGCGGCGTAACCGAAGTGCTTCTCCTGGACCATGGTCTGGAAGATGTAGGTGCCGAGGAACTCCGTGGCGTGGTTGGGCCCGGCCTTGGTCACCAGGTACGGCACGTCGAACGTCTTCAGCGCGCCGATCACGCCGAGCACGGCGAGGGCGACGGCGGTGCCGCGGCACATCGGCCAGACGATCGACCAGAGCGTGCGGATGTTGCCGGCCCCGTCGACCCGCGCGGCCTCGAGGATCTCGGGCTCGATCTGGCTCATCGCGGCATAGAAGAGGATGAAGGTCAGACCCGTCCACTGCCAGATCGTGACGAGCATGACGACCGCCATCGCGGTGACGTTGCCGGCCAGCCAGGGCTGGGTGAGCGAGCCGAGGCCGATCGCCGAGAGGATGCCGTTGAACGACCCGTTCGCGTCGAAGATCAGGCGGAAGACGGGGGCCATCGTCGCCGGGGCGAGGACGGTGGGGACGAAGATGATGACTTTGTAGACGGGCGCCAGGTGGATGCGCGAGTGCATGATCGCCGCGAACACGAAGCCGATCAGGGTCTGCGCGGTGAAGGTCACGACGAAGAAGATCGCGGTGTGCCAGATGGCCTGCCAGAAGACCTCGTCGCCGAACATGGCGACGTAGTTGTCGGCTCCGACCGACTCCGACGGGCTCAGAATGAAGCCGTTCCAGTCGAGCGTGGAGACGTATCCGGTGTAGCCGATCGAGAAGTAGATCATCCCGACGACCAGGGCGAGAGCCGGGAGGATCCAGGGAAGACCGCCGGGGTAGGGGGACTTCCGCCCGCTGCGCGGGCCGCGTCTCGCGTCGCGTCGCGACCGACCCGCGGTGACGAGGGTTTCTGTGAGGGTGCTCATGTGCTCTTCCTTGAGTCGGGCAGGGGTCCCCTCCGTGGGCGGGAGACGTCCCGCCCACGGAGGGGTGGCAGCACTGGTTACTTCTGCGAGTCCACGACGGACTGCAGGCCGGCCAGTGCGGCGTCGATGGCGACGTCACCCGTGGCGACGCCGATGAGAGCGTCCCGGAAGGCGCTGTTCAAGTCGGCCGAGACCGTGGCGAACCGCGGCTGCGACGACGAGGCCGCGACGTCGGTGTACTTCTGGAGCGCCTCGAGCTGGACCGCGGGGGTGACCAGGTCGATCTGGTCCCACTGGGGCTGGATGCCGAGCAGCGACGGGATGTCGTTGAGCGTGTTGGCGACCGTCTGCTGACCGGCTTCGGTCGTGGTCAGCCACGTGACGAAGGTCTTGGCCGCGGCCTGCTGGTCGGACTGGGCGCTGATGGCGAGACCGTAGTCGGCGTCACCGAACATGTTGCCGGTGTTGCCGGTGCCGGCCACGTCGGGGAACTGGATCGGGATCATCGTGAAGGGTTCGGGGTTGGACACGCCCGCGGCCTCCATCGCGCCGATCATCGTGTCGCGCACGGTGTACTGCGTGTACCAGGTGCCCATCATGACCATCGCGTACTGGCCCGACATGAAGGCGTTGCTGGCGTCAGGGTACTGCTGGAGCCCGACGGCGCCTTCCTGCATGATCCCGTCGTCGAAGAGCGACTTCCAGATCTCCATGCCCTCGGTGAACGCCGGGTCGGTGTAGGACCGCTGGCCGAGCGAGGCCTCGATGTACGCACCGGGCTCGACGTTCTCCATGATCGCCTCGAAGGTGTCCATGTCGAACGCCCACTGTCCCGCGCCCTGGACGAAGCAGCCCTGGCCCGCGGCCTGGAACGTCGCGCAGACCTTCTTCCACTCGTCCAGCGTCGTCGGGGGCGTCAGCCCCTGAGCGTCGAACATGTCCTTGTTGATCCAGATGCTGCCCGAGTACACCGAACCCGCCGAGAGCCCGACGACCTTGTCGTCGACCACGAGTCCCTCGACTCCGGATGCCGACAGCTTCTCGCGCCAATCCGCGCCGAGCGACTCCTCGACCACGGGACCGAGGTCGATCGCACCGGCCTGGAAGGTCTCGACGCCGCCGTTGGCCGAACCGGGAGCGACGTTGAAGATGTCAGGGCCGTCCGCCGAGGTGATGGCGGGTCCCATGACCGAGTCGTAGTTGTCGATCGGCTTCGAGACGAACTCGACCTTGATGTCGGGGTACTCCTCGTTGAACGCCGCGATCAGCTGATCGGCCACGGGCTTGTCCGGCGTCCACCCCCACCACACCAGATCTCCCTCGGTCGCCGAACCCGAGTCGCTCCCGCCGCCCGAACCGCCGCCCGAACAGGCGACGAGCGACAGCAGGGCGATTCCTGCGACAGCCGTCGCGCCGACACGGCGCCACGGGGATGTCTTCTTTGACATGGACTTCTCTCCTCTTGTGCTGCAGGGCAGGTGCACCAGCGATCGTCGCGTGGTGCACGTTTTGCATCGCAAGTTTTACCGACGCTGGAAGCAACTTGTTGCACAACTTGCGTGATGGTTATAGTAGATCCATTGCCGCATCGCGGTCAAGAGCCCCGGGGGGCCTCGGATGGGAAGAGGGACCACATGTCGCAGCGCACCGCCACGTTGGCGGAGATCGCCCATGTCGCCGGGGTCTCGGTGCCGACCGTCTCGCGCGTCCTCAACGGGCGCCCGGGCATCTCCGCCCCCAAGCGCGAAGAGATCGAGAAGCTGCTCGAGGAGCGCGGTTACGAACGACGCAAAGCCCGTCGCGAAACTTCTCTGCTCGATTTCGTGATCGTGAGCCTCGAGACGCAGTGGGCCACCGAGCTCTTGCGCGGGGCGCAGGCCGAGGCGGCCCGCGCGGGGGCCGATCTCGTCGTCACCGCCACCGACGGCTCACCGGCCGGCTCCCCCGAGTGGCTGCAGCGCGTCGCCGGACGCGGCACCGACGGGATCGTCATCGTCGTCACCGAGATCGACCCGGTCGGGCGCGACGAGCTCGCCCGGCTGAACGTGCCCGTCGTGCTGGTCGACCCCGTGGGCACCGACACCGAGTCGTTCGTCACGGTGTCTGCCGCCGACTGGTCCGGGGCACGGGATGCCACCGACCACTTGCTCGATCTCGGACACACGCGCATCGGGTTCGTGACCGGTCCCCTGAACCTCGAGTGTCATCAGGACCGGCTCGATGGCTACATGTCGGCGCTCGGACGCCGGGGCATCGTCCCCGATCCGTCACTGGTGCGCATCGGTGACTCGCTCACCTCGGGCGGCATCCGGTTCGGTGGGGAACTGCTCGACGCCCCCGACCGTCCGACCGCGATCATCAGCGGCTCCGACGAGCAGGCCTACGGCATCTACCTGGCCGCGCGCGAGCGAGGTCTGAGCGTGCCCGAGGATCTCTCCGTCGTCGGCTTCGACGACGTCGACCTGTGCCGCTGGGTCAACCCGCAGCTCACCACCGTCCATCAGCCACTCGCCGGCATGGCATCCGAAGCCGCGCGCCTGGCCCTGGCCATGTCGCGCGGCGAGACGATCGCCAACCGCCGTGTGCAGCTCTCGGCCGAGCTCGTCGTGCGGGAGTCGACGGCGCCGCCGCGGGCGGTGTAGCACCGGATGCCTCACGGACGTCACCCTCACGCCTCGCGCAGCCTCCGCGCCCACGCGCCCCGGCTGGCTTTCCCCGCGTCGTTGCGCAGAGGTTCCCGAACGACGTGGATCCGCACCGGCCGGTGGGCCGGGTCGAACTCCTCCTCCGCCCAGCGGTCCAGCTCTTCCGCGTCCACCGAGGACTCAGCGACGTCGACGACCGCGGCGACGAGCTCGCCTCCTCGCCCGTCGGGAAGCCCGAACGCGAGAGCGCTGCGGACGGACGGGTGGCTCTCGAGGACCGCCTCCACCTTGGCGGGAGGAATGCGCACTCCCCCGCACACGATGACGTCGTCGACCCTGTCCCGCAGGAAGAGCCTGCCGTCGGCATCGAGTGTGCCCAGGTCGCGCAGGGTGTCCCAGCCCTCGGCGTCTCGGCGACTCGGGGCGTTCAGGTAGCGGTACGCGGGGTCGGCGCCGCGCCGCATCCACACTTCGCCGACCTCGCCCACAACGGCGCGAGTCCCGTCCACGCGCCGGATCTGCACCTCGGTCCCGCCGATCGGCCTGCCGACGCTGCCGGGGTGGCGCAGCCATTCCTCGCCGCCGATCATCGTCAGGCCGTTGGACTCGCTGCCGGCATACACCTCGATGACCCGCTGCGGACCGAGCCATTCGAGGAACCGGGTCTTGAGCACCACGGGGCACGGCGCGCCCATGTGGACGATGGTCTCGAGGCTCGAGACGTCCGCGGTGGCGTGGGCGGGCTCCCGCAGCAGCCGGTGCATCATCGTGGGCACCAGCAGCGCCCACGTCACACCGTGACGCGCGACGGCCTCGAGCCAGGCGCGCTCCTCGAAACGGGGCAGCACGATGAGGCGGTGCCCGGTCATGAGGCCCCGCATCGCGTAGGTGAAGACCGCGGAATGCCACAGCGGCCCCGACACCAGCTGCACCGCCTCACGCGGGAGGAAATCGGCCACCGGGCGGGTCGGATCGAAGAGCGCGGGTCCGGCGGCCAGCACGATCTTGGGCTCGCCCGTGCTTCCCGACGACGGCACGGCCTTCCAGTGCGCAGCCCACACGTCTTCCGTCGGCGGCACCGGCGCCCCCACCCAGGCGGCGGCGACCCGGGCCGACGGCACCGTCGAGACCGAGGCGTCGACCGCACCGTCACCGACGAACGCCGTCGGCCCGGCGGCACGCACGAGCGCAGCGCGCTCTTCGTCCGACCGGTGCGGCGCGATCGGCAACGGGGTGGCGCCCGCCCGCCAGACGGCGACGGCCGCAACGACGAACGAGCGGTCGTTCGGGAGCGAGATCGCCACGAGGTCATCGCGACCCACCCCACTCGCGCGCAGCGTCGCCGACAGACGACTCGCCGCCGCATCCAGCGCCGCGGCCGTCACCTCCCCGTCGGCGTCGACGAGCAGGACGCGCGAGGGATCGTCGGCCGCCGCGTCAGCGAAGATCCGCGAGATCGATCGGCGCACCGCCATCACCCCCGTTTCGCAGGACGGCACCGTAGAAACGCTCGTGGCGCTCCGCCGCGGCATCCCACGAATACGAGCGCGCCAGCGCGACGCCGGCCTCCGCCGGGACGTGATCGCCCTCCAGCGCCGCCGACAACTCCGCGGCGATCGGGTCGGTTCCGTCGGCGAATCGGACGGCGTCGCGGAAGACCTCGCGCAGCACCGGAAGGTCGCGCGCCACGACCGGGGTCCCCGCGGCGAGCGCCTCCATCGCGGCGAGCCCGAACCCCTCCTTGGTCGAGACGAACGCCATCACCCCGGCGGCGGCGACCAGCGGCGGCACCTCCTCGTGCGCGAGGGCGCCGAGCACGACGGGACGGATGCCGAGTTCCTCGGCGCGGTCATCGAACCGCGCGCGGTAGTCCCGGTAGTCGAACAGCGTCTCGCCCCCGCAGAAGACGAGTGACGTATCCGGATGCCGGTCCCGCACCCGTGCGAAGGCTTCGAGCAGGTCGATGCTCCCCTTCCGCGGTTCGATGCCGCCCACGGCCAGCACGTAGCGACCGAGCCGCTCGCGCCACCGGTCGCGGAGCGCCGCTGCGCCGGGCGACGCGGCGGCCGCGAAGCGGGTGGCATCCACGCCGTTCGAGATGACGGTGACGCCGAGTCCGTACTTCTCGCGTACCTCGGCGGCGACGGCTCGCGACACGCAGATGCGGGCGATCGGCTCGACGACGGCGCGCTCGTGGCACTCGATCAGCCGCGGCGTCTCGAAGGCGTCGAGATGGTGGATGGTGCGGATGGCGGGACCCACGGCGTTGGCGGAGATGCAGTCCTGGGCGTGCACGACGGCGCCGGCCGGTGCCGCGAACTCCGCGCGCATCGTGACGATCGAACGCTCGATCCGGTCGCCCACGCTCTCGTCGTCTCGCGGCGCGAAGGGCACGACCCGGACGCGCACGGCGGGGTCGACGGGGCGGAAGAACGCCTGGTCGCCGCCGCGACCGAGCGTCCAGACGGTGACGTCATGACCGCGGCGGGCGAGCGCTTCGGCGAGCGAGAGCGTGTGCACGACGCCGCCGCGCGGCTTCGTCGAGTAGGTGATCAGCTCGATGCGCACGCTCAGCTCCCGCGGTAGGCCGAGGGCCGTCGTTGGCTCAGGTGGTTCAGCGATCGCCGGGCACGCGCGACGTCGGCCGAGACGTCGGCCGTCGCGACGGCCAGCCCACCCTTGGCCCAGGTCTTCGCGATGATCTCGCCGGCGGGATCGACGACCTTCGCCTGACCGAGGAAGCGCAGGCCGCCGAGCACGCCCGTCTGGTTCGCCGACACGACGAAGACCTGGTTCTCGGCCGCCCGCGCGCAGTCGTAGAGGTCGAACAGGTGCGCCTGCCGGTCGTTGCGCATGCGATCGGAGCGGTCGGTCACGCTCGCGGGCCACGCATTGAGGCACGCGAGGATGTCGGCGCCGTCCAGCGCGAGCGACCGTGCACTCTCGGGGAACGTCTTGTCGAAGTCGATGAGCATGCCGACGCGTCCCTTGGGGGTGTCGAACGCCGCGAACCCGTCGCCCGCCCGATAGGCCTCGGACTCGCCGAGCGGGAGGTGCACCTTGCGATGCGTGCCGAGCACCTCGCCGCCGCTCACGCACACGGCGGTGTTGTACCGGTGCTCACCGGCATCGTCGCGCGCACGCTCGGCGATACCGAAGCAGACGACCATGTCACCCGCGGCATCCGCGATCGTCTGCACCTCCGGCCCCTCGAGGTCGATGGCCGGCGGGATGCCGTCGGCACTGTCGGCCGGGTGGTGCAGGTCGAGGAGATACCCGCCGATCGTGGCGTCGGGCAGGACGAGCAGTTCGACACCCGCCGCGCGGGCGTGTTCGAGGATGCCGGGGAGCTTGACGAGGGTGCGGCCCACGTCGCGACCGAAGTGCGCCGCGACCGCACCCATCGTCAGGCTGGACATGCCGTCCAGCGTAGGCCGGTCACCCCGCCAACCGAGCGAGCGACTGCTCGCCGACGTGGGCGGCGACCGTGGCGGCGACGTGCTCCGCGTCGTCGGCCACGGCGAGGAATCGCCCCGAGCCCCACGTGTGCATCCACGGCAGTCCGATGAACGCGAAGCCGGGCTCGGTCGTCGTCCCGCGCACGTGCGCGGGGTGTCCCTCGACGTCGAAGACGTCGACCCCGACCCACGACCAGTCGGCGCGGAAGCCGATGGCCCACACGATGGTCCGGATGTCGTCGAACGCCACGGCATCCTCGCCCCCCGCCGGAAGCCACACGGGCCGGTATCTCTCCTCGACGGGTGCGTCGATCCCTTCCCTCGCGATGTACGCGTCGATGTCGTTCTTGATCGATTCGGCGACCGAGTCGGCGTGGTCGAGATCGGCGGCGAGGTTGTCACCGAAACGGATGCCGTCGCCATCGGCCCCGAGCGCACGCCCGTGCAGCCGCATGCCCGCCGCCGCGAACGCGCGCAGGTCGATGTCGCGACCCCCGTCGCGGCCCGTGACGTAGTGGTTGGTCGATTCGCGCTTGGCCAGACCCACCGTGCTGACGGGCACGTCGTAGACGCCCATGTCGGCCAGCCACGTCATGCAGTCCCGGCCCCGGTAGAACCGCGCCACGCGCGGCGCTCGACCCACCGCCAGATGCACGTCGCGGCCCTCGAGGTGCAGGTCCTCCGCGATCTGGGTGCCCGACTGACCGGTGCCGACCACGAGCACGGGGCCCGGGGGCAGCGCCGCGGCGTTCCGGTACTCGTGCGAGTGCACCTGGTGCACGTGCGCGGGGATGGCCTCCGCCCAAGCCGGCACCACGGGGTCGTGGTAGCCGCCGACCGCCGCGACGACGGTGGTCGCGGTGAGGACGCCGCGGGAGGTCTCCACCGTGAAGCGCCCCGAGGCCTCCCGTCGCACCGCGGTGACCGCGACCCCCTCGGCCACGGGCGCGTCGAACGAGTCGGCGAAGCGCCGCACCCAGGCGTAGACCTCGTCGCGCTTCATGAAGCCGTCGGGTTCGTCCCCGTCGTACGGGAAGCCCGGCAGCGTGCAGTGCCAATTGGGCGTCACCAGGGTGAAGTTGTCCCACCGGCCGTCGCGCCACTCGTGCGCGACGGTGTCCCGCTCGATCACGACGTGCCGGATGCCGCGCTCGACGAGGTGTTTGCTGACCGAGAGGCCGGCCTGGCCGCCGCCGACGATGACGGTGTCGAAGGAATCCCCCGGGCTCAGGGTGACGGGGATCACGAGGCCGCCCCCGAACTCGCCAGCGGCGGCTCCATCCGCAGCACCAGCACCGCCCCGTCGCCCCGGTTCTTCGCCGCCTCGGTGATCGCCGCCTCCTCGGCCATCGCCGACGTGCACGCGAACCCGTAGCGGGCACGCACGCGCTCGCTCGCCTCGCCCAGCGCCCTGGTCGTGCGAGCGAGGAAGTCGTCGACGGCGTAGGTCTCCCCGACGGCGAGGTGGTCGTGCATGACCAGGCTCGGAGAGTAGTGGTCGGTCTCCGACCCGTCGGGCCAGCGCACCGCGAAACGCATCTCAGGCATCGACGAGCACCCCCCGAGCGGTGACGAGATCGGGCGCGTACGCGTCGGGCCGGCGGTCGCGCAGGTGGAACATTCCGCCGCGCATCGCCTGGAACGTCCCCGCGATGTCGATCTCCGCCACGGCGAGGCCCGCCTCGAGCAGCGTCGTTGCGAGCACGTTGCCGCCGGGGTCGACGACCTTGGCGTTCGCGACGTAGCGGAGCGAACCGAAGGTCCCGGCCTGGTTCGACGCGATCCAGAACACCTGGTTGTCGAGGGCCCGTGACATGTCGAAGAGGTTGTGCCGGTACGTCCAGCGATCCTCCTGGAGGTTCTCGGCGGTCGCGGTGCGCGCCGCCGGCCACGCCGAGATGCTCACGATGATCTCGGCCCCGTCCAGCGCCAGGGAGCGCGCCGCCTCCGGGAACGCCTTGTCGTAGCAGATCTGCAGCCCCACGCGCCCGATGGGGGTATCGAAGGCGGCGTAGTGGTCGCCCGCTGAGTACGACATATTCTCGCCGAGCGGCTGGTGCACCTTGCGGTACGACCCGTAGATCGTCGAGCCGTCGAGGCAGGCAGCGGCGTTGTACCGCGTCTCGCCGTCGTCGTCGAGCTCGCAGAATCCGACGACGACGATCATGTCGCCCGCGATCCCCTGCACGCGCCGGAGCTCCGGTCCGTCCAGGCGGATCGCGGGTGGGAGGGAGCGGCTCGTGGTCTTCACGGTGTCGCCGTGGTTGCCGAGCGACGAGAGGTACCCGCCGATCGCCGCCTCGGGGAGGGCGAGCAGCTGCACCCCGGCGTCGCGCGCCTGCGCGACGAGATCGGCGATGAGCGCATAGTTCTGATCGAGATCGCGTGTGAAATTCGCCGCAACGGCGGCAACGGTGACCGGCATGGCGGGCCTCACAGGTTGTAGGTCGAGTTGATGATCGCGCCCTTCCGCGCGTAATGGATGAGGGCGTCCTGCACGTCCAGCGGGTGGCACGGGATGACGCCCTCGATGAGGTCCTCTTCGCGCAGTCCGTGCAGGGCCATGCCGAAGCGGCAGGCGAAGACCGTGCCGCCCTCCTTGATGAACGTCTCGATCGAGCCGTTCATGTTCAGCTCGCCCGGGAAGCCTGAGTCGCCCGTCGTCGGGAACCCGCGCGTGGCCATCGCGGCGAGGGTGCCCGGGCCGTAGAAGTAGATCGCGGACTCGAAGCCCTTGCGCAGCGCGCGCGTGGCCTGCAGAACGGCGACGAAGCTCACCGACGACTCGTGCGGGATGCCGTGCACCAGCGTGAAGTACGCCTCTCCGTTCTCCGCCTGGTAGTCGGGGAACACCTTGGTGGAGCCGTACAGGTTGCTGCCCTTGGGGAGCGAGGGGTGCGGGATCTCGTTCAGCGACTTCTCGATGTTCGCGGCGATCTCGTCGTCGAAGTGTGCGGTGCTCATGGTGTTCTCCTGTCGTTTCGGTGGTTCGGGGTGGTGCCGGAACGGCGGTGGGACGCCCCGGGGTGCGGGCGCTCCGTGGTCAGGCGCGAGCGCCTGAGATCGTGGCGGCGGTGGGCCCGAGCCCGGTCGCCGTAGAGCCGACGGCGTCGGTCTCGACCCCGTCGGGCCAGCGCAGGCGGACGCCTGCCCTGCTGTCGAGCCGACCGATCGCGGCCGTGTGAGCCGGGCCGGCGTGCATGCGGCTCCGGCCGGGCGCGTCGGCGGTCAGCATCCCGAATCCGGGGAAGCACGTCAGCCAGTCGCCCATCGCCGCGCCGTCGGGCACGGGGATGCCGGCGACGTCGATCGTCGCCCCGACACCGGAGGCCTCGGCGAGCATCGCCGCCGTGCCCACGATGCCGGCCATGCTCACGTCCTTCGCCGCTTCGGGACGTGCGTCGTGCACCGAACGGGCCATCGCGCGCAGCTCCGTCCCGGCGCTGGTGGAGGTCGAATCCCACTGGCGGCCCTCGAACCCGCGGCGCCAACGACCGCGGAGATCGGCGGTCAGGGAGAGCTCGTGACCGGGGCGGCCGCCCCCGCCGGGGACGGGATGCGCGGTCCGTCCCAGCGCGGTCACGGTCAGGGCCGGCGCGGCCGAACCCATCTGCGTGTGACCGCCGAGGACGGGCACGTCCCATGCGATCGCCGCGCTGCGGAGTCCGTTCAGCACGCGCCGCGCGAACGAGGCGGTGGGAGCGGCGACGGCGTTGAGCAGACCCGAAGGCAGGGCTCCCATCGCGGTGAGGTCGTTGACGTTGACCAGCACGCCGCACCACCCCGCCCACTCGGGGTCGCGCATGAGCAGGGCGGGCAGGATCGCGTCGCACGCGGCGATGACCTCCGTGCCGGGCACCGGGGCGCCGTCGTCGCCGATGAAGCCGGCGCCGCCGAGCGCTGACGGACCGTCAGCGGCGAACATGCCGATGGTGTCGCCGAGCGGGGTCTTCGTCGCGGCGACGAGGGCGGCGATCCGGTCGATGGGCCACCGCATCCGCGCGTGGTCCACCCCGGCGACGATCTGCGTCCCCCACTCGATCCAGCCCAGCCGGCGGAAGAGGTCGACGTTCGCGCGCTGCACGGTCGCCTCGAATCGCAAGACCCCGATGGCCAGGGCTGTCGCGCACGCCTCGCGCACGAGAGCGGGGCCGATCCCGCCGGCGCGACGCGCGCCGCGCGCGACGGCCAGGCGGCTGCCGGTCCACCAACCGATGTCGCGCCCGGCGACGGCGGGAGAGAGGCGCACCCCGCCGAGCACCGTGCCGTCGGATCCGACCGCGACGAGCACGATCGTCCGGCTGTCGTCGTCGACGGCGTCGCGATCGTCTCCGCGGAACAGCTCCTGCTCGTCGACGAAGACGTCACGGCGGATGCGGCGGTAGGCGGCGGCCTGCGCGGCGTCCGCCCGCACGATCGACCACGTCGTGGGCACCGCGGTGCGTGTGCCGCTGAGCACTGTGACGTCGAGCATCTCAGGCTCCCGCGGTCTTCAGCACGCCGCAGGCACCGCACGCGGCGCACCCGGCTTTCTGATCCTCGCCGCGCATCCCGGCGGCGGTGAGGAGCTCGGCCACCCGCGTGGTCACGTCGTGCAGCACGCGCCGATCCGGCGCGGGGACCTTGTCGACGTCGGTGGCGAGCGTGCCCTTGAGCGGGCGGAACGGAACCACGAACGGGTAGACGCCCATCTCGATCAGCTCGCGCGCCCCGGCGACGAGTTCGTCGGGGTCCTCACCCATCCCGACCAGCAGGTAGGTCGAGACCTGGTTGTACCCGAACACGCGCACGGCCTCACGCCAGGCTGCGCGGTACTCGTCCATCGACACGGTCGATTTGCCCGGCATCCAGCGGCGCCGCACCTCGTCATCCATCGATTCGACATGGATGCCGATCGAGCGGGCACCCGCGTCGTACAGGTCAGTGATCGCCCGTAGGTCGGACGGCGGCTCGCACTGCACCTGGATCTCCAGCTCGGGAACGACGGCCTTGACCGCCGCGACGCAGCGCGCGAGGTGCTTGGCCCCACGGTCCCAGCCGTTCGAGGTGCCGGTGGTCATCACCATCTGGCGCACGCCGTCCAAGCGCACCGCGGCTTCGGCGACCTCGGCGAGCATCGCCGGCGTCTTCACCGCGATGGTCGCGCCGGATTCGAGCGAGGACTGGATCGCGCAGAACCGGCACCGCTCGCTCTCGTCGTAGCGAACGCAGGTCTGAACGACGGTCGTGGCCAGGATGTCCCGGCCGTGCAGCTTGGCGATCTTCTCGTAGGCGGTGCCGTCGGCGGTCTCGAGGTCGTAGAACTTCGGCCTCCGCACCGGCTGGACGTCGAGGCCCAGGTCGGCGCCGCCGAGGGTCAACCGCCCGGAGCGGATGACGTACGGGCTGTCCGGGTTCAGGGGAATGGCGGCGCCCTCCCCACCGATGACGAAATGTCCGTCGTCGCTCGGGCCGGCGCCGCCGGTGCGACGAACCGGGGCGTCGCTGCGGACACCGAGCAGGGCGATGTTCACGCGGGTGGATACCGTGTCAGCGGGGCTCATGCCCTCAGTATCGAGAGCAGCCCGTTTCGGGTTGGTTCCGACCGGATGTCAATCAGTTTTCCGGGCGAGAAGATCATGTTTCGCGCCCGGCGAGAAGAATACGCAAGGACGTTTGAGTACGCTCGTACTAACAAGACGAACGGAATGGGTGAGGAGGGGGCATGATTCTGGCCGCGATCGTGGTGTGCGAGATCGCATTCTGGGTGGCGATTCTCGCGGGGCTCGCGTCACGGTACCTCCTGCACCGCCCTCGCCTCGGCGCAGCGCTCCTCGTTCTCGCCCCCGTGATCGATGTCGTCCTTCTTGCACTGGTCGCCGTCGACCTGCTCGGTGGCGGGACAGCGTCCTGGCAGCACGGCCTGGCCGCGATCTATATCGGCGTCTCCGTCGCGTACGGCAAGCGAATGGTCGCGTGGGCTGACGCGCGCTTCCAGCCCTGCTTTGCCGGTGGCCCCGCACCGGAGCGTCTCGCCGGGGCTCGCTACACCGTCAAGTGTTGGCGGGACGTGCTACTCACCGGTCTCGCGGTCGTCATCGCCGCGGCGATCCTCGGAGCGATCATCCTCGTCGTGAACGCCCCCGAGCGCACCGCGGCACTCTCGGGGTACTTCGGCATACTCGGGATCATCTTCGCCATCGATCTCGTCTGGGCGCTCAGCTACACCGTCTGGCCCCGGAGACCCACCGGCGTGGCACAGAGAGCCCCGTCCGCCTAATCCATGCCGCGGAGAATCGATGCAGAGGCACGTACCGCCGAGATCGCGGCGGCGGCTCTGCGCGTCCTCGGACGCGATGGACTCACCGGCTTGTCGGTGCGTGGCGTGGCAGCCGAGGCGGGCATCGCAGCCGCTTCGCTGCGGAGAGCATTTCCTTCCCAGCACGCCCTTCGGGAGTACAGCCTTGAACTCATCGAAGAACGAGCGACGAGCAGGATCACTTCGCTCGACCTCACCGGTCGCGCGCTGGCGGATGCGCTGCTCGCGCAGCTGCTTCCCCTGGACGATGAGCGCCGCTCGGAGCTGATCGCGCAAGTGCAACTCGGCGTGCTCTCCCTCAGCGATGGCAGTCTTCGCCCGGCCGCCGTCAGACTCAACGCAGCGGTAAGCAGAGCGTGTCGAATCGCGATCGAGATCCTTGCGGCAGTCGGCGAACTCGACGCCGGGCGCGACCCTGAATACGAGGCGCAGAGGTTGCGAGCGTTACTCGACGGAATCGCCATGCAGGGCCTGTGGAGCGGAGATCCGCACGGATCGGGTCAGATGCTCACGACACTCGCGCGCCACCTCGACGAACTCGCTTCCTCCGAATCCTGACACGCGCCCTGGACTCACGTCAGCTGCCCGTCAACCCGTGTCGTCGAGCGCGCGATCCACAAAAAAATCCCCCGATTTACCGGGGGATTCTTGGCGGAGACGGAGGGATTTGAACCCTCGGTCCCCTTACGGGGACTCCACCTTAGCAGGGTGGTGCACTAGGCCTGACTATGCGACGTCTCCAGGTGATCGACGCCGGAGCGCGAGCACACCGGTCCATAGTAACCGCTCGGGGCGTGGCATCCGAATCCGGGATCGGGATGCCACGCCCCGCGCGTCAGCGGACGTTTCCGTTCGAGCAGGTCGCCTGTGCGGCGGTCTGACCGGCGATCTCGGACGGGAGCGTGATCGCGCTCGACGAGGGCTCCGGGGTCGGCGCTGCACTCTCGGTGGGGGCCGGCGTCTCGGGCGCGGTGGGAGCGGGCGTCGCGTTCTCGTCGACGACGACGCCGTCGCCACCGCTGAGGTCGCCCGACAGCTGGATCGGCTGGTTCGCGGCGAGCGCCGACCACAGGGCGTCGGCCGCCTCTCGATCGGGGACGACGCGGTTCGGGTCGGACGGGTCGGTGTACGTGGGGTACTGCACGAACACGATCTCGTTGAACGGTACGTCCTTGACGGCCATCGCGATCTGCACGAGCGTCAGGGGGTTCGTGAGCGACGTCGACGGGTCGACGTTGCGCAGGGCGGTCGAGGCGAGCTTGTACAGCGTCGCCGGGTTCGACAGCACCTCTTCGCTCTTGAGCTTCGTGGCCAGGCGCGACATGTACTGCTGCTGGTTCGAGATGCGCCCGAGGTCGCCGCCGTCGCCGACACCGTGCCGGGTGCGGAGGAACTGGAGCGCGTCCAGACCCTTGATGGTGCGCATGCCGGCGGGCCAGTCGATGCCGGTGTAGGAGTCCTTGATGCCGTTGGCGATGCAGACGTCGACGCCACCGATGGCATCCGTGATGTTGATGACACCGCCGAAGCTGACCTTCGCGGCGAAGGGGATCTCCTGGCCGCTGAGCTCGGAGACCGTCTCGACCACGCACGACAGTCCGCCGTACATGAACGCGCTGTTGATCTGCTGCTTCGACATCGCCGAGGTCTCGTTGCCGTTCGCGTCGGTGCACGACGGGATCGGGACCATCAGGTCGCGCGGGAACGAGACCACCGTGACCCGACGGGGCGCGTCGGAGATGTGGACGAGCATGTTGACGTCGTTGAGGTTGCCCTCGGCGTCGGGTCCGCTGCAGCGGTCGCCGAAGTACTGCGCGAAGTCGGGCTCGCACTCGTCGGTGCCGACCATGAGCAGATTCACACCGCCCTTGAGCTCGCCGAGGTCCGGCGGAACGGCCGGCTGGTTCTTCAGCTCGACGGCGTCGGCGGTGAAGCTCGACGACAGGTCGTACACGGCGTACGCGGTCACGGCAGCACCGGACACCAGCAGCACGGCCACGGCGACGGCGAGTCCGCGGAACAGCTGGCCCAGCGGTCCGACCGATCGCAGGCGTCCGTGACGCGCGACGGTCCTGCGGCCGCGCGGGGTCGTGGTCTTGCTCACTCGGGTCCTTTCGGGAGGACGGATGCCACCGGTGGCCCGTCACGACCGCGACGAAGCGCAGGTCGGAGACAGTTTAGGGAGCACCTCCTGGGAAGTGCGTGAGGAGGAGCGGGTCGTGTTGCCGACACCGGCCGAGCCGGGCGACCGCGTCGGGCCGGCTCGCCCGTCCCTCACGCCGAGACGTGCGCCGGCGTCGCGTCGGAGGAATCGGTGGCCCGGGATCGCCGGTACCCCCACACGACCAGGCCCGCAGCGACGAAGGCCAAGACGAGGCCACCGGTCGTGGTCGCCGCTTCGAACTGGGCGTCCTGCGCGGGCGTCCAGCCGCCGGCCGTGACACTCCCGGTGAACATGACGGCCAGGACGGTGCCGGTGACGGCGACACCGACGCCGGTCGCGACCTCGGTGGCGGTGTCCACGAGGGCGGCGCCGATGGTGGTGCGATTGCTCGGCATCCCCTTCATGACGTTGGTCCCGGCGACGACGCCGTTCAGACGGATGCCGAACGCCACGAGGACGAGCGCCGCCGCGACCCACGGGTACCCCCCGCGCCCGAAAGCGGCGAAGATCCCCAAGCCGACCACGACCGCTCCCGCACTGAGCCAGGCGACGCGATCGAGACCGAGCCGGCGGACGAGGGGCCCGACGAACAGCCCGCCCGCGAGAAGGACGACCACCTGCGGGAGCATCCCGATCGCCGCCCAGAACGGCGACCACCCCCAGTCGGACTGCAGCTGCAGGGTGACCGAGAAACCGAGACCGGCGGTCGCGAGACCGGTGGCGGCCTTGTAGAGGAGCCCGCTGGACACGAGCGGCACCGTCACGAGACGCAGATCGAGAACCGGGTGAGCGACCCTGCGGGCACGCAGCACGAAGAGCACGACCGCACAGACCGCCACCGCGAGGAGCACCCACGGCAGCGGCGCACCGACGCCGTCCTGGAGGAACATCGTCGGCGCGGCGAGCAGCAGGACCACCGCGACGGTCCCGGTCAGGGCGCCGGCGACATCGAGCGGGGCCCGGTGGAGGTCGGCGGGATCGTCGGCGGGGATACCGACGCGGATGCCGATTCCCGCCAGGAGTGCGATCGGGACGTTGACGAGAAGGAGCACCTGCCAGGGAGCCCACGACAGCACGAGACCGCCCACGGCCGGCCCGATAGCCAGTCCGACCAGACCGACGGTGGAGATGAGGGTCGTGGCGCGTACGCGCGCGTCGTCGGATCGGAACAGCCGGAAGGCGAGAGCGAGGGATCCGGGCGTGGTCATCGCGGCGGCGACACCCATCACCGCCCGCACCACGATCAGCTCTTCGGCCGTGGTCACGAAAGCCGTGGCCAGACTGGCGAGCCCGAGCAGCACGAGCCCGATGAGCATGACGCGGCGCCGCCCCGCTCGATCGGCGAGCGCACCGAAGAACAGCATGAGCCCGCCGAACACGACGGCGTAGGCGCCCGTGACCCACTGCAATCCGGTCGTGGAGGCGTGCAGTTCCCGGCCGATGGTGGGGAGCGCGACGTTCAGGATCGAATTGTCGAGCATCTCGAACAGGAACACCGTCGAGAGCCCCGCCAGCGCCACCCCGGCGGGGCGGAGCGACTCCCGCTCGCCAGCGGGCGGGTGAGTCGAAGATCCGGATGCTGCAACGGACGAGTGAGCCATGACACGTCTCCTTGGTGGCGTCGGTAAATGCGTTGCATTCCCTTTTCGAGCCACAGGAATCGGGCCTTGCGGCCGACCCGAGGTGCTCTCGCCGCCAGGGCGTGTGCTGGAATCTCACGGAGGATTCTTCGAGCGTGCGCGGAATTTGTCAAGCGACGGCGCCGGCCAGGGACAGCGCACTCCGGCGTTCGCGTTCCGTTCGACCGGCCGGAACGACGAAAGCGGACCCCGGCGGGATCCGCTTTCGTCGTGGCGGAGGGTGTGGGATTCGAACCCACGGGACATTTCTGCCCACTGGTTTTCAAGACCAGGTCCATCGGCCGCTCGGACAACCCTCCCGATCTCCCGAGTCTACCGAGGCTCGCTGCGCTGCGAACGCCCACGTCCGGGTCGACAGCCCACGATACGGCCGCCCGGAACGCAGGCGCTCGACCCGAGCATCGGCGCTCGACCCGCAATGCTGACGCCCGGCATCCGGGGCCGCACGCCGCCGGGCGGGGCGAGCGTCGTTCACGGGCCTGTGGGCGACCTGTCACCTCGCGACGTTACGATCTGCCCGTGATCTGGAAGACGGCGCCCGAGACGCGGGCGGACCGGCGGGCGAGGGGGCGCGCGGCGAGTGCCGGTCGACGCGACCCCGGATTGACCTCGAAACAGCCGTTCGCGCGTCATGCCGCCGCAGAGACCGCGGTGCAGAAGTGGCGACGTCAGGCCTCCGTCGTCGCGGCGATCGTCGGTGGCCCCCTTTCCGTCGTGGTCGTCGCCCTGGCGGTCACCGCCGGCGCGTTCGCGTGGCAGGCGATCCAGGTGCGCGACGACCTCGAAGGGGCACTGGATCAGGCGAAGGTGCTCGTCCGCGCCGCAGCCGGCGGCGACGTCGACGGGATCCAACGATCGGGTGCGGACATCGTCGCCCGGGCGCAGCGGGCGCACGACACCGTGCAGAACCCGCTGTGGGATCTCGCAGCGCAGATCCCGGCGGCACGGACGAACGTGCTGGCCGTGCGCACCGTCACCGACATCGCCCACACGATCACTTCGCAGTCTCTCCCGCCGATGATGACGATGATGTCCGCGTCGAGCGGTGACACCGGCGGCGGCAGTGGGATCAACCTTCGGCCGTTCCTGCACGCCGGCGCGGTCATCCCCACCGTGCTGGCCTCGTTCGACGAGGCCTCGCGCATCGCGACGAACATGGACCGGACGGGTGTCCTGCCGCAGATCTCGGCGCCCGTCGATCAGCTGGTGGGTCTGATGCAGCAGGCGACCCCCGTCCTCACGACGGTCGAGGCGCACCTCCCCGAACTGCTCCGTGCCGCGGGCGCCGAGCGTCCGATGCTCTACCAGGTGATGATCCAGACGCCCGCCGAGATCCGGGCCACCGGTGGCGGCGTCGCGCAGTGGCTGGTGCTGAGGGTCGACGACGGCAATGTCGACATGCTCAGCCTCGATACCGGCACCGACCTCATGTACGTCGACCTGCCGTCGCGGGGCTTCGACACGGTGAACGGCTCACTCATCCGGCTGCCCGCCGAGACGCGCAAGCTCTACCCGCCGGAGTTGACGAACTGGTCGTCGAACTTCACCATGACGCCGGACTTCCCGACCGCGGTCGAGCTGTTCCAAGCCACACGCACGTGGACGGACAAGCCGAAATTCGACGGCGCGTTCTCGATCGACCCGATCGTCCTGGCCCACCTCCTCGAGGCGACCGGCCCGATCACGCTCGCCTCGGGCGAGACCGTCGACGCCCAGAACGCCGGAGCCAAGCTCATGAGCGAGCCGTACGAGCGATACGGCATCGACAACGCGGCCATGGACCGCTACTTCAGCGAGATCAGCGCGGCGATGTTCTCGAAACTGACCGGCCGCCAGTGGGACATCGCAACGATGTGGGGGCAGATCGTGCGCAGCGCCGAGGAGGGGCGCATCTACGCGTGGTTCGACGACCCCGGCCTCGAGGCCCTGGCCCACCAGTACGGCCTCGACGGCACCCTGCCGGAGGACAACGTCGACGCCACGCAGCTCGGCATCTACTTCAACGACTACTCGATCGGCAAGCTCCAGTTCCACCTCACCTACTCGCAGCACGCGACGTGCAACGCGGATGACCGGACGATCACCGTCTCGATGGACCTGCACAGCAGCATCACGGATGCCATCACGAGCGGATACACCCTGGGTCTGCGCAACATCGAACGCGGGATCGACCTGCGGACGATGATGCTCGACGTGCTGTTCTTCGCCCCGCCGGGTGGGCGGATCCTGTCCACCGATCCCGACGAGGGCGACCGGTGGGACTCGACGTTCCACGACCGCTCCGGGTCCGACCACTCGAGCCCCGCCGTGAGCCGGACGCTGCTCCTTCCGGAGGGCCAGACGCGCACCGTGTCGTACACCGTGAAACTGCCCGACGGAGAACTCGGCCCGCTGGAGCTGCGTCACACCCCCGGCGCGAACGACACCGCCGTCACGATCGACGCGAACTGCGCCCCGCTCTTCCGGAGCCCCGAGGGGTCGGACAACATCCTGTTGTCCAAGATCGGCTGATCGGGCCCCGACGGCGTTTCCCGTTCACGCAACCGGCCACCCATGCGGACGCCCGACGGCTAGCGTCGGAGGATGACGGCGAACGGCGGGGCACTGGCATCCTTCTTCTTCCGGCTCGGAAAGAAGGTGTGGGTACGCGCCGCGCTGTTCACTCTCATCGGCATCGCGGTCGCCCTGATCGCCGGGTTCCTCGGCCCCTTCCTCCCGTTCGACGTCACGATCGACCTCGGCCAGAACGCCGTCGGCTCTCTGCTGCAGATCATCGCCACGGCCATGCTCACCGTCAGCACCTTCTCGGTGACGGCGATGGTCACGGCGTTCTCGGCGGCGACGACGACGGCCACGCCGCGATCCACTCCCCTGCTCATCGCCGACACGACGTCGCAGAACGCGGTGTCGACGTTCATCGGAGCGTTCACCTACTCGCTCGTGGGCATCGTCGCCCTCTCCACCCCGTACTACACGGAGCAGGGGCGGACGATCCTGTTCGTCGGCACGCTCGTGGTGATCGGCATCGTCGTGTTCACGCTGCTGCGGTGGATCTCGCACCTGTCCACATTCGGGCGCATGGCGGACGTCATCGACCGCGTCGAGAAAGCGGCGACCGCCGCACTCGAGATGCACGCCTCGTCGCCCACTCTCGGCGCCCGGGCGCTGACGACCGTGCCCGGGGGAACCCGAACCGTGCACACCGACCAGGTCGGCTACGTGACTCACGTCGACGTCCGCGCACTCCACCGGCTCGCCGAGGACCA
This sequence comes from Microbacterium sp. SCPM-O-B-15248 (M128), assembly GCF_058214835.1. Taxonomy (NCBI): domain Bacteria; kingdom Bacillati; phylum Actinomycetota; class Actinomycetes; order Micrococcales; family Microbacteriaceae; genus Microbacterium; species Microbacterium sp. SCPM-O-B-15248 (M128). The sequence goes on from NZ_JBYQLI010000007.1 coordinate 38,326, forward strand.
CGACGTCCGCATCTACGTCGACGCGACGCCCGGCCGGATCGCGGACGCGCGCACCCCGCTCGTCCGCGTCGCCGGGGCGGTCGACGACGACCTCGTGAAGGCGGTGCGCCGCGCCTTCCGCATCGAGAATCACCGCACCTTCGAGCAGGACCCGCGCTTCGGCGTGATCGCGCTCACCGAGATCGGCAGCCGCGCCCTGTCCCCCGCGACGAACGACCCCGGCACCGCCATCGAGGTGATCGCGGCGCTGCAACGCGTACTGACCCGGGCGATCACGATCGAGCCCGACCATGAGGTGACGTACGCGCGCGTCTTCCTGAAGCCCGCCGAACTGCGCGACCTCGTCGCCGATGCGTTCCGCCCGCTCGCCCGCGACGGCGCGCCCCACATCGAGGTGCAGGTGCGCCTGCAGAAGTGCCTCGCCTCGCTCGCGGCATCCGCTCCCCGACACGCGGAGGTCTTCCGGGATGCCGCCCGCGCGGCGTTCGAGCGCAGTCGACGCGATCTCGACTGCAACGACGTCCGTCTGCTGCGCACGTCGATGCGCGAGGCGTGGAACGAGGTCGGCTAGAGCCCGCGCAGCACCGCGGCCACGCCGCCCTCGCCGACCGAGAGACCGACCTCGCCGGCGGCTTCGTGCACCTCGGGCGGCCCCTGCTGCATCGCGATCGCGCGGCCGCCGTGCGAGACGGCCCACTGCATCATCTCGATGTCGTTGCGGCCGTCGCCCATCACGAGCACGTGATCGGGCGGGATGCCGAGCCACTCCCGCACGAGCTCGAGGGCGGTGGACTTGTTCACGCCCTGGGGTGCGATGTCGAGCCACGCCGTCCAGCCGATCGCGTACGACACCTGGCTGAGCCCGATGCGCTCGACCAGCTGGAGGAAGTCCATGTCGGTCTTCTCGGGCGCGACGACCACCACGCGGCAGACGGGCTGGTGCGACAGCTCCTCGAAGGCCACCTGGTTGGCGCCCTGCAGGTTCCAGTCGTCGAGGTAGTCGGTGAAGTTGCGCTGTCCGTCGGGCAGCTCGACGAGGAAGTGCGCGTCCCCGAGGTGCTCGCCCAGCAGCGTCAGCACATCGGTCGGGTCGAACGTCTCGACGTGCGCACGCTCGTACTCGCTGGCATCCGCATCGCCCACCCGGCGCATCACGATCGCGCCGTTCGAGCACACCGCGTACTCGGGATGGATGCCGAGGCGCTCCATGACCGGGAACGTGCTGTCCCAGCTGCGACCGGTGGCCAGCATGACCTCGTGGCCGGCGTCCTGCGCGTGACGCACGGCATCCACGATCCCGGGGCTCAGCGACTCGTCCTCGAGGAGGACGGTGCCGTCGATGTCGAGGGCGATGAGCATGCGTCCCACGGGCGCGGTCCGGGCGATGTCGTCGACGACCTCTGCCGCCTCGACCTGCGGCGACGTCTCGACGTCTCCGATGCGGGGCAGGGCGGCCTCGTCGGTCACGCGATCGGCTCCATGACCTCGAGTCCACCCAGGTAGGGACGGAGCACCTCGGGCACCGTCACCGACCCGTCGGCGCGCTGGTGGGTCTCGAGGAGCGCGACGATCCACCGGGTGGTGGCGAGCGTGCCGTTGAGGGTCGCGACCGGCTGCGTCTTGCCGCCGTCGGCAGGACGGAACCGGGTGTCCAGGCGGCGCGCCTGATAGGTGGTGCAGTTCGACGTGCTCGTGAGCTCGCGGTACGCGTCCTGCGTGGGCACCCACGCCTCGATGTCGAACTTGCGCGCGGCGCTGGAACCGAGGTCGCCGGCGGCGACGTCGATCACGCGGTACGCGAGCCCGAGGTCCTGCAGCATGCCCTCCTGCATCGCGACGAGACGGTCGTGCTCGGCTTCGGCATCCGCGGGGTCGGTGTAGACGAACATCTCGAGCTTGTTGAACTGGTGCACACGGATGATGCCGCGGGTGTCCTTGCCGTACGAGCCGGCTTCGCTGCGGTAGCACGTGGACCACCCGGCGTACCGCTTGGCACCGCGCTCGAGGTCGAGGATCTCGTCCATGTGGTAGCCGGCGAGGGGCACTTCGCTCGTCCCGACGAGGTAGAGGTCTTCCTTGGGCAGGTGGTAGACCTCGTCGGCGTGCTGACCGAGGAACCCGGTGCCGCGCATGACCTCGGGGCGCACGAGCGTCGGCGGGATCATCGGGGTGAACCCGGCCTGCAGCGCCCGGTCGAGCGCCAGGGTCATGAGGGCGAGCTCGAGCCGCGCGCCGATGCCCGTGAGGAAGTAGAACCGGCTGCCCGACACCTTCGTGCCGCGCTCCATGTCGATGGCGCCGAGCTTCTCGCCGATCGCGAGGTGGTCGAGCGGCTCGAAGTCGAACGTCGGCACGTCGCCGTGCGTGCGGAGGGTGACGAAGTCCGCCTCGCCGCCGGCGGGGACGCCCTCGAGGACGATGTTCTCGATCTTCGACAGCGCCAGATCGGCGGCCTCTTCCGCGGCGGTCACGGCGTGCTGCGCGGCCTTGACCTTCTCGCTGAGCTCCTTCGCCTCGGCCACGAGTGCGGGCTTGTCATCCTTCGGGGCCTGCGCGACCTTCTTGCCGTGCGCGTTCTGCGCGGCCCGGAGCTCTTCGAACGTCGTGATCGCGGCGCGGCGATCACGATCGGCGGCGATCGCGGCGTCGACGGAGTCGGGCGACTCCCCGCGCGCGATCTGGGAGCGCTTCACCAGTTCGGGATCTTCACGCAGCAGAGTCAGGTCGATCACGCGTCCATCCTACGGTCGCCGCCTCGGGTGATTCCGCGCCTCATGAGCCGGAAGCGGTGGGATCGAGGGCCTGCGTCACGGTCAGCACATCGGCGAACTGCGCCTCGATCTCGGCGCGCCGCGCGACGGCCGCGGCATCCGCGGCTTCGACGGCCACGGCGCGGGCTTCCAGGTCGGCATGACGCTTATCCAGATCCGCCAACCGAGCGGCGAGCACCTCCGACCACGTGCCGCTGTACGCCGAGCCGTCCGAATTGGACCATTCCACCCGAAAGCGCCCGCGTTCGACGGGGTCCATGGCGTTATACCGATCGGCGTCGCCCTGGTAACTCTGCCGGTTCAGCTCGTACGTCTGCCGGTCGTTCTCGAGAAGGGCGTGTGCGTTCGCGGCATCCGTCGTCGTGCGCGTGAGTTCGTCGACAGCGCCCTCGTAGTCGGCGATCAGCTGCTGGACCTGCGCCGTGACGCGATGCTGGACCTCGACGAGCGCGGCGCGGTCGGTGAAATACCGGGCGTACACCTCTTCGAGCTCGGGGGCGAAGCCGCCGTCCGGCCGCACCTGGGAGCCGAGGTACGCGAACAGCTCGGTATCTCGAAGCTCCTCGTGATCACCGACGGACCAGTCGATCTGCTGACGGACGGGGTCATCGGATGCGACCCGTTCGATGGCCTCGTGCAAAAGGTCCCGGACGCGCCACACCTCCCCCCTGCCGAGCCGGACGAACGCTGCGTGCAGAAGCTCGTGCGCGAGCGTCGTCACCGCGGCATCCGCCACCCGAGCGTCGGTCGGCACGAAGACGAAGATCCCCTTCGGCGTGAAACAGCCGTCGATCACGTGGTCCGCCACGGAGTCCGCTCCCCCGCAGGCGTCGCTCAGATCGTCGCCATGGGCCTCGCGCGCGCCCACTTCGGTCAGCAGCGCACGTCCGCCCTCGGAGAGGAACGCCCGATCGGCCACCGTGGAGATGTCGGCGGGCAGGGTCTTCGGTCCGGTCCACGCCGCGACCTGATCGACGACGACCCGGTCCGCCCCGGTGCCCACCACGACCCCGGCGATCAGGAGGAGCACCGCCCCGCCGACCGCCGTCACGGTCCACCATCGACGGCGCCGCCGGGCTCGCGCGAGAGCCGCGAACGGCCCGTCGTCGACCGGCCGCACCGGCCGCCGCGGCGGCTGTTCGAACAACGTCACGCGCGGAGAGTAGACCCGCCGGAAGAACACCCGAGGGCGGCATCCTGAACACTCCCCGTCCGGCGCATCCCGCAGCCCGCGGGTCAACCCCCGTCCGCGCGGACGGGCCTCGTCGGCGCCGGTCCTATGGTGGATGCCATGGCCGCCCCCGAAGAACCGCGCGACGACGCGGACGCCCCCGAGAACGACGAAACCGTCTCCCCCGAGGCCGAGAAGGACCGGGCGGCCTCGGAGGGCTCGCACGAGGACTTCCACGACGCCAGCCTCAAGGAGGACGACGAGGATGACACCGTCGCCGCCGACAACGACCCCAAGAGCGCGGCCGATCCCGACGACGTCATCCATCAGCCCGGCGACGTCGAGCCCGACACCTCCGACGGGGAAGAGGGAGAGGCCCGGCGTGTCTCGCCCGACGGCGACGACGCCCCCATGGACGCCGAGCCGACATCGAAGAAGCGCGCCGCGCTGGTCTACAACCCTACCAAGGTCGACCCCGAGGTGCTGCGTCCCCGCGTGAGCGAACTCGCCGCCGCCGCGGGGTGGGCGGAACCGCTCTTCTACGAGACCACTGTCGACGACCTCGGTGACGATGCCACCCGTGCCGCCCTCGAAGAAGAGGTGGATGCCGTGCTCGTCGCCGGCGGCGACGGCACCGTCCGGGCGGTCGCCGAGGCCCTCACCTCGACCGGCATCCCTCTCACGATCGTGCCGAGCGGCACCGGCAATCTGCTCGCCCGTAACCTCAACCTTCCGCTCGACGACGCCGACACGATGATCCGCGCGACCTTCGACGGCAAGGTGCACGCCACCGACACCGGCATCGCCCGCATCCGCCGCGCCGACGGCACCGTCGAGGAGCACGGGTTCGTCGTGATGGCCGGAATGGGACTGGATGCCGCGATGATCCAGAACACCCGCCCCGAGCTGAAGAAGTCGGTGGGCTGGGTGGCGTACGTCGACGGTGCGGCGCGTTCGCTCGTCAACGCCAAGCCCTTCCGCGTCATGTACCAGCTCGACGGTCACCGCCTGCACTCCGCGAAGGTGCAGAGCGTGCTGTTCGCGAACTGCGGCGCGCTTCCCGGCGGCGTGGCCTTGATCCCCGAGGCATCCATCGCCGACGGCCTGCTCGACGTCGCCGTCATCCAGCCCACCGGGCCGCTCGGCTGGATCGGCGTGTGGCGCAAGATCTGGTGGGACAACTCGGTGCTGCGCCGTTTCCGCGCCGGCCGCCGTGTGCTCGAGCGCCGCCGCGACTCGTCGGTGCGCTACTTGCGCGGGAGCGGCATCGAGCTGGCCACCGCCCCCGCGCAGCCGATCGAGCTGGACGGCGACGAGTTCGGTGAGGCGACCCGCATCTACACGCGCATCGTCGAGGGCGGCCTCGCCGTGGTCCTCCCCACCGGCCACGACACGTCGAAGCTGTAGGGGTCGCGGGAGGCGTCCAGATCACGTGATCTGGACGAGACCACGCCTCGTGGCGCGCCGTATCGCGCGCCTTCGGCCAGATCACGTGATCTGGCGACATGCCGGAACGGCGCCGCGGCGTGTCAAGCCCGGCGAGGCCGAAACCCGGCCGGATAGCGTCGGAGGATGGCTTCTCCGTCTCTCGTGTGGTTCCGTGACGACCTGCGGCTGACCGATCATCCGGCGTTGCGCGCGGCGATCGACCGGGGGGAACCGGTCATCGGTCTCTACGTCCTCGACGAGGAGTCGACGGGCGTACGGCCCCTCGGCGGGGCCGCGCGGTGGTGGCTGCACCACTCACTGGCATCCCTCGCCGAACGCCTCGGCGAGCGCGGCTCCGTGCTGGCCCTGCGGCGCGGACGCGCGGCGGAGGTCCTCCCCGCACTGGTCGAGGAGACCGGGGCGGGGGCGGTGTTCTGGAACCGCCGCTACGGCGGCGCCGAGCGCGACATCGATGCCGGGATCAAGGAGAAGCTGCGCGGCGACGGGGTGACGGTCGCGTCGTTCGCCGCGAACCTGCTGTTCGAGCCGTGGACCGTGCGGACCGGCGCCGGGACGCCCTACGGCGTGTACACGCCCTACCGTCGCGCGGTCGAGAAGATGCCCGCGCCGCGCGCGCCGCTCCCCGAGGCCCGCGCGATCCCGGGGGCGTCCTCGCCGCCGGAGTCCGAGGACCTCGGCACCTGGGGTCTCCTCCCGACGAAGCCCGACTGGGCCGGCGGCCTGCGCGAGACGTGGGAGCCCGGCGAGCCGGCCGCGAAGGCGCGGCTGCGCGAGTTCCTCGACGACGACCTCGGCGACTACGCGTTCTCACGCGACGCTTTCGCGGGCGGCGCGACCTCGAACCTGTCCCCGCGGCTGCGCTGGGGCGAGATCAGCCCGTACCAGATCTGGCACGACACGATCGAGCACCGTGGGTCGGGGAAGCACGCCGAGTCGGCGACCGGTTTCCTCTCCGAGGTCATCTGGCGCGAGTTCGCCTGGCACGTGCTGTTCCACTCCCCCGATCTGGCGACCAAGAACTGGCGCGAACAGTACGATGCCTTCCCCTGGCCGCGTCTGAACCGCGCGCACCTGGAGACATGGCAGCGCGGCGAGACGGGGATCGCCGTCGTGGATGCCGGGATGAAGCAGCTCTGGCACACCGGGGTCATGCACAACCGCGTGCGCATGGTCACGGCATCCTTCCTCACCAAGAACCTGCTCATCGACTGGCGCCACGGCGAGGAGTGGTTCTGGGACTGCCTGGTCGACGCGGATGCCGCGAGCAATCCGTTCAACTGGCAGTGGGTCGCGGGATCCGGGGCGGACGCCGCCCCCTATTTCCGCGTGTTCAATCCCGACACCCAGCGCGAGAAGTTCGATCCGCACGACGAGTACATCCGACGGTGGGCGCCGGAGCACCTCGACGGCGGAGCGCCCGAGCCGATGGTCGACCTCAAAGAGACGCGGCAGCGCGCACTCGACGCGTACGACCGGGTGCGCAACGCCGGCTGAGTCGCGCGCGCACACGAAAGGGGCGCCGACCGATGTCGACGCCCCTTTTCCGGTGCGGGGATCAGCTGACGCGAGCGTCCGCGGTGGTGTCCTCGTCCTCGTCGTCGCCCGGGATGAACACGTCGACGACCGTGACGTTGATCTCGGCGACCTTCATGCCCACGAGCTCGGTGATCGCCTCGTGCACGGCGGCGCGGACGTTCGAGGCCACGCGCTGGAGCTGCTCGGGGTAGTCGACCTGGATCGCGATGTCGGCGGCGACCTCGGTCTCGCCGACCTCGACGCTCACCCCCTGGGCGTAGTCCTTCGCGCCGACGGCCTGACGGATGTTGCCGAGAACCCGGGCCGCACCGCCGCCGAGAGAGTGCACGCCGGGGACCGAGGCGGCCGCGATACCGGCGACTTTGGCGATGACGGCATCCACGACGACGGTCGAGCCGCCTCCCTGGGTGGCCGAGACGGGGGTGGTGGGGGCGGTGGTCGGGGTGTTCTGAGCCATGGCGCTTCCTTCCGTGTTGTGCGGAACCGGCTGTTCCGCGAAGTCATTGAGGAGACGCTCGGCACCGGGTATTCGTCACGCCCCGGGCCTGGGAGAACCCTGAGCGTCCGCTCACTCGTCGAAGAAGCCGCCGAACGGAGAATCGGCGTCGCCGCTGTCGCGCTCGTCGTCACTGACCGTCTCGACCGAGAACGTGACCGCCGTACGCGATGAGAAGAGCATGCTCATCTCGCGGTTGCCCACGACGACGAACGACTCGAATCGGCCGCCGTGATCCACGGCGTTCTCGATTCTCTTCTTCAGATCCTCGACGTCCTGCCCCTGCGCGAGCGCGAAGACGGCATCGTTGACGACCATTTGCGTCCGGACCATGAAATGTGCGTCGCCCATGCCGGTCACGGTAGGCGGGGGCGGAGAGGGATGCCGAGGGGGTTGCGGTCGTCGGGGGATCGGAATACCCACCGCTCGCCGCAGGTTGACGTCGGGGTGAGCGATGCCTTCCCCTCCTTCTCGGTCCTCGACCTCGTCCCGGTGCGCGCCGGCCAGACCAGCGCCCAGGCCGTGGCAGCTTCCCTCGACCTGGTCGAGCGGGCCGATCGCCTCGGCTACCGCCGCTACTGGTTCGCCGAGCACCACAACATGCCCGCCGTCGCGTCGACGACTCCGCCGGTGCTCATCGCGGCGGCCGCGGCTCGGACCGCCCGCATCCGGGTCGGTTCCGGCGGCGTCATGCTGCCCAACCACTCTCCGCTCATCGTGTCCGAGCAGTTCGCCGCCCTCGAAGCCCTGGCCCCGGGCCGCATCGACCTCGGCATCGGACGCGCCCCGGGCAGCGACCCGGTGATCACTCAGTTGCTGAACCGTTCGGGCACGACGAGCGACGTCTCGCGTTTCCCCGACCACGTCACCGACATCATGGCCCTCACCTCGCCCGAGGGGGCGACGGTGCGTTTCACCTCCGGCACCGAGTATCAGGTGAAGGCGACGCCGCTGGCATCCGGGATGCCGCAGGTGTGGCTGCTGGGATCGAGCGACTACTCGGCGCAGCTCGCCGCGAGCTTCGGCCTGCCGTACGTCTTCGCCAACCATTTCGCCGGCGAAGGCCTCGAGCACGCCCTGCGGCTGTACCGCGACCAGTTCCAGCCGAACGAGTCGGGCGAGGGTCCGCGCACCTTCGTGACGGCCAACGTCGTCGCGGCGCCGACGGCGGCCGAGGCCGAGGACCGCGCCCTGCCGCAGCTGCGCATGATGGCGCGGCTGCGGACGAACCGGCCCCTCGTCCCTCTCGAGACGGTGGAGCAGGCGAAGGCCGAGCCGTTCGACGCGATGGCGGAGTCGATCATGGCCTCGACGCGGCAGAAGTGGTTCGTCGGCACGGGCGACGACGTGCGCGCACAGCTCACGGCGTTCGCCGCGCGCTACGACGTCGACGAGATCATGCTCTCGCCCGTCGCAGGCGCGTACGACAACGAGCCTCTGGACTCCGCCGACGGCCGCGCGCAGACGCTCGAGCTCGTGGCGGCCGCGGCTCCCGTCACCGCCTGAGTCGGGACCGAGCGCCGGTCGGTCGCCGGTGCGGGGGCCGCGCTGTCGCCGAGACTGCATCCGCGTGACATCTGCCTCGCAGCCTGCAGTGGAGATGTCAGGCGGATGCAGTCTCGCGATCTTCGCAGGGCGCGGAGCCGGGATTACGCCTCGGGCTCGCCACTCAACAGGCCGCGCAGCCAATCGCGGGCCTCGACGAACACGTCGTCGGAGTACCGCTGCGGGTACCGCACGATCGCGCGATCGGCGCGCGCGTACGACCCGAGGAAGATCACCTTGGGGCTGAACCGGCGAAGGCCGAGCAGCGCGTCGGCCATGCGCTCGTCGTGCACGTGCCCGTCGGCGTCGATCACGAAGCGGTAGCGCCCGAGCGCGTCGCCGATGGGGCGGGATGCCAGCAGGCTCAGGTTGATGCCCCGGGTGGCGAACTGCTCGAGCAGCTCCAGCAGCGCACCGGGGTGGTCCTCGGGGAGTTCGACGATGAGCGAAGTCTTGTCCGCCCCGGTCGGCGGCGCGGGGGCCACGGTGCGGCTCACGAGCACGAACCGGGTGACGGCGTTGGCGTTGTCGCCGATGCTCTCGGCGAGGACCTCGACGTCGTGATGGGCGACGATCCCGGGCGCTGCGATCGCGGCATCCGCTCCGCTCGTGCCGTCGAGCACACCCAGGGCGCTGGCGACGTTGCTGGCGGCGGGCAGGTGCGCGTGCGCGGGGACGTGATCGCGGAGCCACCCGAGGCACTGGCCGTAAGCCACGGGGTGCGCGGCCACGAGCGAGACGTCGGCGAGAGTCATCCCCGGCCGGCCGACGAGCACGAAGTTGACCGGGACGAGGTACTCGCCCACGATCCGGAGCCCGGGGACGGTGGCCAGCGCGTCCTGCGCGGTGGAGACGCCCCCGTCGACGGAGTTCTCGATCGCGATCATCGCGGCATCCGAACGCCCCTCGACGACGTCGGCGAGCGCCTCGCCGACGTTGCGGACCGGTCGCCAGATCTGGTCGCGCGCTTCGGGAACCTGCGCCAGGGCCGCCTCGGTGAACGTTCCCGCCGGGCCGAGATAGCTGTAGGTACGGCGGACGGACGCGGTCTCGGTGTCGGGCAGCACCGGCTCAGCCTAGTCCCGTCCGCCGCACGGGCCCCGTCGGCCATCGGAGAGAACCACCGGAATAGGGGGCCGATGCAGCGACGCACCGCGAGCGCCGACCGGGACAATGAACGCACCCGCCGACCCGAAGCGGGCAGTGCACGACCCGCGCGCTTCAGCACCGCGCGGGTGAGGAGGCCTGATCAACGATGAGCCGTGCCCGCACGACACCCCGGCGTCGACACCCGCGATCCGTCCCCGTCGACCCCACCCCTGGCGCCCTGCATCCCCGGCCCACGGCGGCCGGTATCGCACGCTCGCGGGTCGCGTTGGTGATCTGCGTCGCGCTGTGGCTGCTGTACATGACCACCGTCGTCGTCACCCTGTCACGCGGCGGGGCACTCGTGGACGTGTGGCATCTGCTCGGGACGGCGCTGTTCCTGATCTCCGTCACGATGCTGACGTTCTCGGCGAGCATGTACCTCCTGGCTCGCGTGGGGGCCCTCCCCCGGCTCGCGGCGCACCGACGCGCCCGGCGGGCCGACATCGACGAGGGATTCGACCACGACGACGTCCGCGTCCTCGCCCTGCTGCCCTCGTACGGCGAGGACCCCGCCTACGTGCGCATGGCGCTGTGGTCGGTGGCGCTGCAGGAGGCTCCGCACCTGCGGGTGGTGCTGCTGCTGGACGATCCTCCCGGCGACGACCCGGCGCTGCGCGACCGCGTGGCCCGCACCCGGGCGATCGCCGACGAGATCCGCCTCGAGCTCGCCGCCCCGCGGGAGTGTGCGCAGGACGCCGTGACGCGCGCCCGGACGCTGCCCGCACCCGAGGCCCGTCGCGTCGTCGCCGAGGCCTACGCGACCGTCGCGCGCTGGGCACGCGAGTGCGCGACCGCCGAGCCCCGGGACGGACACGTCGAGACGTTCTTCGCCGAGCAGGTGCTGGGGTCGCTCGCCGACGATCTGGGCTCGGTCGCGGACGCGCTGGGTGAGGCCGGAGACGTCGACGAAGAGATTCTGTCGTCGACGCGGGTGCAGTCCCTCGCCCGACGCTTGACGCGCATCCTCGGCGCCGAGATCGAGGTGTTCGAGCGCAAGCGTTTCCCGTCGCTGTCGCACGAGCCGACCAAGGCGGCGAACCTCAACGTCTACCTGGCGCTCGTGGGCGGCGTCCACCAGTTGCGCGACCTCGACGGCATCGAGCACGTGGTCGACGTGCCGGTGTGCGACGCGGTGATGACCCTGGACGCCGACTCGATGCTGCTGCCCGAGTACGCCGCCCGCCTCCTGCACGCGCTGCAGCAGCCCGGGCACGAACGCGTCGGCGTGATCCAGACCCCCTACTCGGCCTATCGCGGTCGGCGCAGCGCCATCGAACGCCTCGCCGGCGCGACCACCGACCTCCAGCACCTGGTGCACCAGGGGCTGACGGCGTTCGACGCCACGTTCTGGGTCGGCGCGAACGCGGTGATCCGGTGGTCGCTGCTCGAGGACCTCGGCACCGTCGAGACGGTCGACGGCCGGGAGGTCGTCCGCTTCATCCGAGGACGGACCGTCATCGAGGACACCGAGGCCAGCATCGACGTCATCGGACACGGCTGGCGGCTGGTGAACTACCCCGAGCGGTTGAGCTACAGCGCCACGCCGCCGGACTTCGGCACTCTCGTCGTCCAGCGCCGCCGCTGGGCCAACGGCGGGCTGCTCGTGCTCCCGGCGCTGTGGAGGACCGCCGCGGCTCGCCGGGCGGCCGGCCATCCCCTGCGCACGGCAGAGATGCTGCTGCGCACCAACTACCTCGGCTCGATCGCCTGGGTGACGGCCGGGCTGTTGGTGCTGCTGACGGTCGTGCCGCTCAACGGTGAACTGGTCAGCATCGTCCTGATCCTCATCGCCCTGCCCTACTTCGTCGAGATGGCGCACGATCTGCGGATGCTGGGCTACCGTCGCCGCGACATCCTGGGGGTGTACGGGCTGAACCTGCTGCTGCTCGCGGTGAACCTCGCCGGCACGATCGGCTCGATCGCGCAGGCCTTCACCGGACACCGCGTCGCCTTCGCCCGCACCCCCAAGGAGGGCCCGCGCACGCCGGCGGGGGCGCTGCTGATCCTGGCCCCGCTCGTCGTCGCCGCCGCCTCGATCATCGTCGCCGTCCGCTCGGTCGGCGAGGGATCCTGGATCGCCGCCGCCTTCGCCGCCTTCACCGCCGTGTGCGTGGTCGGGGCGATGGTCCGGCTCGTCGGGGTCCGCAACGCCATCGCCGACCTGTGGAACGGGTGGCTGGAGTGGATCTGGGTGCCCGTCCGCGCGCGTGCCGCGGCGACGCAAGAGGACTCCGTGCCCGCCTGGCGACGCGTCTTGGACGACGGGCTGATCGAACCGGTGACCGGATGAGTCCTCGCAAGCGCCAGCGGTTCTCGGGGCGGCGCGTGTCGTGGGCCCGGGTCGCGGCGAGCCTCCTGGGCGGAGCGGCATTGATCGGAGTCGGGGTGGCCGCCGTCGCTCCTCCGATCACGCTCCCGGTGACCGGCACGCCCCTCGACGAGCGCTGGTTCGCCGGCTACTACGACGTCACCCTCGATCAGGGGGCGGAACTGGCCGAGAGCGCGCTCGCGACCTCGCCCGGGGGTGCGGTCCTGGCCTTCGTGGTCGCCGCTTCGGACACCGAGTGCACGCCGACGTGGGGCAAGGCGTACACGCTCGACGACGCCGCGACCCGCTTCGACCTCGATCGCCGCGTCGAACGTCTGCGCCGCGAAGGGCGCCCCGTGACGGTCTCGTTCGGCGGCGCCGTGAACACCGAACTCGCCCGCGCATGCGCGAGCCCCGCGAGCCTCGCCACCGCCTACGGCACGGTGATCGATCGCTACGGCACCGACACGATCGACCTCGACATCGAAGGCGAGGCCCTCGACGACCGCGCAGCCACCGAGCGACGCGCCGCCGCCGTGGCGCTCCTCCAACGGGAGCGGCCCGCGGACGACCCGCTCGAGGTGTGGGTGACGCTCCCGGTCGCGCCCGACGGGTTGACAGCGGCGGGGCGCGACCTCGTGTCGACGATGCTCGACGCCGGGGTGCAGCTCACCGGGGTCAACGCGATGACCATGAACTACGGCATCCAGGCGCCTCGAGACCTCGTCTCCGTCTCGAAGGGCGCTCTGGATGCCACGGCCGCCCAGCTCCAGGGACTCTGGGACCGCGCCGACGTCGACCTGCCGCCGGGCGGGGTGTGGGCGGTGATGGGCGCCACGCCCATGATCGGCCGCAACGACGTGCCCACCGAGACGTTCACGCTCGACGATGCGCGCGCACTCGTGTCGTTCGCGAGCGAACGCGGACTCGCGCGGATGTCGATGTGGTCGCTCAACCGCGACCGCACGTGCGGGTCCAACTACCCCTTCACCGGGACGGTGTCGACCCGCTGCAGCGGAGTGGAGCAAAGCGGCGAGTCGTTCGCCGACGTGCTGTCCACGGGCTATCTCGGCCGCGTCGAGGCCGCGGGCCCCGCCCCCGACCAGCCCGTGGTCGAGGACGATCCGAAGACCAGCCCGTATCCGGTCTGGAGCTCGACGGCGTTCTACTCCCGCGGGATCAAGGTCGTGTGGCACGGTTCGGTCTACGTGTCGAAGTGGTGGAACGAGGACGGCACCCCGCCGGACGATCCGATGCTGGACACCACCGCCTCCGCATGGAGCTACCTCGGACCGGTTCTGGCATCCGATCGTCCCTTCACGCTGCCGCAGCTGCCGGACGGCACGTACCCCGAGTGGCAGGCGGACGTGCTGTACAACCAGGGCGACCGCGTCCTGCTCGACGGCACCGGCTACGAAGCGCGGTGGTGGTCGCGCGGGCAGAACCCGGAACGCTCGATCCTCGACCGCGACTACTCGCCCTGGACTCCGATCGACGTCGCCCCCGCGGGGGACACCGCCGCGGGGTAGACCGTCAACCGACCGTCCGTCACGACGTGCGCCAGGTCGGCACGCCCGGGCGGGAGCACGCGCACGACGATGCGCCGTCGCGCCGTCGACAAGCGGTCGCGCACGAGATCGGCCAGCGCCGGGAGCCACGCCTCGGACGGCCCCACCGTGCCGCCGTCGTCGAGCAGCACGACGTCGACACCGCGCAAGCGTGCCCGCATCGCGGCATCCGCGATCCCGTGGCCGTGCAGTCGCCCCGCCCGGTAGCCGTCGCGCAAGCGGCCCTCGACCGCCCGGGCTTCGGCGCGGTCGTCGTCGGCGACCCGGCCGGCCGCGACCACACGCTCCAGCAACGGCCGGGCGAACGACTCGACCTCCGCGAGGTGGGCGAGCAGCTCGGCGTGGGATGCGGCGTCCCACGCCGCGCGTCGAGCCGAGGCGATGCGGCGTTCGGCCTGGCTCGCGGCGGACCGGCGCAACTGCTTCAACATCGCGACGAACACGACGCTCAAGCACACCACCGTCGCCACCCGCGTTCCGATCCCGAGCATTTGCGGCAGATCCGCCACGCGTCCGATCGCGTCGATGCCCAGGAACGACAGCAGGATGCCGGCCCCCGTCAGCGCGGCGTCGCCGCGGCCCCGCAGGGCCAGCGAGACCAGCACGAACGCCGCCGCCGTGACGAACCACGCCGACCCGTACGTGATCGGGGCGGGGATGCCGGTGAGGCCGAGAGCGACGAACCCGCACAGCGCCGCGACGACCGCGAAAGCGCGCGTTCGGGTGATCTCGCCGCGTGCCCGGCCGACGAGGGCAGCGACCCCCAGCAGGACCCCGAGCATCGCGAGCGACACCGCACCCGAACCGGCGAGACCGCCCTGCACCGCCGCGACGGCCGCGACGGCCGTCTGCGTCACGAGGAAGAGCGATCCGACCAGGCGTTCGCGCGTGCGCAGCGACAACCCCTCGACGCGGGGGTCCTCCGCGAACGGCTCCGGAACACTCCACCGCAGACGCACGCGCGTCCCCTCGCCCGGGGCGCTGTCGACCTCGGCCTCCATTCCGGGGATCCGCCCGGGCACGCCGAGGATGGTCACGGCGATCCCGAGTCGATCCGTCGCCACGCGCCGCGGGCAGAAGCCGGGGCCGTCGTCCGTGATCTCGATCCGCCCGCCCGTGGACTCGAGGTCGACCCGGACGCGGGAGCGGGCGCCCGGGGCATGGCGTCGGGTGTTCTCCAACGCCTGGGCTGCCGCCGCGACGAGCGCGTCGGCGACCTCCGGCGGGCAGGGCGCCGCGTCCGGCGCGCGCTCGGCGTGCAGCGCGGCGCCGGTCGCGGCGGCGAGTGTTCCCAGACGGTCGACCAGATCGGCGGACCGCGGACGGTCGCCGACGGTCGCCGTGGCGCGCGCGGCCTGCTGCAGCACGGCCGCCTCCGTCTCGGGCTGGGCCTCGGCGACGCCGCGGAGAGCGGCGAGCACCTCGTCGTGGACGAAAGCGGCCGCGCGCGATCGCGCCGACAGACGCGCACGTTCCTCCGCCTCGGCCACGGCAGCCACGGCCGTCTGCTCGGCGGAGCGGTCCACGTGGACGGCGGCACGCAGGGCGGCCGCGGCGACCGCGCACGTGGTGACCGCCGACAGCAGCGCCTGGGTGTCGTTGGCCAGCCCCGTGAGCGAATACCCGCCGAGCAGGAAGCGCGAGAACACCACCACCACCAACCAGAGCGAGAGCAGCGACGCCACCCACCGCCATCCGCCCGCGACCAGAGCCGCGAGCGCCGGGGCCGAGACGGCGGTCAGCAGCCACGGGATCGTCCCCTCCTGGCCGGCTTCGACCGCCGCCAGGCCGGCGGCAGGGTAGGCCAGCACCGTGGCCGCGAAGACCGCCACCGCCGTCCCCGCGACGCGGCGGCCGACTCGGGGACCCAGCAGCGCACTGATCCCCCCTCCCGCCAGCAGGACGGCGAAGGCGACGATCATCACCGCCGACCACCACGAGGGCGCCGCGGCCTCGTTGACGGTCGACACGACCAGGACAGCCGCCGCGGCCGAGGCGAGGATCGACACCGCGACCGCGAGCAGCAGGGCGCGTTGGGTGGCCCGCACGGCGGGGCCGACGCCGGGAGCCTCAGTCACGACGGGGGACGGGGAGGAACCCGTCTTCGATGCCGCGCCGATACAGATCCACCTTGCTCGGGGCCGGTCGCCCGAGACGCTGATAGACGGCCTTGATCCGTCGCAAGTGGTCGTTGACGGTGTTCTCGCTCACCCACAGCGTGGCGGCGACCTCGCGCGCGCCCATCCCCGAGGCGTACAGCGAGAGCACTTCGCGTTCGCGGGCGGTCAGCGGTGCGGCGGTGAGTCCGGGATCCGAGTCCAGCGCCGACGCCCACTCGGTCGTGGGGACGTGGCGCCCCTCGGCGGCGTCGATGATGGCCGTCACGAGGTCGTCGCCGGGCAGCGACTTGCGTGCGATGCCGAGCGCGGCGGTACGCGAGGCCTCCCGCACGAGGTAGGGGTTCTCGGCCGAGGTCAGCACGAGCACGTGCGCCCCCCAGCGCCGCAGCGCCTCGACGTTCTCCTGCGGCGTGCTGTCATCGCGCAGGCTGAGGTCGAGGAGCACCAGGTCGGCGTCGCGTGCTGCACGGGTCATCGCCGGAACGGTCCGCTCGTGGCGCGCGAAGCTCAGCCCCGTCGACGCATCGACGAGGTTGCGCAAGGCCAGTCCCACGAGATCGTGGTCGTCGACGACACCGATACGTCTCACGATCCCTCCCCGTTCAGACTTTATCCATCCCCGGCACCCGCGGGCACCACATGACGACGACCCGGACCGGTGCCGATCGCCCGATGGTCGCCCGGATCCAGCGGGGCAGGCTTCTCGCGCACGAGGCATTCATGGGATCTTCTGCGGCGCGAATGCCTCCGAGCGTGTGCGCGAGGGCCGCGCAGCGGGCAGACTGTGGGCATGAGCAGTCGCGCAGGACAGCCCGCCGAGGCATCCGATCTCATCGACATCGACGAACTGATCGCCGCCTACTACGACCGCAAACCGGATGCCACCGTGCCCGAGCAGCGCGTCGCGTTCGGCACGAGCGGGCACCGGGGCTCGTCGCTGAGTACGAGCTTCAACGAGGACCACATCCTCGCCACGACGCAGGCGATCGTCGACTACCGCGCCACGCAGGGCATCACCGGTCCGCTCTTCCTCGGGCGCGACACGCACGGGCTCTCGCTGCCGGCCGAGCGCAGTGCGATCGAGGTGCTCGTGGCCAACGGCGTCGACGTGCGGGTCGACGCGCGCGACTCGTGGGTGCCGACCCCCGCCCTCAGCCACGCGATCCTCACCTACAACCGCGACCGCGCTGCGGACGACCCCGGTCGCGCCGACGGCATCGTCGTGACGCCCTCGCACAACCCGCCGCGCGACGGCGGCTTCAAGTACAACCCGCCGCACGGCGGCCCCGCCGACACCGACGCGACGGGGTGGATCGCCGACCGCGCGAACCAGCTCATCGCCGCGGGCCTCGAGGGCGTGCACCGCACGCGTCACGCCGACATCGACCTCGACACCCTCGGCCAGTACGACTTCCGCGACGCGTACGTCCGGGATCTGGCATCCATCATCGACGTCGACGCGATCAAGAACGCCGGCGTCCGCATCGGCGCCGACCCGCTCGGCGGCGCCTCGGTGGAGTACTGGGCGCTCATCGCCGAGGTCTACGGCCTCGACCTCACCGTCGTGAACCCCGAAGTCGACCCGACGTGGAAGTTCATGACGCTGGACTGGGACGAGAAGATCCGCATGGATCCGTCGTCGCCCTCGGCGATGGCGTCGCTCGTCGCGGCCCGCGCCGACTACGACATCCTCACGGGCAACGACGCCGACGCCGACCGCCACGGCATCGTCACCCCCGACGCGGGGCTCATGAACCCCAACCATTACCTCGCCGTCGCGATCGACTACCTCTTCTCGCACCGCCCCGGCTGGCCCGCGGATGCCGCGGTGGGCAAGACCCTGGTGTCGTCGATGATCATCGACAAGGTGGCATCCGCCCTCGGCAAGACTCTGCTGGAGGTTCCGGTCGGCTTCAAGTGGTTCGTTCCCGGCCTCCTCGACGGATCCGTCGCCTTCGGCGGCGAGGAGTCGGCGGGGGCATCGTTCCTTCGGAAAGACGGCACTGTCTGGACCACCGACAAGGACGGCATCCTGCTGTGCCTGCTCGCCGCCGAGATCCTCGCGGTCACCGGCAAGACGCCGTCGCAGCGGTACGCCGAGCTCGAGGCGCAGTTCGGCGCCTCGGCCTACCAGCGCGTCGACGCCCCCGCGACGCCCGCGCAGAAGTCGGCGCTGTCGAAGCTCTCGCCCGAGGCCGTGACGGCGACCGAGCTGGCCGGTGAGCCGATCGTCGCGAAGCTCTCGCACGCGCCGGGCAACGGCGCGGCGATCGGCGGCCTCAAGGTGCAGACCGAGTCCGCGTGGTTCGCCGCGCGCCCCTCGGGCACCGAAGACGTCTACAAGCTGTACGCCGAGTCGCTGCGCGGCGAGGAGCACCTCCGCGAGGTGCAGGAAGAGGCCCGCGCGGTGGTCTCTGCCGCGCTGGGCCAGGCCTGACTCAGCCCTGCGCTGCGCCCGGCGCCCTGCGCCCCGCGCCCCGCGATAAACGCCGATCCTGTCGAGACACGCTGCGACGCAGCGTTTCCCGGAAGGATCGGCGTTTATCGGTGGAGGGGGCGGGGGATCAGGCGAGGGTCGCGGCGTCGATGACGAAGCGGTAGCGCACGTCGCTCTTCAGCACGCGCTCGTACGCGTCGTTGATCGCCGAGGCCGGGATGACCTCGACCTCGGGCGCGATGCCCTTCTCGGCGCAGAAGTCGAGCATCTCCTGCGTCTCGCGGATGCCACCGATCGACGACCCCGCGAAGGACCGGCGGTTGGTGAACAGCGTGAAGACCTGGATGGGCAGGGGCTCGGGCGGGGCGCCGACGTTGACCATCGTGCCGTCGAGCGTCAGCGTGCCGAGGTACTGCTTGAGGTCCAGCGGGGCGCTGACGGTGTTGACGATGAGGTCGAACGTGTTCTTCAGCGTCCGGAAGGTCTCGGGGTCGCTCGTGGCGTAGTAGTGGTCGGCGCCCATCTTCAGGCCGTCGTCCTTCTTGCTGAGCGTCTGCGACAGCACCGTGACCTCGGCACCCATGGCGTGCGCGATCTTGACGGCCATGTGCCCGAGACCACCGAGACCGACGATCGCGACCTTCTTGCCGGGGCCGGCGTTCCAGTGATTCAGCGGCGAATACGTCGTGATGCCGGCGCACAGCAGCGGCGCGGCCGCCTCGTAGGGGATCGACTCGGGCACGCGCAGCACGAAGTCCTGGTCGACGACGATCTTCTGCGAGTAACCGCCCTGGGTGACGGTGCCGTCACGGTCGATCGCGCCGTAGGTGCCGATGTTGCCGTTGAGGCAGTACTGCTCCTCGCCGGCGCGGCAGTTCTCACACTCGCGGCACGAGTTGACCATGCAGCCGA
This sequence comes from Microbacterium sp. SCPM-O-B-15248 (M128), assembly GCF_058214835.1. Lineage (NCBI taxonomy): Bacteria > Bacillati > Actinomycetota > Actinomycetes > Micrococcales > Microbacteriaceae > Microbacterium > Microbacterium sp. SCPM-O-B-15248 (M128). Next base: position 57,788 of record NZ_JBYQLI010000007.1, read on the forward strand.
CGCCGACGCGGTCGCCGACGGCGTGCTTCGTGACGTCGGATCCGACCTCGGCGACCGTCCCGACGATCTCGTGACCGACGGTCAGCGGATAGGGAACCTCGCCCCACTCGCCACGGATGGTGTGGATGTCGGAGTGGCAGATGCCGGCGTAGGCGATGTCGATCAGGACGTCGGCGGGGCCGACCTGGCGCCGCTCGATCGTGGTGGGCTCGAGGGGGGACGTCGCGGACGACGCCGCGTAAGCGTTGACGTGCATGGGGCTCCTCGGAGAGGGGGATGTCGAACCTCTCCATCCTTCCGTGGTTCGCGGCCCGCAGGGCGGAATCGGCGGAAGGGGGGATGCCACGGGCGCGGCGAATCCGCGCCGCCCGGGGCTCCCTCGCGGCACGCGGCGTCGGCGCTCGCGCCCGCGGTGAACTGGCGAGCGGCGGTCGCGGTCACCATACTGTGCGGATGGATGCTGTAAACGCGTGGCTGCTGACCTGGGGCGACAACCTGTGGACGTGGATCGTCCTCCCGATCGTCGTCAGCCTCGGCGTGTACTTCACGATCCGCTCCGGGGTCGTGCAGTTTCGCCTGGTCCCCGAGATGTTCCGGACGTTGAAGGATCGGACGCCGCGCACCGAGACCGGTGAACCGCAGTCCATCTCCTCGTTCCAAGCGTTCACGATCTCCGCAGCCTCGCGGGTGGGCGTCGGCAACATCGCGGGAGTGGGAACCGCCATCGCGATCGGCGGCCCCGGCGCGATCTTCTGGATGTGGCTGATGGCCTTCGTGGGTGGTGCATCCGCCTTCATCGAGTCGTCGCTGGCGCAGCTCTACAAGACGCGGGACAAGGACGGGTTCCTCGGCGGCCCCGCCTACTACATGCAGCGCGGACTCGGCGCGCGATGGATGGGTGTGCTGTTCGCCGTCATCCTCATCATCTGCTTCCCGATCGCCTTCAGCTCCCTGCAGGCGAACACCATCCAAGCCACCATCTCGGGGAGCTTCGGCGACGACTCCGCAGCGTGGCTCCCGGTGGTCATCGGGGCCGCTCTGGCGGTCCTGATGGGACTCGTCATCTTCGGTGGCGTCCGTCGGATCGCCTCCGTCACGCAGACGCTCGTCCCCGTCATGGCGCTGCTGTACTTGCTCCTCGGGCTCGTGATCGTCGCCATCCACATCGAGCGCCTGCCCAGCGTGTTCGCGCTGATCTTCACCTCGGCGTTCGGCCTGAACGAGATCGTCGGCGCAGCCCTCGGCTACATCATCCTCACCGGCGTCAAGCGGGGCATGTTCTCGAACGAGGCGGGGCTCGGCTCGGCACCCAACGCCGGCGCGAGCGCGGCCGTGACGCACCCAGTGAAACAGGGTCTCGTGCAGACCCTCGGCGTGTACTTCGACACGTTCCTGGTGTGCTCGATCACGGCATTCCTGATCCTCGTCTCGGTGCCCGATCTCGCGGGCGCCGAGAGGGGCATCGGGCTGACGCAGGGGGCGGTCGTCGGCGCACTCGGCAGTTGGTCGAACATCCTGCTGATCGTCATCATCTTCCTGCTCGCGTTCAGCTCGATCCTCGGCAACTACTACTACGGCCAGACCAACATCGAGTTCATCACCTCGAGCCCGGCCGTGCTCCTCGGCTACCGTCTCTTCGCGATCGCGGCCGTGTTCGCCGGAGCCCTCGTCTCGGCCGACGTCGTCTGGAACTTCGCCGACGGGGCGATGGGATTCATGGCCATCGTCAACCTGGTCGCCATCGCCCTGCTCTCGGGCGTTGCGTTCAGGCTGCTGAAGGACTACACCCAGCAACGGCGGGAGGGTCTGGACCCGGTCTTCACCCAGGCGCGGCTGCCCGGGGTCCGCGGGATCGAGGTCTGGGAGAACGAGCTGTCGGTCACCGGCCCGATCGACCTTCCCGCGGCCCGACGACGCTGACGCCGCGCGGACCCGCCTCCGCCGCGGACGCGCCCAACCCGCGTCACGAGAACAGGCGATGAGCCGAGAACAGGCCGATCCCGCACGGATCGGCCTGTTCTCGTGGCATCCCCTGTTTTCGGCGCACGCCGCCGCCCCTGTTCCGGGCGCACGCCGCCGCCCCGCGCGTGCGGGACCGCACGTCGCAGGCGCGCCGCCGCGTCAGCGCGCGCTGGCCCGCACGACGAGGGTCGCCGGAACCCTCTGCGCCACCGGCACGCCGCCCTCGATCGCGGCGATGAGCGCCGTGACCGCGTCGCGGCCCAGGGCGTCGAAGTCCTGCCGCACGGTGGTGAGTGGCGGGCGGTACTCGGCGGCATCCACGATGTCGTCGAAACCGACCACGGCGACGTCGTCGGGCACGCGGCGACCGGCGTCGGCGAACGCCCGCAGCGCGCCGAGGGCCATCTGGTCGTTCGCGACGAAGACCGCGGTGGCGCCGGTCAGGGCGGCGACGGCGGAATGACCGGATGCCGAGGTCCAGTCGCCCCGGACCGGCTCGGGCGCCGTGACCCCGGCGTCGGACAGTGCGGCACGCCACCCGCGCTCGCGTTCGGCGGCGGCGAACGACCGTGCGGGCCCGGCGATGTGATGAACCGTGGGGTGGCCGAGGGCGAGCAGATGCTCCGTGGCGAGGCGGGCACCGCCGGCGTGATCGGTCTGCACGATCGAGAATCGCCCGTCGGGCGGCGAATCCACCACGACGAGGTGCAGGTCGGCGGGCGGATCGGTGTCGCGCACGAGCTCGGTCGCCTCGTTCAGCACGACGGCGCCGTCGACGCCCTGGGCGCGCAGGCGCGCGAAGGCGTCGCGGATGCCGCGCTCCCCCACCGTCACGACGGCCAGGGCGTAGTCGCGTGCGGCCGCCGCTTCGGAGATCGCCTGCAGCATCCGCGAGTTACCGACCGAGGCCAGCGTCGACACGACGAGTCCGATCGTGGAGGTCTGCCCGGTGCGGAGGGCGCGCGCGGCGCGGTGCATGCGATAACCGAGGTCGCTCATCGCCGCCTCGACGCGGGCACGGGTCGCGGGATCCACGCGCGGGCTGCCGTTGGCCACGCGCGAGACGGTCTGGGCGGACACCCCCGCCGCTGCGGCCACATCGGCCATGGACACTCGCATGATCGCCTCCCGTGTTGACGATATCACGGGCGGAATGTAGCGTGTTATCGTGAACACGGACAGCCCCACCGCAGTGGCGCTCGGCGCCGGAGTCGTCAAACGCCCCACGCGCTTGGCCGACGGCCGCGAGCTCATCTACTTCGACGATGCCGACACGACGCTCGGCCCCGAACGCTCCGTCGACGCCCGCACGCTCGCCCCGCGGCCCGCCACGGCGACGATGCGGCAGGACATCCTCACGGGCGACTGGATCACCGTGGCATCCAATCGTCAGAATCGCGCGTTCCTTCCGCCGGCGCACCTCGACCCGCTCGCTCCGCAGACGCCGACGAACCCGTCCGAGATCCCCTCGCGCTACGACGTCGCCGTGTTCGAGAACAAGTCGCCGTCGTTCGGACCCGCGCTCGACGTCGCCACCGCCGACGCCCCGGCCGCGAGCGATCCGCCGCGCGACGACGACGACCTCGAGCACCTCGGCCTGGGGCGCACTCGCACCTCCGTCGGGCGGTGCGAGGTGGTCTGCTTCAGCCCCGAGCACGAGGGCTCGTTCGGCACGCTGTCGCGCACGCGCGCCCGCACCGTCATCGAGGCGTGGGCCGACCGCACAGCCGCGCTGTCGGCTCTGCCCGGCATCCGGCAGGTCTTCCCGTTCGAGAACCGCGGGCAGGAGATCGGCGTCACCCTCCCCCACCCGCACGGGCAGATCTACGCCTACCCCTACGTCACCCCGCGCACGCAGCGCCTGCTCGACACCGTCGCCCGCACCTCGCCCGACGTCTTCGCGCGCATCCTCGAGTTCGAGGGCGCCGGCGAGCGCGTCGTCCTGCGCGGCGAGCACTGGACGGCGTTCGTGCCGTTCGCGGCGCGCTGGCCCATCGAGGTGCACGTGCTGCCGCACCGCCACGTCGCCGACCTCGCCGAGACGACGGAGGCCGAGCGCGACGAGCTCGCCCCCTTCTACCTGCGGCTGCTGCGCGGCATCGACGCGCTGTACGACACCCCCACCCCGTACATCGCCGCGTGGCACCAGGCCCCGGTCGACCGCGCACGCGACAGCGTGCGGGTGAACCTGCAGATCACGTCGCCCCGCCGCGCCGCCGACAAGCTGAAGTACCTCGCCGGATCCGAGTCCGCCATGGGCGCGTGGATCGGCGACATCACCCCCGAGGCCCAGGCCGACCGCCTGCGCGCCGCCCTCGAGACCATCCCGGAGGTGACGGCATGACCGCCGTCGACGACGCCCGCGCCCTGCTCGCCACCCTGACGGATGCCGCTCCTGCGGGGGTCTGGTCGGCGCCGGGCCGCGCCAACCTCATCGGCGAGCACACCGACTACAACGAGGGCTTCGTCCTGCCGTTCGCGATCGCGCAGCGCACCGCCGCCGCGGTGGCCCTCCGCTCCGACGACGTGATCCGCGTGCGGTCGACCTTCGCCGACGAGGCCGTCGAGGTGCCGCTGTCCGAGCTCGACGCCCGCATCGCCGCCGGCGGCCTCGACTGGGCGGGCTACCCGCTGGGGGTGGCGTGGGCGCTGCGCGCCGCGGCCCCGGATGCCACGCCCCGGGGCGTCGACATCGCCCTGGCGTCGGAGGTGCCGGTAGGGGCGGGCCTCTCGTCGTCGGCCGCGATCGAGGGCGCCGTGGCCTCCGCCCTCAACGACGTGTGGGGCGCCGGTCTCGACAAGGTCGCCCTCGCGCGCGTCGGCCGCACCGCCGAGAACGACGCCGTCGGGGCCCCCACCGGGATCATGGACCAGATGGCCTCGATGCTCGGCGTCGCCGACTCCGCGACGTTCCTCGACTGCCGCACGCTCGAGACCCGGCCGGTGGCCCTGGGCTTCGCCGAGGCGGGTCTGGAGATCCTCGTCGTGGACACGCTCGTCGAGCACGCCCACTCCTCGGGCGGCTACCGCGAGCGCCGCGCCTCGTGCGAGAAGGGCGCCGCCGCCTTCGGCGTGCCCGCCTTGCGCGACCTCACCGTCGACGATCTGCCGCGCGCCGCCGAGATCCTCGACGACGTCACCTTCCGCCGCGTGCGGCACATCGTGACCGAGAACCAACGCGTGCTCGACACCGTCGCCGCCCTCGACGCCGACGGCCCGCGCGCGATCGGCGACCTGCTGACCGCGTCGCACGTGTCGATGCGCGACGACTTCGAGATCTCGGTGCCCGAGCTCGACCTCGCCGTCGAGACGACGCTGGCCGCGGGCGCCCTCGGCGCGCGCATGACCGGCGGCGGCTTCGGCGGCGCGGCGATCGCCCTGATCCCCGCCGACCTCGTGCCCGCGGCGACCGACGCCGTGCACGCCGCGTTCGCGGCATCCGGATTCCGCGCCCCGAACGTCTTCACCGTGACGCCGTCGCAGGGCGCGCGCCGCGACGCCTGAGGCCGCAGGCCGAGCGCGTGAGGCGCCAAGATCTGTCGCCCTGCGCACTCGCCAGGTGACAATTCTTGGCGACTCACGCGGATGGCACGAGAAGATGGGGCGATGGATGCCAAGGACCCCGCCGTCGCCACCACCCGGGGCCGCGTGCGCGGGTTCGCGCGCGGCGGGACGGCGGTCTTCCTCGGCATCCCGTTCGCCCAGGCTCCCGTCGGAGCGCTGCGGTTCGCCGCTCCGCAGCCGGCCACCCCGTGGGAGGGCGTGCGCGACGCCACGGAGTACGGGGCGACCGCCCAGCGCGGCGACACGGGCATCACGCTGATCCCCGAGCCGAGTGTGCCCGGCGACGCGACGCTGAACGTCAACGTCTTCGCGCCCGCCGGGGCGACACCGGATGCCGCTCTCCCGGTGCTCGTGTGGATCCACGGGGGCGGGTTCACCTCGGGGTCGCCGGCGAGCCGCTGGTACGACGGTGACGCGTTCGCGCGCGACGGTGTCGTGACGGTGGTCGTCTCGTACCGGCTCGGCTTCGACGGGTTCGGGCACATCGACGGCGCCCCGTCGAACCGGGGTCTGCGCGATCAGATCGCCGCTCTGGAGTGGGTGCGCGACGAGATCGCCGCCTTCGGCGGAGACCCCGCGCGGGTGACGATCGTCGGGCAGTCGGCGGGCGGCGGATCGGTGCTGGCGCTGCTGGCCTGCCCCGCGGCATCCGGACTGTTCCGCGGGGCCATGGCCGTCTCGCCCGCGATCGGGGCCGTCACCGCTCCGGCCGCGCGCCGGTTCGCCGAGCGGATCGCAGCCCTCGCCGGGGTGCCGGCCGACCGCGACGGATTCGCGCGCCTCCCCGAAGAGCATCTGCTCGAGCTGCAGCAACGGGCGCAGAAGCCGACGGGACGACCGCGGCTGTCGGGCCTCACCACGCTGCTCGACGACGGGCTGCCGATCGGCCCTGTGGTCGACGGCGACATGCTCCCCCGCGCGCCGCTCGACGCCCTCGCGGACGGCGCCGCCGCGGACGTGCCGCTCGTGATCGGCGCCACGGACGACGAGTTCACGATGCTCACGGCGCGCTGGCGGAAGCCCTTGCGCCTGGTTCCGGTGCCACTGGCTCTCGCGGTCCTGGGCCTCGGGCGCTCCCGCCGTCACGCGTACCTCGCCCGGTCGCGGCGGCGCGGATCGGCGGCCCTCCTGGGCGGCTACGTCTCGGATCGCGTCATCCGTTCGGTCGTGCTCCGCACGGCACGCGCGCGGGGAACCGCCCCGACGTGGGTCTATCGCTTCGCGTGGCCGTCACCCGCGATCGGCTTCGCCTGCCACTGCCTCGACGTGCCGTTCTGGTTCGACCACCTCGACGCCGGCGGGGTGGCCGCGATCGCCGGTGAGGCGCCTCCGACGGACCTCGCCGCCGCCATGCACGCGGCGGCGGTGGCCTTCGTCCGCGACGGCGACCCCGGCTGGCCTGCGTGGGATGCCACGACCCGCCGCGCGCGGGTCTTCGACGCCCCGGCATCCACCCCGCCCGTCGAGCCCGACGCGTACTCGGATGTCGCCCCGCTCGTCTGACCCGCAGGTCGCGTGAGGGGTCAAGAACTGTCGCTTCGGCGCGCCGGAGGCGACAGTTCTTGACCCCTCACGCGCCTTAGGCGCGGAGAGCGGGGACCACCTCACGCTCGAACAGCGAGATGCCCGAGGTGTCGTACGCGGCCTCGGGGAAGTACTGGATGGCGTAGCCGAGGCCGTGGTCGGCGCGCGCCCGCAGGCGCTCGACGATCTGCTCGGGCGTGCCGAACGTGTCGGAGGAGCGGTAGTCGGCCTCGATGGCATCCGCCCGCTCGTCGCCGACGTGGGGACGCAAGCGCGCCACGACCGCAGCCAGACGCTCGTCCGCCTCGGCTTCGCTCTCGGCCACGATCGTGTTGAAGTTCGTCGAGCGGGTGATCTCGCCGAAGTCGCGGCCGAGGGCCTCGCAGTGGCCGCGGAGGACCGCGGACTTGTGGTCGAACTCGTCGAGCGAGCCGCCGAAGTTCGTGTACGACGCGTACTGCGCCGCGATCTTGAGCGTGACCTTCTCGCCACCGCCCGCGATCCAGAGGGGGATGCCGCCGGACTGCAGCGGCTGCGGCTGGACGATCGCACCGTCGACGTCGTAGTACGTGCCGGCGAGCGTCGCCGAGCCGGTGGTCCAGGCCTGGTGCATGATCTCGACGCCCTCGCGCAGGCGCCCGAGCCGCTCGGCGATCGGCGGGAAACCGTAGCCGTACGCGCGCCACTCGTGCTCGTACCAGCCGCCGCCGATGCCCATCTCGGCGCGCCCGCCCGAGATCAGGTCGACGGTCGCCGCGACCTTGGCGAGGTAGGCCGGGTTGCGGTACCCCATGCACGTGCACATCTGCCCGAGACGCACGCGGTCGGTGACGGCGGCGAACGCGGCCATCAGCGTCCACGCCTCGTGCGTGGCCTCGGCGCTCGGCACCGGCGTGGTGTGGAAGTGGTCGTAGACCCAGATCGAGGCCCACGGCCCCTCGTCGGCGCTCTGGGCGAGCGCGCTCATCGCGCGCCATTGGTCGGCGGGGTCGATGCCCACCAGATCGAAGCGCCAACCCTGCGGGACGAAGATGCCGAATTCCATGGGCTTCACCCTAGACGCGCCCGGCGACATCGACGCGGGTCTCGGCCGTTCTCGGCAGCCCACGGCCGCGAGACTGCACCGCGCTGACAATTCCCCGGCGGCCTGCAGGGGGAATGTCAGCCGGTTGCTGTCTCGCGGCCCGAGACCGAACGCCGCGCGGCCACCGCACCGGAACGCTGCCACGGCAGCGCCCGCATCATGCTCAGCACGGCGATGATCGCCAGGCTCAGCGCGGCCGCGGATCCGAGGAACGGCAGCACGAGAGGCGACATCGCCCCGCGCGCGTCGGGCACGAGCCCCGGCCCCTGGGGCTGCGTCGTCAGGGGGGCGTTGGCCGCGAGGAACGACAGAGCGGGTGCGGCCGGGTCGAGCGCCGAGGGGGCGCGTCGCAGCGGGTTGTTCGCCGCCGCGGCCGCCGACACACCCCCACCGGATGCCGCCGGCACGGCGACCGGGGCATCGGCGTCGTAGCTGACGGTGAGCGCAGTCGCCGGCTTCGCGGCATCCCGGACTCCGCCCGTCGTGAGCCAGTACCCCTGCTGACCCGTCAGACGGTGGAAGTCGACGAACGACTGCGGGAACGATCCCCAGTGGGCGGCGTTCGCGTTGGAGCGCGCGATCTGGCCGCCCCCGGCGGTCGCGACCCCGAGGTACTCGGGCGTCACCGAGAACCCGCTCTCGGCGGACACGGCGGCGGAACGGAGGTCGGCGAGCACGACCTCGCGCGGGGCGATCGACGTCCACGCCGTCAGGTCGTCCATCGACGTCCCGTACCCGCCGGCACGCCCCACGAGGCGCCCGTTCCCGGACGCGTCGAGGGTGAGCACGGGATCCGTGACGCTCCAGTACGTCATCCCGCCGTAGAAGGCCACGGTGAACGAGCCCGCCCAGCGGATCTCGACCGCCCCGTCACGACGCGTCCCCGTCCCCCCGTCGATCACGACCTGGTTCCCGGTGGTGCTCGACGTCGACGAGGCCGACACGGCGGCCCCGCGCGGATCCCGGCACTTCGTGTCCCACGATGCGGTCGTCCATCCGCCGTCGGCGGTCGGCTTCTCGATGCGGACGGCGCCGTCCTGCGCACGGTAGAGGCCGTCGCCCTCCCGCCACACCCGGGCACCCCCGGCGTCGCCGGCGAGCCCGGCGCTGAGGAAGTTGCATCCGCCCGCGAACGCCCCTCCCCCGGACTCGGCGTTCAGTCCCCACCGCAGCTGCGCATTGCGGATCATCCCGTCGCCTGCGGCCGGACCGCCGGGTCCGGGGACGGTGACCACGATCTCGTCGGGTCCCGCTGCTGCGGCCGGAGACGCCCCGACGCCCAGGGCGACCGCGACCGCGAGGGCCGCGCGCAGCAGACCCCGGCCCCTCATGACCGGGCCCCCGTCGCAAGCGGCTCCGCGGGGGCTTCCGCGGGACCGCCCGCGGGCTCGCGCGGCGCCTCGCCCGGCGCCGGAGAAGAGCCGGATGCCGCCCGCCGGGCGCGACGTCGCGCGCGTGCCCGCACGAGGGCCGTCACGACGCTCGCGATCACCAGCACCGCCGCGAGCGCGACGCACCCGAGCATCATCACGATCGCCCAGGTCGGCACCGTCGGCGTCGTGGCGACGACCTCGACCGTTCCGCCCGTGACGCTCACCTCCGCCTCGGCCACGCTCCCCGATCCCGCACCGCGCAGCGTGATCAGGTGCGTCCCGTCGCGGATGTCGCGGGGAACGGGCAGCGCGGCGGCGACTTCGCCGCGGGCTCCCGCCGTGAGCGGCCCTACAGCCGTCAGCCCGCCGTCCAGCGACGCCACGACCTGCTCGCCCGGAGTGAAGCCCTGCCCCGTGAACACGATCGACGACCCCGCCGCGACGGTCGCCGACTCGACGCCGACGCGCACGGCACCGGCCGCACCCCCGGCATCCGTCGGAGCGGCGGGAGATCCGGATGCCGCCCCCGCGGCGACCGTCCCGAACGAGACGGGTGTGAAGGTCTCGTTGTTGGCGTTCTTCACCCCGTGCGCGCCGATCGTGATGATGCCGCACGTGGTGCGCCGGCAGTCCACCGAGGTCACGCGTCCCTCGCGATCCTGGCTCTCGAACACGGCCCCCGGGACCACCATGGCCACGGTCCACGACCCGTCTGCGCCGATCGTGCCGTTCGCCGAGCTCTCGGTCTGACTGCCGGGGAAGGCGAGGAAACGCTGGAAGCCGTTGTTCTCTGCCGACTCGGCGTCCGGCACGTACCGGTAGTCCTCGCCGACCAGACCGCCCGCACTGGGGCGCCATGAGCCTCCCGCGGGGTCGTCGACCCAGCCGAACAGCACGTACACCCCGCCGAAACCGTTGGCGACGGATTGGAAGCCGGAGCCCGAGACGGTGACCTCGGTGGCGTAGTCGGGCGACACGGTCGCACTGCCGTCGGGGCCGGCGATCGACACCCCGCCGACCGCCGCAGCGGGGTCGGCGGCGGCGAGCAGGCCGCCGAAGGCGAGGGCGAGGGCGGTCGCGGCGAGGGGGACGCGAGGGGAGCGGGTCATTCGGGGGCTTCTCCGGTGTCGAGGGGCGGCGGTTCTTCGGCGGTGGCGAGCACGATCACGGTGCCGCGCGGGCCGTCGAGGACGTCGATCGGATGGCGGTACACCCGCGTGAGGACATCGGGGTCGAGGACCTCGCGCGGCGGACCCACCGCGGCCAGGCGCCCCGCCTCGAGCAGGGCGATGCGGTCGGCGTACGCCGCCGCGAGCCCCAGGTCGTGCAGCACGACGATCGCCGCTCCGCCCCGCCGCACGCGCTCCCGCGTACGGGCGAGCACGCGGTGCTGATGGCGGATGTCGAGGCTCGCGGTGGGCTCGTCCAGCAGCGCGATGCCGCACTCCTGCGCGTAGGACCGGGCGAATGCCGCCCGCGCCCGTTCCCCACCCGACAGCGAGGTCACCGGGCGTTCAGCGAAGGCCGTCACCTCGCCCGCCGCCAGCGCGTCCGCCACGGCGGCATCGTCGCGGTCGGACTCCGGATGCCGCCGCCACGGCGCGCGCCCCATCCGTACGACGTCGTGCACGACGAACGGGAACGACACCTCGTTGCTCTGGGTCAGCACCGAACGACGGCGGGCCCGTTCGGCCACGGGCCACTCCTCCAGTGCCGCGCCGTGGAGTTCGACGACACCGCTGCGCGCGGCGCGGTCGCCGGCGAGGACGGAGAGGAGAGTCGACTTGCCCGCACCATTGGGGCCCACGAGAACGAGCATCTCGCCGGCCGACAGGTCCAGGTCGATGTCGTCGAGCACGCGCCGCCCCGCGACGTCGACCGACACCCCGCGCACGCGCATCACCGGCGTCATCCCCATCCCCCCGATCGGCGTCGGGTCCGACGCAACAGCCAGAAGAAGAACGGGCCGCCGATGAGCGCGGTGAGCATGCCGATGGGCAGGTCCGAGCCGGGCACCGCGGTGCGCGCGACGAGGTCCGCCGCCAGGAGCAGCGCGGCTCCGCCGAGCGCGCTGGCCGGGGTGAGCAGGCGGTGGCCGGGGCCGAGCAGCATGCGCATCAGGTGGGGCACCACGAGACCGACGAAGCCGATGATTCCGCAGAAGGCGACGGCGGCGCACGTGAGGAGCGCGACCACCACGATCGCCCCGACGCGCAAGAGCTCGACGCGGACACCGAGGTGCTCGGCCTGACGCTCGCCGAGCGCCAGCAGGTCGAGGGAGCTCGAGAGCAGCAGGCACGCCGCGATGCCGACGATCGCGAGCGGCGCGACGATCGCGAGGTCGCTCCAGCGGGTGCCGTTGAGCGACCCGAGCTGCCAGAAGACGATCTGCTCGCGCTCCTGGGTCGACCCGAGGAACGTGAAGAGCGCGATCGCCGCGCCGCCGACGGCGTTGACCGCGATGCCGGTGAGCACGAGCGTGACCACCTCGGTGCGTCCGTCGGCCCGGGCCGAGGCGTATACGACGACCGTGGCGGCGAGGCCGCCGGCGAAAGCGAGGACGGGCAGGGTCACGGGCCCGAGGAAGGTGAGACCGAAGACGATGGATGCCGAGGCCCCCACCGCCGCGCCCGACGAGATGCCGATGACTCCGGGCTCGGCCAGCGGGTTGCGGAACACGCCCTGCATGACGACGCCCGCCGTCGCGAGCGCCGCCCCCACGAGGACCGCCATGAGCAGCCGCGGCACGCGGATGAGCCACAGCGTCGCCTCGCCGTTGACGTGCGCCATCGCGACCCCGGGCGGCACGGCGAGGGCGTCGAGGCCGACCGCGCGCACCGCGTCGTTCCAACCGCGCGCGAACGCGCCGAGCACCTGGTCGGGCGGGATCGAGAGCTGGCCGCTCCCGGCGGAGACGACCGCGAGCACGACCAGCGCCAGCGCAAGGGCGGTGAACACCGCGGGCGCCCGACGCGCGGCGCGGCGCACCGGGGCGGCGGCGTCCGCGCGGGTCGCCTCGGTGACGGCCGCGCTCACCCCGCGGCCTCGGGCGCGTAGACGGCGACGGCGAGCGCGTCGAGCACGTCGGCGGAGGCGGGACCGAAGCTCAGCACCGTCGTGTCCGACATGTCCACGATGCGGCGGTTGCGGCCGGCGTCGGTCTGCGCCACGGCCGGGAGGCGTTCGACGAGCCCGTCGACTCCCCCCACCGATTCGAGGCCCTTCGTCATCATGATCAGCAGGTCGGGGTTGGCATCCACGAGCGCTTCATCGGTGAGGGGGCGCATGCCCCGCCATCCGATCTCGCCCGCGACGTCGATCCCCCCGAGCGCCTCGATGAGGCTGTCGGCGCCGGACTCCTCGCCGAAGAGGTAGTAGACCCCGGACTGCCCCCGCACGTAGAGGAACATCATGCGCAGGCGCCGTTCGGGATCGGCGGGTGCGACGTCGGCGATCTGGGCGATCTTCGCGTCGACGGCCGCGGTGCTGCGCGCGGCGAGCGCGGCCGCGCGGTCGGGCACGCCGAGAGCGGCGCCGACCTGCTCGACGAGAGTGCCGATGGAGGCCAACGACCGGTGCGAGTCGACCACGACGACGGGGATGCCGGCATCCCGCATCTGCAGCACCGTGTCCCATGGACCGAGGCTCGTGTCGGTGAGGATCACGGTGGGCGCGGCGTCGAGGATCGCCTCGGCATTGAGGTCGTGCCCGTTCTCGGTGACCACGGGGAGGCCGGCGGCCTCGGGGAAGGCGCTCGAGGTGTCGCGGGCGACGACGGAGTCACCCAGACCGAGCTCGAACACGATGCGCGAGAGCGAGCCGTAGATGTCGAGGGCGAGGATGCGCGAGGTGTCGACGACCGTGACCGCGGAGCCCTGCGCGTCGGTGACCGTGACCGGTAGTACCTGCGCGCCCTCGGTCACCGGGACGATCGCGGACGCGGCAGCGACGGCGGTCGACGGACCCTGCCACGAGAGCGGATCGGCGAGGGGCGTGACCTCTGCGAGCGGCGGCGTGGCCGGTGCGCCGTCCGCGTGATCGAGCTCGCCCGTCGTGCAGGCCGCCAGGCCCAGCGTGGCCGAGACGATGAGAGCGAGTGCCGCGAGGGCGCGGGGATGACGAGACAAAAGGACCTCCAAGTGAGGTGAGCCTATCCTTAACTTTACCTGGATACCGACTTCGTGCTTAGGTAAGCCTAACCTGTCCTCTCGCCCTCGCCCGGGGGCGACCGACGCCTGCCGTCGGGACCTCTCGAGGACGGAGAAGGGAACGAACGTGGACTCTCCAAACCCGCGTGGACCGTGGCTGGGACGCGCCTCGACGGCACTCCTCGCCACCGCAGCGCTCACTCTGGGAGGCGCGCTCGCGAGCGCTCCGGCATACGCCGCCGACACGACGATCGACGGTGCCGTGTTCCGCTGGGGCGTCAACGCCGAAGCGAACTCCGCCGCCTTCGCACCCGGCACCGTCAACCTGCTCTCGGCGGGGATCATCACCGCCTCCTCGTCGGCCGACCGCGTCACGACGGCCAACTGGAAGCAGAGCGACGGCAACACCAGGATCCTCAAGCTCCAGTCCGACGGCAGCTATGCCGACGCGACGTTCGCGGGACTTCGCACGGATGCCGCGGGCACCACGATCACCTCCGGCAACGGGCTGAACTCGGGGCACATCGCCGAGATCAGCGGCGGCACGGGCACGGTCGACGTCGCGGCGAACACCGCCGTCATCCAGTGGTCCGGCTCGTTCACGTCGGCGTTCTACTCGGGGATGACCCGCTCGTGGATCACGGACCCGAAGCTGACGGTCGCGGCCGACGGCACGGGAACGGTCACCGCCACCCTCGGCGGGTACGGCACCTCGATGGATGACCCCGACAAGTTCGAGAACCTCACCCCCGCGACCGACGTCGTCATCGCGACGCTCACCGGCGTCGACGTGACCCCCACCGGCTTCACCGTCACGCCCGACTACCTCGGCCGCACGATCACGGTGCCCTCGGGTTCGGTCGCCCAGGTCACGACGGGCGCGAACGCCGGCGCCTTCCCTCAGTCGTTCGTCGACTTCCAGGTCAAGACCGGGCAGGGATCGTACTGGTACTCCTCCGGTGGTGCCGCCGATTCCCGCAAGCCGGCCAGTCCCCTCTCGATCGCGTATACGGCAGCGCCGACGTCGACCACGCCGACGGTCACCGTCTCCCGGACCAGCGGCCTCGCGCAGGGCGAGACCGTGACGGTCCGCGGCTCCGGCTTCCTGCCCGCGGGAACCGCCACCAACGGCACCCGCCCGCCGCTGGCGGGGCAGTTCAGCGGCGCGTACGTCGCGTTCGGCAAGTTCGCCGACGTGTGGAAGCCCTCCGCGGGCGCGCCGTCCTCGGCGCGCACGGTCATCGCACAGCGCTGGGCCCTCCCCGCCGCGAGCATGTCCACCGTGGGCGGCGCGAACGCCGGCGCCATCGAGCTGACCTCGGACGGGACGTTCGAGGTCGATCTCGCGCTGACCACCACCGAAGCGCAGAACCTCGCCGCCGGGACGTTCGGCATCTACACCTACGCCGGCAGCGGCGCGGTGCACGCGCCGTTCGAGACCTTCACCCCGATCGCCTTCTCGTCGGCCTCCGATGTCGTCGTCGAGGTCCCCGCGTGGGTCGACAACCCCACCGGCGCCTTCGGGTGGGCCTTCGAGGGCACCGCGCCCGCCGACCTCGGCACCGCCGTGCAGGACGGCGCGAACTTCGTGGCATCCGGTTCGCTCAATCCGGTCGTCGTGACCGACACGCGCGCGGGCGGATCGACCCCCTACAGCTGGAGCATCTCGGGCCAGGTGAGCGAGTTCGCAACGTCGTCGGGAGAGACCTTCTCGGGCGGCTACCTGGGCTGGAAGCCGAAGCTCGTCGCAACGGACGCGGCGACGGTGACCGGCGGCGCCGAGGTGACCTCCACCCGGCTCGGCGGAACCGGCCTCGGGTCCTCGCGCGTGCTGGCATCCTCGACGTCAGCCGTGAGCGCGAAGGTGGGGGCGGACCTCGCGCTCGTCATCCCCGGCACCACCGCCGCCGGCGACTACCGCAGCACGCTCACCATCACGGCGCTGCAGTAACACCCGCACCGGGGCCCCGGCGATCGCCGGGGCCCCCACTCGTCCCTCGATCGAAAGACCTCTCGTGCCCGCATCCCTCCGCCTCCCCTCGCTCGCTCTCATTGGGGCCCTCGCCCTGGCCTCGGCCCTCGCGCTGTCCACCGCCCTCGCGCCGGGGACGGCCCGGGCCGCCGACGGCGGCGGCGTCGCGTGGTCGGTGCAGACGGCGGACAATGCCCACGGCACCGGGCGCGGCAACTTCACGTACGCCGTCGAGCCCGGCGCGGTGATCTCGGACACGATGATCGTGGTCAACACGGGCACCGAACCGCTGTCCCTCGCGGTCTACGCCGCCGACGCGTTCACCGCCTCCACCGGCGAGATCGACGTCCTCGTCGACGGCGCCCCGTCCGCGGACGCCGGTACGTGGGTCGCGGTGAACACCCCCGCGCTGGAGCTGGCGCCCGGCCACACCGCCGACGTCCCCTTCACCGTCACCGTGCCCGCCGATGCCCGCCCGGGCGATCACTCCGCGGGCATCGTCACGTCGCTGACATCGCAGGACCCCGCGAACGCGCTCTCGGTCGATCGTCGCCTGGGCACGCGCCTCACCGTCCGCGTCGCCGGCGACCTCGTCCCCGCGGCGTCCGCGACCGCGGTCTCGGCCCGCTACGACGGCTCGTGGAACCCTTTCGAGTCGGGGCGTCTCACCGTGAGCTATTCGTTCGAGAACACCGGGAACACCCGGCTCACCGGACTCGAGACGATCGACACGTCCGGGACCGGCGGACTGTTCGGCACCCGCACTCCGCCCCTCCGGATCAGCGAGGTCCTCCCCGGTTCGACCATCGACGTCGTGCGGGAGGTGCCGGTGTTCTCGCTCGGGTGGGTCGCCGGATCCGTCACCGTCGCCCCCGAGGGGGTCGGCCTCGGCGCCGGCACCGTCGAGCCGGTCGCGCTCGCCTTCTCGACGCCCGCGGTGCCGTGGAGCCTCTACGCGCTCATCGTCCTCGTGATCGCCGCCGTCGCGGCCGCTCTCGTCGCGGGGCGTCGGCTCCGTCGCCGCGCGCGCCCGCAGACGCCGCCTCAGGCCGTCTGAGCGGCTTTCGCGCGCGCCAGGTCGGTGAAGAGGCCGGTGTTGAACCGGTAGGCCACGAGCACTTCGTCGATCACGCGCTCCTTCTCTTCGTCGTCCCACGGGGCGGCATCCAACTGCTCCCGGTACACGTTCTTGAACGCCTCGGGGTCGGCGATGTCGCCGAAGAGGTAGAACCCGACGCCGTTGGTCTCGAACCCGAAACGCCGCTGCATGAGACGCCCGATGAAGAGCCCGCCGGACAGGTCGCCGAGGTAGCGCGTGTAGTGGTGGGCCACGAAGCCGCCGGGCCAGGTCGCCGCGACCCGGCGGATGCGCGCGACGTACGCCTCGGTCGTCGGGAGCGGTGAGATCCGTTCGCGCCAGTCCGCACCGATCAAGAACTCGAGGTCGGCTTCGATCGCGGGCACGCGCGTGAGCTTGTCGCTGAGGAACACGGATGCCACGGGGTCGACGCGCATGCGCTCGGTCGCCTCTTCGAGCGCGGCGTAGATGAACCAGTGCTGGGCGACGAGCGCGACGTAGTCCTCGCGCGTGCCGGAACCGTTCATGAGGTCGGTCATGAAACCCGCGCCCTCGCTCGAAGAGTGGGCGGCGCGCGACCGCTCGCGCAGGGCGGTGGAGAACGGGATGACAGCACTCATGCGGCCATCATAAGGCAAGGTTAGGCTCGCCTAACCTTCAATCTCCGTGGGGGCGCGGGGTGATCCCGAGCCGACGGCATGCCTCGTCGTACAGCGCGACGATCTCGCGCCGGACCTCACGCCGCTCGGTGATGGGACCCCCCGGCCACGGCACGCGCAGCTCGACGGTGGCTCCGTCGTCCCCGACGACCGACCACTCGCCCGCGTCGCCGTCGAACCCCGTCATCCGCGCCGATGCGACCGCCCGCACGGGGCCGAAGGCGCGCGCAACGAGCACGTTGTCGTCGAGGTGGTCGTCGTTCATGTGGGCGAGGACGGCCTGCTGGATCTCGGGGGCGAACGCATACGTCATTAGGCAAGCCTAACTTCGCCCCGGCGCGTGGCCGGCCCGCCACGGCCCGCCCGCACACCGATCCCGCGAGACTGCATCCGACTGACATTTCCCCTGCAGGCTGCAACGGAGATGTCAGCGCGATGAAGTCTCGCGGCCCCGACAGCGGCGCGGCTCAGCCGCGTCACCGCGGCCGGCGCGGCTCAGCCGCGGTACGCCGCCAGCCGCTTGCGCATCACCGCGACGGCGTCGGCGTTGTCGTCGATGAGCACCGAGTGGCGGCCCAACGGAGCCGCGACCGCGCCGAGCGTGCCGCTCCCGGCGAACATGTCGAGCACCCGGTCGCCGGGGCGGCTCGAGGCCTGCACCATCCGGCGCAGCACGCCTTCGGGCTTCTGCGTCGGGTACCCGGTCTTCTCGCGCCCCGTCGTCGGCACGATCGTGTGCCACCACACGTCGGTGGGGAGCTTGCCCCGCGCCGCTTTCTCGGGGGTCACCAGCCCGGGGGCCATGTAGGGCTCGCGATCGACGGCGTCGGAGTCGAAGAAGTACCGCGACGGGTTCTTCACGTACACGAGGATCGTCTCGTGCTTCGTGGGCCACCGCCGACGCGTCTTCGCGCCGTAGTCGTAGGCCCAGATGAGTTCGTTGAGGAACCGCTCCCGCCCGAACAGCGCGTCGCACATGACCTTGGCGTAGTGCACCTCGCGGTAGTCCAGGTGCAGGTACAGCGTGCCGTCGTCGGCCAGCAGACGCCAGGCCTCCTCGAGCCGAGGCTCGAGGAACGCCCAGTAGTCGTCGAACCGGTCGTCGTACGTACGCAGGTCGCCGCGCAGCCGTGCGTACTCGCGACCGTGGAACCCCCGCTGCACGACCGGCACCGGAGCCGGCTCGTCCTCGTCGGGGAAGACGAGCATGCCCGGGTCGGCGGGCTCTTCGGATGCCACGATCACCGGCTCTTCGGCATCCGGGGCCTCGTCGACCGGCGGCGTCCACCGCGCCGACTCGACCGCTTTGGAGCGGGTGCGCCCCGTGTTGAACGGTGGGTCGAGGTAGACGAGGGTGAAGGAGGCGTCGGGGAGCGTGGCGGTGACGGCGAGGTTGTCGGCGTGGTGGATCTCGACGGAGCCGTGATCCCACACGCCCGCCAGGGTCTGGACGCTCACGGAACGCGCTGCAGCCACGCGTCGGTGGCGAACTTGGCGGCCACGAGAGCCTCGGCCTCGGCATATTCCTCTTCGGTGATATGCCCCGTGGTCGCCCCGTACAGGGTCGTGAACGTGTCGATGAACCGCTGGATGACGGCATCCCGGGTCAGGCCCGTCTGACTGCGCAGCGGATCGACGCGCTTCGCAGCCGAAACGGTGCCCTTGTCGCTGAGCTTCTCACGGCCGATGCGCAGCACCTCGGTGAGCACCTGGCCGTCCATGTCGTAGCTGAGGGTCGCGTGGTGGAGCACCCCGCCGTTGGCGAGGCGCTTCTGCGCGGCGCCGCCGATCTTGCCGTGGGGCCCCGCGATGTCGTTGAGCGGCTGGTACACCGCGTCGATGCCGAGCGAGCGCAGCGCCTGCAGCACCCAGTCGTCGAGGAACGCGTACGAATCGGCGAACGTCATGCCCGCCACGAGCGACGCCGGAACGTACAGCGAATACGTGACGATCGAGTTCGCGGCCATGAGCATCGCCCCACCGCCCGAGATCCGGCGGACGACGTCGAAGCCGTGCTTCGCGGCCCCCTCGGGGTCCACCTCGTTGCGCAGCGACTGGAACGAGCCGATCACGACGGCGTTCTCGTTCCACTCCCACAAGCGCAGCGTGGGCTTGCGCAGGCCCGCGCCGACGCGGGATGTGAGCACCTCGTCGAGCGCGAGGTTCATCCGCGGCGAGACGGGGGCGTCGTGCACGACCTCCCACTCGAAGTCGCCCCAGCCCGGCGCGGTCACGAGCGCGCGTCGGATGGCGGTCGCCACCGACTCGGGCGTGAAGCCGAGCAACTGCGCGCCTTCGGGCAGCGCCGCGCGGATGGCGGCGGCGATCGTCGGGACGTCGGACTCCACCGGCAGGCCGTTGACCGCCGCGTCGATGTCGTCGAGGGCGTCGTCGGGCTCGAGGAAGAAGTCGCCCGCGAGGTGGAACCCGGAGATCCGGCCGTCACGCTCCTCGAGGTCGACGACGACCAGCTTGCCCCCGGGGACCTTGTACTCGCCGTGCATGCCTCCAGCCTACGGCGGCAGGGGGTCGCACCGGGATGCCGCGGCCCCGCCCCGTCACCAGAACAGGCCGTGCACCCGGCACAGGCCGAAACCGCGCGGATCGTCCTGTTCCCGCGGCATCCCCTGTTCTCAGCCCCCGGATGCCACGCCACCCGCGCCCCGCCGAGCCCCCACGACCCGTCACCAAAACAGGCGACGCACCCAGAACAGGCCGAAACCGCGCAGATCGCCCTGTCCCCGCGGCATCCCCTGTTCTCAGCCCCCGGATGCCACGCCACCCGCGCCCCGGAACCCCCAGCCCGCCGCCCCGCGCCCCCGCGACCGGCTCAGCCGCGAGCGGGGAACCGGGCGTCGAGCCAGGCGAGCAGGTCGGCGCGCACGTCGGCCTGCTGCACCTCGGCGAAGATCTCGTGCCGGGCGCCGGGGTAGACGAGGGTGGTCACGTCGGTCAGCCCCGAGCGGGTGCGATACGCGTCGGCCAGGCGATGCACGCTGCGCGGACCGCCGACGGTGTCGTCGCGCCCGACCATCAGCAGCATCGGGATGTCCTGCCCCAGGTCGCGCCGCGGGCGGCCGATCAGCTTCGCGGTCTCGACCGGGCCGAACAGCCGCAGCAGGGGCGTCGAGGTCGTCAGCGGATCGGCGACGAAATCCCGCCCGACCTGCTCGTCGCTGGAGAGCCACTCCATGCCCGAGCCGCGCACGTGCTTCCACGGCGCGTTGAGGTCGCCGGAGTTCAGCGCACCGGGCCAGCGCAGCGCCGATCCGCTGAGGACGACCGCGTCGAAGGCATCCGGATGCCGGTCCACCAGCATCTGCGCGAGGAACGAGCCCCACGAGTGACCGAGGAGCACGAGCGGAAGATCGGGGTGCGTCTCGCGGATCATCTGGCTGAGGGTCCACACGGCGTCGCGCGCGGCCCCGAGCCCGCCGGGACCGAGGCGTCCGAGCTTGCCGTGGTCGCCGCCCCACTGCCGCAGCCCCGTGCGGCCGTGGCCGCGGTGGTCGTCGGCGTACACGGTGTAGCCGTCGGCGACGAGCGCCGCGATGAGGGCACCGTACCGACCGGCGTGCTCACCCACCCCGTGCAGCAGCTGGACGACCGCCCGGGGCTCCTCGGCTTCGTACACGTCGTAGACGATGGAGATGCCGTAGGCGTCGACGAACTCGGGCATGCGCCGAGTCTAGGGGCGAGCCCCGGATGCCGCGGGCTGGATCCGCGCGGCGAAAACAGGGGATGCGCCGAACAGACCGTTAGCAAGACTAATGAGCTATGCTAACTATCGAGCACCATGAACGAACGCGTCGACGAATCCCCCCTCTCCGACTCGCGTGACGACTTCAGCGCCGCCGCCTCCGAACTGAGAATGGCGACGTTCCGTCTCGCCCGTCGCCTGCGCGCACAGCGCGCGATCGACACCATGAGCGACGGACAGTTCGCGGTGCTCGCCGCCCTCACGCTCCACGGCGAGCACACCCTCGGCCAACTCGCCGACCGTGAGCGTGTGACGGCTCCGTCGATGAACCGCACCGTGTCGCTCCTCGAGGAAGCGGGCTACCTCTCGCGCACCCCGGACGACGACGACCGCCGCAAAGTGACGATCGCCCTGACGGATGCCGGACGCCTCGTCGTCGACGAGACCGTGCGGCGTCGCGATGCCTGGCTCGAAGGAGCGCTGGCCTCCCTCGACGACGACGAGCGGCGGACCCTGGCCGCAGCAGCCGAGATCATGCGAAAGGTGGCAGACACATGAGTGCGATGTTCCGCTCGTTCTCGGTCTACAACTATCGCGTCTGGTTCATCGGCGCGCTCGTGTCGAACATCGGCGCATGGATGCAGGCCACGGCCCAGAACTGGGTCGTGCTGACCGAACTCACACCGAACGACGCCGCCGCGATGGGCGTGACGATGGCGCTCCAGTTCGCACCGCCGCTGCTGCTCGTGGGCGTCACGGGATGGGTCGCCGACCGGTTCGACCGGCGCAGGCTGATCATGTGCACGCAGAGCGCGATGCTCCTGCTGGCCGTGACGCTCGGCATCCTGCTCGTGACGGGAGTCATGACGCTGCCGCTGATGTTCGTGTTCGCCCTCGCACTGGGCGTGATCACCGCGTTCGACAACCCCGCCCGCCAGGCGTTCGTCTCCGACCTCGTCGCGAAGGAGAACGCCTCCAACGCCGTGGCCCTCAACGCCGCCTCGTTCAACACCGCGCGCCTGATCGGCCCGGCGGTGGCGGGACTCATGATCGTCGTCGTCGGCACGGGCTGGGTGTTCCTCACCAACGCCGTGACGTTCCTCGCCATGATCGGCGCCCTGCTCCTCATGCGACCCCACGAACTGGTCGTCCACCACCGCCGCGGCGGCCCCGCGCGCTTGGCGGACGGGTTCCGGTACGTCGCGAAGCGCCCCGACCTGGTCGTGATCTTCGCGATGGTGTTCCTCCTGGGCGCCTTCGGCATGAACTTCCCGATCTTCGCCTCGACGATGGCGCTGGAGTTCGGGCGCGGCGCGGACGGCTTCGGCCTGCTGAGTTCGTTCGTCGCGATCGGGTCCCTCGCCGGGGCCCTTCTCGCCGCGCGCCGCGACCGCGCCCGGATGCGCGTGGTGATCCTCGGGTCCGGCGGCTTCGCCGTGGCATCCACGCTCTCGGTCTTCGCCCCCAGCTACGGCACCTACGCCGCCACCCTCGTGCTCACGGGGTTCTGCGTCGTGACGATGCTGACCACGGCGAACGGCTACGTGCAGACCACCACCGACCCGGCACTGCGCGGCCGCGTGCTCGCGTTGTACATGGCGATCCTGCTGGGCGGGACGCCCGTCGGCGCCCCCGTGGTCGGCTGGGTCGCCGACGAGTTCGGACCGCGCACCGCGATCGGCCTCGCCGCGGTCGTCGCGTTCGTGGCGTGCGGCATCGGGGTGGCCTGGACGCTGGCGTCGGGCCGCGTCCACCGGCACGACACGAAGCGGTTCCGGCTCACGCTCGACGAGACGCGTCCGATCACGACGATCGCGCCCGAGCCCGAGGACTTCAGCGACGAGATCGCCGGCACGACGCCGATCCCGTTGCCCTCCACGGAGCGCCCGCCGCGCGGCAGCGCGCATCCGCGTCCGGCCTCCCCCGCACGCCCCTCCGCGTAGGCGACAACCGTCCGCGCGGAAACGGGCGTCACACGTAGAAGCCGTGCGCCTCGAGCACGGCCACAGCGGCATCGCGCCCCGACACCTGCAGTTTCGCGTAGATCGACCGCAGCTGGGACTTGACGGTGTTCGGCGACACGTCGAGCTCGTCGGCGATCTGCGGGAGGCTCCGCGGCCCCCGTAGCGCCAGAGCCAGCCGCTCCTCTCGCGGGCTGAGGCTGGGAAGCGGCGGCAGGTGCTCGCGGGTCGGCACGAGCGCGAGCATGTCGGCGATCCGCCGCGCCGCCTCTGCGGACGCGGGCTGGTTCTGCGCCATCCGTTCCAAGAGGTCCTGGAGATCGGGCTGCGGCAGGGTGAGGTACGGCGTCAGCGAGACGCCGAGGCGCTCGGAGAGGGCGAACCCTTCCGCGAACGCGGCGTCGGCGGCCTCCTGGTTGCCCAGACGCGCGTGCGCAACGGCGCGGCGCACCAGGAGCGGAGTGAGCGTCCGCACGCAGTGGCGCGTGCCCATCCGGATGCACGGATCAGTGGACTCCAGCACCTCGCGCTCGCGCCCGAGCGCGATGAGTGCGGCGGCGCGCTGCATGTCGAAGCACAGGGCGTGACCGGGCGGGGATTCCCGACCCTCGAGCGCGGCGAGGGCGCGACGCGCCTCGCCCCGGGCGAGCAGCAGGTCGGCGTAGACCCCCTGCGCGAACCCCCGCACCATGGTGTGGCCGGAGTACGACTCGGTGCCGCCGGTGAGGGCGGCCACGAGCACCATCCCCTCGGCGTAGTCGCGCCGGATGAGAGCCGCCATCGCCTCGGCCACCCGCGCGGAGTACTGCCAGAAGGGGTCGCCGGAAGAACCGGCCCGGAGCCGTTCGGCGGTCGCGTCGAGGGTGTCGGCGTCCAGCGCGGCGGATGCCACGAGGAGACGCGCGAGCAGAAGGTCGTAGTCGGGGTGCACGGCCTCCCACCCGGATCCGGATGCCAGTTCCTCGCACACCCGCAGACTCTCCTCGGACAGGCGGTACTCGCCGTTGATCGCGGTGGCGAGGCTGCGCACGGCATGAGCGCGGTAGAGCGTGGCGGCGTCGTCGGCGTAGGCGATCGCCGCGGCGGCGTATTCGCCGGCGTGGCGCGGCCGTCCCGCCGCCGCGTAGGCCTCGGCGACGGCCGAGGACAGCGTCGACCTGGTCGCCGGTTCCAGCCGGGCCGGGGCTCGCAGTCGTCCGTCCGCGAAGTGCGTGTCGATCAGGCTCAGGCTGCCGTCGACGTGGTCGAGTCGCGCCCGCGCGATCAGCATCGCTTCGAGCGTGCGGGCGTTGCCGTCGACCCAGATCTTGGGCGCGGGTCCCGCCTCGATGTCGGCCAGGAAACGCAAGTCGGCGACGTCGGGAGCCGGCGCGAGGGGAAGGATCCCGGTCACCACACGCTCCACGACCGCCCGGATATTGCGGAGCGGGGATGCCTCGATCACGGCGCACTCCTCATGTCGGCATGCTAGGTCACGTTGTGCGCAAGACGGCCAGGTGGCGCGAATTGCTCCTCGCCGCGACGCGGTATAGCTAGATAATCTAGCGATATGACCACTCGCATGGACGGGCGCCGCTGGGCGGGGCTCGTCTTCATCAGCATCGCCGTTTCGCTGATCATCGTCGACTCGACGATCGTCAACGTCGCCGTCCCCTCCATCGTCGAGGACCTGGGCATCTCGTCGACCGAGGTCCAGTGGGTGCAAGAGGCCTACACGCTCGTCTTCGCCTCCCTGCTGCTGGTCTTCGGCAGCCTCGCGGACCGCTTCGGTCGCCGCCGCCTCATGCTCATCGGGGTCGTGATCTTCGCGCTCGCCTCGATCGCCGCCGCCCTCGCCCCCACCGGCGGGCTGCTGATCCTCGCGCGACTGGTCCAGGGCATCGGGGGCGCGATGATCCTCCCCACGACGCTCTCGCTCATCAACGCCACGTTCCGCGGGCGCGAGCACGGCATCGCGTTCGCCGTCTGGGGCTCCACGATCGGCGGGATGGCGGCCGTCGGCCCGCTGCTCGGGGGCTGGCTGACCACCGCGTTCTCGTGGCGCTGGGCGTTCGGGATCAACATCCCCCTCGGCATCCTGATCGTCGTGGGCGTGCTGTTCACGGTCGCCGAGTCCCGCAGCGACCGCCGCGAGTCGATCGACGGGGTGGGCGCTCTGCTGTCGGTGCTGACGATGGCCCCGCTCGTGTTCGGTCTGATCGAGGGCCGCACGTACGGGTGGTGGAGGGTCGAGGAGACCCCCGAGGTCGGGGGCTGGCAGTGGCCCTTCTCGCTCTCGCCCGTGCCGATCGCGTTCGCCGTGGCGACGGTCGCCCTCGCGGCGTTCATCGCGTGGGGCCTCCACCGCCGGCGCGCGGGACGCTCCACCCTCCTCGCGCTCGGCCTGTTCCGCATCGCGTCGTTCCGCAACGGCAACATCGCCGCCGCCGTCGTCTCGCTCGGCGAGTTCGGCATCATCCTCGCGCTCCCGCTCTGGCTGCAGTTCGTCGTCGGGTTCGACGCGCTGCAGACGGGGCTCCTGCTGCTCGCGCTCGCGATCGGTTCCTTCGTCGCGAGCGGCATCGCCGGGGCCCTCAGCGGTAGGGTCGCACCCGTCTGGATCGTGCGCGGGGGCCTGCTCGCCGAGATCATCGGCGTCGCCGGTGTCGCCGTCACCATCGGCCCGGATGCCGCGTGGGGACCGCTCATCCCGTTCCTGTTCGTCTACGGGATCGGCGTCGGCTTGGCCACCGCTCAGCTGACCGGGGTGGTGCTCGCCGAGGTACCGCCGTCCGAGAGCGGTGCGGCCTCGGGCACGCAGTCCACCTCGCGGCAGCTCGGCGCGGCCCTGGGCGTGGCGATCCTCGGAACGGTCCTGTTCTCGACGACCTCGAGCGTGCTGACCTCGGCCCTCGACGACCGCGACCTCCCCGCGGAGCAGCGCGATCAGGTGGTCTCGCAGGTGGTCGACAGCGCCGGGGCGGCGATCCTGGGCCTCGAGCAGTCGCCGCAGACGCAGGACATCGCCGCCGATGCCCGGGCGGCGTTCAGCGACGGCACGCGCGCGGCGGCGTTCACCGCGGCGGGGTTCCTCGCCCTCGGCCTGGCCTCCACGCTCACCCTCGGCGCAGCGGCGAGCAGCACCGGGGAGCGCGGCCGCCGCCGGGAACCGGCCGCGGCGGACGGCGACCGGTGAGGGGACCGGCCGCCGTCCGTCTCACCGGTCGCTGACCGGAACGAGGCGCGTGAGCTGAGTGACGTGGCGGGGCTCGAGCTCGTCGAGACTCGAGACTCCGAGCAGCGCCATGGTGCGCTCGATCTCGCTGCGGAGGATCGCGATCGTCCGGTCCACACCCTGGCGTCCGCCGGCCATCAGGCCGTACAGGTAGGCGCGGCCGATGAGGGTGAACTTCGCGCCGAGGGCGATGGATGCCACGATGTCGGCGCCGTTCATGATGCCGGTGTCGACCATGATCGTCGCGTCCTTGCCGACCTCGCGCACGACCTTCGGCAGCAGGCGGAACGGGATGGGCGCACGGTCGAGCTGACGACCGCCGTGGTTGGACAGGATGATGCCGTCGACGCCGAGATCGACCAGGCGGGCCGCGTCGGTGACGTTCTGCACGCCCTTGACGACGAGCTTGCCCGGCCACATGCCGCGGATGACGTCGAGGTCGTCGTAGCTGATGGTGGGGTCCATCGCGGCGTTGAGGAGCTCGCCGACGGTACCGCCGGTCGTGCTGAGCGAGGCGAACTCGAGCTTGGGGGTGGTGAGGAAGTCGAACCACCACCAGGGGCGCGGGATGGCGTTGACGATGGTGCCGACGGTGAGCTGCGGCGGGATCGAGAAGCCGTTGCGCTTGTCGCGCAGGCGCGCGCCCGCGACGGGGGTGTCCACGGTGAACATGAGCGTGTCGAAGCCCGCGGCCGCGGCGCGCTCGACCAGGCCGAACGAGATGTCGCGCTGGCGCATGACGTACAGCTGGAACCAGTTGCGGCCCACCGGGTTGGCGGCCTTGACCCCTTCGATCGAGGTCGTCCCCAGCGTCGAGAGCGTGAACGGGATTCCGGCGGCCGCCGCCGCGGAGGCCCCGGCGGTCTCTCCCTCGGTCTGCATGAGGCGGGTGAACCCGGTCGGGGCGATGCCGAACGGCAGCGCCGAGGGGCCCCCGAGGATCTCGCACGACGTGTCGACGTTCGCGGCCGGGCGCAGGATGTCGGGGTGGAACTCGACGTCTTCGAACGCGCGTCGCGCGCGGTCGAGCGACAGCTCGCCCTCCGCGGCGCCATCGGTGTAGTCGAACGCCGCCTTCGGGGTGCGCCGTTTCGCGATCGTGCGCAGATCGTCGATCGTCAACGCCGCGTCGAGACGGCGCTTGCGCGCGTCGAGCTCGGGCTTCTTGAACTGCATGAGCTCGAGGAGCTCGCCGACCTTGGGCAGCTGACGCTGAACCATGGATTCTCGCTTTCGTGTGGTCTGACCACAGACTACGCCCGATCCAGGGACCGAGCGCGACGATCAGGGACGGGGGTCGTAGCGGAGGGGAGGGAACGCGCGCGCGACGCGCCCGCGCAGATCCTCCAAGGGTGCGTCGGGGCCGAAGCCGCCGAGCGCACGGACTTGCACGAGGACGTTGCCGAGTGCGGTGGCCTCGACCGGCCCCGCGAGCACGGGCAGTCCGGTCCGATCCGCGGTCGCCTGGCACAGGAGCGCATTGAGCGCGCCGCCGCCGACGAGGTGCACGACGTCGACCTCGCGCGCGGCGAGCGCGCCGGCGGTGCGGACGGCACGCGCGAACGCCGCGGCGATGCTCTCGACGATCACGCGGACGAACGCCGGTCGCTCGTCCGGTGTCGGCGGCTCCGCGCCCAGGAGCGCGGCGATCCGGCCGGGCATCTCGCCGGGCGTGGCGAGGGTCGGGTCATCGGCGTCGAAGAGGTGCGCCGGATCCGGTTCCGCCGACGCCGCGCGCAGCAACGCGGGCAGATCGATCGCGGCTGCGTCCTCGGCCTCCCACGCCCGCACGGTCTCGCTCAACAGCCACAGGCCCGTGACGTTGTGCAGGAACCGCACCCGCCCGTCGACGCCGCCTTCGTTGGTGAAGTTCGCCGCGCGGGCGGCATCCGTCACGATCGGCTCCGCGACCTCGAGACCCACCAGGCCCCACGTTCCGCACGAGATGTACGCCGCGTTCGGGGACGACAGGGGCACCGCGACGATCGCCGATGCGGTGTCGTGGGAGCCGACGGCGATCACGGGGAGCGCACCGAGATCGTCCGCCGTCGAACCGATCTCGTCGCCGGGGTCCACGAGCGGGGGGAGCACGGATGCCGGGATCCCGAGCGTCGCGGCGAGCGCGGTGTCCCACTCCCCCGTGTGCACGTCCAGCAGTCCCGTCGTGGAGGCGTTCGTCCGCTCCGCCACACGGCGCCCCGTCAGGCGGGCGGCGAAGAGGTCGGGGATGAGCAGGCTCACCTCGG
This sequence comes from Microbacterium sp. SCPM-O-B-15248 (M128), assembly GCF_058214835.1. NCBI lineage: Bacteria > Bacillati > Actinomycetota > Actinomycetes > Micrococcales > Microbacteriaceae > Microbacterium > Microbacterium sp. SCPM-O-B-15248 (M128). The sequence continues at coordinate 86,273 of NZ_JBYQLI010000007.1, forward strand.
CGCCGTCGACGAGAGGATCGGCGGCGTACTGGTACAGCGTCGTGAACGGCAGGAACTGCAGGCCGTTGCGGCGGTAGAGCTCCGCGAACGGGACGACGGCGTGGACGGCCTCCACGCCCCGCGCCGTCCGCGCGTCACGGTAGTGGAACGGCTCGGCGAGCAGTTCGTCGCCCCGCAGCAGCGCGTAGTCCACGGCCCACGAGTCGATGCCGACGCTCTCGATGCCCGGCTCCCGCCGGAGAGCCTCGGCGAGTCCCGTCCGCACGTGCGCCCACAGCGCCTCGATGTCCCAATGCCAGCCGTCCTCCCGCTCGACGGGGCCGTTGGGGAACCGGGCGACCTCTTCGAGCTCGAGCGTGTCGTCGCCGACGCGGCCGATCATCACGCGGCCGCTCGTGGCCCCCAGGTCAACCGCGGCGACCGCGCGCGTCGCCGTCATCGAAGGAACGCCGCGGCGACGCCCGAGTCCACGGGCACGTGCAGCCCCGTCGTACGCGAGAGCTCGGGTCCGGTGAGGACGTACACCGCGTCGGCGACGTTCTCGGGCACGACCTCGCGCTTGAGGATCGTGCGGTTGGCGTAGAACTGACCGAGGTCCTCTTCCTTGACGCCGTAGGTGGCCGCGCGGTTGGCGCCCCAGCCTGCGGCGAAGATCCCGGAGCCGCGCACGACGCCGTCGGGGTTGATCCCGTTCACCCGCACGCCGTGCTCGCCGAGCTCGACGGCGAGGAGGCGCACCTGGTGCGCCTGGTCGGCCTTGGTCGCCGAGTAGGCGATGTTGTTGGGCCCGGCGAAGACGCTGTTCTTCGACGAGATGTAGATGACGTCGCCGCCCATCTTCTGCGCGATGAGCGCCTTCGCGGCGGCCTTCGACACCAGGAACGACCCCTTCGCCATGACGTCGTGCTGCAGGTCCCAGTCCTTCTCGGTGGTCTCCAGCAGCGGCTTCGACAGCGACAGACCCGCGTTGTTGACGACGAGATCGACGCCGCCGAACGCGAGCAGCGTCGCGTCGATCGCGGCCTGCACGCCCGCGGCATCCGCCACATTCGCCGCGACGCCGATCGCGACGTCGGTTCCGCCGAGCTCGGCGGCCGCGGCCTGCGCCTTCTCGAGGTCGAGGTCGGCGACGACGACGCACGCGCCCTCCGCGGCCAGACGCGTGGCGATGGCCTTGCCGATCCCGGATGCCGCGCCCGTGACGAACGCGATGCGCCCCTGGTGCGTCTTGGGCTTCGGCATCCGCTGGAGCTTGGCCTCTTCCAGCGCCCAGTACTCGATGCGGAACTTCTCGGCGTCCGAGATCGGGGCGTAGGTCGACAGCGCCTCGGCGCCGCGCATCACGTTGATGGCGTTGACGTAGAACTCGCCTGCGACGCGGGCGGTCTGCTTGTTCGCGCCGTACGAGAACATGCCGACGCCGGGGACGAGGACGATGAGGGGGTCGGCGCCGCGCATCGCCGGGGAGTCGGCATCCGCGTGCGCGTCGTAGTACGCCTGGTAGTCGGCGCGATACGCCGCGTGCAGCTCGGCGAGGCGCGCGATCGCGTCCTCGACCGGGGCGTCGGCCGGCAGGTCGAGGATCAGCGGCTTGACCTTGGTCCGCAGGAAGTGGTCGGGGCAGCTCGTGCCGAGCGCGGCGAGCGCAGGAGCGTTCGCGGATGCCAGGAAGTCGAGCACGACGTCGGAATCGGTGAAGTGGCCGACCATGGGCTTGTCGGTCGAGGCGAGGCCGCGGATGGTGGGGGCGAGCGCCGCCGCCTTGGCGCGACGTTCCGCCTCCGGCAGCGCGGAGAATCCCGAGCGGACCGGGCCGAACGGCTCTGCCGCCCCGTGCGCGTCGATGTACGCCTGCGCGGTGTCGATGATCCAGAGCGAATTGCGCTCGGCCTCGTCCGACGTGTCGCCCCACGCGGTGATGCCGTGGCCGCCGAGGATCGTGCCGATCGCCTGGGGGTTCTGCGCCTTGATCGCCGCGATGTCGAGGCCCAGCTGGAACCCGGGACGGCGCCACGGCACCCACACGACCTTGTCGCCGAAGATCTTCGCGGTCAGCTCCTCGCCGTCGGCGGCCGTCGCGATCGCGATCCCGGCGTCCGGGTGCAGGTGGTCGACGTGCGCGGCATCCACGAGTCCGTGCATGGCGGTGTCGATCGACGGGGCCGCGCCGCCCTTGCCGTGGAGGCAGTAGTCGAAGGCCGCGACCATCTCGTCTTCGCGGTCGATGCCGGGGTACACGTCGACGAGGGCGCGCATGCGGTCCAGGCGCAGCACCGCGAGGCCCTTCTCGGTCAGGGTGCCCAGGTCGCCGCCCGAGCCCTTGACCCACAGCAGCTCGACCGGCTCGCCGGTCACGGGATCGATGTCGGTGCCCTTGGCGGACGTGTTGCCGCCGGCGTAGTTGGTGACCTTGGGGTCGGAGCCGAGGCGGTTGCTGCGCGCGATGAGGGCGGCGGCGGTGTCGGTGGTCATGACGTTCCTCACGGGAGTCGGAGCGAGCGGAAAGGAAGGCACCGGGGCGGCGAGATCGGGCGCCGCCCCGGTGGGTCTGATCAGGCGCCCCAGCCGGCCTGGGTGCCACCGACGCGGTCGGCGGCGATGCGGGCCTGGTAGCCGGAGGCGGCATACGCCGCCATGGGGTCGGCGGGAAGACCCCGGCTCTCGCGCCACGCGGCCAGCGCGGGGCGGACGTCGGTGGAGAAGGCGTCCATCATCACCGCGTTGGCGGCCAGGACGTCGTTCGCCTGCTGGGCGGCGGCGAGCGCGTCGCGGTCGAGGAGCAGGGCGCGCGCGGTCATCTCCTGCACGTTCAGCACCGACCGGATCTGCCCGGGGATCTTGTCCTCGATGTTGTGGCACTGGTCGAGCATGAAGGCCACGTCGGGGTTGTTGAGGCCGCCGCCGCGCACGACCTCGACGAGGATGCGGAACAGCTGGAACGGGTCGGCCGCACCGACGATGAGGTCGTCGTCGGCGTAGAAGCGCGAGTTGAAGTCGAAGGAGCCGAGCTTCCCGAGGCGCAGCAGCTGCATCACGATGAACTCGATGTTGGTGCCCGGGGCGTGGTGACCGGTGTCGAGGCACACCATCGCCTTGTCGCCGAGGGCGGCCACCTGCACGTAGGAGGTCCCCCAGTCCGGAACGTCGGTGTGGTAGAACGCCGGCTCGAAGAACTTGTACTCCAGGACGAGCCGCTGCTCGTCGCCGAGGCGCGCATAGATCTGCTGCAGCGAATCGTGCAGGCGGTCCTGCCGATCGCGCATGTCGTTCTGGCCCGGGTAGTTCGACCCCTCGGCCAGCCAGATCTTCAGATCGCGCGAGCCCGTGGCATCCATGATGTCGATGCACTCGAGGTGGTGATCGATCGCCTTGCGCCGGATCCGCTCGTCGTGGTGCGTGAGGGCGCCGAACTTGTAGTCCTCGTCCTGGAACGTGTTGGAGTTGACCGTCCCGAGGCGCACCCCGAGGTCCTCGGCGTGCCGGCGGAGCGCGGAGTAGTCCTCGACGCGGTCCCACGGGATGTGCAGCGCCACGGCGGGAGCCAGCGCCGTCAGCCGATTCACCTCGGCGGCATCCGCGATCTTCTCGAACGGATCGCGGGGCGTCCCCTCGGTCGGGAAGACGCGGAAACGGGTGCCGGAGTTGCCGAACGCCCACGACGGCAGCTCGATGGCCTGTCCTTCGAGGGTCGTGAGGATCTCGGGGGTGAGAGTGGTCATGGGGTCCTTCTCCACGGCGGTGGGGGGTGGGAGCAGCGCGAAACGCATGAATCGTTTCATGCCCTGAATCGTTTCAGACGATAGTGTGGGCCGACGCCGTTCGTCAAGCGGGAGGGGGGCACCGATGTCAGCGAGCATCAAAGACGTGGCCGCGGCAGCGGGGGTGTCGGTGGGGACCGTCTCGAACGTGCTCAACCGCCCCGACAAGGTGTCCCCCGCCACCGTCGCGCGCGTGCACGCCACGATCGAGACGCTCGGGTTCGTCCGCAACGACGCCGCCCGCCAGCTGCGCGCGGGGCAGAGCCGCTCCGCCGGGCTCATCGTGCTCGACAGCGCCAACCCGTTCTTCGCCGAGGTCGCACGCGGCGCCGAAGAACGCGCCGAAGCCGAAGGACTCGCCGTCCTGCTCGGCAACAGCGGGCAGGACGGCGCGCGTGAGAGCGCCTACCTCGACCTCTTCCGGGAGCAACGGGTCCGGGGCGTCCTGCTCACGCCGAGCGATCTCGCCGCGTCCGCGATCGCGCATCCCGGCATCCCCCTCGTCCTGGTCGACGGCGAGGCTCCCGACGGGAACCTGCCCTCGGTCGCGGTCGACGACGTCGAGGGCGGCTATCTCGCCACCCGGCACCTCCTCGACCGGGGCCGACGCCGGATCGCTTTCGTCGGCGGGCCGCTCGCGGTGCGCCAGGTGATCGATCGACTCGAGGGCGCCCGCCGTGCACTCGCCGAGGTTCCCGACGCGCAGTTCGAGATCGTGGAGAAGCCCACCCTGACGGTGCTGGCGGGCCGGGAGGTCGGCGAGGAGTTCGCCCGCCGCGCTCCCGAGGACCGCCCGGATGCCGCCTTCTGCGCGAACGACCTGCTCGCCGTCGGGGTCCTGCAGGGCAGCGCCATCCTCGGCGCGATCCGGGTGCCCGCCGACCTCGCGATCGTCGGGTACGACGACATCGACTTCGCGCAGTCGACCGTGGTCCCGCTGTCGTCGGTGCGTCAGCCCGCGCGCGAGATCGGCGCGACGGCGATCGAGCTGCTGCTGGAATCGCTCGACAATCCGGCCAAGACGCCCCGCCGGGTGCGCTTCCGTCCCGAGCTCGTGATTCGCGCCTCGACCGGCGGCTGACCGGTCGCGACGCCGCGGGCGCGCGGCCCCTGCGAGGCGTCGACTCCCGCACCCGACGCGCCGAAGCCCTCCGGCCCGCACTTCTCCCCCGGGCCGCACAACTCCTGCAGCCAGGCCCGAAATCCGGCGACACCCGCCCTCCCGGCCGACATTGCCGGAGTTGTGCCGCCCCCGCACTTCTCCCCGAGCCGCACAACTCCTGCAGCCAGGCCCGAAATCCGGCGACACCCGCCCTCCCGGCCGACATTGCCGGAGTTGTGCAGCAGCGTGCGGCCCCTGCGAGGCGTCGACTCCCACACCCGACGCGCCGGAGCCCTCCGGCCCGCGCGCGGCTCATCCGAGCCGCGCAACTCCTGCAGCCAGGCCCGGAATCCGGCGACACCCGCCCTCCCGGCCGACATTGCCGGAGTTGTGCAGCAGCATGCGGCCCCTCGGCGACGCGCACTCCCGCACCCGACGCGCCGAAGCCCTCCGGCCCGCACGTCTCATCAGAGCCGCACAACTCCTGCAGCCAGGCCCGAAATCCGGCGACACCCGCCCTCCCGGCCGGCATCGCCGGAGTTGTGCAGCAGCGTGCGGCCCCTCGGAGACGCACCCTCCCACACCCGACGCGCCGAAGCCCTCCGGCCCGCACGTCTCGTCAGAGCCGCACAACTCCTGCAGCCAGGCCCGAAATCCAGCGACACCCGCCCTCCCGGCCGACATTGCCGGAGTTGTGCCGCTCGCGCCCCGCCGCGAGACCCCCTGCGCCGTGAGACCTACGTCTCGCGGGTGATCGTGACCTTGACCTTGAGGTTGCTCTTGCCGGGACCCGCGTACACCCCGCGCAGCGGCGGAACGTCGTTGTAGTCACGGCCGCGACCGACGAGCACATGACGGTCGCCGATCTCGATGTTGTTCGTGGGGTCGAAGCCCTGCCAGTCGCCCGCGAACCACTCCACCCAGGCGTGCGACTCTCCGGTGACGGCCTCGCCGACCTCGGCGGACGGCTTGGGGTGCAGGTAGCCCGACACGTAGCGGGCGGGGATGCCGACTTCGCGCAGTGCCCCGAGGGTGATGTGCGCGATGTCCTGGCAGACGCCCTTGCGAGCCTCCCAGGCGTCGACCGCGGTGGAGTGCACACCCGTGACGCCCTGCATGTAGTCGATGGCATCCCCCACCGCTTCCGCGATCGCGTGCGCGGCGGGACCGGGACGGTCGTACCGGGCGGCGATCGAGCGCGCGAGCTCGGCGACCTCGGGATGGGGCGTCGTGCGGCGCGTCTGCGTCAGCTGCTCGACGGTCGCAATCGACCGGGAGGCCTCCTCGCGAAGCTCCTCCCACGTGATGTCGGCGTGCTCGATGGGACGCGGACGCACCTCGACCAGGGAGCGCGCCGTGATCGTGAGCGCCGCGTGCGGCGAGAGCACGTCGAACGCCGCGACGCGCGTGCCGAAGTAGTCGACGTACTGGTTGACCGAGGTGGAGGGCTCGATGTCGAGCGACGAGCTCAGCACGAACTGACTATCGGTCGAGACCGGCAGCATGCGGGCTTCGTTGTACGACGCCACGACGTCGCCGGGGTAGGCGAAGCCCGTCTGGTGCTCGATGCGCAGACGCTTCATGAGATCTCCCCGATCCATGCCGGCTCGGCCTGCGTCGGGAAGAAGCGCGAGCGGATCGCCTCGGACGCCTCGCGCGTCACCGTCTGCACGCGCTGCATGTGCTCGGGGAGCTCCGCGAGGATGTCGCTGATCGGGCGGTACTCCAGGTCGTTGCGGATCTGCCCCAGGGCACGCAGCACCGTGTTGGAGTGGCCGACGCGGTCGGCGCGGGGATCGATGGCGCTCATGCAGTCCTCGGCGCGCTGGATGGAATAGATGATCGACCGCGGGAACAAGCGGTCCAGCAGCAGGAACTCGGCCGCGTTGCGGGCACTCGGCATCCCGCGGTACGTGCGCAGGTACGCCTCGTACGCGCCGCACGAACGCAGGATCGTCGTCCAGGACGGGCCCGACACCTCGGTCAACGACCGCGTGGCCAGCAGTCGGGCGGTCATGTCGGTGCGCTCGATGCTGCGCCCGAGCGTGAAGAACTGCCACGCCTCGTCGCGGTTCGTCGAGGAGTCGACCGTGCCGATCGCCAGCGCCGCACGCTCGCGCACCCACTGGAAGAACTCGTGTACCTTGTCGGTCTGCAGACGCCGTGGCATCCGGGAGTTCGTGGTGTTGAGGATCTCCCACAGCTCGGTCGAGACGATCTCGCGCGCGCGGCGGGCGTTCTCGCGCGCCGCGGTGAGCGAGTACGCGATGCTCGCCGGGTTCATGCGGTCCACGGCGAGACGCGCGAGCACGTCGTCGCGGCGCACGCTGTCGACGTTCTCGGGGAACGCCGAGCCCATCACGCTCAGCAGCGACCGGCAGGCGGTGTCCTCGTCGATCCACGGGTCCTCGAGCAGCAGCTGCAGGTGGACGTCGAGGATACGGGCGGTGCCGTCGGAGCGCTCGATGTAGCGCCCGATCCAGAACAGCGACTCGGCGATGCGGCTCAGCACGAAGCCACCTCCCGCGACTGCTGCTGCTGCTCGGCTTGCGGTCCGTGCTGGACGCCGGCGTCGGCCTGCTGCTGCTGTTCGGTCTGGTCGCGGCCCGCCCGGGCATCGTGCGGCGCCGTGGCCGGCGCGGGCTGCCCGTCGTAGATGATCGGGATCGCCTCGGTGACCGCCGCCTGATCGGCGACCAGTCCCGAGACACCGGTGCCCTGGCCGTACTCGACGTGCGAGGGAGCCGATCCTCCGACCACCCACGTGTCCTTCGAGCCGCCGCCCTGGCTGGAGTTGACCACGAGCTGCCCCTCGGGAAGGGCCACGCGCGTCAGACCGCCGGGCAGCACCCAGATGTCGTCGCCGTCGTTGACCGCGAAGGGACGCAGGTCGGCGTGACGCGGGCGCATGCCGTCCTCGACGAGCGTCGGGATGGTCGAGAGCATGACGACCGGCTGCGCGATCCAGCCGCGCGGGTCGGCGAGCAGACGCTTGCGCAGCGTGTCGAGTTCGGCGGGCGAGGCATCCGGGCCCACCACGAGCCCCTTGCCGCCCGATCCGTCGACGGGCTTGACGACGAGCTCGTCGAGGCGGTCGAGCACTTCTTCGAGCGCGCCCGGATCCTCGAGACGCCACGTGTCGACGTTCTTCAGGATCGGCTCCTCGGCGAGGTAGTACCGGATCAGATCGGGCACGTACGTATAGAGCAGCTTGTCGTCGGCGACGCCGTTGCCGACCGCGTTGGCGATCGTGACGTTGCCCAGGCGCGCGGCGAGCATGAGCCCGGGGGCTCCGAGCATCGAGTCGGCGCGGAACTGCAGCGGGTCGAGGAAGTCGTCGTCGACGCGGCGGTAGATGACGTCGACGCGCTGAGGCCCACGGGTGGTTCGCATGAACACCTTGCCGCCGATGCACAGCAGATCGCGGCCCTCGACCAGTTCGACGCCCATGAGCCGCGCGAGCAGCGTGTGCTCGAAGTACGCCGAGTTGTAGACGCCGGGGGTGAGCACCACGATGTTCGGGTCGTCGATGCCGGGCGGGGCCGACGCGCGCAGCGCCGCGAGCAGCTTGTTGGGGTAGTCGCCGACGGGGCGCACCCGCATCGAGACAAACAGCTCCGGCAGCGTCTGGGCCATGACCCGGCGGTTGGAGATGACGTACGAGACGCCGGAGGGCACGCGCACGTTGTCTTCGAGCACCCGCATCTCGCCGTGCTCGTCGCGGATCAGGTCGATGCCCGACACCTGGATGCGCACGCCGTTGGCGCTCCGGATGCCGGCAGCCTGGCGGTAGAAGTACTGCGACGACGAGATCAGACGCGCGGGGAGGATGCCATCGCGCACGCAGTGCTGATTGCCGTAGGCGTCGTCGAGGAACGCCTCCAGCGCCCGCACGCGCTGCTTCACCCCGGCTTCGATGCGCGACCATTCGTCGTACGCGATCACCCGGGGCACGGCATCCAGAGGGAACGGACGCTCCTCGCCGGCGAAGTCGAAGGTCACGCCCTGGGCGAGATACGAGCTGGCGAGCGAGTCGGTGCGCCCGCGCAGCTCTTCCTGCGTCATCTTGGCCAACGCCTGGTACAGCTCCCGATACGCCTCTCGAGAGGGTGCCGCGTCTCCGGGGGTGGCCGGGACACCGAACATCTCGTCGTACGCCGGGATGCCGGATGCGGTCTTGCGCGGCGCCAACGTGGAGCCGTAACCGTCGAACAGGTCACCCATGCCCCGAGCCTACTCACGCCCGTGTTGCGGAGGTGTTTCCCCCGCGCGGGGGCGGCTGGCTAGGCTGGCCCGACATCTGCCGGCTCGACCAGGGGTCCCACCATGCGCGTGCTCGTCACCAGTTCCCGCAACACGTTCGCTCTCGACCTCATCCGCAAGCTCGGCAGCGTCGGCCACACGGTCTTCGCCAGCGACACGTACGAGGGAGCGGTGGGCAGCCACTCGCGCTTCCTCGCCGGCCACCTCGTCACCCCGTCACCGCGGTTCGCGACGGATGCCTTCATCGACACGCTGAACGCCTACGTACGCGAGCACGACATCGACGTCATCATCCCGACGTTCGAGGAGGTCTTCTACCTCGCCGCCCGCGTCGCCGACCTGCCCGCGGGCGTGGAGCTGTACGCGGGGAGCTTCGCCGACCTCGCGCGTCTGCACGACAAGGCGAGCTTCCAGCGACTGGCCCAGGAGGCCGATGTCCCCATCCCCGAGACCGTCGTGGTCACCTCGCCCGCGGAGCTGCGCGAGGCGATCGACCGCTTCCCCCGGTACTTCGCCCGTGCGGCGTTCTCGCGCGGCGGCGTGGGGCTGCTCACCAACACGGGCCCGTTGGCGGGGAAGATCCCCGTCGAGGAGTGCGTGCCCACTCCCGAGCAGCCGTGGCTGGTGCAGCCGTTCGTGGACGGCCCCATGGTGTGCACGTACAGCGTCGTCGTCGACGGCCGCGTGACCGCCCACACCACGTACAAGGCCGCCGAGCAGTGGGCCCACAGCACCGCGATCGCATTCGTCGCCGTCGACAGCACCGACACGCTGCGCTACACGCAGCAGCTCGTCAACGCCCTCGACCCGGGCTTCACGGGGCAGATCTCGTTCGACTTCGTCGATCACGGCACCGAGGCCGCGCCCGACTACAAGATCATCGAGTGCAACCCGCGGCCGACGAACGGCGTCATCCTGCTCGAGGCCGACGACGTCTCGCGCGCGATCGAGGGGGCGGTGGAGGAGACGGTCGTGGCGATCCCCGGCACGGAGAGACAGATCACGCTCGCGGTCCTCGCGGACGCCTTCACCGAGCCGCTGAAGCACCTGCCCACGACACTGCACGATCTGCTGCACGTGCGCGACGTCGGGGCCGGGTGGTGGGACGGTGCGGCGATGCTGTGGAGCCCCGCGACCCTCGTGCACGGCGCGAAGATCTCGCACGGCGACCGCAAGGAGGTGCTCGCCGCCCTCGGCGACGACATCGTCTGGAACGGCGAGCCGATCCAGGGCATGTCCCCCGCCGACGCGGAGTCCCTGAAGTCGGTCCACGCCGGCCGCCTCTAGCGCGTGAGGGGTCAAGAACTGTCGCCTGGCGAGCCGCGCAGCGACAAATACTGACCCCTCACGCAACAGAGTCAGGGGCGGAGGACCACCTTGATGCAGCCGTCCTCCTTCTTCTGGAACATCTCGTAGAGGGCGGGGGCGTCCTCGAGGGGGGCGTGGTGGGTCACCAGATCCATGACGCCCAGCGGGTCGGCCGGGTCCTCGACGAGCGGGAGCAGGTCGTCGATCCACCGCTTGACGTTGCACTGGCCCATGCGCATGCTCAGCTGCTTGTCGAACATCGTCTTCATCGGCAGGACGTCGGCGTCACCGGCATAGACGCCGCTCAGCGAGACCGTCCCGCCGCGGCGGACGACGTCGATCGAGGCGTGCACCGCGGCGAGGCGGTCCAGGCCCGCGGTGTCCATGAGCTTCTGCGCGAGCGCGTCCGGGAGCAGCCCGATGGCGTTCTGGGCGAACGTGGCCCCGGGGTTGCCGTGGGCCTCCATGCCGACCGCGTCGACGACGCCGTCCACGCCCCGGCCCTCCGAGAGGTCGCGCAGTTCGTCGACCACCGTGTCGGTGAGGTCGAAGGTCTGCACTCCGTGGCGCTCGGCCATCGCGCGGCGCTCGGCGACCGGGTCGACCGCGAGGACGCGGTAGCCCAGGTGCACGCCGATGCGCGACGCGAACTGTCCGACGGGTCCGAGTCCCATGACCGCGAGTGTGCCGCCGTCGGGGACGTTCGCGTACTGCACGCCCTGCCAGGCCGTCGGCACGATGTCACTGAGGAACAGATACCGGTCGTCGGGCAGGTCCTCGCCCACGCGGATGTGGTTGTAGTCGGCCAGCGGCACCCGCAGGTACTCGGCCTGCCCGCCGGGCACCTGGCCGTACAGCTTGGTGAAGCCGAACAGCGACGCGCCGCTGTTGTGCTCGCGCACCTGCGTGGTCTCGCACTGCGACTGCAGCCCGCGCAGGCACATGAAGCAGTGTCCGCACGAGATGTTGAAGGGGACGACGACGCGGTCGCCGACCGAGAGCGTCGTCACGGCCGAGCCCACCTCGACGACGACGCCCATGGGCTCGTGTCCGAGCACGTCACCCTTGTCGAGGAAGGGGCCGAAGAGTTCGTACAGGTGCAGGTCGGAGCCGCAGATCGCGGACGAGGTGATCTTCACGATCGCGTCGGTCGGTTCGAGGATCGTGGGGTCGGGAACCTCCTCGACGCTCACGTTGCGCTTGCCCTGCCAGGTCAGTGCCTTCATCGTGCTGCCTCTTTCGTTCCGGGGGACGACCAGTCTGCGCCGAGGTCGTCCGGGCGACGGGGTGGTTGACGAATGGATGCCGAGCCCCCAGGGGCTGCGTCAGACGCCCGGCGCGGCGAGCGACGGTGCGTCGATCCAGACGTGCACCCGCCCCAGGAACGCGGCATAGCCGCCGGGCGTGCGCCCCGTGAAACGACCGGAGGTCTCGACCTCGTGCACGTCGCTCGCCCGCTCGCGCGCGCCGAGGGCCCGGGCCGCGCGCACCAGGGCGACATCTTCGTGCTCCACGAGATCCGGGATGCCACCGGCCTCGGCGTACGTGCTCGCCCGGACGCCGAGGTTGGCGCCGTGCACGTTGCCGGGCGGTCGGCCGCGATGATGCGTCGCGCGCCAGTACGCGGCGTGGCGCGCGCTGAGGTCGGCGAAGTCGGGGCGCACGGTCCCGAGGAGCAGGTCGATGCCGGCGTCCATCTGATCGAGCTGGTGCGTGATCCAGTCGCGCGGCACCACCGTGTCGGCATCCGTCATCGCGATCCAGGTGTCGTCGGGCCGGGCGTCGAGAGTCGCCAGCGCGTGCGCGACACCGATCCGACGGGCGGTGCCGACGCTGCGGGCGGTGATCTCGACCGTCTCGACGGGCCACTGTCGCGCCCGCTCGGCCGTGCGGTCACCGCATGCGTCGAGCACCACGACCACCGCCGCGACGAGGCCCGGCTCGCGCTCCCGCGCGTACGCCACGGCGCGCGTCACCGACGCGAGGCAGAGCCCGATGAGCGCCTCTTCATCGTGCGCGGGGATCACCACGGCGACGGCCCTCACGGCACGAGTCCCGCCTCGGCCGCGACCGAGCGCGCCCCGGGCCGTCCGAACACCTCGAGCACGAAGTCCTCCTCCTCGTGCCGGACGAGGCGGACGAGATCCGGTCGCGCGGCGAGGGCGTCGTGCACACTGTCGCCGCTGCGCGGGTACTCCGCGACCGGATGCCGCCAGTGGCAGGCGACGAGATGACCGTCGCCGCTGAGCGAGCCGACGCTGGCCGCGAGACCGCGGTCGAGGTCGCCGGCACCCCAGTAGTACGCCACCTCCGACAGCACGACGAGGTCGTACTCGCCCGCGGGCCACTCGTCGGGGAGCATCGCGCGGCGCAACTCGACGTTCTCGTGTCCCACCAGCCGGCGGCGCGCCCGTTCGAGAGCCGCCGGGGCGAGGTCGACGGCGAGCACCCGTTCGCACCGCTCGGCGAGGCGGGCGGTCAGGGCGCCCGTGGCGCAGCCGGCCTCGAGCGCCGAGCGGTATCGGCGCCGGGGCAGAGCCGCGAGCAGGACCGCCCGTTTGCGCTCCTCGTACCAGCGCGAGTCGAAGCCCCACGGGTCGTCGTGGCGGGCGTACATGTCGTCGAAGTAGTCCGGGCCGACCGTGCCGGCGGAGGCGCCGTCCGCGGCGGGATCCGGCGCCAGGAACACCTCCGCGGCGCGTGCGAAGTGCGCGCGCATGCGGGGGTGGACCATCGCCTCGTCGCCGGCTGCGGCCGACAGCGGGTGGAGCTGCGTGGCGTGCGCATCGAGGGCGCGGGCCTTGGCCTCCTGCGCGGCGGTGTCGAGCGCGAGTCCCTCGGCGCGGTCCCACGGCACGTCGTCGGGGCCGCCCCAGTGCCAGAGCCAGATGGGGAACGCCCGCGATCGCACGCCGCGCGCAGCGCACACGGCCTCGACGATCTCGCCGACCACGCGATGATCGCGGTGCCCGTCGCCCCGCCACGGCGAGAGCACGAGCACGCGATCCGCGCCCGCGCGGTCGAGGGCGTCGCGGAGCGCCCCGGTGATGGCATCCCGATACTCGTCGGTGCCGCCGTCGGGGAGTCCGAGGAAGACGGGGTCGCCGGAGAGGCCGACGATGCGCGCCGCGTCGACCAGTTCCCGGCGGCGCAAGAGCGCCAGAGTCGCCGGGCTGTGCGTGACCGAGTCGGGGTGAGAGCCCTCGCCGTCGGTCACCACGATCAGGTCGATCGGGATGCCGCGGGCGGAGGCCGTCGCGAGCAGCCCCGCGGCCCCGAGGGTCTCGTCGTCGGGGTGCGCGGCGACGACGATGAGGCGGTCCACCTCGAGGCCGAGTGCGGGCAGCGGGTCCCGCGTGGCGAGGGCCGACGCCCAGACGTCCTCGTCGGTGCCGGGGTCGCGGTGATCGAAGCTCACCATCCGCCCACCCCCGCCGCCACGTCGCCGCCGATCTTCGCGAGATCCCGCTCGGCGTGGTGCTGCCGCACGTAGACCTGCAGGTCGGCCACGCGCCGCGCGTGCGCCTCGTCGGCGACGAGCGGCAGGGGGCCGAGGGCGTGGGCGGCCTCGGTGAGCGCCGTCTCGACCGCATCGGCCACGACGGTCCGCGCACGCGCGGCACGGAGACCCGCGGATGCCGAAGACCCGGTGTCGAACACCGTCGCCGTCTCGACCAGCACGGCGCGCGCGGCCCACAGCGCGGTGTCGACCCGGCCGAGGTGCACCCGGGAGAGCTGGTCGGCGCGATCGTCGCGCGCGGCCCGGGCGAGCGCCGACCGCAGCGGCACCGCCCCGCCCCACCAGCACGCCGCGACCCCCACACCGCCGTGCGCGAATCCGGGCCGACGCAGGTACCAGCCGGGCTCGCCCACCGGAACCGCGACGGCGCCGTCGACATCGATCGGGGCACTGACGACGCGCTCGAGCCCGCGCGCATGCCAGGGGCCGGACCGCGCCGTCACCGCCGGGTCGCGCAGGTCCAGCGCGAACAGCTGCCGGCGCTCGTCGTCGACCCAGGCGGTGACGAGCGCGTGCGTGAGGTGTGCGGCGAGCGAGCACCACGGTTTCGTGCCGTGCAGCCGCCAGGTTCCGGCATCCTGACGCGCCTCCAGGCGCATCCCCGGACCCTCGGCCGCGAACACGCCCCAGGCGCCGTCGCGGTCGATGTCGAGCGCCGGCCCCGCGGCGGCGGCCTCGTCGAGGATGCCGAGGGCGTCGAGGTGCGGTTCCAGCACCCGGGCCGCGGCGACGTCGCGCGTGGCGACCGAGGCGAGCAGCTCCCCCGTCGCCGCGACCGAGCGGGGCCGGGCGACACCGACGGCCCACGCCAGCGTGGCGGCGATGTCGGTGCCGAAGCCGTGCACGGCATCCGCGCTCGTCAGGGCAGCACGGACGTCGTCGAGGTCGGGGGTGTCGTCGGGGAGGAGCAGGGGGAACGGGGGATGAACGGCGTCGCTCATTCCTCGATTCTTCCGGTGCGCGCCGAAACCGCCGAGGCTTGACAGCGACGCCCGCACGCGGCAGGGAACCGTCAGCGTCGCGCGCGCAGCAGCGTGTCGGTGTGCGCGAGGACGCGCAGCAGCTGCGGGAAGCGCGCCGCCGGTCCCTTCCGCGGCAGTCGGTCGAGGGCCTCCTCCTCGCCGGGCAGGCGGTGCTGCTGACCGCGAACGAGCCGGCGGGTGGCGTTCAGGAGCGCCAGGGGGTGGGTTTCGAGGGCGCTGTGGCCGTTTCGTAGGCGCACGAGTGTGGCATCCGGGACCGCGCGCGCGACGCGCTCGGCGATCGCGGGAGGAGTGCGAAGATCGCGGTCGCCCGAGAGCAGCACGACCGGCCAGGTGAACGCGGCCACCGCGGCCGTCAGGTCGTAGGGCTCCCCCGCGAACGCCGGGTACCGCCGGGCGAGCGGCGCGTAGGTGAGCGCCGGATCGAGGGGGAGGCCGTCGGGCGGCGCGCCGTAGTGCAGCTCGCGGAAAGCGATCGTGCCCACGACGCCGAACTCGTACACCCCCGGAATGCGCGCGACCGACCCGTCGCGCGTGGCGTACGCGGCGAGCGCGTGCCACGCGAACCCGGGCCGGTGGCGGACGAGCGGCAGCACGAGCTCGGGACCGGCGAGCTCGTACGCGGCCCGCACGACGTCGAGCACCACGCGGCCGTCGACCCCGTCGGCGACGAGTCCGCGCACACCGCGGGCGATCTCGTCGTCGCCGTCCCAGAACAGGGCCCGCAGATGCGCGCGTTCGAGGTCGAGATCGTGGGCGGACTGCAGGGCCGAATCGAGCAGCATCCCGGCGACGCGTTCCGGATGCCGTGCCCCGAAGCCCGACGTGAGATAACTGCCGTACGACGAACCGACCGCGTAGGCACGGTCGACCCCCTCGGCGTCGAGCACGGCGGCGAGGTCGTCGAGCACGGCGGTGACCCGCATCGCCGCGGGCGGGAGGTCGTGACCGTCGAGGTCGTGACGGGAGCGGCCGACGCCGCGATGCTCGACCATGATCAGGTCGAGGCCGCCGCCGGCCGCCCACCGGCGCAGGCCCCGGTAGGGCAGCATCGAGAGCAGGCCGGGCCCCCCGGGGATGACGAGCACGGGCGTCGCGGTGCGAGGCCCCGACCGCACGTACGTCAGGTCGAACGCCGGCGACCCGTCCGTGGCCGGTCGTCTCACGCTCCGCACGGACTCACCCATGCTCCGCACGCTACCGCGCGTCGGGCGGGTCAGGCGCGGCCGAGGGGTCCGACCACGGCCAACAGGCGCAGCCGGTCGGCGCTCTCGCTGCCGGGCACCGCGGTGTACACGAGGAGCGAGTGGGACGTCTCGGGATCGATGAGGGTCTGACAGTGCAATTCGAGAGCGCCGACCGACGGGTGGACGAACGTCTTGGTCTGTCGCGGACGCAGCCCGACCTCGTGCGCGGCCCACAGCGTGCGGAATTCGGCGCTGCTTTCGAGCAACTGGTCCGCGAGCAGAGCGGCGCGTGAGCCGGGTCCACGGCGGCCCGCCAGCTCTCGCAGACCGGCGGCGAAAAGGCGACTGAGGAACTCGTGTTCCTCAGGGGCGTACAGCGCCCGCGTCGCCGGGTCACTGAACCACCGGTAGCCGAGGCTCCGCTCCGGTCCCGTGCGCACAGACGCATCCCCGGTCAGGGCGGCTCCCAGGGGCGATTGTCGGAGCGTCTCGCCCAGCTCGGTGATGATCTCGGCAGGGGTGTCGTCGAGACGGTCGAGGATGCGCTGAAGTCCGGGGCTGATGTGCTCCGTCATGGAACCCCGTTCCTCGGGCACATGTCCGGCCACGCGGAAGAGGTGGTCGCGCTCAGCGCGGGTGAGGTGGAACCCCTGCGCGATCGCGCCGAGCATCTGCGGCGACGGCTGCGGTCCGCGTTCGCGTTCCAGCCGTGCGTAGTAGTCCGTGGACATGTGCGCGAGCGCAGCCGCCTCCTCCCGGCGGAGTCCGGGCGTGCGGCGGCGCGGGCCCCGCGGGAACCCGACGTCCTCGGGCTGGAGCGCTTCGCGACGGGTGCGGAGGAAGTCCGCGAGAGCCGACCGATCCATCATGCTCCCCTGTCTACCCGTCGCCCGACCCCGGAACCAGGACGCGGTGATCCCCCCTTTCGGGGGACCGCGCAGCAGGGGACTGACGGGTCCTGGCTCGCGACGGCCGATCCGCGCACGCTGGCAGGACACCGACCGAGGAGACACCGTGACCGACATCGACATCCCCCTTCCCTCCCTCGCCGGCCGACGCGCCGTCCTCACCGGCGGGAGCGACGGCATGGGACTCGTCATCGCCGAACACCTCGCTGCCGCTGGAGCGGAGATCGTGCTCCCTGTCCGCAACCGCGCGAAGGGCGATCGCGCCGTCCGGTCGATCCGCGACCGCGTGCCCGGCGCGCGACTCGAGCTGCGCGACCTCGACCTCTCGTCGCTGTCGAGCGTCGCCGCTCTCGGCCGGGACCTGCGGGCCGACGGCCGCCCGGTCCATCTGCTGATCAACAACGCCGGGGTGATGACCCCGCCCGAACGGCAGACGACGGCCGACGGCTACGAACTCCAGTTCGGCACGAACCACCTCGGCCACGTCGCCCTGGTCGGCCAGCTGCTGCCGCTCCTGATTGCCGGCCAGGCGCGTGTCGTGACGCAGGTGAGCATCGCGGCCGCGCGCGGCCGCATCGATTGGGACGACCTCCAGGCCGAGCGGTCGTACGACGGCCAGCGCGTGTACTCCCAGTCCAAGATCGCCCTGGGTCTGTTCGCTCTCGAACTCGACCGCCGCAGCCGGGCGGCGGACTGGGGGGTGACGAGCGTGCTGTCGCACCCCGGCGTGGCCCCGACGAGCCTTCTCGCCGCGCGCCCCGAGATCGGCCGCACGACCGACACCCCGCACGTCCGCGCCATCCGCTGGATGTCGCGGCACGGCATCCTCGTCGGCACGGTGCGTTCGGCCGCCCAGCCGGCATTGCTGGCCGCCACCACGACATCGCCGCGCACCGACGTCCTCTATGGCCCGCGCGGACCGCTGCACGTCGGCGGCCGGGCGGCCACGCACGCCCTGTACCGACCCCTGCGCGACAAGGGCGAATCGGCACGGGTCTGGGAGGAGTCGGAACGGCTCGCGGGGGTCGCGCTGAGTGTGTGAGGGCGCACCGGGCACCGGTCCACCCGGGCGTAGACGCCCCCGGCCGGATCGTGCCGGTTGGCTGTGAGTTCCGGTCCGGGCGGCGCCGGGGTGCCGTGCGCTCCTTAGGCTCCGATCGTGACCCCCACGTCGTCTCGAACCCCCGATCTGCTCGCGGCCGTCGCCGGCGTCTCGGCCACGGCGCTCGGGGCCGGGCTCGGCGAGCTCGCCGCGGCCGTGGTCGCTCCCTTGGCGAGTCCTTTCGCCGTCATCGGCGGCGGAATGATCGACATCGCCCCGGCGTGGGCGAAGGACCTGGCCATCAGCTGGTTCGGGACGGCGGACAAGGCCGCGCTGCTCGTCGGCATCGCGATCCTTCTGCTCGCCGTCGCCGCCGTCGCCGGGGTGCTCGAGCGCCGCCGGCCCCCGTGGGGCCGCGTCGTCCTCGCGGCGCTCGGTGGTGTCGGCGCGATCGTGTCGATGACGCGGGCCGATGCCGGCATCCTGTCGCCCGTGCCGTCGCTCGTCGCCGGGGTGGCGGCGGCCGTGGGAGGCGCGCTGCTCATCGCCCGGCTCCCGCGGCCCCTGCCCACGGATGCTCCGGCTCGCTCCGATACCGAGGGCCCGAGCCGGCGCAGCGTCCTCGTGCTCTCGGGCCTGGCCGTCGTGGGCGGCGCCCTGGCCGCCGTCGGCTCGGCGGCGATGCGCGGTGGCGCACAGGCGACCTCGGCGATCCGCGCCGCGCTCCGGTTGCCCACGCCCGCCGTCACGGCGACGGTCCCCGCGGCGGCGGAGCTCGGCATCCCCGGACTCTCCCCGGTCATCACGCCCGCGGCGGACTTCTACCGCATCGACACCGCGCTCGTCGTGCCCCAGATCGATCCGTCCGAGTGGAGTCTCCGCATCCACGGTCTCGTCGAGGAGGAGGTCGTGCTGCGATGGGACGACCTCGTCGCCCTCCCCCAGCGTGAGACGGTCGCGACCCTCGTGTGCGTGTCGAACGCGGTGGGCGGATCGCTCATCGGCACGGCCCGGTGGTTGGGCGTCCCGATCCGCGATCTGCTCGCGCGGGCGCGGCCGACCCCGGATGCCGACATGGTGCTGTCGCACTCCATCGACGGCTTCACCGCGTCCACGCCGCTGGAGGCGCTGACCGACGAGCGGGAGGCGCTCCTCGCGATCGGCATGAACGGCGAACCCCTGCCCATCGAGCACGGCTTCCCGGTGCGCATGGTCGTGCCCGGACTGTACGGCTACGTGTCCGCCACCAAGTGGGTCACGGAGCTCGAGGTCACCCAGTACGCCCGCGCCGAGGGGTACTGGACCTCGCGGGGCTGGTCGGCGCGCGGCCCGGTGAAGCTCGCGTCCCGCATCGACGTACCGCGCGCGGGAGCCCGCGTCGACGCCGGCCCGGTCACGATCGCCGGTGTCGCCTGGCAGACCCACGTCGGCGTCTCGGGTGTCGAGGTGCAGATCGACGACGGGCCGTGGCAGCCGGCGATGCTCGCGAGCGCGATCTCGTCCGACACGTGGGTGCAGTGGAGTCTCCCCTGGGATGCCACCAGCGGCCCGCACACGATCCGCTGCCGCGCCACGTCCACGACCGGCGATACGCAGACGCCCGCCCACGCCGCTCCCGCCCCCGACGGAGCGACCGGCTGGCACGAGCTGCCCGTCACCGTCGCGTGAGGGGTCATTTTCTGTCGCCTCGAGCGATGCGAAGCGACAGAAACTGACCCCTCACGCGGTTAGGACAGGGCGTGGCGCAGTTGCTCGATCGCCCAGTCGATCTCGGTCGCGCGGATCGTCAGGGGCGGGGCGATGCGGATCGTCTGGCCGTGCGTGTCCTTCACCAGCACGCCGCGCGACAGGAGCTTCTCGGCGATCTCGCGGCCCGTGCCGACGGCCGGGTCGATGTCGACGCCCGCCCACAGCCCGGCGACGCGCACGGCGGTCACGCCGTGTCCGACGAGGCTCTCGAGACCGTGCGCGAGGTGCTCGCCGAGCGCCTTCGCGCGGGTCTGGAACTCACCGGATGCCAGCATCTCGACGACCCGCAGACCCACCGCGCTCGCGAGCGGGTTGCCACCGAACGTCGAGCCGTGCTCGCCGGGGCGGATGACGCCGAGGACGTCCTCGTTCGCGACGACCGCCGACAGGGGCAGGATGCCACCGCCCAGGGCCTTGCCGAGGAGGTACACGTCGGGCACGACACCCTCGCGGTCGCACGCGAACGTCTCGCCCACGCGGCCGAGGCCCGATTGGATCTCGTCGGCGATGAACAGGACGTTGTTCGCCGAGCAGATCTCGCGCACCCGGCGGAGGAACCCCTCGGGCGGAATCACGACGCCGGCCTCGCCCTGGATCGGCTCGATGAGCACCGCGGCGGTGTTCTCGTCGATCGCCGCGGCGATGGCATCCGCGTCGCCGTACGGCACGTGCACGAAGCCCGGCGCGTACGGACCGAAGTCGTCGTGCGCCGTGGGGTCGTCGCTGAAGCCGACGATGGTCGTGGTGCGGCCGTGGAAGTTGCCGTTCGCGACGATGATCGTCGCGGCATCCGGGGCGATGCCCTTCGAGCGGTAGCCCCACGCGCGGGCGACCTTGATGCCGGTCTCGACCGCCTCGGCCCCGGTGTTCATCGGCAGCACCAGGTCTTTGCCGCACAGCTGCGCGAGTGCGGTGGCGAACGGACCCAGCCGGTCGTTGTGGAAGGCGCGGCTCGTGAGGGTCAGGCGCTCCAGCTGCTCGCGGGCGGCCGCCAGGATCGCCGGGTGGCCGTGCCCGAAGTTCAGCGCGGAGTACGCCGACAGCAGGTCGAGGTAGCGCTTGCCCTCGACGTCGGTGACCCAGACGCCCTCGGCGCGCGCGGCGACGACGGGCAGCGGGTGGTAGTTGTGCGCGACGTGCGCGTTCTCGGCGGCGATGAGCTGCGCGCCGAGGTCGTCGACGGCGGTGCTCATCGGGTGCCCCCGCGCAGCTCGAGCGTGCAGCACTTGATGCCGCCGCCGCCGAGCAGCAGCTCGGACAGGTCGACGAGCACGGGGGTGTACCCGCGCTCGCGCAGCTGCGCCTCGAAGCCCTTCGCGCGCGGCGAGATGATGACGTTCTTGCCGTCGCTGGCCGAGTTCAGGCCGAACACCGCGCCATCGGCATCCGACACGCGGATCGCGTCGGGGTAGCGCTCGCGCAGGATCGCCTGGCTGCGCTCGTCGAACGCGTTCGGCAGGTACGCGATGTTGGCCTTCTCGACAGCGCCGGGGCCCTCGACGGGATCGAGCACCGCGATCGCGGTGTCGAGGTGGTAGAACCGCGGGTCCGTGAGGGTCAGCGAGACGACATCGCGCGAGAAGACCTCGCCCACCTCGCGGTGGCTGTCGCCGGTGGAGCGGAAACCGGTGCCAGCGAGGATCGTGTTCCCGACGAGCAGGAAGTCGCCCTCGCCCTCGTTGACCTCGACGGGCTCCGCGACCTGGAAGCCGTTCGCGGCGAACCAGTCGATGAACGCGGGGGCCTCGTCGGCGCGCTCGCGGAAGCGGAACTTCGGGCCGTACGCGATGCCGTCGATCACGAAGCCGCCGTTGGCCGTGTAGACCATGTCGGGCAGTCCCTCGACGGGGTCGATGAGCTCGATCTCGTGGCCGAGTTCGGTGTACGTGTCGTACAGCGCCTGCCACTGGCGCACGGCCAGGTCGGTGTCGGTGGGGCGCGACGGCTCCATCCACGGGTTGATGCTGTAGCTGACGGTGAAGTGCTCGGGCCGGCACATCAGGTAGCGGCGGTGCTGCTGCACGCGCTCGACCGGTGCGGTCTCGGCGGTGGCGGCGGTGGTGTTCGCGGACATCTCGACTCCTCAGGAGAAGGTGCGGCGGACGCTGTCCTCTGGGCCCGGTGGCCCTTCGACCCGGCGGCACCCGAGGCGCCGTGCGGGGAAAGGTCGGTCCGGGCACGCCGCGGCCATTGTCTCACGCGGGCGCGTGGGCGCGCGAGCGACGGGCGCAACCTCGGCGATCCGCGCCGGGTCAGTGGCATCCGGCCGGATCGGGCGGAGGGTGCGTGAAGCGCTGAGATTATGCGCAGCGCGACAGCAGGAACAGACGCCAAGCGTTTATGGCCCGCGGCACCTGTCGGGCGAAATCACTCGTGAACTGCGCGGCGTCTCGGTCCTGGCTCCCGACACGGCAGCTGCGCGAGCCGCCGGACCGACCGATACTGAGCCCTTCGACGCACGAAGGGCTAATTGTGCTACATTTCATCTCGGCCGATCTTCTCTGTCGGAGTGCGAGCTCATCGTGAGCCCGATCTGGGAGGAGTCGAGTCGTAAGCACGGTGTCAGCCAATCCGACCAGGTCTACGCGATCCTGCACGCGACCTATGTCGCGACGCTTCCGGAAACCGGGCAACGCGGAGGGAGGGTAGTGCTCTACATCGGACCCGAGCACGCACAGACCTCCCGTGAACTCGAGATCCTGGTCGAAGACTTCGGCGGAGTCCCCGAAGCCCGGGTCTTCCATGCCATGCGTCTGGGACCGAAGCTGAGACGGTATCGAGAGGAAAACCCCGGATGATCGAGAGCAATGACACTCGGGCGGAGCGGATCTCCGAGTCCGACAGCCCTGTTGCGGCCCCCCTTGACGTCCGCGCTGGCGACGCGGCCTCCGCAGCGGGCCGCGCATTCCTTCTCCGCGAGTTCGGCGACGAGCAGAACATCCGCGAAGCCATGCGCAAGCCCGGACGTCCGCCCCGTTCCGCCGCAGCATCCGGGACCTCTCCCACCGTGCGAGGGCGAGTTCCACAAACCGACTACGAGAAACTCAGCGCAATCAGAGCAACGACCGGGAAAACCGAGAGCGAACTCGTACGCGAGGGGATCGCGATGGTCATCGGGCGGTACTCGACGCACACCGACGTGGCGTAGCGAGGTACCGGGCGTGACCCGACCTCGACCCTTCCCGGGGGGCGGCGACGAACAGAGCGCCCGCCTGCGGTGCCCCTCGCTGTGAACACGCTGAGGCTCATCACCACTTCATCCGATATTCGTTTCGCCTTCCCGATCCGACCGACGTGCCCGAGCGATTCAACACGCTTCCGCCGGGGCTGACTTCGCGTCGCAATGGGCATATGCCTCTCCGACCGATCCCCAGGTCCCGGGGCATTCGATCGTCGAAGTAACGAACTCGCCGGCTGGCATCGTGACGTCGTTCACAGGGCCAGCAACGGACACCTGCCGAATCGCTCGGGCATCCGGTCGCGCGGCGTCATCGACTCGGCCCGTGTCAGTCCCCCGTGGGAGGATGACCTCGATGTCCACCTCGACCGCGACCCTGGAATACTCCGTCGTCCTCGACGAATCCGCCGGTGTCGTCCGCATCCTCGATCGCCGCGTGTTCCCCGCGCGGGTGGAATGGGTGGATGCCACGACCCCCGACGAAGTCGCCTCGGCGATCCGCGACATGGTGACGCAGAGCTCGGGCCCGCTGTACGCGGCGAGCGCCGGGATGGCCCTCGCCGCCCTGCAGGCGCGCGGGCTGCCCCTGGGTGAGGCGCGCACGGCCCTCGGACGCGCGGGCCGCGCCCTCGCGACCGCCCGCCCGACGAACGCGCACCCGCGCGACGCGGTGGCCCGCATCCTCGACGCCGGCCGCGACGCCGACGACACCGTCGCCCTCGTCGCCGCGACGCTCGAGACCGCGACCGCCGTGGACCGCGACTACCGCGAGGCGAGCCTGCGCCTGGGCCGGGCGACGCTGTCGCTGCTGCCCGAGTCGCCGCGCATCCTCACGCACTGCTGGGCCGACGCCTACCTGTTCGGTCTCGTCGCCGCGGCGCGCGAAGCCGGTCGCGAGATCGAGTGGGTCGCGACCGAGACCCGCCCCTACCTGCAGGGCGCCCGACTCACCGCGCACTCGCTGCGCGAACTCGGGCAGAAGGTCACGCTCATCACCGACGGCATGGCCGCCGCCGCGCTCGCCTCGCCGCGGGGCGTCGGCACCGGCCCCATCGACGCCGTCGTCACCGCGGCCGACCGGGTCGCCCTCGACGGGTCGGTCGTGAACAAGGTCGGCACGCTCGCGCACGCGGCCGCGGCGGCGGCGTTCGGCATCCCGTACTTCGCGATGGTCGAGGCGCCCGATCCCGGAGCCCCCACCGGCGCCGACATCGTCATCGAGGACCGCGACTCCCGCGAGGTGCTCGAGGTACTGGGCCGGCGGACCGCCAGTCCGCTCGTGACCGACGCGTGGTATCCCGCGTTCGACGTCACTCCCCCGCGCCTGGTGACCCGCATCGCCACGAGCCGCGGCACCTTCGCTCCGGCGAACGTCGGCGAGCACTTCGTGACGGATCCGGATGCCGAGGCGCCCGCACCCGCGCTCCGCCGACGCCGCTCCCCCGCCGAACCCGCCCCGATCGCCGCGACCGTGCAGCCCGACACCGTCGCCTTCCGTCCCGTGTCCCCTTCTCCCGACGAGGATCCCCAATGACCGCCATCTCCGCCGACGTCGTCGTTCTCGACATCGAGGGCACCACGAGCGCCGCAGGGTTCATCCTCGGCGACCTGTACGACTACGCCCGTCCGCGCCTCGACGAGGTGCTCGGCCGCGACGACGACACCGTGCGCGCCGCGCGCGCCGACGCGATCGCCGAGACCGGTCTGGATGCCGACGCCACCGACGCCGAGATCGCCGAGGCGCTCCGCGGACTCATGGCCTCCGACGTCAAGTCGACGCCGCTGAAGACCCTGCAGGGCATCATCTGGGCCGAGGGCTTCGCCGCGGGCGAGATCCACTCGCAGTTCTTCGAGGACGTGCCCACGCGGCTGCGAGCGTGGAGCGACAACGGCATCCGTGTGGCCGTCTACTCGTCCGGCTCGGTCGCCTCGCAGGTGCCGTGGTTCCGCCACGCCCCGCAGGGCGACCTGACCGTGCTCGTCGAGGACTTCTTCGACACCGTCAGCGCGGGCCCCAAGAAGGAGTCCGGCTCGTACGACCGCATCGCCGCGGCACTCGGCGTGGAGCCCGCGCGTGCGCTGTTCCTCACCGATCACCCCGACGAGGTGACCGCGGCCCTCGCCGCCGGCTGGCAGGTCGTCGCGCTCGACCGCGAAGGGGAGCCGTGGCACGGCGCGAACTTCGCGGCCCCGGCGGTGGCATCCTTCGACGAGATCGGGCTCACCCGGTGACCCTCCCGCACGCCGACCGCGTCCGCGCGGCCGGTGCCGCTCTCGCGGCCGAGGCCTCGCGTTTCTCGGGCTACGGCTGGATGCGCGGCACCTCGGGCAACCTCTCGCTCGTGATCGACCGCGATCCGCTGATGCTCGCGGTCACCGCCTCGGGTCTGGACAAGTCCGAGCTCACCGATCGCGACGTCGTTCTCATCGGCGCCGACGGCGACGCCCTCGACGCCGCCGACCCCCGCCCGCCCTCAGCCGAAGCGGGGCTGCACGCCCACATCGCCGCGCGCACGGGAGCGGGGGCGGTGTTCCACGTGCACGCGTTCGACGCGGTCGTCGCGGGGCATCGGTGGCCGGGCGGGGTCGAGATCCGCGACATGGAGATGCTCAAGGGCATCGGCCACCGCGCCCACGACGAGACCGTGACGATCCCCGTCATCGGGAACGACCAGGACATGGCGGTCGAGGCCGCCCGCTTCGACGAGGTCTACGTCCCGGCGACCGCGGAGGTCCCCGAAGTGCCCGCACTCATCGTCGCGAGCCACGGCATGTACGCGTGGGGCGCCGACGTCGCCGCGGCCCGCCGCCACCTCGAGATCACCGAGTGGCTGCTGCGTTTCGCGGTCGCGACGCGCTGAGGTCCGGCATCCCCGGGTCGCCCCGCACCGCGCGAAGCCCCGGCCGGCGAAGCCGCGCGATAAACGCTTCCTGCACTGAGACACGCTCGCTGAGCGCGTTCATCGATGCAGGGAGCGTTTATCGCTGCGACCGCGGGCAGCGCGGGTACCCCGACGACTACCGCGTCGGAGTCAGCGTGCGGGCCTCGCGCTCCCACGCCTGCGTCGCCATCTGCACGGCGTCCCACGGGGAGCCGAGCGGGGGCGTGTACGACAGGTCGAGGTCGCTCATCTCGGCCACCGTCATGCCGTGGTGGAGCGCCGCGGCGTAGGTGTCGACGCGCTTGGAGATCTCCGCGCCGCGCGTCCCGACGAGCTGGGCGCCCAGCAGACGCCCGTCGCGGGTGTCGCCGGTGATCCGGATGCTGATCGGGGTGGCGCCCGGGTAGTAGCGCTTGTGGTCGTCGGCGATCGCGGTGTGGCTGTGGGGCGCGAAGTCCGCCGCGACGGCCTCGTGGTCGCGCAGGCCGGTGCGCGCGGCGACGACGTCGAACACCTTCACGACCTGCGTGCCGAGGCTGCCCGCGAACCGGGCGTCGCCGCCGATCGCGTTCTCGCCGGCGACGCGGCCCTGCTTGTGCGACGTGGTGCCGAGCGGCAGGTACGTGACGCCGAGGAGACGGTGGTGGGTGACCACGCCGTCGCCTGCGGCCCAGACGTTCGGCACACCCGTGCGCATCTGCTCGTCGACCACGACCGCCCCGCCTGCGCCGGTCGAGGCGCCCGCCGCGGTGAGCAGCTCGGTGTTGGGGCGGACCCCGACCACGACCAGCACGAGGTCGGCGGTGTGGGCGACGGGCTCGCCGTGGTGCGTGCCGGTGACGGTGAGACGACCGCTGTCGCGGGCGACCGAGGCCACGCGGGTGTCGGTGCGGACGTCGACGCCGTGCCGGGTGAGCTCGTCGTGGACGAGGGAGCCGAGCTCGGGGTCGAGGGTCGACAGCACCTCGGGCCCGCGCTGGAGCTGCGTGACGTGGAGCCCCCGGACGGTGAGAGCCTCGGCCATCTCGAGACCGACGTACCCCGCGCCGACGATGATCGCGCTCCGGGGCTCGTGCTCGTCGAGGTAGCGCTCCAGCGCGAAGGTGTCGCCCATCGAGTGCAGCAGGTGCACGCCGTCGTCGGGTCCGAGCTCGTCGAGGCCCGCGATGCCGGCGGTCGCGGGCGACGCCCCGGTCCCGACCATGAGCGCGTCGTAGGGAATCGTCGACTCGGTGCTGTCCGCGGCCCGCACGGCGAGCGTCTGGCCGGCGACGTCGATGCCGGTGGCGAGGGTGTCCAGGCGCAGCGTCATGCCCGTGGCCTCGAGGTCGGCGTGGGTGCGGTGCGCCAGGGACTGCCAGGGCTGCACCTCCCGCGAGAAGAAGTACGGGATGCCGCAGATGGAGAAATTCGGGTACGCGTCGGCGACCACGACCGTGACGTCGACGGAGGGGTCGAGCTCACGGGCGCGCAGCGCGGTGGAGATTCCGGCGTCGCTTCCGCCGATGGCAACGAGGTGCATGAGGACCTTTCAGGATCGGGATTCGAGGTGCACGGGGGTCATGACCTCGCCCGCGGCCCGGGCGGCGGTCGGGAAGAACAGGACGACGAGCGCGAGTCCGAGGGCGGCGCCGGCGAACTGCGCCAGGACGAACGGGGGAACCGCCGCGGGGGCGATACCGGTGAAGGTGTCGGTGAACATCCGCGCGATCGTCACGGCCGGGTTGGCGAAGGAGGTGGAGCTGGTGAACCAGTACGCCGCACCGATGTACGCACCCACCGCGGCCGCGGTGGTCACCCCGGTCGAGGTGCGGGCGAGGGCGAAGATCAGCAGCACGAGTCCGGTGGTGGCCACCACTTCTCCCACCAGGTGGCCGCCGGTGGCGCGCTCGTTCGCCGAGAAGGCGGGGGCGACGTCGAACATCACGCCGGCGAGGAGCGTCCCGGCGGTACCGCCGAGGACCTGCGCGGCGATGTACGGACCGAGGTCGCGCAGCGGCAGGCCGGTGCCCCACCGGCGCCCGAGCACCCAGTCGGCGACCGACACCACGGGGTTCAGGTGCGCCCCCGAGACCGGCCCCAGCATGAGGATGATCACGGCCAGCCCGAGAGCGGTGGCCAGGCTGTTCTCGAGGAGCTGCAGCCCGACATCGTCCGGCGAGAGCCGCTGCGCGGCGATGCCGGATCCGACGACCACCGTGACCAGCAGACCCGTGCCGACGAACTCCGCCGCCACACGGCGAGCAAGGTAGGGCCGGCGGGGAGCGGAGACGGATTCGGTGGGAGTCACGGGTTCATCTTGACCTGGGAGTGATAGATCAGTCAATATTGAGGCAATGAACGTTGAGAGAACTTCGGACGTGGAGGATCGCGCCGCTCGGCACGCCGCCCTCGGCGATCCGTCGCGCCTGCGGATCGTGGATCTGCTCACCCTGGGCGACCTGTCTCCCTCGGAGATCCGCGCCACCCTCGGCCTGCCGTCGAACCTCGTCGCGCACCACCTGAACGTCCTCGAATCGGTGGGAATGGTGGAACGCTCGCGTTCCGAGGCCGACCGTCGGCGCAGCTATGTGCGCTTGACGGAAGCGGCGCTGGCCGATCTGGCCCCCGGGAGAACGGAACGCGCGCAGCGCGTAGTGTTCGTCTGCACCGCCAACTCGGCGCGGTCGCAGCTCGCCGCCGCCCTCTGGGCCACGCGCAGCACCATCCCCGCTGCGTCCGGCGGCACGCACCCCGCCGACCGGATTGCCCCGGGCGCGGTGGCCACCGCCGAGCGCCACGCGCTCGCCCTCTCCGCCGGATCGCCGCGGGCGCTGGACACCGTGCTCACCGACTCCGATTTCGTCATCACCGTGTGCGACACGGCGCACGAAGAGATCGGCGTGACCGGCAACCTGCACTGGTCGATCCCCGACCCGGTGCGCACCGGCACCGACGACGCCTTCGACTCGGCCTACGACGAGCTGGAGCGCCGCATCACCGAACTCGCCCCTCGACTCACCGCCCCCTGACCACCGAAGGAACACCCGTGAGCACCGCCACCACCCCCACCGTCCTCTTCATCTGCCAGCACAACGCCGGCCGCTCGCAGCTGGGCGCCGCCCTCCTCGAGCACCTCGCCGGCGATCGCTTCACCGCCACCTCCGCGGGTCTCGCGCCCGCCGACGAGGTCAACCCCGCCGTCGCGGCCACCGTCGCCGAGCTCGGGATGGACATCTCCGATCGCGTCCCCCGCCACGTCACCACCGACGACCTCGACACCGCCGACGTCGTGGTGCTGATGAAGCCGGGCCTCGCGCTCCCCTCGACCCCGCGTGGCGAGGTCCTGGAGTGGTCCTTCCCCAACCCCGAGTCGTGGGATGCCGACGCGGTGCGACCCCTGCGCGAAGCGGTGTCCGACAAGATCCGGGGCACGCTGCTCGCGCGCTGACGCGATACGACGAGAGGGGCGGGCGGCATCGGCCCGCCCCTCTCGTCGCGTCACACCGCCGCCGGGGCCCGCCCGATCTGCAGGACCGGGGGCGCGCAGCACGCGCCGCCGAGCGAGACGCCGGAGGCATCGAATAGCCCGGCCCCGCCGCACACCCCGGTGTCGGGGAGCGCGAGCTCGACCCGGCGGGCCGCCTCGTGATCGCCCGCGAGCTCGGCGACGACGCTGCGCACCTGCTCGTACCCGGTGAGGGCGAGGAAGGTGGGCGCACGGCCGTACGACTTCGCGCCCACGAGGTAGAAGTCGGGTTCGGGCTGGGCCAGATCGACCGCCCCCGTCGCGGCGACGGAGCCGCACGAGTGCACGTTCGGGTCGACCTCGGCGGCGATGCGCACGGGAGCCTGGAGCGTCGGGGCGAGTTCCAGCCGCAGCTCCGACAGGAACGACAGGTCGGGACGGAAGCCCGTCAGCACCACGACCCGGTCGGCGGTCAGCGTGCGGCCGTCCTCGGCGATCAGGACGGGTCGCCCCTCGTCGCGCGCCACCCGCTCGACGCGGAAGCCCGTGACCAGGTCCACCAGCCCCGCCTCGACCGCCTCCTTCGCCCGGATGCCGAGTGCCCCGCGCGCGGGCAGCTCGTCGGCCTCGCCGCCGCCGAAGGCGGTCCCCGTGGTGGCGCGGCGCAGAGCCCACGTGACGGTGGTCGCCGGGTCGCGGCGCGCCATGCGCGCGAGGGCGAGAACGGCGGTCAGGGCGGAGTGCCCCGAGCCGATCACGACCGTGTGCCGCCCCTCGAATCCCGCGCGGTCGCGGAAGTCGGGGATGCGGTACGCCAGCAGGTCGGCGGCGGCACGCTCACCGAGGGCCGGAAGCCCGTCGGCTCCGGCGGGGTTCGGCGCGGACCAGGTGCCGGAGGCGTCGATCACGGCGCGGGCCGCGAGACGGTACTCCTCACCGTCGACGGGCTGAACGTGAACGGTGAAGGGCTGATCGCGGCGGCCGGCGTCGATGAGGCGATCGCGGCCGAGCCGGGACACCCCGATGACGCGGCTGCCGTAGCGGATGTCGTCGCCCAGCGCCCCGGCCAGCGGCTCCAGGTACTTCTCGATCCACTGCGCCCCCGTCGGGTACCCCGAGGCCGGGGCGCCCCACCCGGTCGGGGCGAGGAGACGCGCACCGGCGGCGTCGATCAGTTCGGGCCATTCGGAGAAGAGCCGCACGTGACCCCACTCGGCCACGGCCGCGGCGGGCCCGGAGCCGGCCTCGAGCACGACGGCCGGTACGTTCCGCTCCCTCAGGTGGGCGGCGGCGGCGAGGCCCTGGGGCCCCGCTCCGATCACGACCACCGGCAACGCGTTCTCCATCGGAATCCTCATCCCTTCTCAGCGAGCATCGACGACCATCGATGGATCGAGGATCATCGATGTATCGACAGATGTCAATACGACGTGCGACAATCACCCCATGCCTACGACGCTCCCGCTCCTGTCCGCGCCGGACCCCGCGGTGTGCTGCACGCCCCTCACCGGCGGCGTCCTCACCCCCGACGAGGCGGAGTACACGGCCCGCATCTTCAAGGCGCTCGGCGATCCCACGCGCGTGCGCCTGCTGTCGCTGATCGCGGCGTCGGGCGAGGGCGAGGCCTGCATCTGCGATCTCACCGAGCCGGTCGGCCTGTCTCAACCGACCGTCTCGCACCACATGAAGCTTCTCGTCGACGCGGGGCTCGCCACGCGCGAGCAGCGCGGCCGATGGGCGTACTACCGCGTCGTCACCGAGGCGCTCGACCAGGCCGCGCGCGCCCTCCGGCCGTGAGCCGCGTCGCCGTGCGGGCACTCACCGCCGACGACTGGCCGGCGGTCGAGGCGATCTTCCGCGAGGGTATCGACGGCGGCAACGCGACGTTCGAGTGCGCAACGCCCGACTGGGCGACGTTCGATTCCGGCCGACTGCAGATCGGCCGCCTCGTCGCCGTCGACACCGACGCGTCGGTGATCGGATGGGTCGCCGCGTCGTCGGTCTCGACCCGCGCCGTCTACCGCGGCGTCGTCGAGCACTCCGTCTACGTCGCGGATCGGGCGCGGGGGCGCGGCGTGGGCGCGACGCTCCTGGACGCGTTTCTCGGCGCGGCCGACGACGCGGGCATCTGGACCGTGCAATCCAGCATCTTCCCCGAGAACACCGCCAGCCTCGCACTCCACGACCGCGCCGGGTTCCGCCGCATCGGGCGGCGCGAGCGCATCGCGCTCATGACCTGCGGACCGTGGGCCGGGCGCTGGCGGGACACGATCCTCGTCGAGCGCCGCCGAACCGACTGAGCGTCAGGCCCGCAGCTCGATCGTCCTCCCGCCAACCGCGCGAGAAATGCTCCCTGCGGCGAGAAAGGCTCGCTGAGAGCGTCTCCCGCTGCAGGGAGCGTGTATGGCGAAGAAGCGGTGGATGCCCCCACCCCGACGCGCCGCCCCACCAATGCGGAACGGCACAGGGATGCCACGGCCCCGGCGCTCCGCGCAGCCCAGCCCCAGCCCGGGGCCCCGGCGTCAGCCGAGCAGCGCCACCGTCCGCGCGGTGAGCGCACGCGGATCGGCGTCGGCGAGACGCGCCGTCCCGAGCGTGCGCGCAGCCCGCAGCACGAACCGTGCCGCGACGGCGCGCTCGGCCTCGGGCAGCGTCTGGATGTCGGCGACCTTCGAGAAGCCGACGATGCGGCGGACGGCCTTCGCGGCGCCGTAGATCGCGGCATCCGACCGGATCTGGGCGAGCGTGTGCTCGAGCACCTCGTCGCCGTACACGCGCGGGTCGACGCGGTCGGGCCAGCGGCGGCGGAACTCCGCCTCGAACGCATCGACCAGCTCGACGGGCAGCGTCAGCAGCGCCTCGGCGTCGGCCGAACGGCCCAGCACGTGCGCGCGCGCCGCGGCGATCACGAGGTTCGCCCACACGGCGCCGAGGTCGAACCCGGTCGGCCCGTACGTGCCGAACTCCGAGTCGAACGCCCGCACCGACTCCCCCTCGGCGCGCACGAACACCGACCCGGTGTGCAGGTCGCCGTGCAGCAGGCTCTGGGTGCTCTCCTGGAACCGCTGCTTGGCCAGGCCGATCTCGCGCACGAACGCGCGGTCGGCGCGCAGCTCCCGCACGTCGTCGTCGTTGGCGGGCAGCCAGCCGTTGTGCTCGTGGTCGACGTACGGCTCGGTGAAGACCAGGTCCTCGGTGATCTCGCTCAGCTCGGGGTTGGTCGCCTCGGCGATCGCGCGCCGACGCTCGGGCCCCGGTGCGCCGAACACGCTCGTGGCGAAGCCCACCGCGCCGACGTACCGGCCCAGCTGCGCGGCGGCGTACGTGTGCAGCCGCCCGGCGTTGAGCTCTCCGCGCCACACGGCGTGATCGCTGAGGTCTTCGATCGACAGCGCCAGGTTCTCGGCGTCGAAGCCGTGGAACGCCGGCACGTGCTCCGGGGCGATGCGCTCGTGCACGCCCAGCACGACGGCCTCGCGCGCCGCGCGCTCGCGCGTGAGCGGCCACGACGGGTCGACGCGCACGTGCGGCAGCGACTGCTTGACGACGACGCCGTTGCCGGCGGCATCCTTCACGATGAAGACGAGATTCAGGTTGCCGTCGCCGACCTCGACGACGGAGACGATGGATGCCGGGTCGACCGGGCCGGACAGGTGCGGGCGGGCTGCCAGGTACGCGGGGACCGTGTCGACGGTCAGCTGATCGGTGAGGAGAGTCATGATGCGGTGGTGCTCCCGGCGACGATGGTGGTCTTGCGGCGGCGGAACGTGAAGCTGAACAGCAGGGCCACCAGCAGCACGAGGCCCTTCCCGAAGTCCTGGATGTAGTACGGCAGGCCCATCATCGAGAACCCGGTCACCATGACGGCCACGAGGACCGCGCCGAGGGCCGTGCCCCACGCGTTCGGCCGCCCGATGCCGAGCACCGAGACGCCCACGAGAGCGACGGCCACGGCATCCAGGAGCAGGCTGTTGCCGGCCGAGACATCGCCCTGCCCGATGCGGGCGGCCAGCACGAGACCGGCGATCGAGGCGAGGATGCCGCAGCCGATGTACGCCGCCGCACGGTAGGCGCGCACGCGCACACCGGCGAGCCGCGCAGCCTCGGGGTTCGAGCCGACGGCCGCGAGCGCGCGCCCCCACCGCGTGCGGTCCAGCACGAACCACAGCACGACGGTGAGGCCGAGGAACAGCAGCACCGGCACCGAGATCGGGCCGATCGAGCCGCGGTCGAACCACAGGAAGTCGGGCGTGAAGCGTCCGGGGGCGGTGGTGCCGTCGGCGAGGGTCATTTGCGACGAGATGGACTTGCCGTCGACGATGATCAGCTTGAGGCCGACGACGGTGAACATCGTCGCGAGGGTCGCCAGCAGGTCGGGGATGCGCGCGAAGACGATGAGCGCCGCGTTGATCGCGCCGATGAGGGCGCCCGACAGCAGCACGACGCCGACGGCGATCCCGCCCACCTGGTTCGCGATCACGAGCGTCCACGCGGCGATCGACACCGCGAACCCGGCGTTGGCGCCGACCGAGAGATCGAGGCCGCCGACGGTCATGGCGAGCGTCACGCCGAGACCGGCGATGCCGATCGGGGCGATGTACTTCAGCATCCCGGACAGGTTCTCGGGGGTGGCGAAGGCCGGCTGCGTCACGGCGAAGAACGCGATCAGCAGCACGGTGACGGCGACGAACCCCCATTTCGCGACGGCATCCACGATTCGAGAACCGGCGCGGGGGCGCGCGGCAACGGAAACGGAGGTCATGCGGTTTCCTTCCGGTGGCCGGGGTCGTCGAGCAGCGCGGCGACGATCCGTGCGCGGTCGAGCACGCCGGCGGGGGTGTCCAGGACGATGCGACCCGACACGAGGACGATGATGCGGTCGGCGACATCGAGGATCTCGTCGACGTCGCTCGAGAGCACGACGACCGCCGCACCCCGGGCCGCGCGCTCGCGGGCGGCGTCACCGATGCGCCGGCGCGCCCCGATGTCGACGCCGCGGAACGGCTCGTCGAGCACGGCCAGACGCGGGTCGGTGCGGAGCCAGCGGCCCACGACGACCTTCTGCTGGTTGCCGCCCGACAGGTCGTCGACGCGGGTCTCGGCCGACGGCGCGACGACCCCGTACGCCTCGATGACGTCGGCGGCGGCCGCGCGCTCGCGGGCCGACGACATCACGCCCCAGTGCGAGATCTGCCGCAGCACCGGAAGTCCCACGGTGTGCGCGATCGACCAGCCGGGCTGGATGCCCTGCCGCTGCCGGTCCTCGGGCACGAGCACGACACCGGCGGCCTGGGCCGCGGCGGGGGAACCCGGGCGGTATTGTCCGCCGTCGATCTGCAGCCGGGCCTCACCGAGCGGGCGGACACCCGCGACGAGCTCGGCGAGCTCGGTCTTGCCTGCGCCGAGCAGACCCAGGATGCCGGTGACCTGGCCCGCGGCCACGGTCAGGTCGAGCGGCTCGCTTCCCGGGAGCAACACGGCACCGTCGACGCGAAGCACCTCCGCGCCCGCCGGGAGCGGCTCGGTGACGTGCTGCTGCAGTTCGGTGGGGACGCCGAGCATCGCCTCGAGCGCCGCGTGCCAGTCGAAGGGGCGCCCGGCGTCGAGTTCGAGCCGGCCGTCGCGGAGCACGACGATCCGGTCGGCGAGCCGTTCGATCTCGCCGAAGCGGTGGCTGACGAACAGGATCGACAGGCCCTCGTCGCGCAGTACCCGCAGCACGTCGAACAGGCGGTCCGCCTCGGCCGCGGTGAGCGCCGACGTGGGCTCGTCGAGGATCAGGAGGCGCGGGGTCGAGCGCAGGGCGCGGGCGAGCACGAGCAGCTGGGCGTCGGAGGTGCCCAGGCGCGCGGCATCCGCCCGCAGGACCTCGTCGGACCACGACAGGCCCAGGCGCGCGAGCGCCGACCGGGCGACACGTTCCGCCTCCGCCCGGCGCACGAGACGGTGCCCCCCGGTCGCGAGGTCGGTGAGCGCGAGGTTGTCGGCGACGCTCAGGCCGGGCACGATGCCGTCGGCGATGCGCTGGTGCACGGTCTCGACACCCGCGCGGCGAGCGCGGGCGGGCGAGGTCAGGCGCAGCGTCGCGCCGCCGACGGCGATGTCGCCGGTGTACCCGGCGTTGGCACCAGAGATCGCGCCGATCAGGGTGGACTTGCCGGCGCCGTTGGTGCCCAGCAACGCCGTGATGCTGCCCGGGTACAGCGCGAGAGCGACGTCGCGGAGCACCTGGTGGGTGCCGAAGCGCACGCCGACGCCGCTCAGGCGGACGACGGGGGCGTCATCCGCCGGAGCGGCGTGCGAGAGCGGTGAGGTCATCCCGAGACGGCGGGCAGCCAGTCGGCGACCACCGTGTCGGTCAGCAGCAGCGACGGCTCGGCCTCGCGCAGCTGGGCGACGTTGGTGATGCCCTTGTCGAGCAGGAAGTCCCGCGTGATCGTGACGGCGGGGAACTGCACCGAGGTCTCGGTGAGCTGGCCGGCCAGCTGCAGGGCGAGCGTCCGGACGACGGCCGCGCCGACGGCCGAGGGGTCGGTGGCGCTCGTGGCGACCCACGGGCTGCCGTCGGCGATCATGACCTCGATGTCGGCGTTCGAGATGTCGATGCCGTAGACCTTGACCTTGTCCTGCAGGTTGTTCTGCTGGACGGCCTGGACGACACCCTTGGTGATCTCGTCGTACGGGGCGAAGATCGCCTGCACGCCCGGGTTCGCCTTGAGGGCCGCGTCGACAAGAGGGATGTTGTCGGTCGCGGTCGACTCGGTGACCTTGCCGGTGAAGAAGAGCTGGTCGAGACCGTTCTTCGCGACGACCTCGTCCCAGACCTTCTTGCGGCGGTCGAGCGGCGCGAAGCCCTCGGCGCTGACGAGGCCGACCTTGGCGCCCTCGCCGTTGTCCTTCACGAGCTGGTCGAGGACGCCCTGCGCCATCGAGGCATCCGACTGCGAGGTCACGACAACCCCGTCGGTGTCCTCGAGCGCCAGGTCGTACACGATGACCGGGATGCCGGCATCCACCGCCTCGCGCACGCGGGGCTCGATCGTGTCGGTCTGACCGTGGTCGACGATGATCGCGTCGGGCTGGGCGGCGATCGCCTGCTCGAGGTCGGAGGCCTGCTTGGCGTTGTCGTTACGGGCGTCGTAGACGGTGAGGTCGATGTTGACCGCGGCGGCCTGCGCCTTGGCTCCGGCGGTCCACGCGGTGAAGAAGTCGCCGGCGCCGGACTGCTGCACGAGGGCGACCTTCAGCGGCTCGGCGTCGAACGGGGCGGGCAGGTTCTCGGCCTTCTGCACCGGGGCGGACGTCGCGGCGGGCGCGGCGGTGTTCTGCTGTGCGCAGCCGGTGAGGGCGAGGGCGGCGATACCGGCGGTGGCGACGAGGGCCGCCCAGCGGTGGGAGCGAACGGACACGGGGTCCCCTTCGGAGGAGGTCGGGTGCAGGAGGACCGTCGCGGGTGCTGTGGAGCGGCGGCCGTCGAGAAGTCAAGCAGGGCCGCCCGCCGAGGCCCGTTCGAGGTTGCGGATTGTTACGGGTCGCGGCGACCGGAACGCCCGCCCGGGCCGCCGCGGGCGAGACAATCGAACCGTCCCGACCGCATTCGTCCGAGAGGAGGAGCCGTGACGCTCCTGACCGTCTGGAAAGAGACCGACCCGAGCACGCCCGTGCAGGAGACCACCGACGAGGGCGAGATCCGCGCGGCTCTCGCCGAGCTCGGCGCACGCTTCTCCCGCTGGGACGTCAAGGACGTGCCCGCCGGCGCCTCTCAGGACGAGGTGCTCGCGCTGTACACCGCCGAGATCGACGAGGTGAAGCAGCGCGAGGGGTACACCCTCGTCGACGTCGTCGCACTCGACCCCGCGCAGGCCGACTACGACGAGCTCAAGACCCCGTTCCGCGAGAAGTTCCTGTCGGAGCACAAGCACGACGACGACGAGGACCGCTACTTCGCGAAGGGCGCGGGCGTGTTCTACCTGCACGCGAACGAGAAGGTGCACGCGGTCTACTGCGAGGCGGGCGACCTCATCTCGGTCCCCGCGAACACCACCCACTGGTTCGACATGGGCACCGCACCGCACTACGTCAGCGTGCGCTTCTTCCACGACGACGACGGCTGGGTCGGTCACTTCACCGGCAGCCCCATCGCCGAGTCGTTCGCGACGTTCGACCAGCTGCACGCGCGCCGGGCGCAGTTGGCCTGACGCTTCTCCTTCGCAGAAACGCCCCTGCCTCGCGTGAGTCCGCGAGGCAGGGGCGTTCTCGTGCGATTCAGCCGACGCGGCGGAGGGCCAGCGCGGCCCAGGCGATCGGGGGGAGCGTCACGCGCAGGATGCCGTCCTCGACCCGGGCGCCCTCGAGCGCGCGCGGCTGCACGCGATCGGGGTTCTCGAGGGTGTTGCTGGCGTACGGGTCGTCGTCGTGCAGAACGTGCGTCTCGACCAGCTCGACGTCACCCAAGCCCGTGACGTCGATCGCGACCTCGACGGGCTCGTGCCGGCCGCGGTGGACCAGGAAGACCGCGGCCTCACCGGTGTCGGCGTCGTGGGTCGCGACGGCATCCACCGCCGGGACCGTCCCGTGCTTCGCCGTGTCGATCGTGCCCGCCTCGATCTGCACGCGCAGGGCCTCACCGCGGGCGAGACGGGACGTGATCGAGAACGGGTAGAACGTCGTCTGCCGCCAGGCCGGCCCGCCGGGCTCCGTCATGATCGGCGCGATCACGTTCACCAGCTGGGCCAGAGACGCGGATGCCACGCGGTCGGCGTGCGCGATGAGCGAGATCATCAGGCTCCCGAAGACGACCGCATCCACCGCCGAATACACGTCCTCGAGCAGTCGCGGGGCGACGGGCCAGTCGTCGATGGCCGTGGGCTTCTCGGACGCGACACGGTCGATGTACCAGACGTTCCATTCGTCGAACGAGATGTCGATCCTCTTGTCGGAGCCCTTCACCGCCCCGACGTGGTCGGCCGTGGCGACGACGGCCTCGATGAAGCGATCGGTGTCGACCGAGGATGCCAGGAACGAATCGATGTCACCGTCGTGCTCCTGGTAATAAGCGTGGCACGAGATCATGTCGACGTCGTCGTAGGTGTGGGTCAGCACCACGCGCTCCCACTCGCCGAACGTCGGCATCTGCGCGCCCGACGATCCGCACACCACGAGCTCGATGGACGGGTCGAGCTGGCGCATGCCCTTCGCCGTCTGCGCGGCGAGCTTTCCGTAGTCCTCGGCGGAGCGGTGGCCGAGCTGCCACGGCCCGTCCATCTCGTTGCCGAGGCACCACACGCGCACGTCGAACGGCGCCGCGCGTCCGTTGTCGATCCGCTGCTGCGACAGGGCGGTCCCGCCGGGGAGGTTGCTGTACTCGAGGAGGTCGATCGCCTCGAGCGTCCCGCGCGTGCCGAGGTTCACCGCGAGCATCAGCTCGCTCCCGGCCTTCTCGAGCCAGTCCGAGAACTCGTGCAGCCCCACCTCATTGGTCTCGGTGGAGTGCCAGGCGAGATCGAGGCGGCGCGGGCGCTCGTCGCGCGGCCCGACGCTGTCCTCCCATCGGAAGCCCGAGACGAAGTTGCCGCCGGGGTAGCGGATCATCGACACGCCCAGCTCGCGCACGAGCTCGAGCACGTCGCGGCGGAACCCCTGCTCGTCGGCTTCGGGGTGGCCGGGCTCGTAGATCCCGTCGTAGACGTGGCGGCCGAGGTGCTCGACGAAGCCGCCGAACAAACGGCGGCGGACGGCCCCGATCGGGAATCGGGCGTCGAGGGTCAAGCGGGCGGTGGTCATCTTTGCTCCTCCGTGTTGCTTCGACGGTATCCGCGCCCGCACGCCCGGTAAAACGTTTTCGAAACCCCGCGCCAGTGCCCGCATCCGCCAGATCACACGACATGGCCGAGATCACGCGCCGTTGCGCTCCATACCGGGTCGCCTCGGCGAGATCACGTGATCTGGATGCCAGTACGACCGGCGGCGGCGTCAGATGACCTCGGCGCTCCAGGGGTCGGGGCGGCCGAAGCGGAACGCCTCGATCGAGACCGCCTGTTCGCGCAGGAACGGCAGCAGCTCGATGCGTCCGGCCGTCGTGACCTCGCCGGCGTACACCGTCAGGGTGGGGTCACCACCGAGCGCTTCGGCGAGCGCGACGCGCAGGCTCTCGGCCGAAGCCGCCGTGCCGACGAGCCGCACGCGCGAGGGACGAGGGGCAGTGGGGGCGACCGCGTCGTCGGCGGGCTCGGCATCCGGGATGCCACCCGCCAGACGTTGCAGCCACTCGCCATCGGACTCCACCGAGACGGGCACGCCGCTCTCGCCGAGGAGGTGTCGCACGGGACCGGGCAGCCCGACGGGCGTGCTCAGGCTGAAGGCCGACCCGGAGCGCACCGCCGCGAGCAATACGCGCAGCACGGCGTGCCACGGGGCGTCGGCGGTGGCGCGCACCGCCGCGTCGACGGGGCGGTACCGCAGGAGGTTCCGCTCCAGACCGAGGCGCGAGGCGTCCTTCACGCGGCCGAACTCGCGGTCCCACGCGACCGCGTCCGACAGCGCGCCCCGGCGCAGCCATTCGAAAGCGGCGTAGTCGAGCGTGGGCTGGGCTGCCTCGATCAGCGACGAGATGCGCGAGTCGAGACCGCGCAGATGCAGCGTCGAGGACGCGGGTCCGCCCGACGACGGCCGCCACGATCCGAGCGCGACGAGACGGTTCGGGCCACCCGACATCGCGCCCGGCCCGACGGCCGCCATGCCCCAGCCCCCGAGCGGCTCGCGCTGCACGACGGCGCCCGTCGTGGAACGGTTCACGCGCAGCACGGCGGCGTCGACGGCGTCGAGCCACAGCTCCAGGTCGGCGTCGTCGCGGGTGTGCAGGCCCGCGACGAAGCCCGAGCCGACGAGGTTCTGCAACTCGATCGCCCGCTCGAGCGTGGGGGCGTGCAGGATGCCGAGCACCGGCGCCGCGACCGAGGCCCGGGTGAGGTGCGATCCGGCGTGGACCCCGGTGCGCACGCCCGGCGTCCAGAAGCGGCCCGCGGTCTCGGGTCCGAGGTCGAGTTCGCGGGGCTCGACGAGCCACCGCTCGCCGTCGGCGAGGACCGTGAGCGCCCGACGCACGTCACCCGAGGGCTCCTCGACGAGCGGCCCGACGTCGGACAGTGGATCGTCGGCCGGCCCCACGCGCAGTGAGCCCACGGCATCCTTCAGCTGCTCGAGGAACCGCGTCGACCGCCCCGCGGCACCGACGAGGATCACGAGCGACGACGCGGTCGCGGCCTGCCCGGCACGTGCGAACGCCCCGTCGACGATGTCGGCGACCGCACGGTCGAGATCGGCCGAGGGGGTCACGATCACCGCGTTCCGACCGGCGGTGAGCGCCTGCAGCGGCAGGTCGGCGCGCCATCCGACGAAGCGTTCGGCGGTCGTGCGCGCCCCGGCGAGCAGCACGCGGTCGACGCCGGGATGAACGACGAGCGCGCGCCCGGATGCCTCTTCGTTCAGGTCGACGTACGCCAGGACGTCGCGAGGAACTCCCGCGGCCCACAGCGCCTCGGCCACGACCGCACCGGCCCGCCGTGCCCGCGGCGACGGGGTGAGCACGACCCCCGACCCCGCTGCGAGGGCGGCGAGCGTCTCGGCCGCGCACAGTCCCACGGAGGAGTTCCACCGCGGCGCGACGACCGTGAGCCGATCGGGCACGAACACCGCTCCGGCGACGCGGTCGAGTTCCTTGACGGTGGCGGCGTAGTACGCCGCGGCATCGACCGCCGCGGACACCTCGGCGTCCGCCTCGGTGAACAGGGCTCCCCCCTCGGAGGCGAGGACTTCGACGAGGGCCGCCCGACTCGCGTCCAGGGAGCGGGATGCCGCGTCGATCACCGCCGCGCGATCAGTCGCGGCGCGGCTGCCCCACTCCGCCGCGGCTTCACGCACCCGCGAGATCACGGCATCCAGACCCACCGCATCGTCCACGCGTCCGGTGGCCGCGGTGGCGTCGCCGGCGGTGGAGCCGGCGACCGCCGCGAGGACGTCATGCGCCCAGGCCCGATCCTCGGGCACGGTGGGGTCGGTCGCGGCGGTGTTGCGGAAGCCCGGTGCGGCGCCGGAGAGCTCCGTCGTCTCACGCACCGAGAACACGGCGGTGTCGACGAAGGCCTGACCGCCGAAGAGCATCTGCTGCACGTCGGGGCCGAGCGCCTGCGTGTCGCCCGGGCTGGCGTCACGGGCGATGCCGAGCACGGCCTGCGTGAGACCGGGCTCGTCGGCGTCGTCCGCGACGGGTTCGCGAAGGAGGGTCGGGGTCGTGGCGCCGCGCTGCGGGGCGCGCGGCGCGAGGGCCGGAGCGTCGGGCATCGCGAGCGCGGCGGCGGCGCGGGTACGACCCTCTGCGTCGTCGGCTGTCGGGGCGAGGCGTGCGGCGAGCGACGCGACGACCGCGTCCAGGTCGTCGGGGTGCACCACGGGGGCCAGCACGATGTGCGGCCCGTCCACGCCCCATCCGGCACCGAGCGGAACGGCGAGGTCGATGCTCCCCTCCGCCGATTCGGCGAGGGCGCGCACGATGCCGGCGCGCACGGGAT
Source organism: Microbacterium sp. SCPM-O-B-15248 (M128) (assembly GCF_058214835.1). Lineage (NCBI taxonomy): Bacteria > Bacillati > Actinomycetota > Actinomycetes > Micrococcales > Microbacteriaceae > Microbacterium > Microbacterium sp. SCPM-O-B-15248 (M128). The sequence continues at coordinate 128,167 of NZ_JBYQLI010000007.1, forward strand.
CAGCGGTGGCGAACTCGATGCGGAGCCCCTCGGACGCCCGGCGGCCGAGCGCTTCGCGGGCGGCGACGACAGTGAGCGCGTCGATCTCGGCGGTCGAGATCCCCGCGGGGGCGGACCATCCGCGGCGAGCGGCACGAAGGGCGTCATCGGTGAGCGGAGCGTCTCCGTCGAGGCGCACGGCGAGCTCGGCTCCCCCGCCGGCGACACGCACGCGCGCCCACGCCGCGAGTTCCCGCAGCGCCCCGAGCGCCTCGGGGACGGCGACGGGGAGCGCGATGCCGGCGAGGGCGGTCCGCAAGCGCGGCTCCTCCAGCACCCGCGTGAGGACGGCGACGGAGAGGTCGAGGTCGTCGCGTCCCTCGACCACGAGGGTGACGCGCGTGCCCGACGCGGCCGCGTCCAGGAACAGCGGCAGGAGGCGTTCGGCGGCGTGCTCGACGTCGGCGTCGAACGCCCACCCCGACAGTCCCGTCACGACCTCGCGCACGGCGACGGACACGCGCTCGACGTCGTCGCGGGCGGCGAGCACGCGGATGCCGTCGAGCCGGTGCCGCGCGGCGGTCTCGCCGAGAACGGCGGGGGCCGTCAACCGGACGTCGGGGATCGCCCCCGCCGTCCGGTGCGACTCGAGGGCGGGGCCGAGGCGGTCGCCGCGCGCGTCCAGCGCGATCTGCGCGACGGAGTCGGCGAGCGCCCGTCGCGCGAGCGGCACGGCCGGCGCGGGCAGGAGGGGGGCGATCGCGCCGCCCAGGTGGAGAGCGCCGCGAACCGTCCACGGCAGCGCGGCGGGCACGTGGCCGGCCAGCCGATGCAGCGCCGCGGCGGGAGCGGTGGCGCCCTCGGGGCGCAGGATGCCGTCGGCGGCGAACGCGAGGAAACGGGCGGACTCGGGCGACGCGAACGCCGACGCCGCGACGGGCGCCGTTCCGGCGAACGCTGCGGCGTGGGCGACGGCACGGTCGACCTCGTCGCCGGAGAGCAGGGAACCGTGCGCGTGCGGGTCGTTCTCGCTCATGCTCCACAGCCTAGGCAGGGCGCGCTCGGTGACCCGGCGGCCCGCCGCGCGGCCGGCGAACTCACGGGCGCGGGATCGCGATCCAACGGATTGGACGCCTAGCGCGCGCCGCGGCGCCGCGGTTCGCTACTGTCGATTCGCCCCGACCCAGGAGACCCGATGGCTCAGACACTCACCGACATGCCGCTCGAGCTGCTGCGCGAGTACCGCCCCGAGCTGCCCGAGCCCGACGGCATGGACGCGTTCTGGGCCGAGACGCTGGCCGAAGCGCAAGCCGCGGCCCGTCCCACCCGCCTCACCCCCGTGACCCGTCCGGTGCGCGCGCTGTCCGTCCACGACCTGGTGTTCACCGGGTTCGCGGGCGACGAGATCCGCGGGTGGGTCGTGCGGCCGCACGGCGACGAGGTACTGCCCGCCGTGATCGAGTACATCGGATACGGCGGCGGCCGCGGCCTCCCCGGCGACAAGATCGCGTGGGCCGCCGCCGGCTACGTGCACGTCATCACGGACACCCGCGGCCAGGGCTCGAGCTGGAGCATCGGCGACACCCCCGACCCGCACGGCTCGGCCGCCGCGTACCCCGGCGTCATGACGCGCGGCATCCACGATCCCCGGGACTACTACTACCGACGCCTGTACACCGACGCGGCGCGCCTGGTCGACGTCGTCCGCGAGCTTCCCGGCGTGGATGCCGCGCGCATCGCCGTCACCGGGGGCAGTCAGGGCGGCGCGCTCGCGATCGCGGCCGCCGCTCTCGCGGGCGACGCCGTCGCGGCGGTCCTCCCCGACGTGCCGTTCCTCTGCGACATCCCGAACGCGATCCTGCGGACCCCGTCGGCGCCCTTCACCGAGGTGACGCGCTGGCTCTCCATCCACCGCGACGACACCACCGCCGCCCTGCACACGCTCTCGCACATCGACGCGGCGATCCTCGCGCGACGCATCCGCGTGCCCGCGTTCTTCTCGGTGGCGCTGATGGACGACATCGTGCTGCCGTCGGGGGTGTTCGCGGCCTTCCACTCGCTGGCATCCGAGGATGCCGCGATCGAGGTGTACCCGTACAACGGCCACGAGGGTGGGGGCACGCGGCACTGGGCGCGCCAGGTCGCGTGGCTCGACGCGCGGTTCGGTGTGAGCTGACGCCCGGGCGCGTGAGTCGCCGAAATTCGTCGCCTTGCCGTGCCCATGGGCGACAAATCGTGGCGACTCACGCACAGAAGGCACCGCGCCGAGGGGTCAGCGCCAGTCGCTGGGCGCGGGGCGCTTCGTCGACGGCAGAGCCGAGGCCGCGGCCCACTCGTGCACCCACGATTCGATGTCGGGCAGCCCTTCGGGGCGCCCGACCGCCGCGAAGAGCTCGTCGTGGGGGACGGTTCCGCCCGAGCGCCGAAGGATGCGCGCGCGGATGATCGCCCGGGCGTAGATCTCGCCCTTCACGACCGCGCGGTGCTCGAGGTACACGGCGCGGTCGTCATGACCGAGCAGACGCGTCTCCAGCTCGAACCGCTGCCACAGCTCGAGCGAGCGGCGGAACGTGATGGTCTCGGCGCTGACCACGGCGTACCAACCGTGGCCCTTCATCGCGCCGGCCAGGCCCGAGCGGGTCAGCAGGTCCCACCGGCCGAGGTCGAACAGCGACAGGTACCGGCCGTTGTTGAGGTGCCGGAGCAGATCGATGTCGGTCGGCAGGACGCGCAGTCGCATCCGCCCGATCGTGTTCGGGTCGACGGGACCTTCCCGGCGCAGACGGCGCTGCGCGCGGAGGAGGACGAGCAGGGTGCGCCACAGAACGTTCACGACCGGCGAGCGTAGTGATGTCCATAGAGAGTGGCGATTCTCTTGTGTCGAGCCGACAAAGCAACGGCGCCCCCAGCCCGCACCGGGCGGGTGCTGCTCGCTACTGTTGTCGCGTGACCGACGCCGACGCCGCGGTATCCGCGCCCGCCCCTGCCGCGCCGCCCCGCCCGAAGCTCGTGCTGGCGGCGCTGATCCTCGGGGCATTGGTGTGCAACATCAACCTCGCGGCGGCCAATATCGCGTTGCCCGACATCGGCGACGCCTTCGGGACGGGGCAGACGGCCCTGAACCTCGTCGCCGTCGGCTGCTCTCTCGGCCTCGCCATGTCGGTGCTGTACCTCGGCGCGGTCGCCGACCGCTACGGACGCAAGCAGCTGCTGCTGATCGGCCTGGCATTCACGGTGATCCTCAGCTTCGTCGCCGCTTTCGCGTCCTCCGTCGAGATGCTCGTCGTCGCGCGCATCCTCACCGGTATCGCGGCGGGCATGGCGTACCCGGTGACGCTCTCACTGATCACGGCGCTGTGGGGTCAGGGAAAGCAGCGCACCGTCGCCATCGCGCTGTGGTCGGCGGTCAGCGCGACCGCGACCGTGATCGGATCGGTCCTCGCCGGCATCCTGCTGCTGTGGATGTGGTGGGGTGTCGCCTTCCTGCTCGCGGTGCCGTTCGCGATGGCGGCGGTCATCCTCGCGTGGCTGTTCGTCCCGTCGCACGTCGCCGAGAACGACGACGAGGTCGATCACCTCGGTGGCGTGATCTCCGTGTTCATGATCGGCTCGATCGTGCTCGGACTGTCGACGGTGTTCGTGCCGACCACGCGCACGTTCGGCGTCATCCTGCTGATCTCCGCTGCCGTTCTGATCGCGCTCTTCGCGTGGCGCCAGCTGACCGCGCGGAGCCCCCTCTACGACCTGAAGGTCGCACGGCGCCGCATGTTCTGGGCTCCCGCGGCCGCCGGACTCATCGTCTTCGGCTCGCTCATGGGCGCGATGTTCGTCGGGCAGCAGTTCCAGCAGAACATCCTCGGATACTCGACCCTGGAGGCATCCCTCTCGATCGTCCCCGCCGGCGTCGGTCTGCTCCTGGTCGCCCCGCAGTCGGCACGGCTCGTCCTCACCCGGGGGTCCCGCTTCACGATGATGCTCGGGTACGGGTTCGTCCTGGTCGGGTTCGTCACGATGCTCTTCTGGAACGAGACCACGCCGTTCTGGTACGTCTCGATCGCCTACCTCGTGATCGGGATCGGTGCGGGCTTCGCGATGACCCCGGCCTCCCGCGCCATCACCGAGTCCACCCCCGTGCGTCGGATCGGCATGGCCTCTGCCACCGCGGACCTGCAGCGCGACCTCGGCGGATCGGTCATGCAGGGCGTACTGGGCGCCATCCTCGCCGCCGGTTTCGCGCACGCGTTCGGGAAGCTCATCTCGGAGTCGTCCGAGGCCTCGAGCATCAGCGACCAGGTCACCGCAGCGCTGCAAGCGTCGTACGCCTCAGCGGTGCATGTGGCCGATCAGTACCCGCAGTACAAGGACCAGATCATCCAGGCCGCGCAGCAATCGCTCATGACCGGAGCGATCGCCGCCTACGCCGTGGGTGCAGTCGCGATCACCCTCGGCGCTGCGGTGGCGTGGTTCTTCCTGCCGGGGAAGTCGAGTGAGCTCGAGCTCATCGCCTCGTACGAGCGAGCGGATGCCGCCCGCGCCTGAGAGAGGGAACGGCGATTCCTTTGCGAGCCGCCGACGCATCGGCGGGATCCGGCTCGCGCGGCGGATACACCCAGGCGACCAGGACGACCGAGACGATCATCAGCAGGAACCACGACGTGAGCTTCGACGCGTCGACGGGATGCCATCCCCCCACTTGCGACGGATAGAGCCACGCCCCCGCGTGCGTGGCGATGTTCTCGGCGAGCCAGATGAACAGCGCCACTCCGGCGAAGGCCAGCAGGAGTGGCATCCGGAACGTCCCCCGGAAGAAGCGGAAGTGCAGGGTCGTCCGCCACCACAGCGCCGCCACCGCGAGGATGAGCACCCAGCGCAGGTCGATGATCCAGTGGTGGGTGAAGAAGTTGGCATAGATCGCGGCGGCGACGATCGCGGTGAGCCACCGTCGGGGATAACGCGAGAACCGCAGGTCGAAGAGGCGATAGACCCGCACCATGTAGCTGCCGACCGCGGCGTACATGAAGCCGCTGTACAGCGGCACGCCGCCCACTCGCAGCACCCCGTCGGCCGCGTACATCCAGGAGCCGACGTCGGTCTTGAACAGCTCCATGAGCGAGCCGACGATGTGGAACAGCACGATCACGCGCAGCTCCCGCAGCGTCTCGAGCCGCCCGAGGAGCATGCCGACCTGGATGAGAACCGCCGCGATCGTCAGGGCATCGTTGCGCGCGAGCGCCGCATCGTCGGGGTACCAGAGCTTCGTGGCGAGCAGCATCGCGAGCAGGGCCGCGCCGAACACGCACGCCCACGCCTGCTTGAGCACGAAGACCGCGAACTCGACGAGCCGCGCGCGGGCTCCCGTGTCCGGTGCCGAGCGCAGCAGACGGTTCGCGACGGCGTCGATACGCGCTTCGACCGAGGTGAGGGCGGGGCGCGCGGTCATGCCCGGGATCGTGGCACGCGAGTCTGGCAGGATGCCGGAGCCCTACCGCATCCCGGGGTCCTCTTCGTCCGATTTCATCGTCGCGGAGCACCCGCGTAGAGTCGCGCCATGACTGCGGAGATCCGAACCGACATCGTCGTCCGTCCGGTGCGCGACGTGGATGCCGAGGCCCTCGGCCGCGTGCACGCGACGTGCTGGCACGAGACGTACGACCACCTCATCAGCACGGCCGCCCTCAAGGCGGTTTCCCCCAAGCGCATGGCCGAGCTGTGGACCCACTGGGCCTCCCAGGGCGACGACTACCGCATGCACGCCGCGCTCGTCGACGGCGAGATCGTCGGCTTCGTCGGATCGGGCCCCGCGCGCGACGACGACGCGCCGCGTCCGCGCGAGCTGTACTTCATCTACCTGCTCGACCAGTTCCACGGCACCGGCATCGGACAGCAGTTGTTCGACGCCGCCGTCGAGGACGGCGAAGGCCTCTACCTGTGGGTCGCCGACGACAACCCCCGCGCCCACCGCTTCTACGTGCGCAACGGCTTCACGCTCGACGGCGCCAGCCAGGTGCAGCCCTTCCTCGGTGAGGAGCTCACCGAGGTGCGTTTCGTCCGCTGACGTGCTGCAGATCTGGGCCCTCGCCGGCATCGGCGAGATCTCTCCGGGCGACGATCTGGTCGCGGTGATCCAGGATGCCGCGGGCGACACCCTCCGCGACGGCGACATCGTCGTGGTCACGAGCAAGATCGTCTCGAAGGCCGAGGGCCGCCTCCTCCGGGCCGACGACCGCGAGGACGCGATCACGCGCGAGACCGTGCGACTCGTGGCATCCCGGACCTCCCCCGCCGGGCATGTGACGCGGATCGTCGAGAACCGCCTCGGGATCGTCTCGGCCGCCGCGGGCGTCGATGCGAGCAACACCCCCGAGGGCACCGTCCTGCTGCTGCCCGAAGACCCGGACGCCTCGGCGCGGGCTCTCGCGGCGGGGCTGCGGGCGTCCACGGGTGCCCGCGTCGGGGTGCTCATCACCGACACCCTGGGTCGCGCGTGGCGCGAGGGGCAGACCGACCACGCGATCGGCGCCGCGGGCGTGCACGTGTTCGAAGACCTGCGCGGGACGACGGATGCCGAGGGCCGACCGCTCGTCGTGACCCTGCCGTGCGTCGCCGACGAACTCGCCGCGGCGACCGACCTCGTCAAGGGCAAGGCCGCGCGCCGGCCCGTCGCCGTCGTGCGCGGGCGCGGCGACCTCGTCGGCGACCTCGATTTGCCGGGCGCGCGCTCGATCGTGCGCCCGGCCGAACGCGACATGTTCGCCCTCGGATCGGACGAGGCGTACGCCGCGGGGTTCGCCGCGGGGTCGACCGCGGGACGGGCCGAGCAGCCGCGCTGAGCGGGCGGAACTGAGCAGATGCGCTGCGTCGGCGGGGTGTGACGCGCTCAGCGAAAGAGAGACCTGCGGCGGGGCAAGACCTGCGGCGGGGCAAGAACCGCGGTGGGGAAAGACCTGCGGCGGGGAAAGACCTCGCCAGGCCGTGAGCCAGGGCGATGTCGGACCCTCTCGTTAGTGTTCGAGCATGGGAATCCGCACACCACCGAGCGACCGGCCGACACCGGTCGACCCGTGGGGTGGAGCGCCCGAACCTGCGGAAGCCGAGCTGCAGGCGGCCGCCGATTCCGCGTGGGCGGTCGAGCTCGGCCTGATCGACGACCTCGACGCGGGGTTCGCGCACGACCTGAGCGACGGCCCCGGCACGGAGTCCGCGCGCACCGACGCGCCGAACGATGCGGTCTCCCTCGCGGCGCTCCTGCTCGACCGACTCGATGACCGTGCCCGCGAGCGGCACCGCGCGACGGCTGCCGAGTACGGCCTGATCCATCGCGTCCTCGCCGAAGCCGTCGCCGACCCCGAGCCGTGGGTCGGACCCGATCCCACGCTCGACGGCATCTGGCACGATCCCCGTGGGCGCACGGCCGCCGCCGTTCGCCGCGACCGACTCGACATGGCCGAGCGCGCGGCGGTCGCCGAGATCGCCGTGCGTCTGCGCGTGGCCGAGCAGACGGTGCGCTCGCGCGCTGCGCACGCCGAAACCCTGCGCGAACGCTGCCCACGCCTCTGGGCCGCGTTCGCCGAGGGAGACGTGTCCGAGCGCCACGCCGTCGAGGCCGCGCAGCTGGCGGCCTCCCTTCCCGACGATGCCGACTCGTGGGAGGCGTTCAACACCGGCGTCCTCGATCGCGCACTCCGGCTCCCCCCGGCCCGGTTCTGCGTCTCGGCCCGCGCCCTGCGCGAACGGGTGCACGCCGAGTCGATCGAGATCCGTCACCGGCGGGCTCGGCATGACCGGGGCGTGTGGATGACGGCCGAGCTCGATGGCATGGCGACGCTCACCGCGCTCCTCCCCGCCGACCGGGCGACAGAAGCGATGACGCGCGTCGACCGCCTCGCCCGCCATCTGAGCACGGCGCCCGACGAAGAGCGCACGCTGACACAGCTCCGCGCCGACGCGTTCGCCGACCTCCTCACCGCGCCCGCGCCGACACCGGACAACGCCGCGAGCGCAGCCGCACCCATGGGAGCCTCCCCCGCGACGACGACCGCCACTTCCGGTCCCAGCGTCGCCCCCAGCCCCGGCGTCATCGTCACGATCCCCGCGCTCACCCTGCTCGGCGCCGACACCACTCCGGCGACGCTCGACGGTTTCGGCCCCATCGACCTCGACACCGCTCGGCGTCTCGCGGGCGAGGCGACGTCATGGATCCGCCTGCTCACCCACCCCGTCACCGGCGCACCCCTCGCCCTCGACCGGACGGCCTATCGCGTGCCCGCCGCGCTCCGCCGTTGGCTCGGCGTCACCTCGCCAACGTGTGTCTTCCCCGGCTGCGGGCGCCCCGCCCGAGAATGCGACCTCGACCACCTGCGAGCCTGGAGCGAGGGCGGCCCCACCGACGACGAGAACCTCGAACCCGAGTGCCGCCACCACCACCGCATTCGCCACGAGACGCGGTGGTCCCCCGCACGAGATCCCGACACCGGTGAGTTGATGTGGACCTCGCCCCTCGGCACCCGCATAGACGCCGACCCGCCGCCCTTCTAGACGCGAGGCAGAACCACCGCGGTTCGAGATGTTCCGCGGTTTCGGCTACTCCGCGTTTCGGGATGCACCGCCGTTCGGGATGCAGCGCCGTTCGGGATGCGCCGCGGTCACAGCACGCACGCCGAAGAGCGGCGCGCGCTCTCCGCGCCCTCCCGCGCAACCCCCGCCCTCCCGCACAGCCCCCGCCCTCCCGCACAGCCCCCGCCCTCCCGCATCCCCGGAGCACTCCCCGCCCCCTCACCGCACGCCCCGCGCCGCAAGCGCCTCGCCGAGCTGGTCCGCGTGGCGCAGCGAGAGCACGACGAACGGAACGATCCCCGCACCCAGCGACGGGCGCACGCCCCGGGCGCGCTGCGCCTCGCGCACCTCGGCGCCCAGGCGGGCGAGCACCGGGATCGTCGTGATCGTCGCCGCGAGCAAGAGCGCCGCGCGCTCGGCATCCATCCCGATCCGGCACAGCGGACCGAGTCCGCGCTCGAGAGCGTCGAGCATGTCGTCCACGCGCGTGGTGAGCGGTAGCAGGGCCGCGATCAGCAGGGCGGCGACGACCCGCGCCGTGTTGGCGAGCGCGGGTTCGGGTCCCACAAAGACCAGCTGCCCGATCGCGGTGATCACCGCGATCCAGCGCAGGCCCCAGACCTGTCGCCCGAGCTCGCGCGCGCCGACGCCCGAGACGACGTACGCCAAGACAACAACGCCCGCGCACACCCCCGCCACCCATCCCGCCGTCGGCAGCGAGGCGAGACCGACCGCCGCAACCGCGAGCAGGAGCATCTTCGGGCCGGCCGGCATCCGGTGCAGAACTCCCCGGCCCGGGCGATACAGGCTCAGCACACGAGCGCCCTCTCGTATTCGTCGACGACAGCGGATGCCGCCCCCGCGGCGCGGACGCCCCCGTCGGTGAACAGCACGGCGGCGTCGCAGCGCCGCGCGAGCGTCAGGTCGTGGGTCACGAGGATCAGCGCGTGCCCGGCGTCGGCGAGCAAGTGGTCGGCGACGCGACGCGCGTTGCGGGCGTCGAGGAAGGCGGTGGGCTCATCGGCCACGACGAGATCCGGGTCGCGCACGAACGCGCCGCACAGCGCCAGAAGCTGCTTCTGCCCGCCCGAGAGGTCGTGCGCGGACCGCTCGGCGAGCTCCGCGAGGCCGAAGCGCTCCAGGGCGCGCGCCACCCGCTCGGCGCGCTCCGCCCGGGGCAGGCGCTCGGCGCGCAGCGAGAAACCCACGTCGTCGGCGACGACCGGCATCACGATCTGCGCGTCGGGGTTGCTCAGCACGAGGGCGACACGACGGCGGTGCTCGGCGGCATCCCGCTCGGGGTCGAGCCCCCGTACCCGCACGTCGCCGGTGTCGCGCCGGACGAGACCGGCGAGCACCCGGGCGAACGTCGACTTGCCCGAACCGTTGTCCCCGACGATCGCGATCGTGCGCGCCTCGAGATCGACGGTCACGGCGCGCAGCACGTCGCGGCCGTCGAGCCGCACGCCGAGGTCGCGGCAGTGCAGGATCACGCGGGTACGGGTTGCTCGACCGGAGCGACCCGCCACTGCCGGCGGAAGCCCCGCGGATACGACCGCACCAGCAGCGTCACCACGATCGTCGCGATCGCCGCCTTGAGCAGGTCGCCCGGGATGAAGACCAGGCTCGTCAGCGCGGTCTCGCCGAGAGGCAGTCGGGTCACGAGGCTCTGGACCGGGATGCCGAGGGCGTAGATCGCCACGACACCCCCGGCGACCATCGCGATCGCGGTGCGCCACCACACCGGGCGACGGTTCCCGGCGTGCACGATGAGCCCGACGACGATCGCGCCGAGGATCCAGCCGAGCGCGTAGCCCGCGGTCGGACCGAGGAACACCCCGAACCCCCCGCGGCCACCGGCCAGCAGGGGCAATCCGATCGCGACCAGGGCGAGCACGACCGTCACCGACAGCGCGCCCAGCCACGGACCGAGCACCGCGCCGGCGAGCATCACGCCGAGGGTCTGAGCCGTGATCGGAACGCCCCCGAAGACGGGGAAGCTGCCGGGGAGCCCGAGCACGGCGATGAGCGCGGCGAAGACGGCCACGCGCGCGAGGTCGGTGGCATCCGGGGTGCGGAGTGGGGCGGGAGAAGTCATGTCGTTCCTTACCTGAACAGCGTTCACCTGAACGGTGTTCACTATACTCAGGAGCGTGACTCCTCCCGGACGCGGCCGCGGCCACTCGGCCGACGACGTCGCACGCACCGCGCTGCGGATCCTCGACGACGACGGACTCGCCGATCTGACGATGCGTCGCCTCGCCGCCCGCCTGGACGTCCAGCCGAGCGCGCTCTACTGGCACTTCCCCAACAAGCAGTCGCTGTTGGCCGAGCTCTCCGACCGCATCGTGGGGCGAGCGGCATCCCTGCTGCGCGGTTCCGGCGTCGCCGCCGAGGCACGCGCGCTGCGCGACGCCCTGCTCGCCTACCGGGACGGCGCCGAGGTCGTGTCGAGTACCCTCGCGCTCGGTCTCGGGACGTCGGCCGCGCACGATCGCCTCGCCACCGCCGTCGCCGCCGAGGGCTTCGGCCCCCGCACATCGGCGCGCGCGGCCACGACACTGCTGCACTTCGTCCTGGGCCACGTCTGGCACGAGCAGCAGCGTCTGCAGTACGACAGCGTCGGCGTCGCCGCCCCGGGCGCGGCGCCCGTCCCCGACGCCGACTTCGCCTTCGGTGTCGACCTCATCCACCGCGGCCTGCACGCGTCCGCGTCGCGCCCGGCGTAGGCCGCGGCATCCTGCGCCATTTCACGTGGTCTGGCCGAGCGCACACGATCCGGCCGAGAGTACACGTTCGGGACGACCGCAGCGTGTGCGTTCGACCGGATCGTGTGCGCTCGGCGGGCAGCGGGTCGCGGCCCGCACATGAGACGGCACGGCAGCGACGGCCGGAGGGGCGGGACAGCGGCCGTTGAAACAGCGACGGAGGCCGCGATCCAGCGCACACGATCCGGCCGGGAGCACACGTTCGGGACGACCGCAGCGTGTGCGTTCGACCGGATCACGTGATCTCGACGCCCGCCGGGCTCGGGCGGGCGCCGCGGCGGCGCGGGCAGACCCGCGTCAGCGCTGCTTGACGTCGCCGAACAGCCGCGCGATCGGGATGAGCACCGACGGGCGTGCGGCGATCCACGCCGCAGCCATCGCCAGCAGGGATGCCGCGAACAACACCAGCCCGGTCGGATCGGCGGCGAATGCGTCGGGGTCGCCCGATCCGCGGGCGGCGTACATGTGGTTGAGGTTGCGCAGCGCGCCAGTGGCGAGGACGAGGAAGACGTGCACCGCGATGAACGTCACGAAGAAGAGCATGACCGGGAAGTGGATGCGACGCGCCCATTCCGCGGGGAAGAGACGGTTCAGGCGCTCGGCGTCCCGCGGCCACAGCACCGACAGCCGCACCCCCGTGATGATCGCGAGCGGCGCCGCGACGAAGGTGATCGCGAAGTACGACAGCTGCTGGAGGCTGTTGTAGTTCACCCACCCGTTCTCGGTCGGCCAGTCGAGCGAGACGTACTGCAGCGCCGCCGACAGCGCGTTCGGGAAGACCTCCCACGAGGTCGGCACGATGCGCATCCACTGGCCGGTGACGAACAGCAGCACGACGAACACGGCGCCGTTGGCCATCCACAGCACGTCGATCGCGTGGTGGAACCACAGCGCGAGGCTGATCCGGCGCTTCTTGTTGCCCCGCGGCGACCAGAAGGCGTTCGGCCGCTTCTCGCGCCGGAACTGCAGCCCCGAGCGGATGACCAGCAACAGGAACAGGCCGTTGAGGAAGTGCTGCCACCCGAGCCACGCGGGAATCCCCACGGGCGCGCCCGCCGGGAGGTCGTAGGCGCCGGGGTACATCTCGAGGAATCCGCGGACCGGCCCGAGCGAGACGAGCACCCGAGCCATCAGCACGAGCAGCCCCGCCAGGACGAGCGCCGCCGCCCCGAGGATCAGCGCCGAGCCCACCCACTGACCGAGCGTGAGATCACCGAAGCGGCGCGGCTCGACGCGGGACGACCCGCTCTGCGGGATGCGGGGTGTGGGGGCCATCTGCTTTTCGGGGCCGAAGCGGAGATCTGGACTCCCGACGATACCGAAACCCGTCGCACCCCCGGGCGCGTGCGACGCCTCTCGACCGCCGATCCCGGCACGCCCGCGGTACCGTGGGGCGGGAGGAGCACGGATGCCGAGACGCCTACCGGTCGACCCGATCGCCGAAGCCAAGCGCCAATGGCTCGCGCACGGCTGGGACGACGCCGCCGACGGCATGACCGTCGTGACCTCGGTCATTCGGGCGCACCAGTTGCTCATGGCATCCATCGAGCGCGCTCTGAGACCGCTGGATCTGACGTTCTCACGCTTCGAGATGCTGCGGCTGCTCGCCTTCACGCGCGAGGGCCGGATGCCGATGGCCAGCGCCATCGCGCGGCTCCAGGTGCACCCGACGAGCGTGACGAACACCGTCGAACGTCTCGCTCGCGACGGGCTCGTGACACGCGAAGCGCACCCCACCGACGGGCGTGCCGCCCTGCTCGTGCTGACGGATGCCGGCCGCCGACGCGTCGACGCGGCCACGGACGCCCTGAACGCGGTGTTCCGCGACCCGGGGCTCGCGCCCGAGGACGCGACCGAGCTGGTGCGGATCATCGCCCGATTCCGCAAGAACGCGGGTGACTTCGCCGACCCTGCGCCGACGCCCGACCCGCTCTGACCGCCGCAGGCCGCTCAGCGGTGCGAGAAGTTCGGCGTCCGCTTCTCGCGGAACGCGGCCATGCCCTCTTTCTGGTCGGCGGTGTCGAAGAGCGAGGCGAACGCCTGGCGCTCGAAGCGCACTCCCTCGGCGAGCGTCGACTCCAGGGCGACGTCGAGCGCCGCTTTCGCCGCGTACAGGGCCGGCAGGGGTTTCTCGGCGATCGTGCGGGCGACGGTCTCGGCCTCGTCGAGCAGGTCGGCGGCCGGGACGATGCGCGAGACCAGGCCCGCGCGCTCGGCCTCGACCGCGTCGATCATGCGGCCGGTGAGCACCATCTCGGCGGCCTTGTAGTACCCCAGGGCGCGGACGAGCCGCTGCGTCCCGCCCATGCCGGGGATGACGCCGAGCTGGATCTCGGGCTGACCGAACTTCGCACCATCGGAGGCGAGGATGATGTCGCACATGAGGGCGAGTTCGCAGCCGCCGCCCAGCGCATAGCCCGACACGGCGGCAATCACGGGCGTCCGCACGGCGGCGAAACGGCTCCACGCCCCGAAGTGGTCGGTCAGGGTCATCTCGAGCCCCGACTTGCCCTCCATCTCTTTGATGTCGGCGCCGGCCGCGAAGGCCTTCTCAGACCCGGTGACGACGATCGCCCCGATGTCGGGTGCGTCATCGAACGCCGTCGCCGCTGCGACCACCTCGGTCATCGACCGCGTGTTCAGCGCGTTGAGCGCCTCGGGCCGGTCGAGGGTGATCCACCCCACCCGCCCGCGCTGCTCGACCCGGATCGTCTCGTACGCGGTACCGCGCTGCTCGCTCATGTCACTCCCAGGGGGGTCAGAGGTGAAGGTTCCCTCGCATCGTCGCATGCTCCCCCGACATCGCCGAGGGTTCCGCGTCACGCCGCGAGGACGCTCCGTCCGATGATGAGCCGCATGATCTCGTTGGTGCCCTCGAGGATCTGGTGCACGCGCAGGTCGCGGACGACCTTCTCGATGCCGTAGTCCTGCAGGTAGCCGTACCCGCCGTGGAGCTGCAACGCCTCGTTGGCGACGCGGAAACCGACGTCGGTCGCGAACCGCTTCGCCATGGCGCACCGGGTCGCGGCATCCGGAGTCTTCGCGTCCAGGGCCGCGGCGGCGTCGCGCACGAGCAGGCGCGCGGCCTCGAGTTCGGTGGCCATGTCGGCGACGGCGAAGACGACGGACTGCTTCTCGGCCAGGGCCTCACCGAACGTGAAGCGCTCGTGCACGTACGCGACCGCGCGTTCCAGGGCCCACCGCGCCCCGCCGAGCGAGCACGCGGCGATGTTCAAGCGACCGCCGTTGAGCGCGGACATCGCGATTCCGAAACCGCGCCCCTCGCCGCCGAGCAGATTCTCGGCCGGGACGCGCACCTCATCGAGCACGACCTGCCGCGTGGGCTGGGCGTTCCAGCCCATCTTCTTCTCGTTCGGCCCGAACGACAGCCCCTCGGCATCCGCGGGCACGAGGAACGCGCTGACCCCGCGCGCGCCCGGTTCGCCGGTCCGCGCCATGACGACATAGACGGATGCCTCGCCGGCACCGGAGATGAACTGCTTCACGCCCGTGAGCACGTAGCCGTCGCCGTGCCGAATGGCCGACGTGGTGATCGCCGCGGCATCCGAGCCCGCTCCCGGCTCCGTGAGGCAATACGCCCCGAGTTGCTCCATCGAGATCAGGCCGGGGAGCCACCGCTCGCGCTGCGCGTCGTCGCCGTACGCGTCGATCATCCACGCGACCATGTTGTGGATCGTCAGGTACGCGGTCACCGTGGGGTCGCCCGCGGCGAGCTCCTCGAAGATCTCGACCGCGAAGCGGCGGGGGAAGCCCGCGCCGCCGGACTCCTCGCGCACGCAGACGCCGCCGAGTCCCAGTTCACCGGCGCGGCGCAGCACGTCGCGCGGGAAGTGCTTCGTGGCATCCCATTCGAGCGCGTGCGGGGACAGCTCGGTCGCGGCGAACTCGCGGACGGCGCCGAGGATGGCGGCGCGGTCGTCGGCGGTCAGGGCGTCGAGCACGGGGGCGGGGGTGGCGTCCATGCGGCTCTCCATTCGGCGACGTCGTCGTCGCGAGGGAGATTTTAGTTGGGCTTCCTTGTAAATCCTAGGATGCCAGAGAATTACCCGGTCGCGACGCCGAACAATGCTCCGACGCCGTACGTCGCGCCGAGCGCGAGCGCCCCGCCGATCACCGTGCGCAGGATCGACCGACCGCGGCGCGCCCCGCCGATCCAGGCGGCGAGGTACCCCGTCAGGGCGAGGGCGAGGAGCACCGCGACGAACGTCAGCGGCACGCGCACCTCGACCGGCGCGAGCAGGATCGTCAGCATCGGCAGGATCGCACCGATCGTGAACGCCACCGCCGACGCGATCGCCGCCGCCCAGGGGCTCACCACGTCGTCGGCGTCGATGTTCAGTTCGACCGACAGGTGCGCCTTGAGGGCATCGGATGCCGTGAGCTCGGTCGCCACGCGCGTCGCGGTGTCGGAGGTCAGACCGCGCGCCTCGTACAGACCGACGAGCTCGGCGAACTCGGCATCCGGGTCCTCCGCGAGCTCGCGGCGCTCCTTCTGGATGAGCGCGTGCTCGCTGTCGCGCTGGCTCGAGACCGATACGTATTCGCCCAGGGCCATCGAGATCGCCCCGCCGACGAGGGCAGCGAGACCGGCGACGAAGACGGGGGCGATCTCGCTCGTAGCCCCCGCGACACCGACGACGACCGCCGCCGTCGAGACGATGCCGTCGTTGGCGCCGAGCACTCCGGCGCGCAACCAGTTCAGGCGTTGCGCGAGTCCCTGCCGGTGGGGTTCATCGGGGTGCGCGCCCGCGAGCGAATCGGTCATGCGGTCAGGCTAGTCCTCCCGGGCGACGCGCCCGCGCACGATGAACCATGGGGTGATCTTCGCGGGGACGCCGCACCGCGCATTCGCAGGCCGTTCACCCGAGCGTCACCGCAAGTCGGCACAGTGGGGGCGATCGACGCCCCCGTGTCGGTTCTGTCATCCCCGCCCGACACCCCCGAGGACACGCATGCCTTCGACCTTCCTGCGCCGTGCCGCCGCGTTCACCGCGACGACCGCGGCGGTGTGCGCGCTCGCTCTTTCGAGCGCGACGGCGGCTTCGGCCGCCATCGTCCCCCAGCCGATCTCGAACAGCGCGTCCGGCGCCGCGATCGGCCTGACCCCGGTCGGCTCCTACGACACCAACGTCTACAAGGAGTCCGCCGCCGAGATCGTGCAGGCCTACCGCGACCGCCTCTTCGTCGTGAACGCGCAGGCCGGCACCGTGACGGTGCTCGACAACAGCGACCCGACCAAGCCGGTGAAGCTGTTCGACATCGCATCGACGGGCGTGGCCAACTCCGTCGCCGTCCGCGACGACGGTCTCGGCGTCGTCGCCTTCGAGGCCGAGGACAAGACCGCCGCCGGCCACCTCATGTTCTTCGACGCCAACAAGGACGACGCCGCGAGCGCGAAGCTCGGCGAGGTCACCGTCGGCGCTCTGCCCGACATGGTCACGTTCTCCAAGGACGGCACCTACGCCGTCGTCGCCAACGAGGGCGAGCCGGCGGAGAACTTCTCCAGCGACCCCGAGGGTTCGGTCAGCGTCGTGACGCTGTCGTCCTCCCTCGTTGCTCCGGCGCAGAGCGCGGTCAAGACCGCCGGCTTCCGCGCCTTCGAGCAGGGCGGCACCAAGACACTCGACCCGAAGGTCCGTGTCTTCGGTCCCGACGTCGCCGCACCCGATCAGGGCACGACGCCGCTGTCTGCCAACCGCGTCTCGCGCAACCTCGAGCCCGAGTACATCACCGTCGACGGCACGATCGCGTACGTCACGCTGCAGGAGGCCAACGCCGTCGCGACGGTCGACCTCGCCAAGGCCGAGGTGACCGGCATCCTGCCCCTGGGCTACAAGGACTGGGGCGCCGCGGGCAACGCGCTCGACACGAGCGACAAGGACGGCGGGATCAACATCCGCTCGGTCGCGGGCCTGAAGGGCCTGTACATGCCGGACGGGATCGCGTCCTACTCGGCGACCGTCGGCGGCAAGGCCACGACCTACCTCGTCACGGCCAACGAAGGCGACGGCCGCGAGTGGGGCGACTTCACCGACGAGGCCCGCATCAAGGACTTCGGCAAGAAGGACCTCGCCGCGATCTGCGAGACCTCCCCGCTCGCCGGCCGCGCGGCTGACTCCGATCTCGGACGCCTCAAGGTCGTCACCGACCTCGGCAAGACGTCCGACGGCTGCTACAGCGAGCTGTACGCCTACGGCGCCCGCTCGTTCTCGATCTGGGACACCAAGGGCACTCTCGTCTTCGACTCGGGCGACCAGTTCGAGCAGAAGCTGAAGGAGGTCGCTCCCGAGCTGTTCAACGTCTCGAACGACAACAACACCGTCGACGACCGCAGCGACGACAAGGGCCCCGAGCCCGAGAACGTCACGATCGGCGTGGTCGACGGCCGCACGTACGCCTTCATCGGGCTCGAGCGCGCGGGCGGCGTGATGGTCTACGACGTCACCGACCCGAAGAACCCGGCGTACGTCACGTACGTCAACAACCGCAACGCCTCCGCCGACGTCAAGACGTCCGCGGCCGGTGACCTCGGCCCCGAGGGCATCGCGTTCGTCTCGGCGCTGCGTTCGCCCACCGGCATCCCGCTGCTGATCACCGGCAACGAGGTCTCGGGTTCGACCACCGTCTTCGAGGTGCGCCCGACGCAGCCGAAGACCCCCGACCTGCAGATCCTGACGATCAACGACTTCCACGGCCGCCTGCTGCAGGAGTCCGGTGGCGTCGCGGGTGCGGGCGTCCTCGCCGGCGCGGTCGAGAAGTACCGCCAGCAGAACCCGAACACGCTGTTCGTCTCGGCCGGTGACAACATCGGCGCGAGCGCGTTCGAGTCGTTCATCGACCAGGACACCCCGACGATCAAGGCCCTGAAGGCCGCGACGCTCGATGTCAGCGTCGTGGGCAACCACGAGTTCGACCGCGGCTTCGCCGACCTGACCACGCGCGTCATCCGCGAGTACGAGGGCGACCCCGACGCCGATCAGTTCAGCGACTTCGCACTCGGCGCCAACGTCTACAAGAAGGGCACGAAGACCCCCGCCCTGAAGCCGTACACGATCAAAGAGGTCGACGGCACGAAGGTGGCCTTCGTCGGCACCGTGACGCGCCAGACCGCCGGCATGGTCGACCCGTCGAAGATCACCGAGATCGAGTTCGGCGACCAGGTCGAGGCGGCGAACCGCGAGGCGAAGAACGCTCGCGACGCCGGTGCCGACGTCGTGATCCTCCTCGCTCACGAGGGCTCGGAGGGCACCGACTGCACCACCATCGCCACCGAGTCCGGCGACTTCGGCGACCTCGTGCGCGGCGCGTCCGCCGACGTGGATGCCATCGTCTCGGCGCACACGCACCAGAAGTACTCGTGCACGATCGGCGGACGCTCCGTCATCCAGACCGGTCAGTACGGCACGAACCTCGGCACTCTCGACGTGGACCTCGACGAGGCCGGCAAGCTCGTCTCGATCACGCCCGGCGTGCGCCCCCTGCTCGACACCACGGTCACGCAGTACATCGCCTACCCGCAGACGGACACCGCGAAGATCGTGACGGATGCCAAGGCGACGGCCGATGTGAAGGGCCAGGTCCAGGTGGGCACGATCACCGCCGACGTCACGCGTGCCAAGAACGGCTCGGGCGGCGAGGACCGCGGCGCCTACTCCGCGCTCGGCAACACCGTCGCGGACGTGTACCTGTGGGCCGCGAGCGAGAACCCCTCGTTCAACGGGCAGGACGCGCAGATCGCGTTCATGAACCCCGGCGGACTGCGCGCCGACCTCCTCTACGGAACCGACAACGGCTCCGTCTCGTACCGCGAGGCGGCGAACGTGCAGCCGTTCGGCAACACGCTCGTGACGCTCTCGCTCACGGGGGCGCAGCTGAAGTCGGTTCTCGAAGAGCAGTGGCAGCCCGATACCGCGTCGCGCCCGGTGCTCGCACTCGGCGTGTCGAAGGGCTTCACCTTCGAGTACGACCCGACGGCGGCGAAGGGTTCGCGCATCGGCTCCATCGCGCTGAACGGTACGCCGATCAACCCGACCGCGTCGTATCGCATCGTGACCAACTCGTTCCTTGCGGCGGGCGGCGACAACTTCTTCACCTTCGCGCAGGGCACGGGCAAGGCCGACTCCGGCCAGATCGACCTGCAGGCTACGGCGGACTTCTTCGCCGCCAAGGGCACGGTCGCGCCGTCGCCCCTGGGTCGCGCCTACCTGAAGGGGACGCAGCCGGTCGACGAGGGCACGACGCCCACGCCGACGCCCACCCCCACGCCGACCCCGACCCCGACCCCGACCCCGACGGCTCAGCCGACGACGTCGCCGGCCGCGGTGGGCGTCTCGGCGAGCGCGACGCGCGTCGAGCAGGGTGGATCCTTCACGGTCACCGTGACCGGCCTGAACGCCGGCGAGCAGCTGACGGCGACGCTGAACAGCACGCCGACGGTCATCACCGGCATCCCGGCCGCCGACGCGAACGGTTCGGTGACCTTCCGTGTGAGCGTCCCCTCGACGCTCGCCCCGGGCGCCCACACCGTCGTCATCACGCGTGCCGACGGCACCGTGCTGAGCCCTCTCGCCATCGAGGTGTTCGCGAAGGGCACGTTGGCTGCCACCGGCGCCCAGGCGCCGTGGGGCATCGCGCTCGCGGGCGGCTTCTTCGTGGTCGCGGGCGGTCTCGCCTTCGCCCTGCGCAAGCGCCGCACGGCCTGACCGGTCCGGAACGGCCCTCACCCTTCCGGGTGGGGGCCGTTCCCTTTCGCGTGAGGGGTCAGTTTCTGTCGCTTCGCCCGCGGCCAAGCGACACATATTGACCCCTCACGCGGGCGAGAACCGCCGGAGCAGCGCGGCCAGGGCCTGACCGCCGCCGATACACATCGTCACCACGGCGTACTCGAGGTCGCGGCGCTGCAGGTCGAGGGCCGCGCGCACCGTGAGGATCGCGCCGGTCGCCCCGACCGGATGCCCGAGCGCGATCGCGCCGCCGTACGGGTTCGTCTTCTCGGGATCGAGCCCGGCGTCGCGGATCACGGCGACCGCTTGCGCCGCGAAGGCCTCGTTCAGCTCGATCACGTCGACATCGGCCGGCGTCAGCCCCGTCTGCTCCCACAGCCGTTGCAGGGCGAGGACCGGGGCGTACCCCATGATCTCGGGATCGACCCCGGCCGTCGTGACGGCCTCGAGCGTCGCCAGCCCCGTGAGCCCGCGCTCGCGCACGTCATCCTCACGCATGAGGACCGTCGCGGCGGCGCCGTCGTTGATGCCCGAGGAGTTGCCCGCCGTCACCGACCCGCCCGCCTCGAACGCCGGCCGGAGCCCAGCCAGCACGTCGAGCGTCGTCCCGGGGCGCGGGTGCTCGTCGACCGACACCTCGACCGGCCGCTTTCCGCCGGTCGTCACGGACACGATCTCGTCCGCGAACGCCGCACGACTGGCATCCTGGCCCGCCCTGCGCTGGCTCTCGACCGCGAAGGCGTCCTGCTCGGAGCGCGACACCCCGTAGCGGGATGCCACGGTCTCGGCGGTCGTGCCCATGTGCCGGCCGCTGAACGGGTCGGTGAGGATCGCGAGCGTGCCGTCGAGGAGCGTCCGGTCCCCCACACGCGCATTGCCCCGGGCGTCGTACTCGAGGAACGGAGTCCGCGACATGCTCTCGTCGCCGCCGGCGACCACGACGTCGACGCCGCCCCAGCGCAGTTCTTGGGCGCCCGACCAGATGGCCTGGAGCCCCGAGCCGCACAGGCGATTGACGGTGAACGCGGGGACCCGGGTCGGCAGCCCCGCGGCGAGCGCGACGCGCCGGGCGTTGTAGGCATCCGGCCCGTTCTGCGCGATGCAGCCCATGACGACCTCGTCGACCGCATCCTTCTGCACCCCCGCCCGCTCGAGGGCGGCGGTGACCGCGACGGCCCCGAGTTCGTACGCATCGACGCTCGACAGCGCCCCGCCGAACGAGCCGATGGGCGTGCGGGCGCCCGAGACGATCACGATACGCGGGACGGTGGATGCCATGCGGACCTCCAGAAGGGGAAGGGGGCGATCACAGCATTGTGCCCGCGTTTCCATCGCGGCGGCCGGAATCGCTGGCGGGGCGGGCACGCCGCTGTCACACTGACCGCATGCTCGTCACAACCATGAACGATGTCCCCGGCCGCCAGATCGTGGAGGTGTACGGCGAGGTCACCGGCCTCACCGTGCGCGCGCGAAACATCGGAGTCCAGTTCGGCGCCGGCTTGAAGTCGATCTTCGGCGGTGAGCTGGAGGGCCTCACGAAGCAGCTGCAGGAGAGCCGCGACGAGGCGAAGCAGCGCCTCATCGAGCAGGCGCAGGAGCTCGGGGCGGATGCCGTGATCGCGATGCGGTTCGACACCAGCGAGGTCGCGCAGAACTTCCAGGAGGTCGTCGCCTACGGCACGGCCGTCAAGCTCGGCTGACGCCGCCGCACGTGCGCCGGGGAGACACAGCGCCCCCGAGAAGCGCCGAGACTGCATGCGCCTGACAAGCCCACCGCAGCGTGCAGCGGAGACGTCAGGCAGATGCAGTCTCGCGGCCGCGGGCCGGGCGCGGCCGGCGGGGCGGCGCGGCCGCGGCCGGGGCGCGGCTCAGCGCCAGGACTCCAGCGTCGTGGGGACGGATGCCAGCGTCGCCACGGCCGCATCGCGGTCGACGCGGGCGAGGGTCAGCGCCGCCACGACCAGCGACGCGCAGACCGCGGACAGCGCGTCCACGGCATCCGAGGTCAGGTCGGGGCGGCGGTCGGCGACGGCCGCGCGGATGGCGACGCGCATCTCGGCGGCGTAGCCCGACACGAGGTCGCGCACCTCGGCGTCGTCGGACGCGAGGGGCGACGAACCGGCGTTGAGCAGCAGGCATCCGAGGCGCGCCCGGGGGCTGTCCGCAGCGATGGCCGCGCGCATCTCGTCGATGTAGGCCTCGAGGGCGCCGGGGTCTCCGCTGCCGAGGGGCCGCAACCGGGTGCGGACGATGTCGTCGAGATACGCCCCGAGCACCGCATCGAAGAGACCGCGCTTGCTGCCGAACGCGTTGTACAGGCTGGAGCGCGTGAGACCGGTGGCCTCTTCGAGCTCCGTGATCCCGGCCTCCGCGTATCCGCGCTGCCAGAAGACATCGCGCGCCGCGTCGATGACAGCACCGCGGTCGAACGCCGGCATCCTGCCCATGGGTTTCCTTCTCTCCGGTCCGGGTCTATATTAGACCGGTCGTTACAAAATAACCACGCAAGGAGAGAAATGCGCGCGATCGTGCACCACCAGTTCGGCGAACCGACCGACGTCCTCGACGTCGAAGAGGTCGAGACCCCGCAGCCCGGCCCCGGCCAGGTGCGGCTGCGCATCGTCCTGTCGACGATCCACAACCACGACCTGTGGACGATCCGCGGCACCTACGGCTACAAGCCCGAACTCCCCGCCCGCGCCGGCACCGAGGCCGTCGGCATCGTCGACGCGCTCGGCGAGGGCGTCGACGGACTGCAGCTCGGTCAACGCGTCGCCACCGGCGGCACCTTCGGCGTGTGGGCCGAGTACGTCGTCACCCCCGCCGCGGGCCTCGTCCCCGTCGCCGCGGGCCTCCCCGACGAGATGGCGGCGCAGCTCGTGTCGATGCCGTTCAGCGCGATCAGCCTGCTGCACTCGCTCGACCTGCAGCCGGGCGACTGGATCGTGCAGAACACCGCCAACGGTGCGGTCGGCCGCATGGTCGCGCAGATCGCCCAGGCCCGTGGCATCCACGTCATCGGCCTGGTCCGGCGACAGAGCGCCGTCGACGAACTCGCCCAGCAGGGCATTCACAACGTCGTGTCGACCGACGCCGACGACTGGCGCGAGAAGGCCCTCGCGATCGCCGACGGCGCACGCATCGTCGCCGGCGTCGACTCCGTCGGGGGCACGGCGAGCAACGATGTGCTGTCCCTGCTGTCCGACAACGGCACGCTGGTGATCTTCGGCTCGATGGGGACGGGAAAGCTCGAACTCTCGGCCGGCGACATCATCTTCCGCCAGGCCACCGTGAAGGGCTTCTGGGGCAACGTCGTCAGCAAGACGATGGATGCCGAGACCCGCGGCGCCCTCTTCGGCGAACTGTCGCGTTACCTCGCCGACGGCACCCTCACCCTGCCCGTCGCTGCGACGTTCGGTCTCGAGGATGCTCGTGAGGCCATGGCCGCGAGCCTCTCGCCGCGCGTCGGCAAGGTGCTCCTGCGCCCCTGAGCCGCTCCTCACGGGTGGCGGCGGCTGTGCGCCCTCACGGGGCGGGGCGCTGCACCCTCACCGCCGCGGGCCGGGGCGCTGCACCCTCACCGCCGCGGGCCGGGGCGCCCCGCCCCGCCGCCGCGTGGGCCGAACTCCTGAGAAACCCGGCCCACTCCGACCACCGGCCGACGAGCCGGGCGGAACTGCGCCGTTTCTCAGGAGTTTGGCTCGCTCGCGGCCTGCGCGGGCCGGCGGACGCGCCGACTCACACCCCGAGCAGGGACTCCAGCGCGTCGAGGACGGGCCGCTGACCTTTCACGAGCGCCTCGCGGGCGGCATCCGGGTCCATCCACTGTGCGCGGTCGACCTCGGGGAACGACCCGACACGGCCCGACCGCGGCGGCCACTCCATCTCGAACTCACCGAAGATGAACTCGGATGCCGTGAACCCGGCGCCGTCCGCGGCGAACACCACGATCTTCTTGCCCGAGGCGTACGGAAACGTGCCGAGCTCGGCCCACTCGACGTCGGGCGGTTCGACGCCGAGCTCTTCGCGGAACTCCCGCTGCGCAGCATCCCGGGGTTGCTCGGACGCGGGGTCGAACTCGCCCTTCGGGATCGACCAGGCGCCGGCGTCCTTGCGGGCCCAGAACGGCCCGCCCATGTGAGCGACGAACACCTCGAGCGCGGGACGCCGTCGATACAGCAGCAGCCCCGCGCTCCACGTGGTCATCAGACGCCCGCCGGGACGCGCACCGCTTCGTCGGCGATCACGTCGGCCCGCTTGCGGAACGTCCGCGCCGTGACCCGGTCGAGGGCGATCTGCGTACGCATCTTCTCGGCCTTCTCGTACAGCGACGGTCCACCGAAGCCCGTGAGCACCTTCACCAGCACCGGGAGCAGCTCGATCATGAAGAACAGGGCGGCGATGAGCCAGTGCGCCCAGCGCAGCGTCGGCTCACGCTCGGACAGCCGCTCGAGCGCCGAGATCTGGCTCAGCAACCCCACCGCACCGGCGTTGCCGTCGGCCACCGACGAGGCGCGCTCGTTGTAGGCCGCGAGCGCCGACTCGTACTGCGCGCGGGCGGCAGGGAGCTGGTCCTGCGCCTGCTGCTTGTTCTGGTCGGCCGAAGCGGCCGCGGCGTCGGCACCGGCCGAATTCGCCGTGGCGAGCGCCGTCTGGGCCTGCTGCAGCTGCGTCGACAGCGCGTCGTACGCCGACTGCGCCTGGGCGAGCTGCGCCTGAGCGGCGTCGGAGCTCGCCCCGTCGCCGGCGACACCCGTGCAGCCGGGGACCTCGCCGGCTCCCTGACCGGTCAACTCGCACTGATACACCGCGCGCGCCTGGTCGATGACGGTCTGCTGCGCGGCCAGCTGCTGCGTGAGCTGGTCGACGGTCTGCTGCGCCGCGGCGGCTTCGGCCGAGGTCGAGGAGGTGCCGGCGACGATGCCCGTCGCGGCCTGGTTCTCGAGCGCCGACACTTGCGCGCTCGCGGCGTCGAGGGCCTGCTTCTCGGGGCCGCTCGTCACGGCATCCTGGTCGGTCAGCGCCTGGGTGACGTTGGTGGAGTTGACCTCGCGGTTGATGTCGTTCTGGAACACCTGCAGCACGAGTGGCTCGGCCACGACGATGCCGATCAGCGCCGCCATGATCACGCGCGGGAACGCCAGGCCGAGCAGCCGGAACACGTTCGTCGTCGACCGCATGGTCGAGGTGAGGAAGCGGTCGAGGTTGAAGATGATCAAGCCCCACACCAGCGCCAGGGGGATGGCGAGCAGGATGCTCACGCGGACACCGGTGAGCAGGGCGAACATCATGGACAGGGCCGAGACCAAGGCCGTGCCCAGCAGAACGAGGAACATCTGCACGAAGCGCGGAACCTCTTCGGGCACCTCGTTCAGGACGTCGTTGTCGGCGCCGCCGAGGACGGCCATGCGGCGCACGAGCGACAGACTCGGGCGGCGCGGGTCGGCCCGGCGCAGACGCGGCGGACGGGGGTCGGATGCCACGGGCGCGGGGAACGGGGCGGCTTCGGGGAGGTCCCGCGCGGCGCCCTCGGGCTCGGGCTCGGGCTCGGCGGCAGCGGGCTCGGGCTCGGGCTCGGGCTCGGCGGCAGCGGGCTCGGGCTCGGGGATCTGCTCCGGCCCGGGGTCGACCCGGGCGGGATCGCGCCCCTCGGTGTCCGCTGCGGCGGAGTCGACCTGCGCGACGGGAAGGGTCTCGTCGTCACCGGCGGGCGGCGCACCCCAGGGCTCGATGGGGTCGTCGGGGGCCACGTCGTCGGCAGCGGACGCGGGGTCATCGCGCTGCTGAGCGAGGATGTCGTCGAGGTACTGGGGCTCGCGTTCCTCGTCCGTCGTGAACTCGATGCGGCCGTCGGAACCGAAACGGCCCGGCCGGTGAGCGGAAAAGGACATTCGCACAGGGTACGACGCCGACCCTGTGCGTGGCTGAGCGGGGCCTGAGGCTGCGCCCAGGGCCCACCGTCCGCGAGATCACCCCGGTTGCTCGAGATCACCCGCGATTGCGTCGAATATCGGGTCACCCCGGGCAGAACAGGTCATCTCGCCATCCACGCCCCGCCCGCAAGCACCGCGCCCACGCCCCGCCCCGCCCGCGGACACGGGAAAGCGGGCCGGGCGCGACCGCCCGACCCGCCTGTGCCTGGATCAGACCAGGCGCTCTTTCGGCGAGACCTCGTACGTGTTCTCGGGGTCGGAGAACACCGCGTCGCCCAGGGCCGCGTCGATCGCGGCGAGGGTGTCGGCATCGAGCTGCACGCCCGAGGCCTTGACGGTGTCAGCGAGCTGCTCGGGACGCGAGGCACCCACGAGCGCGGCGGCGATGTTGGGGTTCTGCAGCACCCACGCGATCGCGAGCTGCGGCATCGTCAGGCCGACCTCGTCGGCGATCGGCTTCAGTCGCTGGACGGCCTCGAGCACGTCGTCGCGCAGGAACCGCTTGATGAAGTTCGCGCCGCTCTTCTCGTCGGTCGCGCGCGAGCCGTCGGGAACGGGCTGGCCGGGCAGGTACTTGCCGCTGAGCACGCCCTGCGCCATCGGCGACCACACGATCTGCGAGATGCCGAGCTCTTCGCTGGCGGGAACGACCTTGCCCTCGATGACGCGCCACAGCATGGAGTACTGCGGCTGGTTCGAGATGAGCTGGATGCCGAGCTGCTTCGCGAGCGCGTGGCCCTCACGCAGCTGCTCGGCGGTCCACTCGGACACGCCGATGTAGAGCGCCTTGCCCTGGCGGACGATGTCGGCGAAAGCCTGGAAGGTCTCTTCGAGCGGGGTCTCGTAGTCGAAACGGTGCGCCTGGTAGAGGTCGACGTAGTCGGTGCCGAGGCGCTTCAGCGACCCGTTGATCGAGTCCATGATGTGCTTGCGGCTGAGGCCGGTGTCGTTGGGGCCCATCGGGCCGGTGGGGAAGTACACCTTGGTGAAGATCTCGAGCGACTCACGGCGCTGCCCCTCGAGAGCCTTGCCGAGCACGACCTCCGCCGCCGTGTTGGCGTAGGTGTCGGCCGTGTCGAACGTCGTGATGCCCGCGTCGAGCGCGGCGTGCACCGTCTTGATCGCGGCGTCGTCGTCGACCTGCGAGCCGTGGGTCACCCAGTTGCCGAGGGTGATCTCCGAGATCTTGAATCCACTGTTGCCGAGATAGCGATAAGCGACCATGGGTCAACGCTAACGGCGGCCGCCGACATCGAGGGCCGGACCGCGACCTTCCCGCCCGAACTCCCGCCCGCCACCGACCTCGCGGCCGGACCTCTCGTGCCGGGGGCGCGGTCGACCGGGGGCGGAGAACGGTCCGCCCCCGGTCCCCCGTTCAGTGCCCGGCGACGTACGGGACGGGCTCGGGCAGCTTCGCCTCCTCGCGCACACGGCGCGCGAGACGCTCGATCGACGACAGAGCGGCCACGACATCGGCCGCACGCACCGCGAAGGGCATCGAGTGGATCGTCTCGCCCGGCACCGTCGCGAGCTCGGCCACTTGCGTGAGCTCCGGTGAGTCGGCCTTCAGCCCGATCTCGGTGAGGGTCGTGGGAAGCCCCACCCGCGTCGTGAACTCGATGAAGTCCCGGATGTCGGCGGTCGGCGCCCCCTCGAGGATCAGCTGGGCGACCGAGCCGATGTTCACCTTCTGTCCGTGCGCGAGTCCGTGCGTCTGGGGAGCCGCGGTCAGGCCGTTGTGAATGGCGTGCGCCGCAGCCAGACCGCCGGACTCGAATCCCAGCCCCGACAGCAGCGTGTTGGCCTCGATGACGCGCTCGACGGAGGGCGTGACCACGTGGTCGCGCACCGCGTCCAGAGCCGGGAGCGCGTTCTCCCACAGCACGTCCCAGCTGAGACGGGCGAGGGCCGTCCCGGTCTCGGTCGGCAAGCCGCCGGCCATGGTCTTGGAGGACGAGCGCGAGGTGGCGCGGGCCTCCAGCCACGTCGCGAGGGCGTCACCGACTCCGGCAGCGAGGAAGGCGGCCGGCGCATTGGCGACCAGCTGGGAGTCGACGAGCACCAGATCGGGATTGCGCGGGAAGAAGCGGTACTCCTCGAACGCGCCGTCCTCGGTGTAGACGACCGCGAGCGCGGAGGTCGGCGCGTCGGTGGATGCCACGGACGGCACCGTCACCCAGCGGATGCCGGCGAGGTACCCCGACGCCTTGACCGCGTCGATGGTGCTGCCTCCGCCGATCGCGACGACGACGTCGGCTCCGGACTCGCCGATGACGCCCACGAGCCGGTCGATCTCGCCCGAGCTGGGGATGCCGTTGAACTTCTCGCGGTGGACGGGCAGGCCGGCCGCCGCGAGCGAGGACTCGACGTCGTGCCCGACGAAGCCCCACACGACGTCGTCGGCGACGAGGAGGGGAGTGGACCCGATCGGGGCGAGGAACTCGCCCAGGCGGGTGATGGCACCGGGGCCCTGGACGTAACGTCCGGGGCTGATCACGGTCCGGATGGGAAGGTCGTGCGACATGGCGTGCTCCTGTGTTCTTTCGGGTGGGTTCACGGGATGAGGATGGCGCGGCCTCGGACGCGGCCGGCGTCGAGGTCGTCGATGGCGCTCTGGAAGTCGTCGAGGGCGTACGTGACCGTGTGCAGCGTCACGAGGCCCCGAGCGGCGAGTTCCATGAGTTCGGTGAGATCGGTGTAGCTGCCGACGAGGTTGCCGATCAGGTTGATCTCGGTCGAGATGATGTCGATCGTGGGCACGTCGATGTTCTCTCCGTAACCGACGACGTAGAAGTCGCCGGCGCGGCGCAACATCCGGATGCCCTCCGCGGTGGAGCCGCCCTCGCCCACGAAGTCGATGACGGCCCGAGCACCGGATCCTCCGGTGAGCTCGAGCACGCGGTCGACGTGGGAGCCGTCCGCGGATGCCACGACCGTGTGATCGGCCCCCAGCGACGTCGCGAGTTCCAGGGCGGCGGGGTTGCGGTCCACGACGATGAGCGTCGACGCGGTGAGCGCCTTGAGCACCTGGATGCCGATGTGCCCGAGCCCTCCCGCACCGATGACGACGCACTGGTCGGCGGGACGGAGCGTCCGCGCCGCCTTCGCGGCGGCGTGATACGCGGTCAGACCCGCGTCGGCGAGAGCGGCGACGTCGGCGGGCTCGAGGCTGTCCGAGATGCGCACGACGCTGCGCGCGCTCGTCTTGAGGTACTCGGCGTACCCGCCGTGCGTGTCGATCCCGGGGAATCGGCTGTTCTCGCAGTGCACGTCGTCGCCCGCACGGCACGCCCGGCACAGGCCGCACGTGATGAGCGGGTGCACGATGACCTTGTCACCGACCCGCACGTTCGTGACGGCCGTGCCGATGGCATCCACCCATCCGGCGTTCTCGTGCCCGATCGTGTACGGCAGCGCCACGCCCGACTTCTCCGACCACTGCCCCTCGAGGATGTGCAGATCGGTGCGGCAGACGCCCGCGCCGCCGATGCGCACGATCACGTCGAACGGGCCGGTGATCTCGGGGACGGGCAGTTCCGTGAGCTGCAGATTCTGGTGGTAGCCGACGACCTGGACGGCTCTCATGGTGGTCATGCGACGCTCTTTCGTGTGGCGCGGACGAGGGAGGAGACCGGGAAGAAGTTCTCGGCGGGGCGGGCGGACTGGTCGCCCTCGGCGCCGGGGTAGCGGGTGGCCAGCAACCCCCGACAGAAGTGGGCATTGCCGTCGATCGAGATCCGGGTCGATCGAGCGCGGCGGAGCGCGAGAGCGGCGGAGCCCGGCGCGCACGGCACGCCGCGATCATCGACCAGGACGACGGCGGCGCCGTCCAGACTCAGCCCGACGGCCGCGCGATGCCGCAGCAGCGCCGCCTTCGCCGCGTCGTCGGGCAGGTCGTCGAGGACGACGGCGGCCACGCCGTGCTCGTCGATGTCATCGCGCGCGCGCAGCAGCGCGGTGAGGGCGCGCTCCATGGCCGCGGTGTGCGCTTTGCGCTGGAAGGTCGCGCGCAACTCGTCGAGGTCGCTCTCGGCCTCGTGCCGGAAGGTGCCCCGGTAGCCGGCATCCGCCGCGAGTCCGCGATTGATGATCTCGGAGTCGTGGTGGTCGTCGATCTCGACCACGACGTGCCCGGCGTACGGAAGCGCGGTGAGCGCGTCCTTGGCATCCGAGGCCATCAGGTAGGCGAAGTTCGGCGCGCAGAAGGACGTGGGAAGACGCAAGTGCACCTCGACGCGATCGTCGTCGATGCGCACCGAGCGCACGAACCCGAGGTCGGTGATCGCCTCGTCGAGTTCGGGATCGACGACGGTGCCGAGGGCGTCCCGCACGTCCGCCTCAGTGAGGAGCGGACGGTCCACGACGGCGCTCATCACACGGCCGCCAGGTCGGCCCGCTCCGGCTGACGCGGGCCGGTCTCGGTCTCGTCGGCGTCGGGCAGCTGCAGTTCGGCGGGGACGGGGATGCCGTACATCTTCGCCGCATTCAGTCCGAGGATCTTCCGCTTCTGGTCCATCGTGAGCGGGGCGTACTCGGTCATGTCCTCGGGGATCTGGAAGTCGACGAACGCCTCGATCAGCCATCGCGGGGTCCACAGGGCGTAGTCGCTGGAGAACTGGATGCGGTCCTCGCCGATCCAGTAGATGAGCTCGCCGATGATCTGCGCGAAGTAACGCGGCCGCGTGTGGATGAACGGCATCGCCACGGCGAGGCCGCCGTGCACGTTGGGTTCCTGGGTGCCGATCCAGCAGAAGTCCTCCAGTCGCGGCAGCCCGACGTGCTCGACGATGAAGTTCAGGTCGGGGAAGTCGGTGGCGACATGATCGATGTCGGCGACGTCGAAGGCATCCCGGTCCAGGGGACGGATCGTGGGCCCCTTGTGCACGTGGATGTTCCGGATGCCGAGTTCTCGGCACGCCTCGAAATAGCGGTACGCCCACGGGTCGTCGAGCTTCCACCCGCGCGACTCGCCGTGCCATTCCGCGGTGTAGAGCTTCACGCCCTGCAGGCCGAAACGCTCCGCGTCGGCGCGCAAGCGGTCGAGCCCCGCCTCGCCGTACCGCGGATCGAAATTGTGGTTGTACGTCAGCTTCCCGGGGTTCGCCTGCGTCAGGGCCCACGCCTCCTCGGTCTGCCCGAACCCGTTCCGGTAGAACTCGCTCAGACGAGCCGGTTGGAAGATGGCGTGATCGACGTACCCGTCGGTGAAGAGGTCCTTCATGAACCTCTCGCCGCCCTGGTAGAGGTACTCCTCGTACGTCCACTTCTCCGCGTCCGGAGAGAGGTTCGCGTGATAGTCGTAGAAGCAGTCGATGAACTGCTTGCCGTGGATGTTGCGCTGATTCTCGGGTCGCGCGTCCCACAACGCCACATGGGCGTCGACGATGAAAAAGCTCTCGCCGTCCTTCTGATACATGACTGCTCCTTTGCTTCATGCTCCGGACCCTCGGTCCTTGCGGCCACGGTAGAACGTTCGGCACACGGCGCCCCCGGGCGGTCGTCTCAATTTGAGACGGCTGCCGATGACTTCCTCCGCGTGCCGTTCTAAACTCGTGGCACCCGGATCACTGCAAAGGCGCAGATGAACATCAACCCCTTGCCCTCACGCGCGCGGGTGCACTCGGCACCGCCCGCAAGCGTGCCACCGCGCCTGCTGGCATCCTGGCGTCGCAGTGAGAACTACGGCGTTCCCCTCGATGGCGTGCAGCCGGTGTTCACCGGCACCGCCGACGACGGGTCGCTGTTCACGGAGTGCGGACGCGACGTGCTCTCCGACCTGCGCACGACCCTCGATGGCGAGCCGGTCAGCCTCATGCTGACCGACGCGGAGGGTGTGGTACTGGAACGCCAGAGCGGCGACAAAGACCTGATCAAAGCCTTGGATCACGTCAACCTCGCGCCCGGTTTCTCGTACTCCGAACGCGAGGCGGGCACCAACGGACTCGGCCTCGCGCTCGCCGATCGGATGCCGTCCCTCGTCCGGGCCGACGATCACTACTCGCTGAGCCTGCAGGGCTACACGTGCGCGGCAGCCCCCATCTTCGACCCCGCCACCGGCCGGTTGGAAGGCGCGATCAACCTCACGACGTGGTCGGATGCGCGGTCGGGTCTGCTGCTGGCGTTGGCGCAGACCGCGGCGACGGCGACCGCGAATCTCATGCTCGCGCGCTCGCAGGGCCAGCGGCCTCGGTCCGCCGCCCGGGGCCAGGTGTTCCGTATCGAGGCCTTGCGGCGGCCTCCGGGCGACGAGAGTGCCCCGACGCTGTCGCCGGCGTGGGAGGACGCGCTCGCACAGGCGCTCGCCGCGATGCGCCCCGGTCGCATCGTCGCCGCGGTCGGAGAACGCGGGAGCGGCCGCGCCACGCTGCTGGCGCAGGCCGAGCGCCACGCCGATCCGCGCGGTCACCTGCTCGCCGTGCGCGCCCCGGTCCCCGACGAAGCGCTCTCCTGGCTCTCACTCTGGACGCCTGAGCTGCGCCACGCCCGCACCGGCTTCGTGATCTGCGACACCGACGACCTGCCCGCGGCGGCAGCCGAACGCCTCGCCGCGTCGCTGTCGACCGCGCGAGACACCGTCGCGGGCACGTACGGCGTGACGGCGGAGAGCTTCGACGCGCTCCCGGCTGCCCTCGTCCCGCTCATCGACGCGATCGTGCAGGTCCCGCCGCTGCGAGAGCGCACCGGCGACATCCTTCCGCTCGCCGACCACCTCGCCCGGCGTTTCCGGGGCCGGCCGGTCCGTCTGACCCCCGGTGCCGCCCGGGCACTGACCGACTACGCCTGGCCGGGCAACGTCGCCGAGCTCGCGACCGTCATCCGGGATGCCGCGTCACGCACCGACGAGATCGACGTCCGCCATCTGCCCTCGACGCTGCTCGCCCGCGCCGAGCACCTGCCACCCATCCGGGCCTTCGAACGCGACGAGATGGTGCGTGTACTCACCCGCCCCGGCATGACCGTCGAGCAGGCCGGCAGGGAGCTGGGGATGAGCCGCGCCACCGTGTACCGCAAGCTCGCGCTCTACGGCATCCGCCTGTCGTAGCGGTCTCGCGTCAGGCGACCGGTGTCGCAGCGGCCGCGGCCTCGTCGTCTTCGGTCGCGACGAGCTGCCCGCACGCCCCGTCGATCTCTTTGCCGCGGGTGTCGCGGAGGGTCGTCGGGATGCCGGCGTCGTTCAGCCGTCGCACGAACTCGTTCTGCACCGGCACGTCGGAGGCCGTCCAGATCGAGCCCGGTGTGGGGTTGAGCGGGATGGGGTTCACGTGCACCCAGCCACGACCGCGGGCGTTGAGCTTTTCGGCCAAGAGGTCGGCGCGCCAGGCGTGGTCGTTCATGTCTTTGATGAGGGCGTACTCGATCGAGACGCGGCGTCCGGTCTTGTCGAAGTAGGCGCGGGCGGCATCCAGGGCCTCGTCGACCTTCCAGCGCGAGTTCACCGGGATGAGCTCGTCGCGCAGGTGATCGTCGGGTGCGTGCAGCGACAGGGCGAAGGTCACCGGGATGTCTTCGTCGGCGAGCTTCTTGATCGCCGGGACGAGCCCCACGGTCGACACCGTGATGCCGCGCGCGCTCATCCCGAGACCGTGCTCTTTGTCGACCATGACGCGCACGGCCTGCATGACGCGGGCGTAATTCGCCAGCGGCTCGCCCATCCCCATGAACACGATGTTCGACACACGGTCGAGCGAGTGGTCGTCGCTCTTCTTGCCCCCGAGGCCGCCTTCGGCGATGAGCCGGTTGGCGCGGACGATCTGCTCGATGATCTCGGCCGCCGACATGTTGCGCGTGAGCCCCGCCTGGCCCGTGGCGCAGAAGGGGCAGTTCATTCCGCACCCGGCCTGGCTCGACACGCACAGGGTGATGCGGCCCGGGTAGCGCATGAGCACCGACTCGACGAGGGCGCCGTCGTGCAGCTTCCAGAGGAACTTGATCGTGTCGCCGCGGTCGGTCTCGAGGCGCCGCACCTCGGTCAGCAGCGGGGGCAGCATCCCGGCGACGAGCTCGTCGCGACCGGATGCCGGCAGGTCGGTCATCGCGGCCGCGTCGGACGTGTAGTGAGTGAAGTAGTGCTTCTCGAGCTGCTTCGCGCGGAAGCCGGGGAGCCCGAGCTCCTTCACCTTCGCGACGCGCTCGTCGGCCGTGAGGTCGGCGAGGTGGACCGGGGGCTTGCCGCGCTTGGGGCTGGCGAACTGCAGCAGCGGGCGGCCGGTCTCGTCCTTCGCCTGCTGCCAGCCTTCGGTCTTCGGGCGCACCTGACGGATGCCGGTGTCGGCCGGGGCCCCCGCGGGACGCACCTGCCGGGGCTTGGTCTCGCGCACGGGGGTCTGATCGGTCATGCCTTCCAGGGTACCGGCGAGCACCTGCACCCCGGCTGGGCGCTCCCCCTCGCGTGAGGGGTCAGTATCTGTCGCCTGGGAGCCCCCTCGGCGACAGATCTTGACCCCTCACGCGGTGAGCCGCCGCCGGTACGGTGGCTGGGGAGCGGCGTGCCTGCCGCCTCGAGACCCGACCGCCATGGCCCGGCGGCCGATCCACGGAGTACACATGACCCGCATCGCCTTCCTCGACGTCGACGGCACGATCCTCGAGCACGGCTCGCTGATCGCCCCGTCCACCGTGACCGCCATCCGCCAGGCGCGCGCGAACGGCCACCTCGTGTGGCTGTGCACCGGCCGCGCCGAGGGCGACATCCACCCCGACGTGAAGGCGATCGGCTTCGACGGCGCCATCAGCAACGGCGGCGCCTACGCCACTCGCGACGGCGAGATGGTGGTCGCGCACCCGATGCCGCGAGCCGATGTGGCCGCGATCGAGGGGTACTTCCAGGCCCACGGCATCCACTACTTCCTCCAGACGCACGACGCGGTCTTCGCCTCGCCGGGCGTCGAGCCCGTGACGCGCGAGTACGTGCGCGCGCGTCTGGCCGAACGTGCCGCGGAGCTGGCTGCGCAGGGCATCGACGCCCCCGCCACGACGTCGATCCCGCGTGCGCGTCCGCTGTCCGAGATCGACCGCGATCGCGTGGCCAAGGCCGTGTTCATCAGCCCCGCTGTCGACACCGTGGCGCACGGCGCGCGGGAGCTGGGCGAGAGGTTCCACGTCATCCCGGGCTCGATCCCCCTACCCGGCGGGTCCAACGGCGAGATCGGGCTCACGGGTGTCACCAAGGGCGCGGCGATCCTCGAGGTGCTCGAGCTCCTCGGCCTGGACGCAGCGGATGCCATCGGCATCGGCGACAGCTGGAACGACGTCGAGATGTTCGAGGTCGTCGGCACGCCCGTCGCGATGGGCAACGCGGAACCGGAGCTGCAGGCCCTGGCCGGTCGCGTGACGACCGCGGTGCTCGACGACGGCGTGCGCAACGCCTTCGCGGAGCTGGGGCTGATCTGAGGTCGGCGCCGCCCCACCGATAAACGCTCTGGCGAGTGAGACACGCCTCCGCGCGGCGTTTCCCACTCGGCAGAGCGTTTATCGACCCGGGGCGTCAGTCCAGGAAGATGTCGGGGTACAGCGCGGCGTCGGGGGTGCCGGGGACCGCGGCGTAGCCGGAGAAGTCTGTGACGCCGGCGGCCTCGAGCACGTCCTCGACGATCAGCGTCTGCCCGGTCAGCTCGCGCGCCGGTGCCGTGAGCACCTCGTACGCGGCGTCGGCGTAGATCTCCGGCGTGCGCGAGACGGCCATGAGCCGGTCGCCGCCGATGACGTTCCGCACCGCCGCCGTCGCGATCGTCGTCCGGGGCCACAGGGTGTTGGCCGCGATCCCGGCATCCGCGAACTCCGCGGCCAGGCCGAGGGTCGCCATCGTCATGCCGAACTTCGCGAGGCTGTAGCCGGTGTGCGCGCCGAGCCACTTCGGCGTGACGTTCAGCGGCGGCGACAGCGACAGGATGTGCGGGTTCGCGGCATCCGTCAGCATCGGGATCGCCGCGCGCGACAGCAGGAACGTCCCGCGGACGTTCACGTCCTGCATGAGGTCGTACTTCTTCGTCGCGAGGTCGAGCGAGCCCGACAGGTCGATGACGCTGGCGTTGTTGACGACGATGTCGATTCCGCCGAACTCCCCCGAGGTCTTCAGCACCGCTTCGGTGATCGACTCTTCGTCGCGCACGTCGCCGACGATCGGCAGCGCCCGTCCGCCCGCGGCCCGGATCGCCTCGGCCGCCGTGTGCACCGTCCCCTCGAGCTTCGGGTGCGGAGTGTCGGTCTTCGCCAGCAGCGCGATGTTCGCCCCGTCGCGCGCGGCGCGCAGCGCGATCGCGAGGCCGATGCCGCGGCTCCCGCCCGACATGAGGATGGTTTTTCCGGCGAGCGTCACGCTGATCCTTTCGCGGAGCGGGCGGCGAAGGCGGCTGCCCGCGCCCGCGCCTCGGGGGTGTCGAAGGCCGCCCCGATCGTGGCGGCCTCGTCGGCAAGGTTCTCGGCGAACGTCCGGCCGGCGCCCACGCGCACGAGACGCGTCGCCTGCCCGAACGCCGCGGTCGCCCCGTCGAGCCAGAACCGGGCGATCGCCTCGACCCGCGCCGCCACGTCACCGGATGCCACGACCTCGGCGACGAGCCCCCAGTCCCGGGCCTCGGCGGCGTCGAGCATGCGGTCCTGGAGAAGCAGCTGCAGCGCCCGACGCTGGCCGATCGCCGCGGGCAGCAACGTCGAGACTCCCAGGTCGGGAGTCAGCCCGATGTTGGCGTACCGGCTGACGAAGCGCGCGTTCTCGCTCGCCACGACGTAGTCGGCGGTGAGCATCAGCCCGAGGCCCCCGCCCGCGACGGCCCCCTGCACCGCAGCCACCATCGGCAGCGGTGCCTCGACGAAGGTCCGGATGCCATCGTGGATCGCTTCCGCGGTCTCGGTGACCTCGGATCCCGAGGCGTCTGTCGTCGCCATCGCCACGACGTCGCCGCCGGCGCAGAACGCGGGGCCCGTGGCATCCAGGATGACGGCTCCCACCGCCGGATCGGCGGTCACCTGCTGTGCGACCTCGCGCCAGCGACGCGCCATGG
The DNA here is from genome assembly GCF_058214835.1 of Microbacterium sp. SCPM-O-B-15248 (M128). Lineage (NCBI taxonomy): Bacteria > Bacillati > Actinomycetota > Actinomycetes > Micrococcales > Microbacteriaceae > Microbacterium > Microbacterium sp. SCPM-O-B-15248 (M128). Next base: position 165,144 of record NZ_JBYQLI010000007.1, read on the forward strand.
GGAAGTCCATGGCGTTGAGCGAGGCGGGGCGGTCGAAGGTGACGCGGGCGAGCCCGTCCGCGACGTGGAGCAGGATGCCGTCGGTCATTTCGGGGCCATCCGGATCGCGCCGTCGAGACGGATGGTCTCGCCGTTGAGGTAGCCGTTGTCGACGACCGCGAGCACCAGGCGCGCGTATTCGTCGGGGGCGCCGAGGCGGGAGGGGTACGGCACCTGCTGGCCGAGCGAGTCCTGCGCGGCCTGCGGCAGTCCCTTGAGCATGGGGGTCTCCATGATGCCGGGGGCGATCGTGACCACCCGGATGCCATGGCGGGCGAGCTCGCGCGCGATGGGCAGGGTCATCGCGTGCACGCCGCCCTTGCTGGCGGAGTAGGCGGGCTGCCCGATCTGCCCGTCGAAGGCCGCGACACTGGCGGTGTTGACGATCACGCCGCGGTCGCCTCCCTCGCTCGGCTCGTTCGTGGCCATGAGCGCCGAGGTCTGGGCGATCACGTTGTACGTGCCGACGAGGTTGATCCGCACGAGCCGCTCGAAATCGGCGAGCGGGGTGGGGCGCAGGTCGCGATCGAGCACCTTCGCCGGCGGGGCGATCCCGGCGCAGTTCACGACGACGCGCAGCGGACCGGCCTCGGCGGCGAGGGCCGCGGCGGCAGAGACCTGCTCAGGATCGGTCACGTCGGCCGCAGCGAACGCCCCTCCGATCTCGTCGGCGATGTCGGCACCCGCCGACGAGGGCAGATCGACGATCGTGACGTGCGCGCCGGCGGCGGCAACGCGGCGCGCGGTGGCCAGGCCCAGGCCGGAGGCGCCGCCGGTGACGAGGGCGGATGCACCCGTGATGTCCATGCGTTCTCCTTCGAAGCAGAAACCGAGTGTCACTCTACCCGGGACTCAGGATCGCGGTCGCCACACCCGGACCCGGCCACGGGTGCGCACGGGGTGGGTGCGCACGGCACCGGTGGACGCGCCGTCCGTGAGCAGGGCGAGTTCGTCGGCGCTCCACCCGTGCGCCGTACGCAAGCGCTCCGTCAGGGTCGCGACGGCGTGCGGAACCGCCACTTCGACCCCGCGCGGCACGTTCACGGCGTCGGGGTCGATCGCACGCGCCGCATGACGCAGATCGCTCTCGAGTCCGCGCACGCGGTCGGCCCCGTACGCAGCGGACGCGAGACGCCAGTCGCCCACCACGACGATCGCTCCCGCGGGCCGGTCCGGGCGCGGCGCCGGCACGCGCACGACCGCCCCGCGCAACTGCGCGACCGCGATGCCGATGCCGAGCACGACGAGCGCACCGACGATGGTGGCGGGCACGAACGAGAACGCGGCCGCGTACGGCGGCGAACCCCAGCCGGTCACACCGGCGACCACGAGCCGCAGCACCGAGAAGACGGCGTACCCGGTGGTCGCCACGGCGATCGTGCGCATCGCGCGCCGCGGTCGAGCGGACGACTGCAGTGCGGACCACGCGCACGCGCCGCACGCGATCGCGAGGACCGCCACCTTGACCGCGAGCGAGGCCGGCAGCGGCACGATCGTCGTCACTCCCGCCACGGCGACGGCCACGACGAACGCGCACACGGACGGCCACAGCACGCGGCCCCCGTCGAGGGTGCGGACCGCCACGAACAGCAGCAACGGCACGAGCACCATGCACATGTCACCGACGGCGAGCGAAGGGCGCCCTCCCCCGCTCCCATAGACGAGGTACAGGGCACTCGCCCCGACGGCGGCGACCCCGGATGCCGCCGTGTACCGCAGGAACAGGGTGAACACTCCCGGCGCCCCGACGTGCGGCATCGCGACGAACAGCACACTGGCGACGACCGCGACGCTGAGCCCGAGGAGAGCGAGCGACAGAGCCACCGCACCCACCTCCCCCGTCTCACCGCCCGCTCCCACGCGGAGGCGAGGACTCAGCGTAGCCCGCGACATCGGCGAATCCGGACGTGTTCACCGCATCGTTAGCCCCACTGTCCTCGGCCCCTTCGCTTTACGCTGGATCGATGCGTTTCCACGTCGAACACGTCGATCTCGACGATCCGCGAGCGCTGGCGCTCCGCGGCATCCTGGATCTCGATCTCGACGAGCGCTACCGCGAGGTCGACGCGGACGACCCGCCCGAGGCGGCCGCGCAGCGCAGCGCCGCCCTCGCGATCCACCCCGCCGACGTCGTCGCGACGCTCCTGGCGGTGGATGCCGATGGCTCGGCACTCGGACACGTCGTGCTGCGTCGCCTCAGCGAGGAGTGGGAGCTGAAGCGGCTGATCGTCACCGCGGCCGCCCGCCGACGCGGCGTGGGTCGCGCGTTGACCGAAGCGGTGGTGACGCGAGCCCGCGACGGCGGCGCCCGGCGCGTGATCCTGCAGAGCGGGAGGATGCAACCCGAGTCGCTGGCGCTCTACGCCGCCGCGGGCTTCACCCCGATCCCGGTGTACGAGCCGTACATCGCGACGATGCCGGACTCGCTGTGCTTCGAGCGAGTGCTCTGACCCGCGCGCTCCGTCACCCGCCGACGAACCGGAACGCCCCCGTCGCGACGGCGACGGACAGCGCCACACCGATCAGCACCACGGCCCCGACGAGGGCGACGGCGTCCCGCGGGTGCAGCCGCGAGGGACGCGCCCACGTGCGCTCGGTGTCGGCACCGAAGCCGCGGGCCTCCATCGCCGTCGCGAGCATCGTGCCGCGGCGCACGGCGAAGACGAGCAGCACGAAGGCCATCGAGAAGAACCGTCGCAGGGCTCCGCGGTCGCCGAGACCGCGCGCCCGTCGCGCGAGGGTCATCGTCCGCCAGTCGTCGACGAAGAGTCCCACCGTGCGGGCGCCGGCGAGCACGCCGAGCACGAACCGGCTCGGGAGCTTCGCCACCTGCGCGAGGGCATCTGCGAGCTCGGTGGGGTCGGTGCGGCCGAAGAGGAGGATCGTCGGCAGTCCCAGCGCCACGACGCGCACGAGCACCGCGATCGACAGCGCGATCGAGTCGTCGCTGATGGTGGCGAACAGGAACTGTCCGTAGACCGTGCCGCCCGGCCGCGCGTACAGCAGCATGCTGAAAGCCGCGATCGGCGCGAACACCGCGACGGGGACGAGTCGGCGCAGCACCGTCGCGTACGTCAGCCCCGTGAGCGGGACGCACAGGAGTTCGAGCGCGACGGCGGTCGCGGCACTGACGGCGTCGAGCGTGACGAACAGCGGCACCGAGAGCACGAGGGCGATGACGATCCGCGTGACCGGATTGACGCCGTCGAGCCACGCGATCGCCCGCGCCGGACGCGTGAGAAGCCCGGTCATGCGGCACCCCCGAGGTCGATCCGGTGCTGCCCGAGGTGCCGGACGACGTCGGCGTCGTGCGTGACCGCGACCACGGTGCGACCGCGCGCGATCTCGCGCTGCAGGAGGCCGACCAGTTCGCTCCATCCCCGCCGGTCCTGACCGAACGTCGGCTCGTCGAGCACGATCACCGCGGGCGACGACGCGAGGACCGTCGCCACCGAGAGGCGGCGCTTCTGTCCGCCCGAGAGCGTGAAGGGGTGGGCGTCGGCGAGGGATGCCAGATCGAGCCGCTCGAGCAGCTCGTCGACGATCGCGTCGACCTCGGCCGTCGGCATCCGCAGGGCCCGGGGACCCACTGCGAGTTCGTCCCGCAGAGTCGACGCGAGGAACTGGTGCTCGGGCTCCTGGAACACCGTGCCGATGCGGGTGAGCAGCTCGGTCGACCGCCAGCGCGACGGGCGGCGCACGCCCCTCGCGGCGAGCGCCGCGGAAGCGACCACTTCGCCGGAGAGTTCGGGCAAGAGCCCCGCGAGGGTCAGGGCGAGCGTCGACTTCCCGGCGCCGTTCGGTCCCGTGACCACCGTCCCCGCGCCCTCGGGTGCGGCGAGGTCCAGACCGGAGAGCACGGGCGTGCGCCGCTCGCGGCCGATCGTGAGAGAGGTCGCCGAGAGTGCGGCATCCGTCATCGACGAGACCGGGGGCAGCACCGGAAGATCGACCGGGCGCCCGGGCACCCACACCCCCGCCGCGGCGAGCGCCTCACCGTGCTCGGCGAACACCCACGCGGGCGGACCGTCCGCGAGGAGCCCCCCGCCGGGCGCGAGCACGATCACGCGGGTGACGAGGTCGGCCCACACCGCCGTGCGGTGCTCGATGAGCACGAGGGTCGTCTCGCCGCGGTCCACGATCCTCCCCACCGCGGCGCGCACCTCGCGCACCCCGTCGGGGTCGAGGTTGGCCGTGGGTTCGTCCAGCAGCAGCAGCCCCGGCCGCATCGCGAGCACGCCCGCGAGCGCCAGCCGCTGCTTCTGCCCGCCCGACAGCGCCTTCGTCGGGCGGTCGAGGGGCACGTCCAGACCCACGGATGCCATCGCCTCGGCGACGCGCGCCGGGATGAGGGCGGGCGGCACCCCGAGGTTCTCGCAGCCGAACGCCACGTCGTCGCCGACCTTGGACAGCACGACTCCGCCCTCGGGGTCCTGCACCACGAGGCCGATGCGGCCGCGCTGGGACTCGGGGGCCGCGCCGTCGACCCGGATGGCGCCCGTCGCCTCGCCCTCGTCGCTGCCGCCGAGGAGTCCGGCGAGCCCCGCGAGCAGCGTCGACTTGCCCGCTCCGGACGCCCCGAGCAGCAGCACGCGCTCACCCGGTTCGATCACGAGGTCGACGTCGCGGGTCGCCGGCAGCCGCCGGCCGGCGTACCGCCACCCCCAGCCGTCGACCTCGACGCGCGCCGGATGCGGCATCAGACCTCGCGGCGGCGTTCGCGTCCCGCGGCGAAGCGGCTGAGCGCGCCGCTGGCGGCGAGGGCGCGCACCAGCAGCCATCCGACGAGGCCGGCGAGCAGAGCGCCCGAGACGACGAGCGTGCCGAGGTAGAGCAGGTTGAACTCGACGGTCTTGAGGATGTTCGGCGAGCTGCCGACGAAGAACTCCAGTACCCACGCGCCGATACCGGCGCCCGCACCCGCGAGCATCGCGACCGGGAGCGTGAAGCGCAGATAGAGGAACGCGAGGAAGATCAGTTCGGCGCCGAGTCCCTGCGCGAGCCCCGAGAAGATCGTGCTGATGCCCCAGACGTTGCCGATGAGGGCGGACACGATCGCGGCGACGAGTTCGACCAGCAGCGCCGCACCGGGCTTGCGGATCACGAGCCCGCCGACGACACCGCCCAGCAGCCAGATGCCGACGGCGATGCCGCCGAGGCCGGGCGTCAGGCCGTCCATCGCGGCGAACCAGAGGCCGCCGACGGTGTTCCAGCCCCAGAAGACGAGGCCGATCGCGACACCGAGCACGGCGGCGACGACGATGTCGACGACCCGCCAGCGGAAGCGGTCGGACGTGGCGACGGCGGGGGCCGTCCGGGCAGACGTGGACGTGTGCATTGTTTCTCCTCCCTGCGCCGGCATGATCCGGATCAGGTTCGACGGTCGAAGCGTGGATCGCTTCCTCTCAGCCCGGCTCACCGGACTCCCGTGGTTGTGGTTCCCGAGTATAAGCCGGTGGCCGGGGTAGCGTGGGCGGGTGCACGACCAGACCCCGGCCACACGGCGCGAGCTGCGTGACCGGGACGCGGAGCCGGACACAGCTCCCGGCGCAGACGTCACAAAGCCGGAGAGCGGCCCGGCCGTCGCGGAGCCGGAGCCCGGTCCGAGCGCTCGGGACGCGGAACCCGCAGCGCACGCCACGGAGCCGGAGCCCGGCCCGACGAGCCCCGCCCCGTCCCCCGCCGCACCCGCACCCGCCCCATCCCCCGCCGCACCCGCCCCGGCCGCGGAACGCGTGCTCATCGGCGGGCCGATCGCCCTCACGTGGATCGATCCCGCCGCGACCACGGCGCCCCGCCCCGCACCGGCGTTCGCCCTCACCGGCCCCGCGACGCGCTCCCCCGACCTTCTGGCCGGTCGCCGCCGCCGGGCGCTGCGTCCGGGGACCGTCGTCCCGCCGCTGCTGATCCTGCTCCTGGTCGCGGTCTACGCCGCGGTCACTCTGCTCTGGCCGCTGAACGCCGTGCCCCCGCGCGTGCTGCCCCTCGTCGTGCAGCCGCTCGCCGCGCCCGCCGCCGCCCCGGCCTGGCCCGCCCAGGGCGAAGCCGCCGTCGCGGTGCAGGGCATGCCCGACGTGCTGTCGTCGGCGAACGCCCCCGAGTCGATCGCGAGCATCACGAAGGTCGTCACGGCCTTGCTCGTGCTCGAGCGTCTCCCGCTCGCGCCCGGCGAGCAGGGTCCGACGTACGCGTTCACCCAGGCCGACAGCGCCGACTACTGGCAGTACCGTGCGCGGGGCGAGTCGTCTCTCGACGTCCCCGTCGACGGGACGCTCACCGAGCTGCAGATGCTCCAGGGCATGCTCGTCGCCTCGGCCAACAACTACGCCCAGCGCTTGGCATCCGATCTCTGGCCCTCCAACGACGACTTCGTCGCCGCCGCAGCGAACTACCTGGCCCAGCGGGGCATCACCGGCATCACGATCGTGAACCCCACCGGGATCGAAGCGGGCAACACCGCCACCCCGGCCGCCCTCATCGCCCTCGCCGAGAAGGCGCTGCAGAACCCGGTGATCGCCGAGATCGTGCGCACGCCCGAGCTGTCGCTGCCGGGCGCCGGATCGTTCCGCAACGGCAACCCGTTGCTCGCCGACCCCGGTGTCGTCGGCATCAAGACCGGGACCCTGGATGCCTGGAACCTGCTGTCCGCGAAAGACCTGATCGTGGGCACGACCACCGTCCGCGTCTACGCCGCCGTCCTCGGACAGCCGGGGCCGGACTCACGCGATCAGGCCAGCCGCGACCTCTACGCGCGTCTGGCCGACGAGATCCAGGTGCGCACCTCCGTGCCCGCCGGGACCGCCGTCGGGCGTGTCACGACACTGTGGGGCCAGGACGTCGCGATGGTCACCGCCGAGGACGCGCGCAACGTGCTCTGGAACGGCGCGGCCGCCCAGCCGACCACGTCGTTCGACCTCGGTGACGCGCGCGACGCGGGCGAGACCGTCGGCACGCTCGTGACCACCGGTCCGCTCGACGCCGACACCGTCGACGTGCGCCTCGAGACCGACATCGAGCCGCCGAGTCCCTGGTGGCGGCTGACCCATCCGCTCGACCTCCTGGGGCTCAACGACTGAGGGACGGGCCGGCTCCTCGCCGCGTAACACCCCTCCTCCACAACCCGGCGCGACCGCGTTCTCTCCCCCGATCGCGGACGCGCGGCATTCGATGTCGGAGGTCGTCGCTAGCATGCACACATGTCTTCTCGCCGCCCCTCCGACTCCCCCTCCACGGGCCCGACGGGCGACCCGGTAGGACTGTCCGCGGTGCTCGACGACGTGCTCCGTGCGGGAGCCGTACTCGCCGCCGCCGAAGTGGCCCGCACTCGCGCCCTCGCGGCGGCGGGGCATCTCGCTCTCGACGTGATGGCCGATCGGCGCACCCATGTCCGAGCTTCCGAGATGGCGTTGCGCGAGGTCGCGTCCGAGCTCGCTGCGGCCGAGAATCTCTCCGACCGCGGGATGCAATCGCAGATCGACCGTGCCATGACCCTGGTCGACGATTACCCGCAGACTCTCGCCGCATGGGAAGGCGGGGCGATCACCCGCGCCCACGTCCACGCGATCGTCGACGTCGGCTCGCCTCTCCCCGCCGATGCGCGCGGAGAGTTCGATCTGCTCGCCGTCGCAACCGCCGAGGGCCTCAGCCCCGGCCGGTTGCGATCGCGTCTCGCGGCGCTCGCCGAACGCCTGTATCCGACCACGCTGACCGAACGTCACCAGCGCGGCCGTGACGCGCGGTGTGTCCGCATCGTCCCCGGGCTCGACGGCATGTCCGACCTCGTCGCGACGTTGCCGACGGTGCTCGCGGTCGGAATATTCGACCGACTCAGTCAGCAGGCCCACGCGGTCATCGACGCACGAGACGAGACGTCCGAGTCGAACTCGGATGATCGGACCACCGCGCAGCTTCGCGCCGACATCCTCGCCGACCTCCTGCTCACCTCGGCCCCCGGCGCCGATCCCACCCGTACCGACGACGGGCCCGGCATCCTCGGCAGCATCCGCGCCCGGGTTCACGTGGTCGTCCCCGCCCTGACGATGCTTGCCCCCGGGCGTGAGAATGCCGATCCCGCCGAACTCGTGGGGCACGGCCCCCTCGACGCAGGCACCGCACGCGCTCTCGCCGAATCGACCGCGCTCCCCTGGGATCGGGTCGTCACCCACCCCGTCACCGGCGCGGTACTGCACACCGACACCTATCACCGCGGCACCGCGATCGACCGGTACCTCCGCGCTCGAGACCGCCACTGCCGGTGGCCCGGTTGCACCGTTCCCGCGAACCGTGCCGAGGTGGACCACACCCACGACTACGCGCTGGGCGGCGTGACCGACGTCACGAACCTCGCCCACCTGTGCCAGCGGCACCACACGCAGAAGCAGTTCACCCGATGGAGCGTGACCCAACTGCCCGGTGGGGTCCTCCGCTGGACCAGCCCGACCGGTCGCACCTACACCGACGAGCCGCTCCCGTACTCTCCCGCCGTGCGCTTCGTCCCCGACGATCCACCTCCGCCCGACCCGGATGAACCCGCGGCACCCTTCTGAGGCCTCGCGCCGCGGTCGGGCGATGCACCGTGCTAACGTCGCCCGCAGTGACACGGGGTGCCCTTCGGGGCTGAGAACACACCCGTCGAACCTGATCTAGTTCGTACTAGCGAAGGGATGTCGCGAATGGTCGTTCGCACGTCGTCGTCTCCGTCCAGCCCCGCCGAAGCTCTCGCCGCTCTGCGGTCCGCGCCACCGCTCGTGCAGTGCATCACCAACGCGGTGGTGACGAACTTCACCGCGAACGCGCTGCTCGCCGTCGGCGCCTCGCCCGCGATGTGCGACATCCCCGGTGAGGCCGGGATGTTCGCCGGTGTCGCCGGGGGCGTCCTGGTGAACCTGGGCACCCCGACCGCCGAGCAGCGCGAGGCCGCGCGCGAGGCCGTCGCCGTCGGCACTCCGTGGGTGCTCGACCCCGTCGCCGTCGGTGCGCTGCCGGTGCGCACCGCGCTCGCGCACGAGCTCCTCGAGGCCGGGCCGGCGATCGTCCGCGGCAACGCGTCCGAGATCCTCGCCCTGGCCGGCGCCGGGGCCGGCGGCCGCGGCGTCGACTCGACCGACACCCCCGACGCCGCTCTCGACGCCGCCCGCGCCCTCGCGGTCCGCACGGGCGGCACGGTCGCGGTCTCGGGCGCGGTCGACCTGATCGTGGATGCCGACCGCACGGCGCGCGTGCCCGGCGGCAGCGACCTGCTGACCCGGGTCACCGGCGGCGGGTGTGCCCTCGGCGCCGCGATGGCAGCGCTCCTGCCCGGCGCCGCGCCCTTCGACGCCGCGGTGACCGCGAGCGCGATCTGGGCGGTCGCCTCCGAACGGGCTGCCGCGGTGGCGGCCGGGCCGGGCTCGTTCGCGGTGGCGTTCCTCGACGCCCTCGCGGCGATCGACCCCGCCGACCTCGACGGGCGGGTCGCGGCGTGAGCGCGGTCGACCTCCCCCTCCACCTGGTCACCGATCACCGCATGCCGTTCGCCCGCGTCGCCGAGATCGTCGACGCCGCCGCGGGCTCGCGGGCGAGCGTGATCCAGTTCCGCGACAAGACCGGGAGCGGACGCGATCTGTTCGACCGGGTGCTCGCCCTCACCGACGTCATCGCCGGCCGCGCCGCGTTCGTCGTCGACGACCGGGTGGACGTCGTCCTCGCGGCCCGCGACGCGGGCGCCCGTGTCGACGGGGCGCACCTGGGGCAGAGCGACCTGCCCGTCGTCGCCGCGCGCCGCCTGCTCGGGCCGGACGCGCTGATCGGCTGGACCGCGAACACCCCGGAGCACTTCACCGCGGCCGCCGCCCTCCGCCCGGGAACCGTCGACTACCTCGGCGTCGGGGTCATCCGCGCGACCGCCACGAAGCCCGACCACCCGCAGCCCCTCGGGATCGACGGTTTCGCCGGGCTCGTGGCATCCGCTCCCCTGCCCTGCATCGCGATCGGCGGGATCGAGGTGGGCGATGTCGCCGCTCTCCGGCGGGCCGGTGCCGCGGGCGTCGCGGTGGTCTCGGCCGTGAGCGGTGCCGCGGATCCCGCGGCGGCGACGCGGGCACTGCGCGAGGCGTGGGCATGATCCCCCGTGTGCTGAGCATCGCCGGGACCGACCCCACCGGGGGTGCCGGCATCCAGGCGGATCTCAAGTCGATCGCCGCGCTCGGCGGGTACGGCATGGCCGTGGTCACCGCGCTCGTCGCGCAGAACACCCGAGGGGTGCGCGAGGTGCACGTGCCGCCCGTGGCGTTCCTCGACGCTCAGCTGCGGGCGGTGAGCGACGACGTCGAGATCGACGCGGTCAAGATCGGGATGCTGGGGTCGGCCGAGGTCGTCGCGGTCGTATCCGCGTGGCTCGACGAGGTGCGCCCCGCGATCGTCGTGCTCGACCCGGTCATGGTCGCCACGAGCGGCGACCGTCTGCTCGACCCGGATGCCGAAGACGCGGTGCGCACGCTGTGTCACCGCGCCGACCTCGTGACGCCGAACCTTCCCGAGCTCGCGGTGCTCGTCGGGGAGCCGGTCGCCGGCGACTGGGACACCGCCGTCGCGCAGGCCCGGTCGCTCGCCACCCGCGCCGGCACCGCCGTGCTGCTGAAGGGCGGCCACCTCGCCGGACCCGACAGCCCCGACGCCGTCGTTGACGCCACGGGCGTGCACCTCGTCCCCGGCCGCCGCGTCGCGACCCGCCACACGCACGGCACGGGCTGCTCGCTGTCATCGGCGCTCGCGACCCTCGCGGCCCACGGCCTGGACTGGCCCGCCGCGCTGACCCGCGCGAAGCGATGGCTCACCGGGGCGCTCGAGAACGCCGAGGCCCTCCACGTCGGTCACGGAAACGGCCCGATCGACCACTTCCACGAGCTGCGGCCGCACCTCGACCTGGGCGCGGCCTGGAGCGCCGAGCGGTGGGCGGCCACGGCGGCGGTGCGCGCCGACGTCGATCGGTGCGCGTTCGTGCGGGGACTGGCATCCGGGGACCTCGATCGCGAAGCCTTCGCCTGGTACCTCGGCCAGGACCTGCTGTACCTGCGCGAGTACGCCCGCGTGCTGGCACGCGCCGCGGCGCTGGCCCCGACCGCCGACGAGCAGCGGTTCTGGGCCGCGGCGTCGGTCTCGTGCCTGGCCGAAGAGGCGGCGCTGCACGAGTCGCACGTGGATGCCACCGGCCTCGAGCCCGCACCCGACACCGTCGCGTACACCGACCACCTGCACGCCGTGTCGGCGGGCGGATCGTACGCGGTGCTGGTCGCGGCGGTGCTGCCGTGCTTCGTGCTGTACACCGATATCGGCGCCCGCTGGCGCGGCACGTTCGACCCCGACCACGCCTACGCGGACTGGCTCACGGCCTACGGCGACGAGGTGTTCGCCGCGTCGTCCGCCGAGGCGTCCCGGATCGCGGATGACGCCGCCCGATCGGCATCCCCCGCCGCCCGCGGCGCCATGTCCGCGGCGTACGTCCGGTCGATGCGGCTGGAGCTGGCGTTCTTCGAGGCGCCGCTGCGGGGGTGAGTCGGCGGCGTGCCGAACTCCTGAGTTTTCGCGGCGGGGCCTCCCCGGCTCGCTCGAGGAGACCTCGACCGGCGTAATTCTCAGGAGTTCGGACCGGCGGGTCAGCCGCTCTTGCGGCGGAACTCCCGCTTGGTGACGGCTCCGTGCGTGCCCTGAACGGCCGAGTGACCGTCCAGGTGCGCCTGACCCGACCGCTGCTGCCCGTTCTTCTTCGCCAGGGCTTCCTTGAACTTTCGCTTCATGTCGTCGGATGCCGCGGCATCCGGGGTCTCGTCGGTACTCATGCCCCCACCCTAGGCAGGTCTGGCAAACCGCCGCAGGCCGAACGCCCCGAGCCCGCGCTGATCCTTCGCGGTGCCGGGCAGGCGTGTCCGCGGCTCAGACGTGGCGGACACGCTGCTGCAGCCGCGTGCGGATGTCGAACAGTTCCGTCCCGCCGACTTCGCGCGCCCCCGGGATGCCGCGGCGCAACAGCGTCGTGAGCGCGCTGCGGGCGACCAGGACGACCGGGGTGCCGCGCACCTTGCCGAGGTCGGTGACCGCGTCGAGGATCGCGTCGTCGGGGAGGATCACCATCGCCCCGCTGAATCGGACGCCCGCCGCCCGGGCGATCACGCGGGCACGCGAGACGAGCTGCGTCACGGGCGCCCCGATGACGTTCGGGCCCGTGACCTCGCCGCGCCGCACGCCGACGGGACCACCGAAGTCCTCGCTGAGCATCGCGTACAGACCGCTCGGTCCGAGCACGAGGTGATCGACCTTCTGCTCCGGGTCGAGGCCGTCGCGGTCGGCGAACACGTCGTGCCACACCGTGTACCCCATGCCGAGCTCGGCGACCAGCCGCGCGGTCTCCTCCTCGGCGAGCGCGTCGGCGAGGATGTGCCGGATCTCCGGCGGCGCCGACCGCACGAGCGCCGGGTCGTAGGGATCGGCGATGTCGACGCCGCGTCCGACCCACTCGCGGATCAGCGACAGGTACCGCTCGCGCCGCCATCCTCCGGGCTGCCCGTAGGCGCGAGCACGCGGACGCGTGTCCGGACGGGGAGGAGGGGATGCCGTGCTCCCGCCGCCCCATTCGGCGGCGGCGTGCCCGCGACCGCGGTCGTAGGCCGCGCGGGCCTCGGGCGTGCCGACGAGCTCCCACGCGCGCTGCACCTGGACGAACAGTTCGGCGTCGCCGCCGGTGTCGGGGTGGGTCTCACGCAGCCGCACGCGGTAGGCGCGCCGCAGACCGTCGTCGTCGATCTCGGCCTCGACGCGGAGCACCTGATATGCCGAGAGCGACATGGGACTGTCGAACACGTCCGTCATCCGTTCTGCCGCTCGGGCGCGGCATCCTCCAGGCTAGTCGTCGCCGTCTGGGCACGGCCCGGGATCCGACCGGGGAGTCCCTGACGGCTGCATATCTCCTGCAACTTCCGGCAGTCCGCCCGGCCTCCGCGCCACCGGACGGATGCTGCAGGAGTTGTGCGCCCATGGCCCCCACCCGGCCGCGCTCCGCCGGCTGCACAACTCCGGCAGAATTGCCGGCTGCCCGCGCCGTCGGCGCCTCAGCGACCACTCCGCAGGAGTTGTGCGGACGAGACCGGTCGCCCGCGACCGGACCCGGGCGTCACCGCCGCTCGTTGCGGCGGGCGTACGCGGCCGCGTCGCGGCTGGACAGCGCCAGCAGCACGAGGATGTCGAGGCTCAGCGTCACCAGCGTCGTGCCGACCGTGATCTCTTGCCCGAATTCCCACCAGCCCACGAAAGCCGTGGCGATCGAGATCGTCGACAGCAGCATGCCGATGACCCGGGCGACGTTGCTTCCCCGCAGCAGCAGGATGCCGAACACCGTCTGAATCAGGAAGACCGCGCCCATGATCCCGAGGAACAGCCCGGCGTCCACGTCGAAATCGGACAGCGTGAGCGCCGTCGGCTCGTCGGCGTCGCCCCCGGCGGCCGCCGAGAGGACCTGCAGCCACGGCGGGAGGTCGAAGGCGACGGTGAACGCCCACAGCAGCCCCGACAGTGCGCGGAGCAGCACGAGCACTCCTCCGGCGACCGTCGCGCCGGGTCGACGCATCGCGGGGTCGCGCATGACCGGCGCGGCGAGCGGTTCGAATGCCGCCCTCTTCTCCGGATGCCTCTCCCTCACGGCCTTCCCTCCGCCTCGACGTCGCGCCGCCCGGCATCCGTCCGCTCTCCGCCCGTGCGGGACTCGACGCCCCGGACGTCGAGGATCGGCAGATCGCCATCGGTGGTGATGCTGTCGCCGCCGCCGTTGCGCGAGTGGTAGCCGGTCGAGAAATCCCGGATGACGCCGACCGTCACGCCCGGGAGATTCCGCACGGTGTCGACGATGTGGTCGCGCTCGATGTCGGTGTCCGCGTCGATGCGGTGCGTGACCTGCAGGGTGAACAGCGACAAGCCCACGGCGCGGTCGAAGGTCCCCGCGGCCAGCCAATCGACCCGGCGACCGCCGGGGAGCAGCCAGCCGTCCGGACACCGCCACAATCGCACGTGGTGGCGCTGCGCCGGCGACCCCGCGACCTCCTGCTGGTAGGCGAGATCCTGCATGCGGCCGAAGAGGAACAGCGGGCTCACCGGCGCGGTGGGGTAGCTGCGTCGCGTGAGGGTGGATGCCACGATGCGCCACGACGACGCGAAACCGACGGGGTCGGCCGGGATCCACCCCGCCGCCGCCATCACGGCCTCGACCTGCGTCCGCTCCCCCTGGTAGGCGAGGTTCACCGGGTCGCCGAGCAGGCCGTCGGACGTGCGGGTGCGGCCCATGAAGTAGTCGGGCACGTAGATCGCGGTGAGGATGCGGTGCAACCGAGGGAGCACGAGGTAGGCGAGAAGGCCCCAGAACACCACCGCCATGACGACGCCGCCCCAGCCCAACGTGAAGGTCTGGGTGAAACTGAGGTAGGCGAGCCAGACGGCCGCGAGACCCGCGAAGACGAAGAAGAACCCGTCGAGCAACCGCCCGATCGACCACCGCCTCCGCCCCGCTCTGGTCATCGCACGGTCACCACAGAGCCGGATCGGGGTCGAAAGCGAAGGCCTCGCCCACGCGCCCCGCGGGAAGGTCTGCGTGAGCCGACGGCGACCAGGACGGCGAGCGGTCCTTGTCGACGAGCTGCGCCCGGATGCCCTCGGCGAGGTCGGGTTGCGTCGTGGCGAACCACATCACGAGGCCGTACTCCTGCGCGAGGGCGGCGCGCAGGGACGGCAGGGTCCGCGCCCGGCGGACGGCTTCGAGCGTCACGGCGACCGCCGTCGGCGCCGAGGACTCGAGCAGATCGGCGGTCGCGTGCGCCTCGGGCTCCCAGCGCTGGCGCAGGCGATACAGGATGCCGCCGAGGTCGTCGGCCGAGAAGGCGTCGTCGATCCACGGACGCCAGGTCTCCAGGTTCGACCGCTCGGGGCTCTCGTCGAACAGGAGCACGAGCTCGGTCGGGCTGGACGGATCGGCGCGGTACTGCAGTGCCTCGTGCAGGGCGGACAGGTGCGCGACGGGGACGAGGT
Organism: Microbacterium sp. SCPM-O-B-15248 (M128); assembly: GCF_058214835.1. Taxonomy (NCBI): domain Bacteria; kingdom Bacillati; phylum Actinomycetota; class Actinomycetes; order Micrococcales; family Microbacteriaceae; genus Microbacterium; species Microbacterium sp. SCPM-O-B-15248 (M128). The sequence goes on from NZ_JBYQLI010000007.1 coordinate 180,228, forward strand.
GGTCGGCGAACCCGGCGTACAGCGCGTCGGCGGCATCCATCGTCGCGCCGGTCAGGCCGAGGTATTCGCCCAGACGGCCGGGAGCGCGTCCGAGCAGCCAGGAGCCGCCCACGTCGGGGGAGAAGCCGATGCGCGTCTCGGGCATCGCCAGCCGGGACCGCTCGGTCACGATGCGGATGCGGGCGTGGCCCGCGAGCCCGATCCCGCCGCCCATCGTCACTCCGTCGGCGATCGCGACGATCGGCTTGGGGTAGGTGGCGATGCGGTGGTTGAGGGCGTACTCCTCGCGGAAGAACGTGTGCACCTCGTCGACCTGCCCGGCCACGACGAAGTCGTAGAGCGCCCGGACATCGCCTCCGGCGCAGAAGCCGCGATCCCCCGCACCGTCGAGAAGCACGAGGTCGACGTCGGAATCGTTCTCCCAGCGGTCGAGGGCGACCGCGAGCCGGCGGATCATGCCGAGGTCGAGGGCGTTGATCGCGCGCGGACGGTTCAGGGTCACGTGACCCACTCCGCGCCAGGCTCGCGCGATCACCGCGTCGTCGTCGGATCGCTGTGCGTTCACGCTGCCACGTTACACACGCCGCGAGATGTGTTTTCGGCCTCGGATCGGGGAAGATGGGGAGAACGCCCGCCGAACGAGAGGTACTCGATGCCCGAAGGACAGGTGCTGGAATTCTCCGGGCTGACCAAGCGCTTCGGCGCGGTGTCGGCCGTCGACGGTTTGACGGCCCGTGTGGAGCCGGGTCTGGTGACGGGATTCCTGGGCCCGAACGGCGCGGGCAAGACGACGTCGCTGCGCATGCTGCTCGGTCTGGTGCGGCCCACCTCGGGGTCCGCCACGATCGGCGGTCGCCGGTACGCCGAGATCGAGCGACCGCTGCAGAGCGTCGGCTCTGCGCTCGAGGCATCCAGTTTCCACCCGGGCCGCTCGGCGGCGAACCACCTCAAGGCCTACGCCCGCGCGGCGCGTCTGCCGCTCTCGCGCGTGGACGAGGTGCTGGGTCTCGTCGGTCTCGCCGACGTCGCCGGACGCCGCGTCGGCGGATACTCGCTCGGGATGCGCCAGCGCCTGGGCCTGGCCACCGCCTTGCTCGGAGACCCGGGCGTCCTCGTCCTCGACGAGCCCTCGAACGGCCTCGACCCCGAAGGCATCCGCTGGATGCGCTCGCTGCTGCGCCACCTCGCCGAAGAAGGACGCACGGTGCTGGTGTCGTCGCACCTGCTCGCCGAGGTGCAGCAGACCGTCGACGCGCTGCTGATCATCTCGCGCGGCCGCTTGGTCTTCCAGGGAGGCACCGAGGATCTCGCCGACCCCGACGAGTACTCCACGGTGGTCGACTCCCCCGACCGCGAAGCCCTGTCCCGCGTGCTCGACGAGCACGGCATCCCGTTCCAGCTGCTGCGCAACGGCTTCACGATCCGGCACGTCGAACCGATCCAGGTCGGTACCCTCGCCGCGGGCGCCGGGATCGCGCTGTCGCACCTGCAGAGCAAGGGCGCGAGTCTCGAAGACATCTTCCTCGAGCTCGTCAGCGGCGAGCGCGTGCACGCGAGCGCGGCGGGTGGGGAGGCACCCCCGGCCTCGTCGGCGGAAGAACCGGATGCCGCGGCCCCCGCGCCGCAGTCCGCCCCGGTGCCCGCGTCGACCGCGGCTCCCGTGCCCGCGCCGGGCGCGGCTACAGCACCCGCGTCGGCGCCTGTCCCGGCTCCGGCACCCGCGCCGGCCGCCGCCACAGCACCCGCGTCGGCCGCCGCCACAGCACCCGCGCCGACCGACGAACCGGCCGCCCCGTCGACCGATCTGGTCGCCGTCCTCCCGGCGCCACGACCCGCTTCGGCCCCGACCGATGACGACCCCTCCGACCCGCGCCCCTCGTACGCGGTGGCCTCGACGGGCGTGATCGACATCGTGCCCGTCGAAGCCCGCACCGAAGACACGGAGGTGCAGCGATGAGCCTCGTGGCATCCGCTCGCTCCGAGTACACCAAGCAGTTCAGCACCGCCGGCTGGTGGGTGCTCGGCATCGTGCTCGTGGTCTACGTCGGCTTCACGGCGGGCGTCCTGGCCCTCGCGTTCGGGGGCGTGGCATCCGGCAAGCTCCCCGGTGCCACCGGTCCCACCCCCTCCGCCGACGGCCTCGCCGGACTCGTCTACAGCTCGGCGAGCGCCGTGGGGTACGTCTTCCCGCTGCTGGCGGGGACGCTCATGGTGACGACCGAGTTCCGGCACAAGACCCTTACCCCGACGTTCCTCGCGACACCCCGGCGCGGTGTCGTGCTGGTCGGAAAGTTCGCGATCGGCATCGTCGTCGGCGTGCTCTACGGCATCCTCGGATCCATCGCCGCGATCGGTGCGGGCGCCGGAGTCTTCGCCGCGTTCGGACTCGACACGCAGCTCGGCTCGTCCGACACCTGGGTACTCGTGGGGCGGATGCTGCTGGCCTTCGCCCTGTGGGCGGTCGTCGGGATCGGCGTGGGCACCGTCGTGCGCAACCAGGTGGCCGCGATCGTGATCGTGCTGGCCGTGACGCTGTTCATCGAGCCGATCGTCCGCACCGTCGCCGGCGTCGTCGACGGACTCGGCGAGGTCGCGCGGTGGTTCCCGAGCGCCGCGAGCGACGCCCTCGTGGGCCAGACGATCTTCGGCGCCGTCGGCGCGGGCGGTGCCGAGCCGCTCGAATGGTGGCTCGGCGGACTCGTACTGCTCGGCTACGCCGTGGTGCTCGTCGCGATCGGCCTCGCCACGACCTGGCGCCGCGACATCGACTGACGCGTCTCAGCGGCGAGGCGTCTCGGCCGCGGGGCGGGCTGCGGGGCGTCTCGGCCGCGGGGCGGGCTGCAGGGCGTCTCAGTCGCGGGGCGTCTCGGCCGCGGGGCGTCTCGGCCGCGGGGCGGGCTGCGGGGCGTCTCGGCCGGGCCGGGCCGTGGCGGGCTGGGCCGCGATGGGGCTGCGGCGGGGCTGGTTGCGGCGTGTCGGGGCCGCGCGGCGGGGAGCGCCCACGTTCGGGCCGGGCGCCCACATTCTCGGCGACCCGAACATGCGACCTCGACCCGATCGTGGGCGTTCGTCCAGATCACGCGATCTGGACGCCCGAGCGGGGGCGTCCGGTCGCAGAGCGGCTCAGGACACCAGGTCGGCGACGTCCTCGGGCCCGGATGCCACGTCCAGGCGCAGCGCCTTCAGTAGCGCCACGCCGTGCTTGGTAGTGAGCACGAGGCGTTCGAACTCGTCGTGGCCGCTGAGGTCGACGACGACGCTCGACTTACGACGACGGATGACGACGAAGTCGTTGCCGCCGGCCGACTTCCATGTGCCCATCGCGACGGCGACGGGCAGGTTCGTGCCGGGGTTGGGGACGCCGCGGAGCCACGTCCACGCGTCGTCCGTCAGCTGCACGCGGTCGATCGTGGCGCGGGGCACGACGATGTTGCGCTTGCGGAACGACAGGGCACGCTCGGTCGGCGAGAGCACGACCTCGAGCTGCGTCGAATCGAGCAGCAGTGTCACCATGCCATCCATCCTGCCAGCGCCGCGCACCCGCTACCGCTCCCGCGCCTCACGAGAGCGCAACGATCCGCCCGCCGCCGCCCCGGCGCCACTCCCCACCGCCACCCCGGCCGCGAGACTGCATGCGCCTGACGAAACCGTCGCAGCCTGCAGTGGGGTTGTCAGGCAGATGCAGTCTCGCGGCCACCGCACCGACTCGCGGCCGCCGCGCCCGCGGCCACCGCACCGACCCGCGCCACCGCACCAACCCGCGGCCACCGCACCGACCCGGCGCCACGAGCCCCCGCCCCACGGCGCGGCGCCAACCCACGGCAGGCCCCCGCGGCCCGGGTGTCGGAGGGGAGGGATAGCCTGGAGCGATGAGTACGGGCAGCGCTGCGCCGCAGGCCGCACCGGCCCGGGGCGACTCGATCGACGACCTCCTCGAGCGCGTGCGCGGAGGGTACCGCCCCGACGTCGACGAGACCGAGATGCTGCTCCACGCGCCGCTCGGTGTGCTGTCCCGCGCGGCCTCGAAGATGCGCGACGAGGGACTCGCGCGTGCCGGGCGTCCCCACGTCATCACGTACTCGCGCAAGGTGTTCGTGCCCCTCACGACCCTGTGCCGCGACCGCTGCCACTACTGCGTCTTCGTCGACACCCCCGGCCAGCTGAACCTCCTGCGCAAGCCCGCGTACATGAGCCCCGAGCAGGTGCTCACGGTCGTGCGCCAGGGCCAGGCCCTGGGCTGCAAAGAGGCGCTGCTGACGCTCGGCGACCGCCCCGAAGAGCGGTGGCCCGAGGCCCGCGCGTGGCTCGACGAGCACGGCTTCGCCTCGACGATCGACTACGTCGCGCACATCGCACGGCTCATCACGGCCGAGACCGGCATGCTCGTGCACGCCAATCCCGGCGTGATGCGCCCCGACGAACTGGCGACGCTGCGCCCGGTCTCGCCGTCGATGGGCATGATGCTCGAGACCACCTCCCGCCGCCTCTACGAGGAGCCCGGTCAGGTGCACTTCGGCTCCCCCGACAAAGACCCCGACCTGCGGCTGCGGGTCATCGACGACGCGGGGGCCGCCGGCATCCCGTTCACGACCGGCATCCTCGTCGGCATCGGCGAGACCGTCCGCGACCGCGCCGAGTCCCTCGTCGCCCTGCGCGATCTCGACGACCGCCACGGGCACGTGCAAGAGGTCATCGTGCAGAACTTCCGTGCGAAGCCCCGCACGGCGATGCAGGGCGCTCCGGATGCCGACATGCACGAGTACCTCGTCACGGTCGCCGTCGCGCGGCTCGTGTTCGGCCCCGACATGCGGATCCAGGTTCCGCCGAACCTCTCCGACCCGCGCGAGCTGGGGCTGCTTGTCGACGCCGGAATCGACGACTGGGGCGGGGTCTCGCCGCTCACGGCCGATCACGTGAACCCCGAGCGTCCGTGGCCGCACATCGACGACCTCGCCGCGCAGACCGCCGCCCGCGGCTTCGCGCTCCGCGAGCGACTCACCGCGCACCCCGAGTTCGTGCACGACGCCGCGCGCTGGATCGACCCGGCGCTGCACGCCCCCGTACGGGCGTTGGCGGATGCCACGGGCCTCGCGGCCGATGTGATTCCAGCAGCGGTGAGCGGCGGCGCCGGTGCGGCCGGCACCCTGGCGAGAGGCGCCGGCGCAGCGAGCGCCCCCGCCACGGGAGGGGATTCCGCAACGGGAGGACGCCCCGGGGCCATGACATCCTCCGCTCCCCGAATCTCCTCCGCTCCCCCGGCCTCGCCCACCCCCGCCTCCGAAGCAGATCCCGCGACGGGAGGAGATCCGGCCCCGGGAGGAGAGTCCACCCCCGCCGCATCCTCCGCTCCCCGAATCTCCTCCGCTCCCCCGGCCTCGCCCACCCCCGCCTCCGAAGCAGATCCCGCGACGGGAGGAGATCCGGCCCCGGGAGGAGAGTCCGCCCCCGCCGCATCCTCCGCCGCCGGATTCTCCTCCGCTCCCCTCGCGGATGCCGCGACCAGTGCCGGCTCCGCGCGATCCGCAGCCGCCGACCCGGGCGTGCAGCGCCGACCCGGGCGCGCAGCCGCCGACCCGGGCGTGCAGCGCCGACCCGGGCGCGCAGCCGCCGACCCGGGCGTGCGGCGCCTCGCCGAACGCGCCCCCGCCGACCCCCTCGCGCTCGACGACACCGACTGGACGCGGCTCCTGCACGCCACCGGTGCCGAGCTCGACGTTCTGGCCGCCGCCGCCGACGACGCGCGCCGCTACACCGTCGGCGAGCCGGTCACCCTCGTGCGCAACCGCAACCTCACGTCGACGGGCTTCCGCCGTGCGGGCCGAACCGGCGCGGGCGAATTCGACCTCGCGGATGCCGAGGCGATCGCCGCGGATGCCGCCGACCTCGGGGCCACCGAGCTCTGCGTCCAGGGTGCGCTGGCGCCGGGCGAAGACCCCTCGGCGTACCTCGACCTCGTGCGGGCCGTGAAGCGCGGGGCGCCCGGCATCCATGTCCACGCGTACCGCCCGCTCGACGTGCGCGATCTCGCCGACCGCGGCGGGCTCGGGCTCGACGGCGCCCTCGCCGCGATGCGCGAGGCGGGCGTCGACACCGTGCCGGGCACGGGCGTGAAGGTGCTGAGCGAGCGCGTCCGCGGGCTCGTGGCCCCCGGCGATCTCGAGATCGACCGCTGGATCGAGGGCATCACGGCCGCGCATCGCGCCGGTTTCCGATCCACCTCGGTGCTGTTCTACGGACACGTCGAGACCGCCGAGGAGCGCATCGCGCATCTGCGTACGCTGCGCGGCATCCAGGACGAGACGCGCGGCTTCGCGGAGTTCGTGCCGATCCCCCTCCCCGGCGGCGACGTGCCCCTCGTCGCGGGCCGCGCGCCCCTCGACGAGCACCGCGCGATGGTCGCGGTGGCGCGCCTGATGCTGTCGGGGGCGATCCCGCACGTGCAGATCCCGTGGACCCGCGTCGGACGCGAGAACGCCGCGGTGCTGCTGCGCGCCGGGGGTGACGACCTCGGCGGGACGCTCTACGACGGGCGCGTGCTGCCCGACACCGGCATCGAGCAAGGTCTCGAGCTGCCGGTCGCGGCGGCAGAACGGATCGCGCGAAGCCTGATGCGGCCGTTCCGTCTGCGCACCACCGATTACGGGGTGGAGCGCACGCCCATCGACTCGTCGGCGCCGTACGTCGTCACCAGCGGGGGCACGCGGTTCCCCCTCCGCAAGGCCCGCCCGTGAGCGTCATCGACGTCGTCGTGGTGGGCGCAGGGTTCGCCGGGCTCGGCATGACCGATGCTCTGCACCGCGCCGGGCGCGACGAGGTCGTCGTCATCGAACGCGCGGGCGATGTCGGCGGTACCTGGCGCGACAACACCTATCCGGGCGTCGCGTGCGACGTGCCCGCCCACCTCTACAGCTATGCCGCGCACCCGCACGCCGGGTGGTCGCGGACGTTCGCCGAGGGCCACGAGATCCAGCAGTACCTGCGCGACGTCGCCGGGGGCCTCGTCGATCGCATCCGGCTGCGCACCCCCCTCGCGGGCGCGGAATGGGATGCCGACACCGCGCTGTGGCGCATCGACACCGGCGCCGAACAGCTCCAGGCCCGCTCCCTCGTGCTGGCGTGCGGGCGGCTCACCGAGCCGCACGTGCCCGCGATCGACGGCCTCGAGTCCTTCCCCGGACCGCTGTTCCACTCGGCTCGCTGGGATCACGGGGTCGATCTCACCGGGAAGCGGGTGGCCGTCGTGGGCACCGGCGCGAGCGCCGTGCAGCTCGTGCCCGAGCTCGCCCAGCTCGCGGCGCACGTGACGCTCTTCCAGCGCACCCCCGCGTGGATCGTCCCGCGCGGCGGCGGCGAGATCCCGCCGGAGGAGCGCGAACGCCTCACCCAGAGCCCCGGCGCTCTCGCGCGGCTGCGCGCCGAGCTCTACGCCGAGGGTGAGGCCCGCTTCGCCTCGCGCTCCGGCGACGCCGCCGCCTCCGCCGCCGCCCGCGACGCCGCGCTCGCGCATTTGCACGCCCAGGTCGCCGACCCCGCCCTGCGTGCTGCGCTCACTCCCGACTACGCCTTCGGCTGCAAGCGCGTGCTGCTCTCGGACGCGTTCTACCCCGCAGTGGCATCCGACCGGGTCACGCTCGAACCGACCGCCCTCGACCGGGTCGATGGGTCGACGCTCACCGCTGCGAGCGGCCGACAGCACGCAGCCGACGTGCTCGTGCTGGCCACCGGCTTCGCCTCGACGCAGCAGCCCTACGCCGAGCTCGTGCGCGGCGAGGAGGGCACGCTCGCCGAGCACTGGGAATCGGGCATGACCTCGTTCGGCTCCACGGTGGTCGCGGGCTTCCCCAACCTCTTCGTCCTCAACGGCCCGAACGCGAGCCTCGGCCACAACTCGGCCGTGCTCATGATGGAGGAGCAGGCCGCGTACGTCGTGCGGGCGCTCGCCGAGCGCGACCGCCGCGCCGACCGCGTGCTGCGGGTACGCCCCGAGGCCGAGGCGGCCTACACCGACGAGATCGCCGCGGCCGCGGCATCCACCCCCTGGATGACCGGCGGATGCCGCAACTGGTACGTCGATGAGCGGTCGGGGCGGCTGACGCTGCTGTGGCCGGGCACCGTGCAGGCGTTCCACGAGAGACTGACCGGTACCGACGGGTCGGAGTTCGAACCCGCGCACACCCCCGTGCGCGGCTGACGCATCGCCCGCTCGCGCGGGTCACGGAGAAGGAGAGTCATGAGCGTTCCGCTGCGATTCGGATACAAGGCCTCGAGCGAGCAGTTCGGGCCGAACGAGCTGCTCGACTTCGGCGTGCTCGCCGAGGAGATGGGCTTCGACTCGGTCTTCCTCTCCGACCACCTGCAGCCGTGGCGGCACGAGGGCGGACACGCGCCCAACGCCCTCCCCTGGCTCGGAGCGCTCGGCGCTCGCACCGAGCGCGTCATGCTCGGGACGTCGGTGCTCACCCCCACGTTCCGCTACCACCCGGGCGTCATCGCGCAGGTGTTCGCGACGCTCGGCGTGATGTTCCCCGGCCGCGTCGCCCTCGGCGTCGGCACCGGCGAAGCGCTGAACGAAGTCACCCTCGGCCTCGAGTGGCCCGAGCCGCCCGAGCGCTTCCAGCGCCTGAAAGAGGCGATCACCCTCATCGACACGCTGTGGACCGAAGACCGGGTCACTTTCGAGGGCACCTACTACTCGGTGAAGGATGCCACGATCTACGACCGTCCCGAGCAGAAGGTGCCGATCTACATCGGCGCCTCGGGTCCCGCGGCCACGCGCCTCGCCGGACGCATCGCCGAGGGCTACATCACCACGAGCGGCAAGGACCCCGAGCTCTACACCGAGAAGCTGCTCCCGGCCCTCGACGAGGGTCTCGCCAAGGAGGGCCGCACGCGCGACGACATCGACACGCTCATGGAGGTCAAGGTCTCGTACCACCCCGACCACCAGACCGCCCTCGAGAAGACCCGCTTCTGGGCGCCGCTCGCTCTCACCCCCGAAGAGAAGATGAGCGTGCACGACCCCCTCGAGATGCAGCGCCTCGCCGACGAGCTGCCGATCGAGCGGGCGGCATCCCGGTTCATCGTCTCGACCGACATCGACGAGCACGTCGAGCGCATCGCGCACTACGTCGACCTGGGCTTCCGGCACCTCGTGTTCCACGACCCCGGGCACGACCAGGAGGAGTTCCTGCGCACGTACGGCGCCGAGGTGCTGCCGAGGTTGCGGGCCCGGTTCGCCTGAGCGGCTCCGCCTCGCTCGGGTCGGATGCCGGTGGAGGGTCATTCCTCGTGCGCCGCCGCGCCGCGCCCCGGCCCGCAGAAGCGGCGTGAGCGAAGATGGGAGCATGCCGCGTCGTCCCCATTCCGCCGTGCCCCTCGAATCGACCCCGGCGGTCATGGCGCCCGTCGTCGGCGGCGGAGGCCTCGACGCCCGCGCCGCGATGCAGGCCATCATCACGTGGGCGTCCTCCGGCTCGCGCCGGGAGGACCTGCTCCGCCGGAGCGCCTTTCCGCTCCCCGATGACATGCTCGCGTTCCTCGTCATGAACCAGCTGGCCTACCGGGGCGCCGCGCGACCCACCGAGCTCGCCGACGCCGCACACACCGGCCGCTCCAACCTCAGCAAAGTCGTGCGGCGTCTCGAAGCGGCCGATCTCGTCGGACGCATGGCGAACCCCGACGACGGGCGGGAGACGATGATCGCGCTCACCCCCGGCGGACGCGAAGTGGCCGAACGCATCGTCGCGGCCAGTGAGACCGACTTCGCCCACGCCATCGCGGGCTGGGGCGATGACGAGCGGGAGCAGTTCGAAGACCTGCTCGTGCGCCTCGTCCGCGACCTCGATCGACGCGTCGACGGCGAGGTGCAGCGGGTGTCCGGTGCGCCCTGGGAGCCGTCGACGACGCACTGGGATCCGCGACCCCACGGCGACTGACGGGCGCGCTCGACCCTCGGAGACGGTGTCGGATTCGGGATTGATTGTCTTCTGGACAATCATTGGGTAACCTCCCCCTGTCCCGTTCGCGCTTCGAAGGAGAAGTCCCATGCCCGCCCGCCCCCTGCACACACGCCCCTGGTGGGTCGCCACCGTCTCCGGGATGGCGTCCTACATCGATTCCGCCGCGATCACCGGGTTCAGCACGTCGCTGGTGATCCTCCGCGCCGAACTCGGCCTCGAAGAGTGGCAAGTGGGCGCCGCGGCCGCGTCGCTCACCCTGTCGATCGCCGTCGGCGCGCTCGTGGGCGGACGGCTGGGCGACCGCTTCGGCCGTCGCCCCGTCTTCACGGTCACGATGATGCTCATCATCGCCGCCGCCGCCGCGCTGATCCTCGCCCCGTCGTTCACCGTCGTGATCGCGGGCGCGGTGCTGCTGGGGTTCGCGACCGGTGCCGACCTGCCCGTGTCGCTCGCGACGATCGCCGAAGCGGCGACCGACGACAACCGCGGCCGGCTGCTCGGCTTCTCGAACCTGCTGTGGATCATCGGCATCGTCGCCAACACGTTGCTCGCCAGCGTGGTCGGGGACTGGGGTCGCCTCGGCGCTCAGGTCCTCTTCGGACACATCGGCGTCGTCGCTCTTCTGGTGCTCCTGGGGCGCCTCACGATCCCCGAGTCCGCGAGCTGGACCACCGCACGCGAGGAGCGCCGCGCCGGGATCGCCACCGTCCGCGCCGATCGTTCCCGCATCACCGACCTGCTCCGGGCTCCCTACGCGGTCCCGTTCCTGGCCCTCATGGCGTTCTACGCGCTGACCGGACTCGTCGCCAACACGAGCGGCCAGTTCGGCACCTACATCCTCGTCACATACGGCGGCGCCACGGTCGGCCAGGCCGCGCTCATCGCGCTGCCGATGATCCCCATCGCCGTGCTCGGCTACCTGTGGTTCATGAAGATCGCCGACGGACCCCGGCGATTCCTGTACTTCCAGATCGGCGCCGCTCTCATGATCGTGTCGAAGCTCGTCGTCGTGTTCGCGGGATTGAACATCGTCACCTACGCCGTCAGCGCGCTGCTGGCCGCACTCGGCGGAGCCTTCGCCTTCGAGGGCATCATGAAGGTATGGACGCAGGAGGCATTCCCCACCCTGCTCCGCTCGACCGCGCAGGGGGCCATCATCTCCGTCGGACGCTTCAGCGCGGCCGGACTCGCGGCGGTCACACCGCTGCTGCTGCAGTCGGGTGTCGTCGCCTTCTACCTCCTGCTCACCGCCTTCAACGTGGTCGGCCTCGGAATCGCCTGGGCCGTCTTCCGGCGCCGAACCGCACCGGCGATCGACACCGAGGCATCCGCCGATCCGGAGGCCACCGGAACGGCCCCCGTGACGGGAGCGGCCTCATGACACCCTCTCTTCCCGGGCCGCGGGTTCACCTCGCCGTCGAGGCGCCGCGCCCCGGCGACGCCGTCCCCGTCGGTCGCCCCGCGATCAGCTGGCGTGTCGAGGCGACGGATGCCGGGTGGTATCCGCACGGTGCGGAACTCCGGTGGGAATCCGATGGCGACGTGACCGTCGCGCGCATCGGCGGCGACGACCGGATCCGCATCGCCTGGCCTTTCGGTCCCCTCCGCGCCCGCCAGGAGGGCCGACTCCGCATCCGCCTGACGAGCCCCGACGGATCGGTCGGCGACTGGAGCGACCCCGTCACCGTCGTCGCCGGTTTCCTCGACGACGGCGAGTGGGATGCCGAGTGGATCGGGCACCCCGCCCCGGACAGGCACGCGCATCCCGCCCTCTTGCGTCACGCGTTCACGGCATCCGGTGTCGTCCGGGCGACGCTGTACGCGACCGCCGTCGGTTCCTACCAAGCGGACCTGAACGGCGTCGACGTCGACGACCACGTCCTCAAGCCCGGATGGACGCCCTTCGACCAGCGGACGGTCTACGACACCACCGATGTCACCGCGCTCGTGCGCGACGGCGAGAACACCCTGACCTTCCGGCTCGCGGGGACGTGGGCGACCGAGCACTTCGGCTTCCGCCAGAACGCTCGCCCCCGGTACGGCGATCAGCCCCGTCTCGCCGCGCAACTCCTTCTGGAACACGCGGACGGCTCGACGCGGTGGATCCGCACGGGACGCGAATGGCAGGGCGCGAGCGGCCCGATCACCGCCAGCGGACTGTACGAGGGCGAGCATCACGACGCCCGCCTCTCCCCCGTGTCCCGATGGGCGCCGGTGCGGGTCGTGGAGCCGGATCCGATTCCCGGGCCGCGCATCTCCCCGCCCGTGCGCCGGATCGAGGAGCGGCCGGTCGCGGTGGTCCTGCCCTCGGACGAGGGGGCGATCCTGCTCGACTTCGGGCAGAACCTCGTGGGGCGTCTGCGCATCCGGGTGTCGGGCCCGCGGGGCACGACCCTGACACTTCGCCATGCCGAAGTGCTCGAGGACGGGGGTCTCGGCATCCGGCCGCTGCGCCGCGCGGTCTCCACCGACACCTACACGCTGGCGGGGACGGGCGCCGAGGTGTGGGAGCCCGAGTTCACCTTCCACGGGTTCCGCTTCGCCGAGATCCGGGGCTGGCCCGGAGAATTCGATCCGAGCGCTGTGACCGCGGTCGTCGTCCACAGCGACATGACGCGTACCGGGTGGTTCCGCACCTCGCATCCGCTGCTCCAGAAGCTGCACGACAACGTCGTATGGAGCCTGCGCGGCAACTTCCTCTCGATCCCGACCGATTGCCCGCAGCGCGACGAGCGTCTCGGCTGGACCGGCGACATCCAGGTCTTCGCGCCCACCGCCGGGTTCTTGTACGACGTCCGCAGTTTCCTCGACTCGTGGCTCCGCGACCTGCGCCTGGAACAGGATGCCGACGGCACCGTGCCCTTCGTCGTCCCCGACGTGCTGGGTCTGGCGCGGCCCGCGGCCGCGTGGGGCGATGCCGCCGTCATCGTCCCGGACGTGCTCGAACGGCTCTTCGGCGACCGAGACACGCTCGCGCGTCAGTATCCGAGTGCACGCGCGTGGGTCGACCTGTGCCTCCGCCTCGCCGGTCCCCGGCGCGTGTGGGAGGGCGACTTCCAGTTCGGCGACTGGCTCGACCCGACCGCTCCGCCGGATCGCCCCGGCCACGCGATGACCGCGACCGGACTGGTCGCGACGGCGTATCTCGCACGGTCGGCCGGCGTCCTCGCACGCGCGGCGAGCATCGTCGGAGAGGAGCAGGATGCCGCGCGCTACCGAGCGGCCTCCGACGAAGTCCGGGCCGCATTCGTGCGCGAGTACGTCACCGCGGCCGGCCGCATGGTCTCGGACACGCCCACCGCTTATGCGCTCGGTATCGTCTTCGACCTGATCCCGACCGAGACCCGCGCCGCCGCCGGGGTGCGGCTCGCCGACCTCGTCCGCGAGAACGGCTACCGGATCGCGACGGGCTTCGTCGGGACGCCGGTGATCCTCGACGCTCTGACCGCGACCGGGCACGACCACGCGGCGGCACGGCTGCTGCTCGAAACGGGATGCCCCTCGTGGCTGTATCCCGTGACGAAGGGAGCGACGACGATCTGGGAGCGCTGGGACTCCATGCTCCCCGACGGCAGCATCAATCCCGGCGATATGACGAGCTTCAACCACTACGCCCTGGGTGCCGTCGCCGACTGGATGCATCGCGAGCTCGGCGGACTCACCGTGCTCGAGCCGGGCGCGCGACGGGTCCGCATCGCCCCGCGCCCCCTCCCGGGCATCGATGACGCCGAGGTGGTCCTCGACAGCGCCTCCGGCCGGATCGAGGTCGCCTGGCGACGGGACGGGCAGCAGATCCAGGTGCGCGCGACGATCCCGAGCGGGGTCGAGGCCGAGACCGACGGGCCTCGGACCCTGGGTGCCGGCATCCACCACTGGACGCGTGCGGTCGTCGAACCCGAGCCTCTCGGCGCGGTGGATCTGACCTCCTCGCTGGCGCAGGTCATGGACGATCCGGCCGCCCTCGCGATCGTCGAGAGCACCCTCGCCGAGCACCGCCCCGCCGCGGTCGAGGCGATGCGGGCGGCGACGCGGTGGACGCGAGGCCAGACGCTCGCCGAGGTCGTGTTCCAGTACGCCAGCCCCGCGATCCAGCGGGAGATCGGTCGGCGCCTCGCGGTCCTGTCGGCCTCCCGCACCGCGAATCGAATCGAGGCACCGACGTGACGAGCTACGCACACCAGATCGATCGCCTGAACGCCCTGGGGCCACGGCGTTCGGGAAACGCCGCCCACAGGGCGCTGATCGACGACGTGGCGGCGGACCTCGCCGCCCTCGGGTACCGCGTCGAACGCGATACGCACACGTTCGAGCGCTGGGACGCCCCCGAACGCGGCGCATCGCTCACGGTGGACGGGCGCGATGTCGAGGTCTCGTCGCCCTGGCCGTACTCGGGAGAGACGGGAGCGGCGGGAGTCACCGCTCCGCTCGCACGGGTGTCGGGCCACCGGAAAGACTGGGCGTCGGCCGCCGGGTGCATCGCCGTGGTCGAGGTCGCGAACATCCAGGCCCCGGCGGCGCTCGTGCTGGACTCCTGGGGCGGCGACCTCCCGTTCGACGCCGTGGCGAACCCCGTCATCTCCGCCGAGCTCAGCGGCGTCGATCTGACCGCCGCGCGCGCGGCGGGGGTGGTCGGAGTCGTCACGGTCTGGCGCGGCCTGGCCGACGACGAGGCGCGCGGCCAGTACCTGCCCTTCACGCGCCCGTATCAGGGGCTTCCCGCCGTCTGGGTGCCCGAGACCGAGGGCGACGGTCTGGTCGCCGCGGCACGTCGAGGCGCACGGGCGACGCTGGTCCTGGATGCCACGCGGCACCCGGGCGCGAGCATGGACACCGTCTGGGCGATCTCGCCGGGGACAGGACCCCACGCCGACGAGAGCGTGATCGTGGTGACGCACAGCGACGGCGGCAATGCGGTCGAGGAGAACGGATTCATCGGACTTCTCGCGCTCGCGCGCGACGCTGCCGAGGTCCCGCACGACCGCACGATCGTGTTCGTCCTGGTGGCCGGCCACCTGCGGATTCCGGCGGTCACCGCGCACGGGCAGGCGACGACCGCCTGGCTCGACGCACATCCCGAGTTGTGGCGGGCGGATGCCGGAGGCTGCACCGCCGTCGCGGGACTCGTGATCGAACACCTCGGCGCGAAGCGGCGGCGCGACGATGCGCCCGGCACGGACCCCGGCCGCGAGGAGCTCGAACCCGAGCTGCTGTACGCCACCACGCGCGAGCTCGATGAGCTCGCGCGTGCGGTGTGGGAGGGCGCCGGGCCCGCACACCCCGTCAAGCCCGGGGCCGTGGTGCATCTCGGCGAGGGCGAGCCGCTGTTCGAGAACGGCATCCCCGCGATCGCCCTCGTGACGGGGCCGGTGTCGCTGCTCGCCGAGACTCCGTACGCGGGAGTCGATCTCGACGTTCTCGCGCGCCAGGTCGAGAGTTTCCGCACGCTGCAACGATGGCTCGCGGCGGCACCGGACCGCGCAGCATTCGGCACAGTGCGGCGTCCGAATCGTTTCCGAAAGCTGCTCGCGGGGGCGCGGATCGCCTGGTTCCTCTCGCGGCGCCGACGGCGCTGACCAGACGGGCGCGAGCCCACGGGGCGGAGTGCAGCGCCACACACGGGATCGGACCGGTTTCCGCGCGAACCGCTACCCCTGGGAGAAATGTCGGGGGTCCGGCGCACAATGGAGTTGATGAGCACTCCTGAGGTCCGCGACGGGTGGACGATCGTCGTACCGGTGAAGCCCGCCGCCCTGGGCAAGACGCGGCTGACCGCCGTGACAGCCGACCGCGAGGCCCTGGCCAGAGCGATCGCGATCGACACGATCGCCGCCGCCGCGGCGACCCCGCGGGTTTCGCATGTGCTCGTCGTGACGGATGACGCCGAGGTCTCGGCCCTGGTGTCGACCTGGCCCGCGGTCGACGTGATCGCCGAGGGCGACGTGCGCGGCCTCGACGCCGCGATCGCGCTGGGTGCCGCCACCGCCGGTCAGGGCGCGCCCCGCGCGGCGCTGCTGGGCGACCTTCCCGCGCTGACGCCGCACGATCTCGACGCCGCGCTCGAACTCGCCGGCCATCTCGAGCGGGGCCTGGTCCCGGATGCCGAGGGCACCGGCTCCACCCTCGTCACGGCTCGACCCGGCGCGGTATGGGTCTCCGCTTTCGGCGCCGACTCCGCAGCCCGCCACCGGCTCCTCGGGTGCACCGACCTCGCGGTTCCGCGCGGGTCGACGCTGCGCCGCGACGTCGACACCGCCGCGCAGCTCGCCGAAGCCGTGGCGTTGGGCGTCGGACCGCGGACGGCGGCGGTGCTGGCGGCGGCTGCGGCCTGACGCGCGCGCCGCGGATCCGCCGAGTCTCGCGTTCCGAGCAGAACCCGAAGCCTGCGACGTTCGCGCAATCCTGCGACCGCCGAGTTCTCGGCATCCGAGAACTTTTTCGGCGGATCGGACAATACCCGGTGTGAGCACGAACGACGGCGACATCATCGTCCGGTCCCTGACGCACCGAGCGGCGTTCGCCGAACTGTACGACCGGCACGAACGTGTCGTACACCGCTACGCCAGCCGGCGCCTGGGATCCGCGCACGCGGAGGACATCACCTCCGAGACGTTCCTCGTCGCCTTCTCGCGGCGGTCGTCGTTCCTCGGCGGAGTCGACGCGCGGCCCTGGCTCCTCGGCATCGCGACGGTCCTCATGCAGAAGCACACGCGCCTCGAGATCCGGGCATGGAAGGGCATGCAGGCGGCCGACCTCGGGCGCGTCGATCTCGATGACATCGCCGCCGCCGACGAGCGGATGGATGCCGACGGCCTCGCCGCCCACCTCGGAACCGCCCTCGCGGACTTGGCGCGCGGCGACCGCGATGTGCTCCTCCTGCACACCTTTGGCGACCTCGACTACGCCGGGATCGCCGAGGCTCTCGGCATCCCCCTCGGAACCGTCCGCTCCCGACTGAGTCGGGCCCGTCGCAAGGTGCGCGCGGCCCTCACCCCGCATGTCCATCCGGCCCCGCGCCGAGAAAGAGAGAACTCGCATGGATGACCTCGCCCTCCTCAGCCGCGTCCGCGAGGACGTACCGGACCGATCGCCCGACGACGTGATCCGTGGCCGCGCCGCCCTGCTGCGCGCGATCGAGGCACCGCCGGCTCACGCCGCTCGGCCACGACGCTCGTGGATCTGGATCGGCGGGTCGGTCGCGGCGACGTGCGGGCTGGCCGGCGCCCTCGTCGTTGCCGGGCTCCCGGGCACGCCGGGCAGTGCGGATCCGGCGGCGGCCGCAGTACTCGCCTCGGCGGCCAGTGCAGCGCGGAGCGTCACCGATCCCCTCGTGGGTCCGGGCCAGTACCTGGAGGTGCGGACGGACGCCGTCTACGCGGCCTCCGGCCCGACCGAGGCCGACGCCGAGCTGGCCCGGCGCGAACGCGACGGCAACATGACCGAAGCGGACGCGACGTCGTATCTGGAGAGCGAGGTGAGCGCGGTGTGGGTGCCGTCCGATCGCTCCAGCGAGTGGGTCTTCGTGTCGTGCGCGCGCACTCCGGTGCAGACCTTCGGCCCGCGCTCGGAGACCTTCGCCGCCGAGTCATCCGGGTTCGGTGACGACGTCCGCCGCGTCCTGCCCGGCGGGCGCTGGTACGACGGCAACGCGTTCGGGATGCTGAGCGAGGACGATCTGTCCGCCCTCCCCCGCGATCCCGCCCAGCTGCTGCAGGAGATCTATCGGCAGAACGGCGGCGCCGGCCCCTCCCGCGACGGCGAAGCACTCGTGTGGATCGCCGATCGGTTGCGCTCGGGTACTGTTCCGGCGGGGATCCGCTCCCTGTTCTATGACACCGCGGCGTTGATCCCCGGCGTCAGCATCACCGAGGCGCAGGCGACCCTCAACGGACGAACGGGCACCGCGATCGGCCGAGACGAGGGCACCAACGGCTTTCGGCAGGACATCATCATCGATCCCGCGACCGGAGCCTTCATCGGCGAGCGTCAGGTACTGCTGCGGCCCGGCGCTGACATGCCCGCGGGGACGGCGACGGGCTCCACGTCGGTCACGACGACGGTCGTGGATGCCGTGCCCGAGGGGACGTCGCTGTGCGCGGGGTGACCGGTGTCGGCCCCGCCGACCTCGTGCTCCCGCCCACGCACAGCGTGGCGGTGCCCGCTCACGCCCCCAGCGCCGCCTCCGCGATCGCCGCCGACGCGTCTTCGTCGCGCATCCACAGCGGCGCGACCACCGCGCGGATCCCCGAAGCCTCCACCTCCGCAGCCGCAGCCGCGTCCTCCTCGGCGAGCAGCCACGCGTCCAGCACCCCGTCGGCCGAGCGCGCACCATAGTGCCGCGCGACGGCGGCCGCGGAGGTCTCGACCCCGATCGCGGTCAGGCACACGTCGGCCATGCCGCGCACGACCCGGCCGCCGATGATCGGTGAGACACCCACGACCCGCGCGGTCGTGGACCGCAGCGCCTCCCGGATGCCCGGAACCGCCAGGATCGGGCCGATCGAGACGACGGGGTTCGACGGGGCCAGCAGCACCACGTCGGCGTGCGCGATCGCCTCGACGACGCCCGGGGCGGGCACGGCATCCAGAATTCCGGGGTTCTCGAACCGCGTCGGAACCAGAGCCGCCCGGTAGCGCGTCCACCACTCCTGGAAGTGCAGGCGTCGACCGTCCTCGACGTGCACGTGCGTGTCGACCTCGCTGTCGGTCATCGGGAGCAACCGGATGCCGAGCGGCCAGCGCTCCGCCATCCGACCGAGGACCTCGGTCGGGGTGAGGCCCTCCCGCAGCCAACCCGTGCGCGCGAGGTGAGTGCCGAGGTCGAGGTCGCCGAGCGTGAACCAGGGCCAGCCGGCGCCCCACGCCTGCAGTTCCTCGTTCACCCGCTCGGTGTCGCCCGCGCGCCCCCAGCCGCGGACGGTGTCGTTGACCCCGGCGAGCGCATACGTGATCGAGTCGACGTCGGGCTGCAGCCGCACGCCCGACAGCCACAGGTCGTCGCCGGTGTTGACGACGACGGTCGCCTCCGGGGCTCCGAGCCCGGCCAGGGCCGCACGGACGCCGAGGGCGAACTTCGATCCGCCGACACCGCCGGCGAGGACGACGACGCGAGGCTGAGGATGTGGCATCCGTCCAGTCTTCCACCGCGCCGGGCGGCGCGATGCGTGCGGATGCGATCGGCCCGGCGTCCCGGCGCACAACTCCTGCGCCTCCGGCAGCTCCGGACGCCGCACCCCGCACCGGCACACCGGGCACAACTCCTGCACCTCGAGTGCCCGCCCCGCCACCGCCCGCAGAATTCCGCGGGCCACGGCCAGCCTCGCCGCCGTTCTGCAGGAGTTGTGCGTCACCGGCCGCCGCTGCCTCACGTCGCTACGGCGTCACCGGCCGCCGCTGCCGCACGTCGCTCCCACACCTCCGGACGCCGCACCCCGCACCGGCACACCGGGCACAACTCCTGCACCTCGAGTGCCCGCCCCGCCACCGCCCGCGGAATCCCGCGGGCCACCCCCAGCCTCGCCGCCGTTCTGCAGGAGTTGTGCGTCACCGGCCGCCGCTGCCTCACGTCGCTCCGGCAACTCCAGACGCCGCACCCCGCACCGGCACACCGGCCCACTGGGCACAACTCCTGCACCTCGAGCACCCGCCCCGCCACCGCCCGCGGAATCCCGCGGGCCACGCCAGCCCTCGCCTCGCTCGCGCCGGAGTTGTGCACGACGTAAGCGACGGCCAGAGCCCCGACCCCAGCGGCTCCCGCCCGAGCAGCGTCGGGTCCGCCGCCCCGCCCCGGCGACTACTGCGCCAGAAGCGCAGGGTCGGCCGCCGTCGCCGCGGCCCGGGCCGCCACCGGCAGCGCCTCCAGCACACGCTCGAGCGCCTCGTCGTCGTGCGCGGCGGTGAGGAACCACGCCTCGAACACGCTCGGGGGCAGCGAGATGCCGGCATCCAGCATCGCGTGGAAGAACGGGGCGTACCGCCACGACTGCTGCGTCAGCGCCGTGGCGTAGTCGCGCGGAACCTCGGGCAGGAACGCGACACCGAAGAGCGAACCCGCGCGGGGGACGGTGTGCACGACCCCCTCGGCGGTGAGCGCCGCGTCGAGGGCGTCGGCGATGCGCGCGGCCGAGGCGTCGACCGCGGCGTACACCTCGGGCGTCGCCAGCCGCAGGGTCGCGAGGCCCGCCGCGACCGACAGCGGGTTCCCCGACAGCGTACCCGCCTGGTACACCGGGCCGAGGGGCGCAAGGTGGTCCATGACGTCGGCGCGACCGCCGAGGGCGGCCAGCGGCATCCCCCCGCCGACGACCTTGCCGAACGTGAGGATATCGGGCAGGTACGTCTCGCCCTGCGATGCCTGCAGGCCCCAGAACCCGGCGGGGTGCACGCGGAAGCCGGTGAGCACCTCGTCCATGATCAGCAGGGCGCCGTGGCTGTGGGCGATGTCGGCCAGAGCGGCGTTGAAGCCGGGCAGCGGCGGGACGACGCCCATGTTCGCGGATGCCGCCTCGACGATGATCGCGGCGATGTTCTCGCCGTGCACCGCGAACGCCTCGCGCACCGCGTCGAGGTCGTTGTAGGGGAGCACGAGCGTCTGCGCCGCGATGGGGGCGGGAACACCGGCCGAGCCCGGGAGCGCGAGCGTCGCGACGCCCGAGCCGGCGGCGGCGAGCAGCCCGTCGGAGTGCCCGTGGTAATGCCCGGCGAACTTGATCAGCAGGTCGCGGCCGGTCGCGCCGCGCGCGAGACGGATCGCCGTCATCGTCGCCTCGGTGCCCGTCGACACGAGGCGCACCTTCTCGACCGGCGCCAGGTCCCCGACGCGCACGCGGTGGGCGATCAGGTCGGCGAGCTCGACTTCGGCTCCCGTCGGAGCGCCGAACGACAGACCCCGGGATGCCGCCGACTGCACGGCTCCGACGACCTCGGGGTGCGCGTGGCCGAGCAGCGCCGGACCCCACGAGGCGACGAGGTCGACGTACTCGCGACCCGTGGCATCCGTGATCCGGGCACCGGACGCCGACTGCACGAACCGCGGCGTCCCGCCGACCGATCCGTACGCCCGGACCGGCGAGTTCACCCCGCCCGGAATGACGTCCTTGGCGCGCGCGAACCACTGGTCGTTGAGATCTGTCATGGCATCCATTCTCCCGGGCACCCTCGCGTGAGGGGTCAAGAACTGTCGCTTCAGCGCCGCGCAGGCGACAGAAACTGACCCCTCACGCGTCTACAGGTCGGCGCGGAGCCAGTGCGCGGCCTCGAGGGCCCAGTAGGTCAGGATCGCGTCGGCACCGGCGCGACGGATGCCGAGCAGGCTCTCGAGCACCGCACCGCGGCGGTCGATCCAGCCGTGCGCCGCAGCGGCCTCGACCATCGCGTACTCGCCCGACACCTGGTACGCCCACACCGGGACGTCGACGGATGCCTTCACGTCGGCGAGGACGTCGAGGTACGGCAGCGCGGGCTTGACCATCACGACGTCGGCGCCCTCGTCGACGTCGAGCAGCGCTTCGCGCACGCCCTCGCGACCGTTGCCCGGGTCGAGCTGGTACGAGCGGCGGTCACCCTTCAGCTGCGAGTCCACCGCCTCGCGGAACGGGCCGTAGAACGCCCCGGCGTACTTCGCGGAGTACGCCAGCAGCAGGGTGTCGGTGAAGCCCTCGGCATCCAGCGCCTGGCGCACCGCGCCGACCTGACCGTCCATCATGCCGGACAGCCCGAGCATCGCCGACCCCGCGCGAGCTTGAGCGAGTCCCATGGCGGTGTACCGCTCGAGGGTCGCGTCGTTGTCGACCGCGCCGTCGGCGCGCAGCACGCCGCAGTGGCCGTGGTCGGTGAACTCGTCCAGGCACAGGTCGGTCTGCACGACGAGCGCGTCGCCGACCTCGGACACGACGGCCTCGGTCGCGACGTTCAGGATGCCGTTCGGGTCGTCGGCGCCCGAGCCCACCGCGTCGCGCGCCTCGGGGACGCCGAACAGCATCACGCCGCCGATACGCGCGGCCGCGGCCTCGGCGACCGCGCGACGCAGCGAGTCGAGGGAGTGCTGCACGACACCCGGCATCGAGCCGATCGGCACCTGCTGGGTGATGCCCTCGCGCACGAACAGCGGCAGCACGAGCTGCGACGGCACGAGGTGCGTCTCGCGGGCCAGGCGGCGGACGGCGGGGGTGCGGCGCAGACGCCGCGGGCGGTACTCGGGGAAGCTCATTCGGTGTTCTCGGACTCCGGGGTAACGGTGAAGCGGGCGACGGCGTCGATCAACGAATCGACCGTCTGGGTCTCGGCGATGACATCGACGTTCAAGCCCGCGCGCTTGGCATCCTTCGCGGTGCGCGGTCCGATCGCGGCGATGACGGTGGATGCCGGGATCTCGGGGAACTGCTCGACCACCTGTTCGGCGACCGAACCGCTGGTGACGAGGATCGCGTTGATCCGGCCCGAGTGGACGTCGGTCGCGATCTTCTCGGTGACCGGGACGCCGACCGTGCGATACGCCACGACGCTGCGGACGTGATGACCGGCCTCGATCAGCAGACGGGTGAGCACCGGCTTGGCGATCTCGCTGCGGAGCGTCAGGACCTTGCGGGGCTCGGTCTCGAGCGCGATCATCTGCTCGGCCATGCCCTGGGCCGAGTTGTCGCGGTCGGGGACGAGGTCGACGTGGTAGCCCACGGCCTGCATGGCCGCGGCAGTCGTCTCACCGACGGCGGCGACCTTCGTCGATGCGGGGATCTCGGCCCGGTAGGCGTAGAGCACGTCGACCGTGGTCGCGCTGGTGAGCGTGAGCCAGTCGAACTGGCCGGCGGCCAGGTCGGCGAGCGCCTGCTCGAGGGTCGCCTGATCGTTGGTCGGCGCGAAGTTGATCAACGGCGCGATGACCGGGACGGCTCCGCGCTGACGGAGGCTCGCGGCGACGCCGTCACCCCACGGGCCGCCGCGGGGCACGAGAACGCGCCAGCCGGCGAGCGGCTTTTCTGAGGTCGGCGTGTGCCGATGGCCTTCATTCATGTGGTCGACTCTCGTGGTACCAGGTCGGCCGCCCCACGTTCGAGCAACCGACGCGCGGCTTCTTGGCCCGCACGCGACGCACGCGCGATGGGTCCCCCGTCGTCGGCAGCATTCGCACCATTGCCACTGCCCGTTTCCCGAGCATACCCCGGCCCCACGCGCACGGTCCGATCGATACCGATCCGATGCGTACCGTCCAGCGCGTACACGATGGCCCGCAGACGCAGGTCGCCGTCAGCGAGGGCGGCGTGCGTGGCGACGGGGGCGTGGCATCCGGCATCGAGGACCGAAAGGATGGTGCGCTCGGCCGTGATGGCCACGCGGGTGGCCTCGTCATCGAGTGCGGCGAGGGCAGCGAGGATCTCGGGGTCGATGTCGGTGCGCGTCTCGATCGCGAGCGATCCCTGACCCGGCGCCGTCGGCCACTCGGCCAGCCCCAGGTACTCGGCCTCGAGGCCGCCCAGGTCGCCGCCGAGCCGCGAGATACCGGCGGCGGCGAGGATGACGGCATCCAGCTCTCCGTCGCGCACGCGGGCGAGGCGCGAGTCGACGTTGCCGCGGATGTCGTGGACGTCGAGCCCGGGGTTGTGACGCAGAGCCTGGGCGATACGGCGAGGCGACCCCGTTCCCACGCGGGCCCCGGCCGGAAGCGCCGACAGCGGCGTGCCGTCGCGGGTCACCACGACGTCGCGAGCGTCCTCACGCGGCGGGGTCGCGGCGATCACCAGGCCGTCGGGCTGCGCCGTGGGCAGGTCCTTGAGCGAGTGCACGAGGAAGTCGCACCGGTCGGCGGCGAGCGCCTCGCGCAGGCCGTTCGCGAACACCCCGCGACCGCCGAGCTGCGACAGCGAGGCACGGTTGACGTCGCCCTCCGACACGATGGGGACGAGCTCGACCGCGCGGCCGGATGCCTCGGCCACCGCGTCGGCGACCATCTGCGACTGCGCCATGGCCAGCGCGCTGCGGCGCGTGCCCAGGCGCAGGGGCGCACTCACTGGAGGATCTCGGGGATCTCGTCGAGCGTGACGCGGCGCCCCG
This sequence comes from Microbacterium sp. SCPM-O-B-15248 (M128), assembly GCF_058214835.1. Taxonomy (NCBI): domain Bacteria; kingdom Bacillati; phylum Actinomycetota; class Actinomycetes; order Micrococcales; family Microbacteriaceae; genus Microbacterium; species Microbacterium sp. SCPM-O-B-15248 (M128). The sequence goes on from NZ_JBYQLI010000007.1 coordinate 204,230, forward strand.
TGTAGAACGGCACCTCTTCGCGCACGTGACGGCGCGCCTCGGTGTAGCGCAGGTCGCGCATCATGTCGACGAGGTCGGTGAGGTTGTCGGACTCCATCGGCAGAAGCCACTCGTAGTCGCCGAGAGCGAAGGATGCCACCGTGTTGGCGATCACCTCTCGGTACGCCGACCCCTTCTTGCCGTGCTCCATGAGCATCTCGCGACGCTCGGCCTCGGGCAGCAGGTACCACTCGTAGCTGCGCACGAAGGGGTACAGGCAGAGCCAGTCCTTCGCGTCGATGCCGCGGAGGAACCCCGGCACGTGCGAACGGTTGAACTCGGCGTCGCGGTGCACGCCCATCGCGTTCCAAGTGGGCAGCAGGTTCTTCAGCAGTTCGGTGCGGCGCAGGCGCCGCAGGTCGCGCTGCAGGGCCTGGGGGTCTTCGCCGTGCAGCCAGATCATGAGGTCGGCGTCCGCACGCAGACCGCTGACGTCGTAGAACCCGCGCACGGTGACCCCGTCGGCCTCGATGAGAGCGGTGAGGTCGGCGAGCTCGGTGGCGTCGACCGCGGTGACCGGGTTCTCGGGGTCACGGCGGAGGACCGCCCACAGGGTGTACACGGAGGAGGATTCATCGTGGGCCATGGGTCAAGTCTCGTCCTGCGGGCGCGGGCATCCAAACCCGTTGACTCGCCGGTGAAGCACCGGCGCCCGCGGAGGACACCACGCCGTTGGTACTGTGCGACGACGGCATCGGGGGATGCCGTCCGGAAGGGTTGCCCGATGTGGCTGTACCAACTCCCCATGTCGGTGGGGCTGCCGCTGTTCATCGCGATCGTCGTGGGCGGATCCTGCGGCATCCTGCTCGTGCTGCGACGCTGGGTGCGTCGCGTCGGCGGCCAGGGCGAGGAGTGGGACCGCGTCCTCAGCTACGCCGTCGGCGCCTACGGCGTCTTCTACGGAGTGACCCTCGCCCTCATCGCCGCGGCCGCGTACGGCAACTTCACCGAGGTCGACGGCATCGTGCTGGACGAGTCGTCGTCCCTGGCATCCCTGTATCGGACGGCCGCGATCCTTCCGGAGCCGCAGTCGACCGAGCTGCAGCAGCAGATCATCGCGTACACGCGCAACGTCATCGACGTGGACTGGCCGATGCAGGCGCGATGGGAGATCCCGCTCGAGACGGATGCCAACATCACAGCGATGCAGCAGGCCATCGCCCAGGTGAAACCGACGACGTCGGCGGAGGCCCTGTACGTCGAGCAGTCGCTGAACCAGTTCCAGCTGCTGGTGGAGAATCGGCGCGAGCGTATCGCGCTGACTCACTTGGCGCTGCCGAACGTCCTGTGGATCGTGCTGAGCGTGGGGGCCTTCCTGAACGCGGTGCTCATCGGGCTCATCGAGGTCCGCAACCTCCGCGTCCACCTGCTGATGGCGGGCATGCTCGCGCTCTTCGTCGCGCTGCTGCTGTACGCGATCGCCGGTTTCGACCACGCGTACGCGGGGCCGATCGCCGTGACGCCCGAGTACTTCCAGGACCTCCTCGACGGCCTGTTCGTCAACGAGCCCTGACGCGGGCGCGCGGCCGGCGCGGCGGGCGCTCGGCGGGCGGGCGCTCGGCGGGCAACCGCGCGGCGGGCGCGCGAACGCCCACGTTCGGGACGAACCCGCGGAACGTGGGCGTTCGGGAAAGCGGATGCCGGGACGGCGGCGTCAGCGCGCGTACGCGCGGACGAGGGCCCAGACCGTCAGGCCCACCGCGGCCGCGACTCCGGCGACGACGGCGGCCGCAGCGGCGGGGTTGCGTCGAGCCGCCTCGCGCACCTCGGCGACGCGGATGTCGACGGCCTCGCTCACACGGCGCGGGACGTTGGCCTTGACCTCGATGGCCGCGAGGGCGGCCTTCAGCTCGGCGCGCGCCTCTTGGACGGGGTCGGTGATCCCCAACGGCACCGCGGTGCGCGGCACGGGAACGGGACGCTCAATACTCATCGCCAGCCTCCTTCACGATGCGGACGTCTTCGGCGATGGCCTGACCGGGGTTCTCGCGCGTCGAGAGCTTCTTGAAGCGCAGGTATCCCAACAGCGCCAGGATCGCGGTGATCACGATCATCACACCGAAGACGACGAGCGCCGACAGCCACACGGGCCACCAGGACGACAGTCCGGCGATGACGAAGGCGAAGAAGACCGGCACGGCCCAGAAGACGACGATGAGCGCGCCGACGAACCATCCCGCGCCGATACCGGCGTCCTTGGCCGTCCTCTGCGCCCAGGCCTTGGCGCCGTTGATCTCGGCGACGACGAGGTTGCGCACGAGCTCGGGGATGTCACCGAGCAGGGTGAACAGACTGTCGTCGGCGCGATCGCGGAAACCGCGGGGAGTGGTCATGCGTCAGCTCTCCGACGACGCGGAGCTGCTCTTGTTCGCCCGCGCACGCGTGGTCGCGCTCTTCTCGGCGCTCTGGGCGTCGTCGACGGAGTCCTCGACCGCGTCGGCGACCTCGCCCGCCGACGCCTTCGCGGCACGGCCGGCGCGCTCGGCGCGCTCGGAGACGGTACCGGACTGCGATGCGGCACCGGTGACGGACTTCGCGCCCTTCCACACCACACCGGGGACGGACTTGAGCGCGGAGACGCCGAACGCCTTCACCTTCTCGACCTGCCCCTGGACGACGGGCTGTTCCCAGACCTTCTCGGCCTGCGCCTTGATCTGCTCGTACCGTTCGCGGCCGGCACGTGCTCCGAGCACGTAGCCCGCCACGAGTCCGACGACGAGTGCTGCTTTGCCCCTCATGGGGTCTCCTCACGCTCGATCAGTGCTGGTCGACTCTCACGATAGCCATGTATTCCGATTCCGGCATCCGGCCTTGACATCCCCGCGCCGCGGGCCGACCATCGGCGCGCGGCGCCTCAGCCGCGCCGCCACAGGGTGGCGCTGCGCACCCGGTCGGCTTCGGCGCGCGCGTCCGGAATCACCTGCGCCAGACCCGTTCCCGACAGCCAGGCACCCGTGGCCCCGAGCCCCGGGACGGCGCGCACCGCGCCGCGCGCGGCAGCGGTCTGCGCCGCGCGCCCGATCGCGGCACCGGGCTGCGACTGCACGTAGCGCACGCGGTGGGACGCCCGCAGCGAAGCGGGCTCGAGGGCGACGCCCAGCAGCGCCGAAGCCTCGGACAGTGCGAGAGCGCCGGCCGCGTCGTCGTCGAGCGCCGCCGTCGCGGGCTCCTCGCCCTGAGCCCCGAAAGACACGCGGACGACGTGGATGCCCGGCTCGCTGGCATCCCGGACCCAGTCCCACTTCGCGGTCGAGTGCGTGAGGGCCTTCGCGACGTGACTGCCCGGGACCGTGAGCACACCGGTTCCGCGCGGCGCGGAGTCGAGAGCCGGAGCGTGCACGACGAGAGTGACGACGTCGACCACGGGCGCGAGGGGCTCGGTGCGGTCCAGGCTCGGCACGACCGGCGCGAGGAGCGCACGCGCCGTGACTTCCGGGAGCGCGACGATGACCGCGTCGGCCGGCAGGGGCTCGTCGCTCGCCACCTGCACGTGCCACGCGTCGTCGGCCCGGGAGATGCCCTCGACCGGGACGCCGGTCCGCAGGTCGACCCCGAGCTCGGTCAGGCGCGCGACGAGGGCGTCGACGAGTCGCGACATGCCCCCGACGATGCCTTCGACGGCGCCGCCGGGCGCCGGTGTGCGCGGGGGGGTTCCGGCCACGACCGGGACGTCGGAGGCCGGAGCGTCCGCGGGTGACGCGGTCGCGCGCGCGGCGCGCAGATCGGCCACCGCGCCGCCCAGCGAGCCGGTGCGGGTAAGGGCGGCATTGAGACCGGGAACCGCGAGATCGACGTCGATGTCGTCGGGGCGGGCGGAGTAGACGCCGCTCGTGACGGGCGCGACGAGCCGATCGAGCACGCGCGCGCCCATGCGCGAACGGACGAGGGCACCGAGGCTGCGCTGGTGACCGATCGTCAGCGGCGGCCGCAGGCGATCGACGTACGCGCGCCAGGCGCCCGCCCACCCGATCACGCGCCGCACGTCCGGTGCCCAGGGATTGTCCGGGATGCCGAGGATCCCGCCCTTCGGCAACGGCGCCGCCCCGATTCCGGGCACGCCCGCGACCCATGCTCCAGCGGGGTTCGGGGCGACCACCTGATCCGAGAGCCCGAGTTCGGACAGCAGGCCGCGGACGATCCCGCCGCGGGTGGCGAAGCTCTCTGCCCCGACGTCGAGCGTGAGGCCGCCCACCTCGGCCGAGCGCACGACTCCCCCGAACACGTCGGAGGCTTCCAGCACCGTGACCTGGATGCCGACCTTGGCGCACTCCAGCGCCGCGACGAGACCGGAGATCCCCCCACCGGCGACGACGACGCGGCTCTCGTGCGCGTGTTCGGCGAGGCGCTCGAGCGGGTCGCTCACACCGACTCCCCGTGCGCGTGGGCGACGATGCGGCTGAGCACGGTCGGGTCGGTGTCGGGCGGCACGCCGTGACCGAGGTTCAGGACGTGGGCGCGCGCCGCGCGGCCCCGCGCCAGGATGTCGTCGATGTGGGCGGCGAGCACGGGCCACGGCGCCCCCAGCAGCGCGGGGTCGATGTTGCCCTGCAGCGTCGTGTCAGGGCCGACGATGGCGGCGGCCTCGTCGAGCGGCATCCGCCAATCGACGCCGACCGCGTCGGCGATGCCCCCCAGACGCATGTCGGCGAGGAACGGCCCGGTACCGACGCCGAAGTGGATGCGGGGCACCTCGATGCCCTCGAGCGCGGTGCGGGAGTGCGGAGCGACGAATTCGAGGAACGCCGATCGCGACAGCGAGCCGGCCCACGAGTCGAAGAGCTGGACCGCCTGGGCGCCGCCGGCGATCTGCGCGTCGAGGAACGCCTTCGACACCTGCGCCAGCCACCCGGCGAGCCGATGCCACGACTCCGGGTCGGCGTACATCATGCCCCGGGCCCGGAGGTGTTCCTTCGACGGACCGCCCTCGACGAGGTACGCCGCGAGAGTGAACGGGGCACCGGCGAAGCCGATGAGCGGCACCGCGTCGTCGAGCTCGTCGGTCACGAGACCCACCGCCTCGCGGATCGGCTCGGCCGCTGCCGCCACGTCGGCGAGATCGATCGAGGTCACGCGCGCGACGTCGGCGGCGGTGCGCACCGGCTCGGCGAATACCGGGCCACGCCCCGGCTCGATCTCGACGTCGACACCGGCGAGACGCAGCGGCACGACGATGTCGCTGAAGAAGATGGCGGCATCCACCCCGTGTCGGCGGATGGGCTGCAGCGTGATATCGGCCGCGAGCTCGGGTGTCAGGCACGCGTCGAGCATGCGGGTGCCGACCCGCAGGTCGCGGTACTCCGGGAGCGAGCGCCCCGCCTGTCGCATGAACCACACCGGCTGCCGCTCGGGACGGTCGCCACGGAGGGCACGGAGGAGGGGCGCGTCGGGGGTGGCCATGGCATCCATCCTTCCACTCGGCTCCGCTGAGCGACGAGGATGCCTCGATGTCGAGAGGCGACCAGGAATACCTCGCGGGGGCCGGGCGTAGAATATGGATGTGCTGCTCTGCGTGAGCGCGAGTCACAAGACCGCGTCCTTCGATCTCCTCGAGCGGCTCAGCGTACCCACCACCCCCGTCGCCCCCCTGATCGCCGCGCACGACGAGTGCGTGCAGGGAGCGGTCGTCGTGGCCACCTGCAACCGCTTCGAGGCCTACGTCGACATGGACGAGCCCGTCACGGCCGCCGTCGCGGTGGGAGTGGAGGCCACGCTGAGCGCCATCGAGGCGGCCACCGGCGTTCCCGCGAGCGAGCTCGAGGGTTCGTACACCGTGCTCGGCGGCGGAGATGTGGCCGAGCACCTCTTCTCGGTGGCATCCGGTCTCGAGTCGGTCGTCGTGGGCGAGGGCGAGATCGCCGGTCAGGTGCGGCGCGCCCTCACCGAGTCGCGCAACCTCGGCACCACGTCCGGAGAGCTGGAGCGGCTGTTCCAGCGCGCGTCCGAAGCTCAGCGCGGCGTGAAGAACTCCACCGCGATCGGCCGCGCCGGCCGTTCGCTCGTGCGCCTCGGCCTCGAGCTCGCCGACAGCCGCATCGCCGACTGGTCGACGCAGCGCGTGCTGCTGGTCGGCACCGGCGCCTATGCGGCCGCCACCGTCGCCGCACTTCGCGATCAGGGCGCCGAGGACATCTCGGTCCACTCCCCCTCGGGCCGCGCCGCGAAGTTCGCCGCCAAGCACGGGCTGCGCGCCGTCTCGGCCGAGACCTTCCCCACCGCCGTCGCTCACGCCGACCTCGTGATCACGTGCACGACGAGCGAGCACCACGTCGTCAGTGCCGCCACGTTCGCCGCGGGACGCACCGCCGCCGAATCCGCCGCCGCTCCCGCCGGCTGCCCCGTCGACCACTCGGGCCGCCGCCTCGTGATCGACCTCGGCCTCCCCCGCAACGTCGACCCCGACGTGGCCGCGGTGCCCGGCGTCGACCTGCTCGACCTCGAGACCATCCGCCTCCACGCCCCACTCGAAGAGCTGCAGGCGACGGATGCCGCGCGCGACCTCGTCCGCGACGCCGCCCGCCGCTTCGCCTCGGTCGGCGAGCGCAAGAACATCACCCCCGCGGTCGTCGCCCTGCGCGCTCACGTGTTCGGCGTACTCGACGCCGAGGTCGCCCGGGTGCGCGCCCGCGGCGACGAGGGCGGACAGACCGAGCAGGCCCTGCGGCACCTCGTCGGCGTGCTGCTGCACACCCCGACCACCCGCGCGCACGAGCTCGCCGAGTCCGGCCGCGGCGACGACTACGTCTCGGCGCTGTCCGCGCTGTTCGGCATCGAGGTCTCCGAGCCCGAGGCTCCCCGCATCGCCGACGCGGTCTGAGCCCGGCGCCGCGCCGGCGCGCCGGCGAACGGAGGACTTCCGGGCAGCGGAGGACCGACACCGCGGCATCGATCCTCCCCCCGCCGAATCTCCTCCCCCC
>NZ_JBYQLI010000008.1:0-176942 GCF_058214835.1 Microbacterium sp. SCPM-O-B-15248 (M128)
CAGGCACGGCGACGGGCTTGCACGGCGAGGGCGAGTGCAACGGTCACGACGGCCCACGCGGTGGCGACCTTGGTGAGGACGCCGTAGACGAGATGGGTCGGTGTGAAGTCCGGACCGAATCCCCCGGCGAGGACGATGGCGATGGCGCTCGACACCAGCAGTGCGAGCGGGAGTGAGAGCCACCACGCCAGGCGGGCGGCATCCGGGATCACTCGGTTCACCGGCTGCGGAGCACGACGCGCGAGCCAGACCGCCGCGAAGACGGCGAGGACGACGAGACCGAACAGGCTCGATGCGTGCTGGAGCCACTTCACCCCGGGCAGCGGCCCCCACTGCTCATCGAGGACGGGAAACAGTTGCACTCCCGCCCGTCCCTCGTGCGTGAGGACATCCCACGCGATGTGGGTCAGGACTCCGAGTGCGAGAGAGGCGACGAGCCAGAGTACGGCCGCGACTCCCCCGCCGACGGTCTCGCGGAACGCCGATCGGGCACCGGCATCCCACTCCGCCGGCAACCGCTCGGCGACCGGCTTCGGCGTGAGTTCGCGCACCGCGGGGCGCAGGACGCACCGCCAGACCACCAGAAGCACGAAAGCGACGAGCACCGTCACGGGCACCCACAGCGGATCGTGCGTCATCGCGTAATCCGGCACCATGCCTCGAAGGAACAACGGCAGGTCGGGTGTCATCGCCCCCACGGCGATCGCCGCCGGCACCAGTCGCGTGCGCACGAACGGGAGTGCGACGACGGCGTGGCTCGGCGTGAAGGGCATGTCAGCCGACGAACACTCCGGCGAGGGTCTTCTTGCCACGACGCACGACCGACACTCCCCCGGGTAGAGACCCGGTGACCATGACATCGTCGGAGCCGACCTTCTCGCCGTCCAGGGAGACGCCGCCCTGCGCGATGGCTCGCCGCGCCTCGCTCAAGCTGCTCACGAGCCCTGTCGCCGTCAGCGCATCCACGACCGTCGAGCCCGCGGCGAGCGACGCGTGCGGGAGTTCCTCGAGAGCGGTACGGAGCACCGCGGCATCCAATGCGCGGAGATCACCCTGACCGAAAAGAGCCTCGGTGGCCGCGATGACCGCTTCGGCCGCCTCGGGGCCGTGCACCGTCGTGATCACCTCGCGCGCCAGTCGCTTCTGCGCCGCACGGCGGAAGGGCTCTTCGGCGACGAGACGGGCATACTCCTCGATCTCGGCGCGGGTGAGGAAGGTGAACACCTTCAAGCGTTCGACGACGTCGCGGTCATCGGTGTTGAGCCAGAACTGGTACATCGTCCAGGGGCTGCACATCTCGGCATCCAGCCAGATCGCGTTGCCCTCGCTCTTGCCGAATTTCGTGCCGTCGCTGTTGGTGATCAGTGGCGTTCCGATGGCGTGGGCGGAGACCCCTTCGACGCGACGGATCAGATCGGTGCCGCTGGTGAGGTTGCCCCACTGGTCGCTGCCCCCGGTCTGAAGGACGCAGCCGTACGCGCGGTAGAGCTCGAGGTAGTCCATCCCCTGCAGGATCTGGTAGCTGAACTCGGTGTAGCTGATGCCGGCCTCGGAGTTCAGCCGCGCGCTGACCGCATCCTTCTTGAGCATCGTGCCGACCCGGTAGTGCTTGCCGATCTCGCGCAGGAAGTCGATCGCGCTGAGGGGCGCCGTCCAATCGAGGTTGTTGACCATCCGCGCGGCACTGTCGCCCTCGAAGCTGAGGAAACGCTCGACCTGCAGACGCAGGCGGTCGACCCACTCGGCGACCGTCTCCCGCGTGTTGAGAGTGCGCTCGGCCGTGGGGCGGGGATCGCCGATCAGACCCGTCGACCCTCCGACCAGACCGAGCGGCCGGTGACCGGCGAGCTGCAGCCGACGCATCGTAAGCAGCTGGACGAGGTTACCCAGATGAAGGCTCGGCGCCGTCGGATCGAAACCGCAGTAGAAGACGATCGGGGGGCCGGCGAGGAGATCACGCAGGTCGTCCTGATCGGTCGAGACGTGGATCAGTCCGCGCCAGACCAGCTCGTCCCACACCGAATCGAAGGCAGGGTCGTTGGCAGGCTCGAGAGCGCGAACGGAAGCATCGTCGAAGGGCGCGGACACTGTCCCAGGCTATCAGCGGCGACCGGGCGCCTCGGTTGTCGGGCGCCGGTCAGACGCCCCCGACACCCCACCACACGAGGAACGCCGCGGCGAGCGCCGTGACCCAGCTGACGAGGCTCCCGATGAGGAAGTACTCCGCGCGATCGCCGCCCTCGCCGTCGCGGGAGATCTCGGGGAAACGCACGATGCCCTTGGCCGCAAGGACCGCCGCCAAGAGGGTGTAGGCGCTCGCGAGGGTCAGCGCGAAGACCAGGATGCGCTCGAGCGGGCCGATCAGACGCCCGCCGCGCAGGGTTCCGGGGGCGTCGCCGGTGGAGGGGGCCACGCGCTCCCCCATCTCGGCGCGCAGTGCGATGCGGACGACGGCGTTGCCGGACTCGAGGAGGAACAGCAGACAGCCGGCGACCAGGAACAGGACGTCGACGGAGATGCCCTCGCGCGGACCGTACGTGACCCACACCGCCCCGAGCAGTCCGGGGCTCGGACGCGCGGGTGCCACGACCACACAGGCGGCGGCGGCCACGCCCAGCAGCCCCACGGGCCAGAGTCCCGCCCGCGCCGGGCCCGATTCCGGCACGACCCAGGTCCAGATCGCCGCGACGGCGACGGCGAGGAGGCCGGCGACGATGGCATCCGCCCCGGCCGACAGCGCCACCAGCACTGCGGCCGCGATCACGAACGCCGCGATGCGGCGACCGGGGACGAGGCGGCGCACCAGGTCGACGCCGCCGACCGCGACCAGGAGCAGGCCCGCGGCGATCACGACGCGCCCCCGGAGCTCAGCGCCAGGAAGCCCTCGACGACAGCGGCCGACCCGGCGGAGGCGAGAGCCTGCGACACCGCGGACTGCGTGATGCCCTCGTCGGCGGCGAGATCGCGTTGCGACCGCCCCAGGCATCGGCCGTACGTGAGACGGCGCGTGCGTTCGCTCATCGACGACACCAGGTGATCGCGTAAGAGCACGTAGGCATTTGCCAGCGCCACCTCGTGCCGCACGACGGCATCCGCGGATTCGGAGGCCTCGACCCACGTGCGCGCGAGCGGCGCGCGGCGCTGCTGCATCGTCTCGACCCGCTCGATCGCCGCCCGGGCCGCCCACCACGCGGGCCCCTCGGGGATCGTGCGTCCGTCCAGCTCGACCGGACGCACCTCGCCGAACCCCACCCCGAAACGGCAGTCCACGCCATCGGGCAGGTTCAACCGCACCAAGAGCAGCGACGCCACGGCCGCGCCGATCGTGGCGTACTCGCCCTGCAGTTCGTCGCCCACCACCGCCGTGAGCGGGGCGAGCGCGAGCGGGATATCGGCGTCGGCGCGCGCGACGGCCGCCGCAATCGCACGCTGCGCCTCGGCTCGATCGCCCAGCTCGCGGGAGCGGACGATGTCGGCGATGACGGCGGCGATCATGTGATCAGCTTATAGCTTATTGATCATGCTTGATAAGCGAATGACTGATTCAGATACCGAGTGAGTGGGCGGCGGCCTGGGCGCGCGACACCAGTTCGGCGCGCTGCTCGTTCACCCTTTCCGGCGCGGTACCGCCGGCGCCGGTCCGACTCGCCACCGATCCCTCGATCGACAGCACGCCCCGTACCTCGGGCGTCAACGACGGAGAGACGGATGCCAGGAGGGCGTCGTCGGCGTCTTCCAGACCGATGCCCCGGTCTTCGCACGCACGCACCAGCGCGCCGGAGATCTCGTGCGCATCGCGGAAGGCGACGCCCTGCCGCACCAGCCATTCGGCGACGTCGGTCGCGAGGGAGAATCCCTGCGGCGCGAGTTCGGCCATCCGGTCGGTGTGGAAACGGAGGGTGGAGATCATCCCCGAGAACGCGGGCAGGACGAGCTCGAGGGTGCGGACCGAGTCGAAGACCGGCTCTTTGTCTTCTTGGAGGTCGCGGTTGTAGGCCAGCGGCAGACCCTTGAGCGTCGCGAGCAGACCGGAGAGGTTTCCGATCAGTCGTCCCGCCTTGCCGCGGGCGAGCTCGGCGATGTCGGGGTTCTTCTTCTGGGGCATGATGCTCGACCCCGTCGAATAGGCGTCGTCGAGGGTGACGAAGCCGAACTCCCGCGTGTTCCACAGGATGACGTCCTCTGCCAGACGAGAGAGATCGACGCCGATCATGGCGGTGATGAACGCGAACTCGGCGACCACGTCGCGCGACGCCGTTCCGTCGAGGGAGTTCTCGGCCGGGCGCGCGAGGCCGAGGCGGTCGGCGACCAGCTGCGGGTCGAGACCCAGGGTGGCCCCGGCGAGCGCACCACCGCCGTAGGGCGAGACCGAGGCCCGCACCGACCAGTCGCGCAGGCGCTCGATCCCGCGGACGAACGCCCAGCCGTACGCCTGCAGGTGGTGGGCGAGGAGCACGGGCTGCGCGTGCTGCAGGTGCGTGCGACCGGGCATGATGGCCGACTCGTGTGCGGCTGCTTGCGAGACGAGCGCGTCGACGAGCCGGAGCAGCTCGCGCGTGATGGTGCGGGAGTGGTCGAGCAGGTAGAGGCGGACGAGCGTCGCGATCTGGTCGTTGCGGCTGCGTCCGGCGCGGAGCTTGCCGCCCAGGGCCGGGCCTACCGTCTCGATGAGCACCCGCTCGAGGGCGCCGTGCACGTCTTCGTCGCTCGGAGCGGCGACGAGAGTGCCCGCCCGCACCCGATCGGCGAGGTCGTCGAGACCGGCGTGCATGTCGCGAGCCTCATCGGCGGAGAGATAGCCCGCGGCTTCGAGCGCGGCGGCGTGCGCGTGCGAACCGGCGATGTCGTACAACGCGAGGTCCCAATCGAAGTGCGTGGAGCGGCTGAGCGCCGCCAGCTCGGGAGAGGGCCCGCCCGAGAAACGGGCACCCCACAGGGCGCCCTCGTTCGTGGCCTGACCGGTCTCGCTGCTCATGCGTCCCAGCCTAGCGAGAGCAGCGGACACCACCCGGCCGGGTCAGGGCACGGGCGCCGGGGACGCGGCATCCGGTCGGGCGGGCCCACCCACCACACGACGCACGATGCCGTCGATCAGCACCTCGAGCGGTCCGCGGCCGATCAGGAGAGCCCACGCCGTGCACGCGGCCACGAGCCCCAGGGTCAGGGGCGGGAACAGTCCGGCCTCGCGCACGCCGAAGAGGTCGGACGTGTCGCCGAGCACCGCGGCGGCGAACACCGCCCATACGACCAGCTGCACCACGTAGGCCGTCAGCGGAAGGGACCCGACGGCCCGGATCGGGATCGCCAGCCACCGCAGCGGCGTCCGGCACGCCAACAGGCACATCCCGATCACGGCGATCGCGAAGCCACCGGAGCCGACGACCTCCCACACCCCCGACGAGTGCGCCTCGGCGCTCCACACCGCGGCGACGTACGGCCCGGCCGCCGACACGGCCGGCCCGGTCACGATCGCGACGCCATACCCGAGGGCGGACAGCGCCGCTCCGATCACCGTGATCGCGGCTTGCACGGGCAGCCGGCGCAGGTCGAGGCGCCCGAGACCCATGCCCGCCAGGAGGAACGCGATCCAGACGGGGAACGGATACGCCCAACCGACCAGCGCCTGCAGCTCCTCTCCCCCGCGTCCGTTCCACAGCGGCGCGGCGTCGAGAACGGGGAAGACCCACGGGGCGACGGCCGCGACGAGGGCCGCGGCCAGAAACAGACCGCGCGGCCGCATTCCGAGGAACGGCAGCGACAGTGCGAAGAGCAGCGCGTACGCCGGGAGGATCACGTAGACGGGGACCCCGGTGAGCACCAGCAGGATGCCGATCACCCAGAGCAGGGCACCGCGCAGGGCCAGCCGCCCGGCGGCGCGGGTACGGGCGGGCCCCACGAGGGGGCGCGTGCCCCCGGTGACCAGCGCGATAGAGACACCGGCGAGAGTGGCGAAGAGGATCGACGAACGGCCGTTGACCACATCGAGCCAGGTCGAGGGGTCGTCCGCATCGAACGGATCGATCGTCACGAGATGCGCGGCGAGCATCCCGACCACCGCCAGTCCGCGCGCGAGATCGATGCCGACGAGCCGGGCCGGGCCGTCGAAACGGCGCCAGGCCCGGCTCGCCCGCGTCATCGGTCCTGACGCAGCAGCCACACCAGCAACGCCTTCTGGGCGTGCAGTCGGTTCTCGGCCTCGTCCCAGACGACGCTCTGCGGACCGTCGATGACCTCGGCATCCACTTCGTACCCGCGGTCGGCGGGCAGGCAGTGGATGAAGATCGCCTCGCCGTCGGCGCGCGCCATGAGATCGGGGGTGACTTTGAACCCACCGAGATCGCGGATGCGGGCGATCTTCTCCTCTTCCTTGCCCATCGACACCCAGGTGTCGGTGACGACGACGTCGGCCCCGGATGCCGCGCCCTCGGGGTCGGAGGTCAACGTCACCGACCCTCCCGTCGCCGCGGCGATGCGCTCGGCGTCGGCGATCACGTCGGCGCGGGGCGCGTACTCCGCGGGGGACGCGACGCGCACGTGCATCCCGGCCGTGACACCGGCCAGGACGTACGAGTGCGCCATGTTGCTCTGACCGTCGCCGAAGAAGGACAGCGTCAGACCGGCCAGCTCACCCTTGTGCTCACGGATCGTGAGCAGGTCGGCCAGCAGCTGGCACGGGTGGAAGTCGTCGCTCAGCGCGTTGACGACGGGGACGCGCGTCCCCCGGGCCATCTCTTCGAGCCCGGCCTGCGCGTACGTGCGCCACACGATCGCGGCGACCTGCCGCTCGAGCACGCGCGCGGTATCGGAGGGGGTCTCCTTGCCGCCGAGCTGGCTGTTCGCGGTGGAGATGATCAGCGGGGAACCGCCGAGATCGGCGATGCCGACAGCGAAGGACACGCGCGTCCGCGTCGAGGACTTGTCGAAGATGACGGCCACCGTCTGAGGACCTTCGAGCGGCTTCTGGGCCCAACGGTCCTTCTTCAGCTCGATCGCAAGGTCGAGGATCTCGGCCTGCTCGGCCGGGCTCAGGTCGTCGTCGCGCAGCAGGTGGCGGGTCACGCGGGGGCTCCTTCGAGGATGAGGGCGTCAGAGACGGTGGCCAGCGCCGCGCCGAACAGGGACAGGAACTCCGCGATCTCGGCATCCCCGATGATCAGCGGCGGTGCGAGACGGATCGTGTCGTCGTTCGCGGCGTTGACGATCAGACCGTGCTCCTGCGCGGCAGCGACGACCGCCTTCGCGACGGGGCTCGAGAGCTCGACGCCCAGGAGCAGTCCACGTCCGCGCACACCAGCGACCAGCGGCGAGCCGAGAGCGACGATCCCCGCGCGCAGCTGCGTCTCGCGGGCGGCGGCGTTGGCCACCAGGCCGGCGGACTCGATCTCCTGGAGCACGGCACCGGCGACGGCCGTGCCCAGCGCGTTGCCGCCGAAGGTCGAACCGTGCGTGCCGGGGAAGAACAGCTCGCTCGCGGCACCGAAGGTGATGAGGGCGCCGATCGGGAACCCGCCGCCGATGCCCTTGGCCACGGTGATGGCATCCGGGACGATGCCCGCGTGCTGGAACGCGAACCACTCGCCGGTGCGTCCGGCACCGGTCTGGATCTCGTCGACGATGAGCAGGGCCCCGTGGCGCGCGGTGATCTCGCGCGCGGCTTCGAGATAGCCCTCGGGAAGCTCCACGACGCCCGCTTCACCCTGGATGGGCTCGACGATGAACGCCGCAACGCGATCGTCAAAGGCGGCTTCGAGCGCGTCGACAGTGGCGTCGATGTGCTCGACCCCCGGCACCATCGGGAGGAAGTCGGCCTGCAGAGCCGGCTTGCCCGTGAGCGCGAGCGCGCCCATCGTGCGTCCGTGGAACCCGCCCTTCAGGGTCAGGATGCGCGTGCGCTCGGTGCCCCGGCCGTGCAGGCGGGCGAGCTTGAACGCCGCCTCGTTGGCTTCGGCGCCGGAGTTGGCGAAGTAGACCCTGCCGGTCTCGCCGGTGCCGGCGAGCCGCTTCAGCCGGGCCGCGAGCGCCAGCTGCGGCGGCGTGGCGAAGTAGTTCGAGACGTGCGTGAGGGTGGCGGCCTGCGTGGAGACCGCCTCGACGAAGGCCGGGTGGGCGTGACCCAGCGCATCGACGGCGATCCCCGCCAGGAAGTCGAGGTACTTCTTGCCCTCGCCGTCCCAGATGTACGCCCCCTCACCGCGCACGAAAAGCGCCATGCGGTCGCCGAAGCTGCGCACGAGGTCGCGTCCGGCATCCTCCTGCCACGAAGGGCCGCGCAGCGACGTCGATTCCTGTGTCGTGTCCGCGTTCACGCGACCACCTCCGTTCCGATTCCCTTACTGGTGAAAAGTTCGACGAGCACCGAGTGCGGCACGCGGCCGTCGATGATCGCGGCCGTGGGCACTCCCCCGTCGACGGCGTCGAGGCACGCCTGCATCTTCGGGATCATGCCCGACTCCAGTCGCGGCACCATCGCGCGCAACTCGGTCGAGGTCAAGTGCGACACGAGGGAGTCGCGGTTGGGCCAGTCGGCGTACAGACCCGGGACGTCGGTGAGGACGACGAGCTTCGCGGCCTTCAGCGCCACCGCGAGCGCGGCCGCCGCGGCATCCGCGTTGACGTTCAGCGACGCACCCGGATGGTCGAGGTCGGGCGCGATGCTCGACACGATCGGCACTCGGCCCGCGGCGAGGTGATCGAGCACCGGCTGCGGGTCGACCGTGACGACATCGCCGACCCGGCCGAGATCGTGCTCGACCCCGTTGACGACGACGCCGCGACGGCGACCGCCGAACAGCCCCGCATCCTCGCCGCTGAGCCCCGTCGCGAGCGGTCCGTGCGCGTTGACCTTGGCCACCAGCTGCGGGTTGATCTGCCCGGTCAGCACCATCCGGACCACGCCGATCGCCTCGGTCGAGGTGACGCGGTAGCCGCCGCGGAATTCGCTCGGGATGTCGAGCCGGTCGAGCATCGACGAGATCTGCGGTCCTCCGCCGTGCACGACGACGGGCTTGACCCCCACGTAGCGGAGGTAGGCGATGTCGGCGGCGAAGGCGTCCTGCAGCTCGTCGCTCACCATCGCGTTGCCGCCGTACTTCACCACCACCACCTGGTCGCGGTACTTGCGCACCCACGGCAGCGACTCGACGAGAGTCACCGCCCGCTCGCTGGCTTCGGCCGGATCGGTGTCCTGGATATCGATGTCGCTCATGAGGAGTAGGCGCTGTTCTCGTGGACGTAGTCGTGCGTGAGGTCGTTGGTGCGGATCGTGGCCGCGGCCTCGCCGACCCGCAGGTCGATGACGAGGTCGGTCGCGCGCGGGGTCAGGTCGACCTCTTCGCGCGGGCGATCGGGTCCGCCCGCGGTGCACACGCGCACACCGTTCATCCAGACGTCGACGTCGTACGGGTCGAAGTCGGCGGACGTCGTGCCGATCGCGGCCAGGACGCGTCCCCAGTTGGGATCCTGTCCGAAGATCGCGGCCTTGAAGAGGTTGTTGCGGGCGACCGAGCGACCGACCTCGACGGCGTCATCCTCCGAGGCTGCGCCGACGACACGGATCGTGATGTCGTGGCTGGCGCCCTCGGCGTCGCCCTGCAACTGGGCGGCGAGGTCATCGCACACCGCGGTCAGCGCGGCGGCGAACTCGTCGGCATCCACCCGGATGCCGCTGGCGCCGCTGGACAGGAGGGTCACCTGGTCGTTCGTCGACATGCAGCCGTCCGAATCGAGGCGATCGAAGCTCACCCGGGTCGCCGCGCGCAGGGCCGCATCGGCCTGGGCGGCGTCGAGCACGGCGTCGGTGGTGACGACGACGAGCATCGTGGCCAGCCCGGGAGCGAGCATGCCCGCGCCCTTCGCCATGCCGCCGATGGTCCAGCCTTCACCGTGGTGAACGGCGCGCTTGGGACGGGAATCGGTGGTCATGATCGCCAGCGACGCGTCCTCGCCCCCGTCCGCCGAGAGGGCGGCGACGCCCTTCTCGACCCCGTCGAGCACCTTGGCCCGGAAGACCTCGTCGCCGGTGCCGATCAGTCCCGTCGAGCACACGACAACGTCGCCGGCCCCGACGCCGAGGAGCTCGGCGGCGCGCTCGGCCGTCTGGTGGGTGGTCTGGAAGCCGAACGATCCGGTGAAGCAGTTCGCGCCGCCGGAGTTGAGCACCACGGCCTCGACGACACCGTCGCGCACGACCTGCTCCGACCACAGGATGGGGTTGGCCTTGGCGCGGTTGGAGGTGAAGACGGCGGCACCCACCTTGTGCGGACCGCGGTTGACGACCACCGCGACATCGCGCGCGCCGGTCGATTTCAGGCCGACGGCGACACCGGCCGCCTCGAATCCTGCGGGGGCGGTCACGCTCACGGGGCGACTCCGTTCGTCGGAAGCGCCGTGGTCTCGGGGAGACCCAGCGCGATGTTCATGGACTGCACCGCGGCGCCCGCGGTGCCCTTCACCAGATTGTCGACGGCCGCGACGATCACGACGCGGTTCGCCGCGCGGTCGATCGCGAGACCGAGGGATGCCACGTTCGCGCCGAGCACGTCGGCCGTCCGCGGGAACGTCCCCGCGGGAAGCAGCTCGACGAAGGGCTCGTCGGCGTAGGCGCTCTCCCATGCGTCGCGGATCTCGGCATCCGTCACGCCCTCGCGGATCGGCGCGGAGGAAGTCGCGAGGATCCCGCGCGCCATCGGGACGAGCACGGGGGTGAACGAGATCCGGATGCCGTCGCCCGGCGCCCCTGCGGCGCGCAGCGCCTGGCGGATCTCGGGGATGTGCCGGTGTGTGCCGCCGACGGCATAGGGATTGGCGGTGCCGAGGATTTCACTCGCGAGGAGGTTCGTCTTCGCGGCTTTTCCGGCCCCGCTCGGGCCCACCGCGAGCACCGAAACGATGTCGCTCGGGTCGATGACACCCGCAGCAACGCCGGGAGCGAGCGAGAGCGACACGGTCGAGGCGTTGCATCCGGGTGCGGCGATCCGCGAGGCCCCGCGCAAGAGCTCGCGCTGCTTGCCGCCGCCCACGAGGAGTTCGGGAACGCCGTATGCCCAGGGCTCGGGGTGGACACCGCCGTAGAAGGCGGCCCAGTCCTCGGGCGAGACGAGCCGATGGTCGGCGCCGGCGTCGATGACGAGCGGGGTGTCGACCAGGGCGTCGGTGTACTGCGCGGACTGCCCGTGCGGTAGGGCCAGGAAGACGACATCGTGACCGGCCAGCACCTCGGGCGTCGTGGGCTGCAACTCGAGATGCGCGAGGGAGCGCAGGTGCGGCTGGTGCGCGAGGAGGGGCTGCCCGGCACTCGAGTGCGCGGTGACCGTGCGGATGTCGACGTCGGGATGATCGGCGAGCAAGCGGAGGATCTCGCCGCCCGCGTAGCCGGAGGCGCCGGAGACGGCGACCGAGAGGGTCATGGATCCACCTTAGGAGTCGGGGCTGGTGCTGCATTCAGCGTGAACCGGGGCGGCGACGCCCGTATGCCCGACCGACGGCGGGTTACGAGGTCGCCGAAACTCGGCGTGCGACCCGACGTCGACGCACCACAACGGTGCTCACGGAGAGCTCCTCGTTGCGGACGACGATCGACGACATTCCGCGAGAGTATCCGGCCTGCGCCGACGGGAGCAAATCCGCCGCGGGAGGGCGCCCGTCTCGACCGATGCGAGGGCATCCCTCGACATTTCTCAGCTTGTCCCCCATTTGGGGGACAAGTACGGGGTATGCTGATCGCACCTGCCCTCATCGTCGGCCACTTCCGACTGCCCCCTCGCCGGCGATGAGGGCAGGCACATGTCCGGGTGACATGTCAGCGACCCGGGACCTCCGCGCCCGCCGACTGCTCGCCGTCGCGCAAGACGGCACCGAAGCGCTCGGCCGCCACCGCGACACCCGCGAGCTTGGCATCCGACGCCTCCGCCGCGGTCAGCGTGCGGTCCGCGGCGCGGAACCGCAGCGCGAAGGTCAGACTCTTCGTCCCCTCGGCCACCCCGGTGCCGCGGTAGTCGTCCACGAGACGGGCCCCCTCGATGAGCGGAGCCCCACCCTCGAGCAGCGCCGCGCGGACGTCTCCGGCCGGGGTGCCGACCGGCACGACCACCGAGACGTCCTGCGTCGCCGCCGGGAACCCCGACAGGGATGCCACGACCACGCGGTTCTGCGCGCTCTCGAGGAGCGCGTCCAGGTCGAGCTCCGCCACGAGGACACGTCCCGGCAGGTCGGCGGCCGCTGCGACGGTCGGCAACAGCTCGCCCACGTAGCCCACGTCGGCACCCGCCACCCGGACACGCGCCGTACGACCGGGGTGCAGCGCCGCGCGCTGGGCCTGAACCAGCTCGACGTCGACTCCCGCGGCACCCGCGAGGATCCGCACGGCGTCGACCGCATCGGCGAGGTCGGCCGCGACCGCGGCCTGCCCCGGCTGCTTGGGAACGAGGTTCCCCGTCAGCAGCACGGCGACGTGCCGACGCTGCGGCGGGATCGAGGCATCCAGCGCCGTCAGCGTCGCCGCGTCGGGACGCACCGCCAGCGGCGGGACCGACGCGGTGCCGTACTGCACACCGGGCTTGGGAAGGAATACCGTGCCCGCCTCGAACAGCGCGAGGTCGACGATCCCCCGCGAGAGGTTGCGGTGCGCGACCTGCAGCAGGCCCGGGACGAGCGAGCGCCGCAGGAAGGGCGCCAGACCGTCGAGCGGGTTGGCGAGCTTAACGCTCGGCAACGTCTCGCCCGAGGGCGAGCCGTGCAGGTCGTTCTGCTCGGCGGTCGTGAACGGGAACGAGGGCGTCTCGACGAAGCCCGCCGCGGCCAGCGTGTTGCTCACGCGGCGACGGCCCTGCTGAGCGGAGGTCAGACCGCGCCCCGACGGCGGAGTGGGCAGCACGGACGGGATCCGGTCGTACCCCTCGATTCGCGCGACCTCTTCGGCCAGCGTCCACTTGTCGGTGAGGTCGGGACGCCATGACGGCGGGACGACCGACCAGCCGGTCTCACGGCGCTCGACGGTGCACCCGATCAGGCGCAGCGCACGCTCGACCTCGTCGTCAGTGTACTCGACGCCGATCAGCCCAGAAACGAACCCCGACGGCAGGACGATCGCGTCCCGCGTGAAGGTCTCGGCGAGCGATCCGCCGACCTCGGTGTCGAGAGAGCCACCGGCCAGCTCGACCATCAGCGACGCCACGCGCTCGGCCGCGACGAACGCGACGAGCGGGTCGACGCCGCGCTCGAAGCGCCGCGAGGCCTCGGAGGGCAGCTTGTGCCGGCGCGCCGTACGGGCGATCGAGACCTGGTCGAAGGTGGCCGCCTCGATCAGGACGTTGCGCGTCGCATCGCTCATCTCGGTCGGGCCACCGCCCATGACGCCCGCCAGACCGATGGGGCCGGACTCGTCGGTGATGAGCAGATCCTCGTCGTGCAGCGTACGCACCTGGCCGTCCAGCGTCTCGAGCTTCTCGCCCGCCGTCGCACGACGGACGGTGATCCCCCCCTGCAGACGGTCGAGGTCGTAGCCGTGGATCGGCTGGCCGAGCTCGAGCATGACGTAGTTCGTGATGTCGATCAGGACACCGAGCGACCGGATGCCGGCGAGCGACAGGCGCGTGATCATCCACGGCGGCGTGGGACGCGAGGGGTCCACGTCGCGGACGATGCGCGCGACGAACTGGCTCGCGCCGACGCGGCCACGGATGGGCGCGACGTCGTCGACCGTGATCGGGAAGCCCTGCGGCGTGCGGTCGCGCGCGGCGTCGTGACCGGCGCCCGGGTCGCGGAAGACCGCGCCGGTGGCGTGCGAGTACTCGCGGGCGACACCGCGCAGAGACAGCGCGTACCCGCGGTCGGGGGTGACGTTGATCTCGACGGCGATGTCGTCCAGGCCGAGCAGGGCGATCGCGTCGGAGCCCACGGGAGCGTCGATGCCGAGGTCGACCAGGCGCAGGATGCCGGAGTGCTCGCTGCCGAGTCCCAGCTCTTTCGCCGAGGCGATCATGCCGTCCGAGACATGACCGTAGGTCTTGCGTGCCGCGATCGGGAACGGCCCGGGCAGAACGGAGCCGGGCAGGGTCACCACGACCTTGTCGCCCTCGAAGAAGTTGCCGGCGCCGCACACGATGCCACGGACGCCGCCGTGCTCTTCGCCGACGTCGACCTGGCACCAGCGGATCGTCTTGCCGTTGGACTGCGGCTCAGGAGTGAACTCCTTCACCTCACCGACGACGATGGGGCCTTCGAGCTCGAAGCGATGCACGTCTTCTTCTTCGAATCCGACGGACACCAGCGCCGCGAGGACGTCGTCGGCCGTGGCATCCGCGGGCACGTCGACGTACTCGCGCAACCAGGAGAGCGGGACGCGCATCAGACCACCATTCCGAACTGCTCGCTGAAGCGGACATCGCCCTCGGCCATGTCGCGCATGTCTTGCACGTCGCTGCGGAACATGAGCGTGCGCTCGATGCCCATGCCGAAGGCGAAGCCCGAGTACTCCTCGGGATCGATGCCCGCGGCACGCAGGACATTGGGGTTCACCATCCCGCAGCCGCCCCACTCGATCCAGCGCGCCCCGCCCTTGAAGGTGGGATGCCACAGGTCGAGCTCGGCGCTCGGCTCGGTGAACGGGAAGAAGTTGGCGCGGAACCGCGTCTTGGCCTCGGGGCCGAACAGGACCCGGGCGGCGTGGTCGAGCGTGCCCTTGAGGTGGGCCATCGTGATGCCCTTGTCGATGACCAGACCCTCGAACTGCGTGAAGACGGGAAGGTGCGTCGCGTCGAACTCATCGGTCCGGTACACCCGACCGGGGCACAGGACGTAGATCGGCAGGTCGCGCTCGAGCATCGACCGCACCTGGACGGGGCTCGTGTGCGTGCGCATCACGAGGTGGCGGGCGACCGGGTCGACGAAGAACGTGTCCTGCATCTGCCGCGCCGGGTGATCGACGTCGAAATTGAGCGCGTCGAAGTTGAACCACTCGTGCTCGAGCTCGGGGCCCTCGGCGATCTCCCACCCCATGCCGACGAAGATGTCGGACACCTGCTCCTGCAGGAGCGAGATCGGATGCCGCGCCCCCACG
The DNA here is from genome assembly GCF_058214835.1 of Microbacterium sp. SCPM-O-B-15248 (M128). Lineage (NCBI taxonomy): Bacteria > Bacillati > Actinomycetota > Actinomycetes > Micrococcales > Microbacteriaceae > Microbacterium > Microbacterium sp. SCPM-O-B-15248 (M128). Next base: position 15,056 of record NZ_JBYQLI010000008.1, read on the forward strand.
CGGGCGCGCTGCGGAAGGGCCGTGACATCCACCCGCTCCGCTTCGAGCCGCGCGGCGGTTTCGGCCTCGGCGAGTTCGCCTTCGCGCGCGGCGAACGCCTGGTTCACGCGGCCGCGCGCCTGGCCGACGAGCTTGCCGAACTCGGCCTTGTTCTCGGGGGCGACGTTGCGCAGCTGGGAGTTCAGGCGGGCGAGCGAGGACTGCTCCCCCGCGTGAGCGGAGCGAGCGGCCTTCAGGTCTGCGGTCGTCGCGGCGCCGGCGATCGCCGCGAGAGCGGCATCGACGGCGGAGGCGACGGCCTCGGGGGTGATCTCGGGTGCGTCGGACACGAGATGAGAGTCTACCGACGGGCGGGGACACTGCCCCGCCCGCCCGTGGTCAGAGACCCGACGCGTCGTTCTTCCCGAGCCCGCGCTGGGCGACGATGAGCTCGGTGTCCGTGCCGGCCTGCTGCGGCACGGCGGCCGCGACCTGCGGGGAGCGCGGCGAGCGGCGCAGTCGTTTCTCGACGAGGGTGGCGACGTACGACAGCAGGAGGCACAGCGAGATGTAGATCGCGCCGACGATGATCGTGGCCGGGATGATCGGCGAACCGACGCTCGGTTGCGCACCGATGTACTTCGCGTAGAACAGCAGCTCGGGGTAGGTGATGATGAAGCCGAGAGCGGTGTCCTTCAGCGTCACCACGAGCTGCGCGATGATCACCGGCATCATGGCGCGGATCGCCTGCGGAAGCAGCACCAAGCGCATGACGCCCGCCTTGCGCAGACCGATCGCGTATCCGGCCTCACTCTGACCCCGCGGCAACGATTCGACGCCGGCGCGGATGACCTCCGCGAGCACCGAGCCGTTGTAGCAGACCAGCGCGATGACGACGGCCCAATAGGGCTCCATACGGATGCCGATGACCGGGAAGCCGTAGTACAGCAAGAACATGAAGATCAGCACCGGGATGGCGCGGAACACCTCGATGACCGCGGTGAACGGCCAGCGCACCCAGGCGTGGTCGGACAGGCGACCGATCGCCAGGACGAAACCGAGGGCGAGCGCGCCGACGGCGGCCGCGGCGAACGCGGCGAGCGTGGCCACCGTGGACTGCAGGACCTGCATCCACACGTTGCTGTAGGTGAAGGCCGACCACTTCTGCGCCGTGAACTGACCCGTCGCGGCCAACCGCCACACGAAGAATCCGACGATGGCGAGCACAACCAGGATCGTCACCACTCCGAGGATCCGGTTGCGGGCGATCGCTTTGGGGCCCGGGACGTCGTACAGGACACTGCTCATCGGGCGATCCTCCACCGGTTCTCGAGAGTTCGCTGGAGCCACGAGAGCAGCAGCACCAGGGCGACGAAGGCCACCATGATCCACAGGATGACGACGAAGGCGTTCTCGCCCCGCTCACTGAGGTAGTTGCGCACCGAGCCGAGGTTCACGATGGAGAAGCCCGCGGCGACAGTGGTGTTCTTCAGCAGGGCGATGAACACGCTCATCATCGGGGGGATGACCGAGCGGAACGCCTGCGGCAGCACGACCAGGCCCATCACCTGGCCGAAGCCGAGCCCGAGGGCACGGGCGGCTTCGGCCTGACCCACCGGGACCGTGTTGACGCCGGAGCGGATCGCTTCGGCGACGTACGTGGCGGTGTAGATGCCGAGCGCGCAGATGCCGAGCGTCAGCGAGACCTCGCCGGTCAATCGCAAGCCGAGGAGCGGTGGCAGGGCGAACACGAAAGCGAAGAACACGAGCGTGAGGGGCGTGTTCCGAATGGCACTGACATAGAACGTGCCGACGCCACGAGCGATCGGCACGGGTGAGACGCGCATCGCGCCGACGATGATGCCCAGTACGAGCGCGAGCGCGCCGCCCGCGAAGAACAGCACGAGCGTGCCGACGAGCGCTTGGCCCCAGATGTCGAGGTTGCCGGTGATGACACCCATGCGTGGTCCTTGTCTTGGTCGGGGGTTCGGGGGCGGCGCGGCGCGCCGCCCCCGAACGGATCACTCGTCGGCGGTGGGCTGCTGGCCCGTGATGCCGGCCGGTGCCAGATTCTTGTCGAACAGCGCGGTCCAGATCTCGCCACCGTCGTTGAAGAGGGTGTTGATGTGGTCCTTCAGGACGGTGTCGCCCTTGGGCAGACCGACGCCGTAGCGCTCTTCGCTGAAGGTGTCGCCCGCGATCTTGAACGCGTCGGGCTCCTGCGCCACGTAACCGGCGAGGATCGCCTGGTCGGTGGTCACGGCGTCCACGGAGCCGGCCCGCAGCTGCTCGAGGCACTGGGTGTAGGTGTCGTACTCGACGGTGTCGCCGGGCGCGTACTCGTCACGGATGCGCTGCAGAGGCGTCGAGCCCGTCACGGAGCAGACGATCTTGCCGGCGAGGTCATCGGGACCGTTGATCGAGTCGTTGTCCGCCGCGACCAGCAGACCCTGGCCGGTGATCAGGTACGGACCGGCGAAGTCGATCTGCTGCTTGCGCTTGTCGGTGATGGAGTACGTACCGACGTAGTAGTCGATGTTGCCGTTGACGAGCTCCTGCTCGCGGTTGGCCGACGGGATCGTCTTGTACTCGATCTTGTCGGCGTCGAACCCGAGCGACGCGGCGATCCACTGGGCGATCTCGACGTCGAAGCCGCCGCGCTCGTTGCTCACGGGGTCTTTGAAGCCGAGACCGGGCTGGTCCTCCTTGACACCGACGACGACCTTGTCGGCCGCGGCCATGCGCTCGTAGGTGGGGCTGCCGTCGAGCGAGACGTCGGAGGCCACCTCCCAGAGCTGGGTCGAATCGCCGCTGCCGTCGGCTCCGGGCGCCGCACCCGGGGTCCCGCTGTTGCAGGCCGTCAGGGCCAGCAGGCCGGCGGCGACGATACTCGCGCCGGCGAGAAAACGTGTCTTACGCATGTGATGTCTCCTTGGTTACGTGTGCTGTGCGGAGGGGATACGAGGGGGTGGCACGTCGGGTCGGCCGGAGGCGGTGCGGGAGGCGGAACGTCGTCGTTCCGCCCCGGAGTCAGTGCGTGATGAGCTTCGAGAGGAAGTCCTTCGCACGATCGGATTCGGGGTGCGTGAAGAACTGCTCGGGCGTGGCCTGCTCGACGATCTGCCCGTCGGCCATGAACACCACACGGTTGGCGGCCTTGCGGGCGAAGCCCATCTCGTGCGTGACGACGATCATCGTCATCCCGTCCTTCGCGAGCCCGACCATCACGTCGAGGACCTCGTTGATCATCTCGGGGTCGAGGGCCGAGGTCGGCTCGTCGAAGAGCATGACCTTCGGCTTCATCGCGAGGGCGCGGGCGATCGCGACGCGCTGCTGCTGGCCGCCGGAGAGCTGCGCGGGCAGCTTGTCGGACTGGTGGCCCACGCCCACGCGGTCCAGGAGAGCGCGCGCTTCTTTCTCGGCATCCGCCTTCTTCATCTTGCGGACCCTGATCGGCCCGAGGGTGACGTTCTCGAGGATCGTCAAGTGGGCGAAGAGGTTGAACGATTGGAAGACCATGCCCACATCGGCACGCAGCTTCGCCAATCCCTTGCCTTCTTCGGGCAGCGCCACACCGTCGATCGTGATCGATCCGCTCGTGATCGTTTCGAGGCGGTTGATGGTGCGGCAGAGGGTCGACTTGCCCGAGCCGGAGGGGCCGATGACGACGACGACTTCGCCGCGGTCGACGGTCAGATCGATGTCCTTCAGAGCCTGGAACTGTCCATAGTGCTTCTGGACGCCGGAGAGGACGACGAGGGGCTCGGAGCCCGCCGGGGGAACGGATGCCATTTCCCCACCCTATGAGACGGCCGGGAATGCGACCACCTTCTTGCGGACGCCTTAACCGTTCTGTAACAGCGGGTGACTCAGCCCGCGCGTTGGGCGAAGGCGGTCTCGTACAGGCAGACGCTCGCGGCGGTGGCGAGGTTCAGCGACTCCGCTCGCCCGTAGATGGGAAGCCGTAACGAGAGATCCGCGTACCCGAGCGCGGAATCGTCCAGACCCCGGGCTTCGTTCCCGAACAACCACGCCGTCGGCTCGGCCAGCAGGCGGCGGGACGTGAGGAAATCCTCACCCCCGATATCGGCGGCAACCACCCGCAACCCCACCTCGTGCACGCGCTCGACGACGTCGCTCAGCTCCAGATCCACTGCGACCGGGAGATGAAACAGCGACCCCGTGGTCGACCGCACGACCTTCGGGTTGTACAGGTCGACCGTGCGACCCGTCAGGATCACGGCGTCCGCGCCCGCCGCATCGGCGGCGCGGATGATCGTGCCGAGGTTGCCCGGATCACGCACCTCCTCGCAGATCGCGAGCAGGCGCGGCTGCGTGGCGAGGATGTCCTTGAGAGCCGTCGGCGACTGCCGGGCCACCGCGACGATGCCCTGCGGCGTGACGGTGTCGGCCATGGCATCCAGGACCGCTTCGGTCGTGTACTGCACATCGACGTCGGCGTCGACGGCGGCGTCGCGGACGTCGGTGTGCTTCTCGAGTGCCGTCGGAGTGCCGTAGAGCTCGAGCACCGTCTCGGGCGCCCAGGCGAGGGCTTCACGCGCGGCCTGAGGCCCCTCGAGGAGGAACAGACCGGTCTCCTGCCGGGCCGCGCGCTTGCTCAACTTGGCCACGGCGCGCACCCGCGGCGAACGAGGGTTCTCCAGCACGCACCCAGTGTATGACGCGACCGGCATGCATCCCGGAGAACGGCGGGGAAACGCCGAACGGGCGCCCTCCGAGGAGGACGCCCGTTCGTGGAACCGGTGATTACGCGGTCTTGGCGGCGTTGACGTCGCTGGGCAGCGCGGCCTTGGCCGTCGCGACGAGCGAGGCGAACACGGCCGGTTCGTTGACCGCGAGCTCGGCGAGCATGCGGCGGTCGACCTGAACACCCGCGAGGCCGAGGCCCTGGATGAAGCGGTTGTACGTGAGACCGTTCTGGCGGCTCGCGGCGTTGATGCGCTGGATCCACAGACGACGGAAGTCGCCCTTGCGCTTGCGACGGTCACGGTATGCGTAGACCAGGGAGTGAGTGACCTGCTCCTTGGCCTTGCGGTACAGGCGCGAACGCTGACCGCGGTAACCGGACGCGCGCTCGAGGATGACGCGACGCTTCTTGTGGGCGTTGACAGCCCGCTTGACTCTAGCCATTTCTGTTCTTTCCTAACGTGCGTCGGCGCTCAGAGGCCGAGGAGCTTCTTGGCGACCTTGGAGTCGCCCTTGGCCAGGACCTGCTCCTGGTTCAGGCGACGGGTGCGCTTGGAGGCCTTGCCCTCGAGGTTGTGCCGCATGCCGGCCTGCTGCTTCATGAGCTTGCCGCTACCGGTCAACTTGAAACGCTTCTTGGCGCCCGAGTGGGTCTTCTGCTTCGGCATCTGTCTTCCTTCGTTGGGTATCCCGGCACTGCGGGAGACGGGGGGCTTACTCGGCGGACGCCGGAGCAGCGTGGTCGTCGGGGGCCGAGTCGCCGCGGGCCGCGCTGCGCGCCGCCTCACGGTTCGCCGCGCGCTGCGCGTTCTGCTCGGTCTTGACCTCGGACTTGTTCTTGTGAGGAGCGACCACCATCACCATGTTGCGGCCGTCGATCGTGGGGTTCGACTCGACGGTGCCGAACTCGGCGACGTCCTCCGCGAACTTGCGGAGCAGACGCACACCCTGCTCGGGACGCGACTGCTCGCGACCGCGGAAGAGGATCATGGCCTTCACCTTGTCGCCCGCCTGGAGGAATCCCTCAGCGCGCTTGAGCTTGGTGATGTAGTCGTGGGCCTCGATCTTCAGGCGGAACCGGACCTCTTTCAGGACCGTGTTGGCCTGGTTACGACGCGTTTCCTTGGCCTTCTGAGCGGCCTCGTACTTGAACTTGCCGTAATCCATGATCTTGACCACGGGCGGCTTCGAGCTCGGCGCAACCTCGACCAGGTCGAGGTCCGCTTCCTGGGCCAGGCGCAGCGCAGCTTCGATTCGGACGATGCCGACCTGCTCGCCGTTGGGTCCGACGAGACGGACCTCCGGGACTCGGATGCGCTCGTTGGTGCGGGGATCGCTGATGCGGAACTCCTCTTTCATGCGGATGGCGGCCGCCGCGATCCATGGGAATCGCGGGCGAAGAGGAGAACATGCCACCCGGCACGGTGCTCAGAGCACCGGCTTCTGCACCCTGACAGCTCTGTACGGAACGGAGCGGAGTGCGGGAACCCGGTAGCCTGGAGCGGCAAGCGCGGGTGGGATGTCATCCTCTTTCGTACGGAGCAGAACACTCCGAAGCCCGCCATAGTCTAGCAGAGAGAAACACGTGGACACGATTCCCCCCGACGACAGCCGCGCCGCCCAGGACGCCGAGCGTCTTGCGAGGTGGGAGGAGCAGGAGCGCGTCTCCGCCTCCGCCTCCCGCGACATCGCCGACGTCCCCGCCGTCGAGGTCATCACCACGACCGCCGTCCACCTCATGAGCGCCGCGGCGATCAAGGTCGGACTCGCCGACGACCCGCAGCAGCAGCTCGACCTCGACGAGGCCCGCAAGCTCATCAACGCCCTCGCCGGCCTCATCACCGCCGGGGCGCCCGAGATCAGCGACATGCACGCCCGATCGCTCCGCGACGGTCTGCGATCGCTGCAGCTCGCGTTCCGCGAGGCCTCGGTCATCCCCGACCCGATCGGCAAGGGTCCGGGCGAGAAGTGGACGGGTCCCGTCACGTAGGTCGCGGGAACCTCGGTACCGGCCTCCCGATGCCGCGGGAACAGGGCGATTCGGCGGGCGCGCGAAACAGACTGTTCTCGACGCGAAGCCTGTTCTCGCGACGACGTGGAGGCGGTCAGATGTCGGTGGGGCGGTGCAGCTTCACCGTCAGGGAGTCCACGAGCACGGCGACCCGGTCGTCCGCCGCCCACCGACGCGCGAGGCGCGCGAGGACCGCGTCGAGCTCGTCCTGCGCGAGGCCGGCCATGAGCCGCAGGTGCACGACCAGCTCGGGGCCGCGCAACCGCCCGAACGGGTCCCCCGGCTGCACGGCGAGGTCGAGCACCGCCAGCTCACCGGAGATGCTCTCCTGCAGGCCCGTGAACACGGCCGGGGACACGTGCGCGGGCTCCCACGCCTCCCCCTGAGCGATCGCCCACACCGCGGGGCGGCGCAACACGAATTCGGTCTCGGAAGTCGGATCGATGACGATCAACTCGGTGTCTTCCGACGCCGCCGCCAGAGCGGTGCGGCGGCCGTCCGCGGGGACAGGGCGCGCGGTGGCATCCCAGCGCTGCATCGCCTCGACCGAGCTGAACACCGGCAACACCTTGCGGCCGTCGGGGGCGGCCACCGTCACGATCGACAGCTCTTGCGTCTTGTCGACCTCCAGCCCGTGCGGGCCGACGCCGTGGTCGCCCTTCTCGGCGACGAGCGGGATCAGCAGGCGAGCGGTGCGGTAGGCCTCGACGACGGCACGGGCGTCGCCCTCCCCCGTCGAGACGGCCTGCAGGGCGATCAAGAGGGCGGGGTCGGCAGAACCGTCGTCACCGGAGTGCGGGTTCGACTCGAAACGACGCCCCTCCCAAGGGACGCCCGCCGAGTCGGCGCGATGGTCGTCAGTGCCCGGCGACATCCAGCGCCTCGGCGAGGGTGAACTGGCCCGCGTAGAGGGCCTTGCCCACGATCGCCCCTTCGACGCCGAGCGGCACCAGCTCGCGCAGCGCCACGATGTCGTCGAGGCTCGACACTCCGCCGGAGGCCACGATGGGCTTCGGCGTGCGCTGCGTCAGCTCGCGCAGAAGCTCGAGGTTGGGGCCGCGGAGCGTGCCGTCCTTGGTGACATCGGTCACGACGTACCGGCTGCAGCCGGCGTCCTCGAGACGCTCGAGCACCGTCCACAGGTCGCCGCCGTCGCGCGTCCATCCGCGGGCGGCCAGGGTCGTGCCGCGCACGTCGAGCCCGACCGCGATCGCCTCGCCGTAGCGGTTGATGACGTCCGCGGCCCACTCGGGGTTCTCCAGGGCGGCGGTACCCAGGTTGATGCGACTGGCGCCGCTCTCCAGAGCCGCCTCCAGGGACCGGTCGTCACGGATGCCGCCGGAGAGCTCGACCTGCACGCCCTTGACCTGCTTGATGACCTTGCGCATCACCGCGGTGTTGTTGCCGCGGCCGAACGCGGCGTCGAGGTCGACGAGGTGGATCCACGCCGCACCCTGGCGCGCGAAGTCCAGCGCGGCATCCACCGGGTCGCCGTAGCTGGTCTCGGTGCCCGCCTCTCCCTGGGTCAGTCGGACGGCCTTGCCGTCGGCGACATCAACCGCGGGCAGAAGGACAAGCTCGGGCGTGGACGCGAAATCGTTCATGGCTCCTCGTGCCGGCAGGCGCCTCTCGCCAGCCCCGGGCACGAGGTCACACAGTAGTCGCGCGCAGCCCGTCGATCCAATTCGCCAGCAGACGGATGCCGGCTTCCCCCGACTTCTCGGGGTGGAACTGGGTCGCCGCCAACGGACCGTTCTCGACCGCGGCGAGGAACGGCGCGCCGTACGTGCACCACGTCAACACCGGCTCGGGGAACGGCGGCGTGACCTCGAGCTGCCATTCTTGCGCGGCGTAGGAGTGGACGAAGTAGAACCGCTCGTCGCCGATGCCGTCGAACAGGCGAGAGCCCTCGCCGGCCGAAACCGTGTTCCACCCCATGTGCGGAAGCACCGGCGCCGCAAGTTCGGACACGGTGCCGGGCCACTCGCCCAGCCCTTCCGTGTCGGTCCCGCGTTCGATGCCACGCCCGAACATCACCTGCATCCCCACGCAGATGCCGAGCACCGGGCGACCTCCGGCGAGTCGACGATCGATGATCTCGCCGCCGCGGCTGGCGTTGAGCGCGTCCATCACGGCGCTGAAGGCCCCGACTCCGGGGACGAGCAGCCCGTCGGCGTCGAGGAGAAGGGAGCGATCGGAAGTCAAGCGCGCATCGGCCCCCGCCACGATGAGCGCCTTGACGGCCGAGTGGACGTTGCCCGAGCCGTAGTCGAGGACAGCGACGACGGGCTTGCTCACAGGGCGCCCTTGGTGCTCGGGATGCCGTCGACGAAGGGATCCAGGGCCTTGGCCTGGCGGAACGCACGGGCGAGGGCCTTGTACTCGGCCTCGGCGATGTGGTGCGGGTCGCGCCCGCCCAGGACGCGTACGTGCACCGTCAGTCCCGCGTGGATCGAGATGGCCTCGAACGAGTGGCGCACGAGCGAGCCGGTGAAGTGCCCGCCGATCAAGTGGTGCTCGAAGCCCGCGGGCTCTCCGGTGTGCACGAGATACGGACGTCCGCTGATGTCGACGACGGCCTGCGCGAGCGCTTCGTCCAGCGGAACGAGGGCATCGCCGTACCGGGCGATGCCGGACTTGTCACCGAGCGCCTGGCGGATCGCCTGACCGAGCACGATCGAGGTGTCCTCGACGGTGTGGTGCGCGTCGATGTGCGTGTCGCCTACGGAGGTGACGCGCAGGTCGGTGAGCGAGTGCTTCGCGAACGCCGTGAGCATGTGATCGAAGAACGGCACGCTCGTGGAGATCTCGCTCGCGCCGGTCCCATCGAGGTCGAGGGACAGCTCGACGCGCGACTCGCTCGTCTCGCGGACGATCGATGCGGTGCGGGGCGTGGCGGGGCCGGTCATGCTCGCGATCCTACCGAGGCCAGTGCATCCAGGAACGCGGTCGTCTCGTCGGCGGTACCCGCCGTGACGCGCAAGTGGTGAGCGATGCCCACGTCGCGGATGAGCACCCCGCGGTCATACAGCGCTTTCCACGTGGCCGCGGGGTCGTCGACCCCGCCGAAGAGCACGAAGTTCGTCCACGACTCGTGTGCCGTGTAGCCCAGTGCCGCCACCGTGGCCGAGATCCGGTCGCGCTGAGCGACGATCTCGTCGACCATCGACAGCATCGTGTCCGCATGCCCGAGCGCGGCCGTCGCCGCCGCCTGCGTCAGCGCGCTGAGGTGGTACGGCAGGCGGACCAGACGCAAGGCGTCGATGACCGCCGGGTCGGCGGCGAGATATCCCACCCGCGCGCCGGCGAATGCGAACGCCTTACTCATCGTGCGGGACACCACCAGGCGCGGGCGTCCGGGGAGGAGCGTCACCGCGGAGGGCTGGTCGTGCGGGGCGAACTCCTGGTACGCCTCGTCGACGATGACGATGCCGTCGGTCACGGCGTAGACCGCCTCGATCACGTCGAGACCGAGGGGCGTGCCCGTCGGGTTGTTCGGCGCACACAGGAAGACGACGTCGGGGTTCTCGCGCACGACCTGCTCGGCGGCGGAGGCCGGGCTGAGCGTGAAGTCGTGCTCGCGCTCCCCCGCGATCCATTCGGCACCGGTCGCCCGCGTCAGGATCGGATACATCGAGTAGCTGGGAGCGAAACCCATGGCCCGACGCCCTGGACCACCGAAGGCCTGGAGGATGTGCTGCAGGACCTCGTTCGACCCGTTGGCCGCCCAGATCTGCTCGCGGACGAGCCCGTGCCCCAGGTAGTCGGCGAACGCCTCGCGGAGACCGGTGAACTCACGGTCGGGATAGCGGTTGACGTCGCGCAGTGCGCGGGCGATGGCATCCAGGATGTCGTCGGCGACCTCGGAGGGAACGGGATGCGTGTTCTCGTTCACGTTGAGGGCGACAGGGAGTGCGGCTTGCGGGGCTCCGTACGGGGTCATGCCCCGCAAGTCGTCGCGAAGAGGCAGGTCATCGAGGCGCACGGTCACCTCACCCATCGTAGGCGGCGACGACGCCGGGGCTCACCTCCCGGCGACGTAGGCGGCCGGGATCGCGATGCGCTGGCCGGCCGCGACCGATGCGTCTTCGAGAGCGTTCAACCGCGTGATCTCTGCCACCACGTCGCGGGGGTCGGCACCCGGAGCGACGTCTTCGGCGATCGACCAGAGGGTTTCGCCGCTCATGACCGTGATCTCAGCGAACGCCCCCGCCGAGGCACCGCTGTCGTTCGACGCGAGCGCGGCTCCGCCGCCGACGACGGCGACGGATAGCGCGACAACGACCGGCAGAGCGGCGAGGAAAGCGAACACACGACGTCCGCGCGCGGTCAACCGCAGGCGGGTCGTGGGGGTGATGGCGATGCTGCTCATGATGTGCTCCTCGGTGGGGAGAGATTCGCACGCCACCCTCGGCCGGGAGGGTGGCTGTGCGAATCTGTATTCCGAATCTATATTCGATACTGCGGGACTGTCAAGACCAGGGCTATCGGAGACCGATCGAACGCGACACGCGGAGCGCTCCGCATCGATCGGGTCGTTCACCGGATACGGTTTCGACGAGGAGACCCCACCACGGACCTCCGACATTCGAATTTCCGCCGCTTCGACAGCGCGGTGCGAGGGGAGCACACATGACCGACGCGACGACCGCGGGCGGCCGCGAAAGACCGCAGACGCGGCGACGGAAGAGCCTCAGCGACAAGCAGCTGGCGATCCTCGAAGTCATCCAGCGCTCGATCGCGCGGCACGGGTATCCGCCGAGCATGCGCGAGATCGGCGACGCCGTGGGGCTGAAGTCGCTCTCGAGCGTCACGCATCAGCTCAACCAGCTGGAGCTGAGCGGATACCTGCGCCGCGACCCCGGAAAGACCCGCGCGATGGAGGTGCTGATCGACCTGCCCGGCACCGCCGCAGAGAACCCCGCCGACACCGCACCCGCCGTGGGCGACGCCGCCCTCGTCCCCCTGGTCGGCCGCATCGCCGCGGGCGTCCCCATCACCGCCGATCAGCAGGTCGAGGAGATCTTCCCCCTCCCCCGTCAGCTCGTCGGCAAGGGCGAGCTGTTCATGCTCAAGGTCTCGGGCGATTCCATGATCGACGCGGCCATCTGCGACGGCGACTGGGTCGTCGTCCGCACGCAAGCCACGGCCGAGAACGGTGAGATCGTCGCCGCGATGCTCGACGGCGAGGCCACGGTGAAGACGTTCCGCCGCCGCGACGGCCACACGTGGCTCCTCCCCCGCAACTCCGCCTTCGAGCCGATTCTCGGCGACGAGGCCGTCGTGCTCGGGCGCGTCGTCGCGGTGCTGCGGACGGTCTGACGCCGCCGACCGATACCGGAAGGCCGGATGCCACGCGAAGTGGCATCCGGCCTTCGTCGTTCGTCGACCCCGCCGACGGGTCGCCGCGCACGCGCCCACCGCCGGTTATGCACAGGCGCCGCAGCCGGAGCACCGGGGCCCCTACCATGACAGGACACATCGAGAGAGCGAGCGTCGTGACCTCCACCTCCCCCACCGGACAGCCGTCGCCCGAGCACTCCGTCGAGGTCCTCCCCGACATCGCCTCCGCGTCCCCACCGCCCCTCCCTCCGACCGGGCGCCGGCCCCGTACGGGCATCGTCGTGCTCTCGTGCCTGCTCGCGCTCGTCGCCGTCGCCGCTGGGCTCGGCATCCTGTGGCTGGCGATGCAGCTCGACGGCGCACGTTCGCAGATCACCGACCAGCGACAGCAGATCACCGACCAGCAGCGACAGATCGAGGAGCAACGCGAGCTGATCGACCGCAAGGAGCAGTTCGGTGCGGCCATGGCCGGCCTGTACGAGACGGTCGAGCCGCTTGTCGGGCTTCCCTTCGCGACGCTCGTCCCCTGGGCTCGCGTCGAGGAGTTCGCAGACCACGCGTGGATCCATCGGAGCAACGCCGACGCCCTGAGCAGGGACGTGGCCGAGGTCGAGGCATTCGCGACCGATCTGGCATCGCGCGCCGACGCGGCGCGTGTCCAGGGCGCGGCCAACGCGTCCGGAACGCCCTGGGAGTCGACCCTCGACTCGCTCGGTCGCGGCTGGGTGTCGATGGCCGTCGACGAGGGGGGCACGCCGTGCGGCGCCGACGCCCTGGCGTGCGTCTCGAGCACCGACCCCTTCACCGTGCGCGTCAACGGCGCGACGCGGACGGACGAGACGATGACGGACTGGATCCGCACCGGCATCGCGTACCACGAGTTCGCCCACGTCCTGCAGTTCACGAACCCCGAAGCCACCCAGAGCGCCCTCCCCGCGTTCGCCGGTGATGTCGAGACGATGGCGGACTGCTACGCGCTCACCTTCCTCGACGGGTGGTCGCTGGAGCACGAGGTCCCCATCGACGAGTTCTCGTACTGGGAGGTGAGCGTCGGCTACGGCTACACCTGCGACGACAGCCAGCGGCAGATCGTCCGAGACTGGGCCGCCGGCCTCGGCATCGTGCGGCAACCCGTCGGGGGCTGAGCCCGTGCCGCCGCGCGACCGTGTCCGCCCCCGTCCGTAGGGTGGATGCCATGCCCTCGACGCTCCCCTACGGTTCCTGGCCCTCTCCCCTCTCCCCCGAGCGCGTCGCGCAGTCGTCGCCCCGCATCGACGGGGCGCGGATCGTCGGGGACGAGATCTGGTGGGGCGAATCCGTTCCGAGCGAAGGCGGCCGCGTCGCCGTTCGCCGTCGACGCGCCGACGGCGCGGTCGAGACCGTGCTGCCGGCGCCCGCGAATGCGCGCTCCTCGGTGCACGAGTACGGCGGCGGCGCCTGGACGGCCTCCGACGACGGCGAGCTCTACTACGTCGAGAAGACCGATCAACGCGTCTACGCGCTCGCTCCCGGCGGCGAGCCACGACCCCTGACCCCGGCCTCCGCCGGCGTACGGCACGGCGGACTGTCCTGGCAGCACGGCTCGCTGCTGGCGGTACGCGAGGTCCACGGCGAGGCCCGGGTCCCGGCCCGCGCCATCGTGCGGATCCCGCTCGACGGCTCCGAGGCCGAGATCCTCGCCGAGGGCAGCGATTTCCTGGTCCACCCCGCGCTTTCGCCGGACGGGCGACGACTGGCCTGGACGGCGTGGAATCACCCCGACATGCCGTGGGATGCCACGACCGTGCGTGTCCGCGACCTCGCGACGGGTACCGTGCGCGAGCTCGCGGGCGGTGCGCGTCGCGCGCCCCTCCAGCCGGTGTGGATGGCCGACGACGAGCTGCTGTACACCGACGACCCCGACGGGCGCTGGAATCTCTTCCGGCTGCGCATCGGCGAGGACCCGCAGGCCGTGGCCCCGGCCGACGCCGACACCGGGGGTGGAGTGTGGGTGCTGGGCACGCGGTGGTTCGGGGCGACTTCGGACGGCCGCATCGTGGCGGTCCGCACCGATGGCGCCGACGAGGTCGTCGAGATCGCCCCGAGCGGCGTGCGCCCCCTCGACGTGCCCGTGTGCGCGGGTGCCTCGATCGACGACGTCCGCGGATCGCGCGCCCTCGTCTCCGGCTCCGACGCGACGGGCCTCGCCGGCCTGTGGGTGATCGACCTCGACTCGGGAGACGCCGAGCTCGTCACCGGCGGCGACCACCCGGGGATCGAATGGATGCCGGTCGCCCGTGCTCTGACGGCGGAGGGGCCGCACGGTCCGGTGCACGCGTTCGCGTACGCCCCGACCAGCCCCGACCACGTCGGCCCCGCCGACGAGCGTCCTCCCTACGTCGTCCTCGTGCACGGCGGTCCCACCTCGCACGTGGGCCCATCGCCGTCGGTGAAGACCGCGTTCTTCACCAGCCGCGGCATCGGGGTGCTCGACGTCAACTACGGCGGGTCCACCGGCTACGGTCGCGCGTATCGCGAGCGGTTGCGCGGCCAGTGGGGCGTCGTCGATGTCGACGACGTCGCCGCCGCGGCATCCGCCCTCGCCGACGCGGGTCTCGCCGACCCCGCGCGCCTCGCGATCGCGGGCGGGTCGGCGGGCGGGTGGACGGTGCTGGCCGCCGTCACGAACACCGAGGTGTTCTCGGCCGGCATCTCGCGCTATGGCGTCGGGGATGCCCGCGCGCTGGCCGAAGACACCCACGACTTCGAGGCGCGCTACCTCGACGGCCTCATCGGAGCGCTCCCCGAGGCCGAGGCGGTCTACATCGAGCGATCACCGCTGTCGCATCCCGAGCGGTTCCGGGTTCCGCTGCTGATCCTGCAGGGCACCGAAGACCGTGTCGTTCCCCCCTCGCAAGCCGAAGCCATCCGCGACGCGCTCGTCGAACACGGCGTCGCGCACGCCTACGTCCTGTACGAGGGCGAGGGCCACGGCTTCCGTCGGGCCGAGACCGTCGTGGACTCCCTGCAACGCGAGTTGGGCTTCCTCGGCGCGGTGTTCGGTTTCGAGACGCCCGGAATCCCGACGCTCGCCCTCGACTGACGCGCTCATCGGGGCATCGCGCCCGCGCAGACGACCACCGCCGAGACGTCGGCGGGGGTCTTCTGCGCGGGGGGTGTCAGCCGGAGAACGGCGCGAGTTCGGCCGCGAGTCGCGCACCGACGTGCGCGTGAAGGAACGTGCCCTGCTCACGATGCTCCTGCGCGAGGATGAGGCCGGTCTCGTGCACCGCCGAGACCAGATCGCCGCGGTCGTAGGGCACGACCGCCTGCACCTCGACCGCCGGCAGCGGCAGGGCCTCCTCGATCGCGGCGCGCAGCTCGTCGATGCCCTCGCCCGTGCGCGACGACACGAACAGCGCCGCGGGAGCGAGGCCCCGGAGCACCAGACGATCATCGGGGCCGAGGAGGTCGGCCTTGTTGAACACCACGATCTCGTGGCCGAAATCGGCGTGCACGTCGCCCATCACGTCGCGCACCGTCGACAGCTGCGCCGCCGGATCGGGATGCGACGCGTCGACGACGTGCAGGATGACGTCGGCGTCGCCCACCTCTTCCAGCGTGGAGCGGAAGGCCTCGACGAGCTGATGCGGCAGGTTCCGCACGAAGCCCACCGTGTCGGTGAAGGTGTAGACGCGCCCGTCGGTCGTCTCGGAGCGGCGGACGGTGGCATCCAGGGTCGCGAACAGGGCGTTCTCGACCAGCACACCGGCGCTGGTGAGGCGGTTGAGCAGACTCGACTTCCCGGCGTTGGTGTACCCCGCGATCGCGACCGAGGGGATCGTGTTCCGTTTGCGCTCCGCGCGCTTCGCCTCGCGGGCCGGGGCGAAGTCGCGCAGCTGCTTGCGCAGCAGCGCCATCTTCGTGCGGATCCGGCGGCGGTCGAGCTCGATCTTGGTCTCACCCGGACCGCGCGACCCCATACCCGCGCCGCCCGCGCCGACCTGTCCACCGGCCTGGCGCGACATCGAGTCACCCCACCCGCGCAGACGCGGGAGCAGGTACTCGAGCTGCGCGAGCTCGACCTGAGCCTTGCCTTCGCGGCTCTTCGCGTGCTGGCTGAAGATATCGAGGATCACGGTCGTCCGATCGATGACCTTGACCTTCACGACATCCTCCAGCGCGCGCCGCTGACTGGGGGCCAGCTCGGTGTCGGCGATCACGGTGTCAGCGCCGACCGCCGCGACGATGTCGCGCAGCTCCGCCGCCTTGCCCCGTCCGACGTACGTCGCCGGGTCCGGGTGCGGACGCCGCTGCAGCACGCCGTCGAGCACGACGGCGCCGGCGGTCTCGGCCAGCGCAGACAGCTCGCGCAGCGAGTTCTCGGCATCCGCCTGCTCGCCCTGCGGGTGCACGCCGACGAGCACGACGTTCTCGAGTCGCAACTGGCGGTACTCGACCTCGGTGACGTCCTCGAGCTCGGTGGAGAGCCCCGGAACACGGCGCAGCGCTGCGCGTTCCTCGCGATCCCACTGATCGCCGTCGGTCGATCCGCCGTACGCGGTGGCGGCGTCCTGGAGGGCCTGCGCCGCACCGAAGACCCGGACCCCTCGGTGCGCTTCGGCGCGCGAGAGCACCCGGTCGACCGGATCCACCGGCGACTCGTCGGTGCTCGGGGGTGTGGTGTGTTCGGTCATGTGTTCCTTTCGTCCGCGGTCGATGCCGCGGCATCCTCGCACTTTAGTCGCCCCCACGTCCGGGGCTCCGTTCCGCTACGCTTCCGGCATGGGCAGCGAGCACTATTTCAGCGCGTCGCCATCGAGTCCCGAGCAGTTCCGCCGCCTCCGAGTGAGCCTCGCCGGGCGTGAGCTCGAGGTGGTCACCGCGGGTGGAGTCTTCAGCCCCGACCGTCTGGATGCCGGGACATCGGTGCTGCTGGCGAACACCCCCGCCCCGCCGTCCGGCGGGAACTTCCTCGACCTGGGGAGCGGGTGGGGTCCGATCACGCTGAGCCTCGCCCTGGACGCTCCGCACGCGACCGTCTGGGCCGTCGACGTCAACGAACGCGCACTCGACCTCGTGAGGCAGAACGCGCAACTGCTCGGCCTCGACAACATCAACGCCGTGCGGCCCGAAGATGTTCCCACGGACATCTCCTTCCGCACCATCCGCTCCAACCCGCCCATCCGCGTCGGCAAGAACGAGCTGCACGGGATGCTCGAGCAGTGGATCCCCCGGCTCGAGGACCGCTCCGACGGCTGGTTCGTCGTGCAGCGCAACCTCGGCTCCGACTCCCTGCAGCGGTGGCTCTCGGCGACCTTCCCGACAGGGTTCTCGGTGCACCGCGCGGCGACCGCCCGCAGCTACCGCGTGCTGCGCGTGCGCCGTCACGGCTCCCCGCCGAGCGAACCCATCGCCGTCATCTCCTGACGCCCCCGTTCGTCCGCGAACGGGCCCGTGGCGGGCAGACGACGCGCGCCACGACGGCGTTCAGGCGAGGGCGACCTCGCCGGTGAAGACGAGGGATGCCGGGCCCGAGAGGTACACGCGGCCGTCGGCGGTGCGCACCCCCAGAGTGCCACCGCGAGTGTCGACGACCCAGGAGTCCGGCGCGGCCGAACCCGCCCAGTGCCGGACGGCGAGAGCAGCGGCGGCGACACCCGTTCCACAGCTGAGCGTCTCGCCGACACCGCGTTCGAACACCCGCATGCTGATCGCGCCGACACCCTCGTGGACGAGCGGATCGGCGGGCACCACGAACTCGACGTTCGCGCCGCGGGCCGGTGCGGGGTCGAGAACCGGCTGGTAAGCGAGCTCGAGGCCGTCGAGCTCGCTGTCCGACGACAGAGCGACGACGACGTGAGGATTGCCGACGTCGACGCCCACACCGGGGCGGGCCACCGGGAGCCCCTTGGCCCGCACGAGCACGTCGCCCGGCTCGATGCGGAACTCCCCCAGGTCGACTTCGAAGCCGCGGTCGCTGCGCGTGAGCGTCTTCACCCCGGCACGCGTGCCGATGCGCAGCCCCCCGGTGATGTCGGCGAGACCCGTGTCCGTAAGGTAGCGGGCGAACACGCGCGTGCCGTTGCCGCACATCTCCGCCTTCGATCCGTCGGCGTTGCGGTAGTCCATGAACCACTCGGCGCCGGAGGCGGCGACATCCGCCCCCTCGGCGATGGCCGCCGAGCGCACGACGCGCAGCAGCCCGTCGGCGCCGATGCCGAAGTGGCGATCGCAGAGGATCGCGACCTGGTCATCCGAGAGGTCGAGCTCGCCGTCCGGGTCGGACACGACCACGAAGTCGTTGCCGGTGCCGTGGCCCTTGGTGAACGCGAGAGTCGCCATGCGCCCAGTCTAGGCAACGGCGTCCGAGGGCCGCCCGTCGCCGTTCGGCCTCGGCGATCGCCGCGCGACCGAGCCCCTGTTCGCGGTCGCACGCCCGGATCCGTGCGGTCAGCCCTCGACCTCGGCTGCGAGGGCGTCGGCGTCGGCCGTCCGGGCATCGACCCACCGCGCGTCGGCATAGCGCCGGAACCAGGACACCTGTCGGCGGGCGTAGCGACGCGTGAGCGCCTGCGTCTGGGCGATCGCCTCGTCGCGAGTGACCTCGCCGCGCAGCTCGGCGAGAGCCTGCGCGTACCCGATCGCCCGGGCGGCGGTGGCCCCGCGCTCGAGACCGTCGCGCCGGAGCGCGGCAACCTCGTCGAGCAGCCCATCCGCCCACATGCGCTCCACTCGCGCGTCCAGCAGACCGACGAGCTGGTCGCGCTCGAAGGCGGTGCCGAGGATCGACGTCGACGGATGCCAGAAGGCCGGCGCCTCGGGAAGGGCACCGCCGTGCGTGTCCGCGCCTTGCGCGAGCACTTCGAGGGCGCGCACGACGCGGCGTCCGTTGCGCGGGTCGATGCGCTCGGCTGCGGTGGGATCCGCCGCACGGAGCCGCTCGAACAGAGCACCGGGACCGAGTCGGTCGAGCAACGCCTCGAGTTCCGCCCGCACGGACGCGTCGCGGGGTGGAAAGCGGAAATCCCAGAGGACGCCCGAGACATAGAGACCGGAGCCTCCGACGAGGATCGCGTCGGCGCCGCGCCCGTGAATCGCCGAGATCGCCTCGCGCGCCGCCACCTGGTACCACGCGACCGCGGCCTCGTCCGTCACCTCGAGCGCGTCGAAGAGGTGGTGCGGGATGCCACGCCGCTCGGCGACCGGGAGCTTGGCGGTACCGATGTCCATCCCGCGGTACAGCTGCATGGCATCCGCGTTGACGATCTCGGCGGGGCGACCGCGACGTCCGAGTGCCTCGGCGAAGTCGAGCGAGAGCCCGGTCTTCCCCGTCCCGGTCGCTCCGACGATCGCCCACAGTCGCGGTGCGGCGACCTCGTCCGCGGTCACCCGCCGATGCGCAGCGTCGGCAGGCCCAGCGAGACGGCGCGAACGGTGCCCTCGTCGGCGGTCGAGGCGGGCACGCCGCACGACTCCGCCTGCGAACGGTCCCAGGCGTCGCCGGCGCGTGTCCGGCGGATCCGCAGCGGCTCGCCCGCGGGAGCGTCCGCGAGCAGGTGGAAGGGTGCGGCGTGGGTGACCACGACCGAGACGACGTCACCGGGGCGCGGCAGCACGGACCCGTCGGGCACCTCGAAGTGCACGAGACGATTGTCTTCGGCGCGACCGGTGAGGCGGCGGGTCGCGGCATCCTTCTTGCCCTCGCCCGCGGAGACCAGCACCTCGAGCGCACGCCCGAGCTGCTTCTGGTTCTCTTCGAGCGAGATGCGCTCCTGCAGAGCCACGAGTCGTTCGTAGCGCTCTTGCACGACGGCCTTGGGCACCTGGTCCTCCATCGTGGCGGCCGGTGTGCCCTCACGGATCGAGTACTGGAAGGTGAACGCGCTGGCGAAGCGCGAGGCCTCGACGACACGCATCGTCTCGTCGAAGTCGGCATCCGTCTCGCCCGGGAAGCCCACGATGATGTCGGTTGTAATCGCCGCGTGCGGGATGCGCTCGCGGACGCGGTCCAGGATACCGAGGAAACGCTCGCTGCGGTACGACCGGCGCATCGCCTTGAGGATGCGGTCCGAACCGGACTGCAGAGGCATGTGCAGCTGCGGCATGACCGCCGGCGTCTCGGCCATCGCGGCGATGACGTCGTCGGTGAACGCCGCCGGGTGAGGGCTCGTGAAGCGGATCCGCTCCAGGCCCTCGATCTCGCCCGCCGCGCGCAGCAGCTTGCCGAACGCAAGACGGTCACCGAACTCGACCCCGTAGGAGTTGACGTTCTGGCCCAGCAGCGTGACCTCGATCGCTCCGTCGTCGACGAGCAGCCGGATCTCGTTCAGGATGTCGCCGGGACGACGGTCCTTCTCTTTGCCGCGCAGGCTCGGCACGATGCAGAAGGTGCACGTGTTGTTGCAGCCGACCGAGATGGACACCCAGCCGCTGTGCACCGAGTCGCGCTTGGTGGGCAGGGTGGACGGGAAGATCTCGAGGGACTCGAGGATCTCGAGCTCGGCCTCGCCGTTGTGGCGCGCCCGCTCCAGCATTCCGGGCAGCGACCCCATGTTGTGCGTTCCGAAGACGACATCGACCCACGGCGCCTTCTGCTGGACGGCGTCCTTGTCCATCTGGGCGAGGCACCCGCCGACGGCGATCTGCATGCCGCCGTGAGCGTCCTTGCGCGACTTCAAGTGGCCAAGCGTGCCGTACAGCTTGCCCGCGGCGTTGTCACGCACGGCACACGTGTTGATCACGACGACGTCGGCGTCGGCGCCGGCGTCGGCGCGCACGTACCCGGCGCTTTCGAGCGAGCCCGACAGGCGCTCGGAGTCGTGGACGTTCATCTGACAGCCGAACGTGCGCACCTCGTAGGTGCGGGCACGACCGTCGGCTGCGACAGCAGCGGCGGACGGCGCGATCAGCGTCGGCGTGGATACGGGGGTCGTCATGATGCGTGCCATTCTAAGCGCCGCTCGCGCCGGTGCCGGGGTCCGTGCACCCGAGCCCGTGCCGGCGTACGCCCCGAGCCCGCGTCGGAGTCCACCCCACGCCGGGCGGCGGAGGGCCGTGCGGATTCGGACGGCACGACCGTGTCATTGCCGGCGTGCGCTCCGCCGGCGCGGAGACGGCTCAGTCGTCGGGGGTGAAGCGCACACCCGAGGGGGCGGGACGAGTGAAGGGCGCACGACGCACACCGGCTTCCGCCAGTGCCTGACGCGCTGCGTCGAGCGATACCGAAGAGGAGTAGCCGCGACGGGCCAGCTGGCCCGCGAGGCGCCGCAGGCTGGCGTCGTAGTCCTTGCCGCTCACACCGCGGATCTTGGATCGCGCGAACTCCAGAGCCCGCTCGGCATCGTCGTCGGGGAGCTCGGCGACGGCGGCGTCGGCCACCTCGCGTGGGATCCCCCGCTTGCGGAGCGTCTGGACGACTGCCCGACGGCCCTGGCCACGTCGCTCGATGGCGGTCATGGCCAGTTGCTCGGCGAAGGCCTCGTCGTTCAGGTAACCGAGGTCGACGAACTTCGCCACGACCTCGTCGACGATCGCCTCATCCGCACCCTCGACCTCGCGGACGACCGCGCCCGCCTCGACCAGAGAAAGCGAGCGTCCGCGGAGCCTCCGCAGGAGCAGCGCTTCCGCCCGGTCGCGGATCTCATCCGGCGAGTCGACAGCGACGCCCGCGTCATTGATCTCGCCCGTACTGTCGCCCGGAAGCGTCCACCGTGCGCGTGCGCGACCCGCACCTGGTCGCGTCTCGCCAGACGCGCCGTCATGCGGCGGTTTCGCCTCGCGTTCCCGCGCACCGAACAGAGGGATCACGGGGGCGAGAGCGTCCTCGACCGCGCCGCCGCCCGCGCCGCGGCCCGAGAGTGTCTCGGATCCACGGCCCGGGCGGCCTGCGTCGTCGATCATCAGGCGGGGCGGCGGGCGGCCAGCTCGTCGGTGGTCGGCGCCGCCGCGGGGGCGACACCGATGCCGAGCTTGGTCTTGATCTTCGACTCGATCTCAGCCGCGACGTCGGGGTTCTTGATGAGGAACCCGCGGGCGTTCTCTTTGCCCTGGCCCAGCTGCTCGCCGTCGTAGGTGTACCAGGCACCGGACTTCTTCACGATGCCGTGCTCGACACCGAAGTCGATGAGGCTTCCCTCGCGGGAAATACCCACGCCGTAGATGATGTCGAACTCGGCCTGCTTGAAGGGCGGCGCCATCTTGTTCTTGACGACCTTCACGCGAGTGCGGTTACCGACCGCCTCGGTGCCGTCTTTCAGGGTCTCGATTCGACGGATGTCGAGACGGACCGAAGCGTAGAACTTCAACGCCTTTCCACCGGCGGTGGTCTCGGGGGACCCGAAGAACACACCGATCTTCTCGCGCAACTGGTTGATGAAGATCGCCGTCGTCTTGGTGGTGTTCAGCCCACCCGTGAGCTTGCGGAGTGCCTGCGACATCAGACGGGCCTGGAGACCGACGTGGGAGTCACCCATCTCGCCCTTGATCTCGGCCTCGGGAACGAGGGCGGCGACGGAGTCGATGACGACGAGGTCGATGGCGCCGGAACGGATCAGCATGTCGGCGATCTCGAGCGCCTGCTCACCGGTATCGGGCTGCGACACCAGAAGCGCATCGATGTCGACGCCGAGCTTCTTGGCGTACTCGGGGTCGAGCGCGTGCTCGGCGTCGATGAAGGCGGCGATACCCCCGGCGCGCTGCGCGTTGGCGATCGCATGCAGGGTGAGCGTCGTCTTACCCGACGACTCCGGACCGTAGATCTCGATGATGCGGCCGCGGGGAAGCCCGCCGATCCCCAGAGCGGCGTCGAGGGCGATGGAACCCGTCGGGATGGTCTCGATCGGGGCGCGCTCGTCGCTGCCCAGGCGCATGACCGAGCCCTTTCCGAACTGACGGTCGATCTGGGCGAGGGCCGACTCGAGGGCCTTCTCGCGTTCTGCGGGTGAGGGCATGACGTCTTCTTTCTGCTCGCGTTCCGTCGCCTATAGGCTGTCGCGTTCTCCACCGACGGTGGAGATTCCCGACAAGGCGTTCAGAGTGTCGTTCGACTTCGCCCACGTTAGGGAGGGCCTCCGACATCGGCGGAGGAAACCCGACCTTCTGGGGACGAACCCGCTCGAAACTCCGATGTGCAGGAGCCTACGCGGATATCGAACGAAGATTCGATAACACGCCGGTTCCGGCGAGTCGACTACCGAACTCGTCCCGCATCCACCCGTGCCCCGGGCGTCCAGCTGCGCCCGTCATCCGCGCAGGGGACAATGCGGGCGGGCCACGAGCCCACGGCATCCGCGGGCGCGCCGCAAGCGGGCCCGAGGGGATCAGCGTTGCCGCGGGTCGAGACGTCCGACGCCGTAGCGGCGATCCCGCGGAACGTCGGTCTCTTCGCAGAGCGCGAGCCACACCTCACGCGGATCGACGCCCGCGGCGAGGGCATCGGCACTCGTGCGCCCGCCCACGGCGGACAGCACGAGATCGGTCATCAAAGAACCGCCCCGAGGTCCGAACTCGTCGGCGACGGCACGATCGAACTCACTTCGACGCATGCAGAGACGTCAGTGCAGGGAGAGCTCGGGCTCGACCGCCGCGACCAGATCGTCGGGGACGACATCGGGGAAGGTCTGCAAACCTTCGAGGACCGACAGTCGGTCGCCGACCTCGCGCATGATCGTCGAGATGGGGACATCGAGGGCCTCGGCGACGGACGCGAGGATCTCGCTCGACGCCTCCTTCTGACCGCGTTCGACCTCGCTGAGGTACCCCAGCGCGACACTCGCGCGGCTGGCGACCTGACGAAGGGTGCGGCCCTTCTGCTGGCGGAGCTCACGCAGGACTTCGCCGATCTCTTGACGGACCAGGATCATGTGAACCCCTCCTCACTGCAGATTCCCCCGCTGTCCGGGTGGACAACGGTACAACACCGTTCCAGGTCACCCTAATGCCGCGCGCTGGGCACTGGATGGGAATCGCTCTCAAACAACCGGCGTGTGACGCCGTTTGTTCCCTCCGCCGGGCGTGTCGAGAACGGATGGTCAGAGGGCGGCGAGAGCACGGCGGATGGCGATGTGGCTCGCCTCACGCCGGATGCGATCCCGGTCGCCCGAGATCACGAGGGAATCCACGCGCGTCCCGAGTGGAGTGGAGACGGCGATGTGCACGGTGCCGACCGGCTGCCCGTCCTGCTCATCCGGGCCGGCGACCCCGGTCGTGGCGATTCCGACGTCGGCCGGCGTCCCGTCGCGTCCCAGGACCTCGCGAACGCCCCGCGCCATCTGCCGGGCGACGCGCGGGTGGACGGCACCGTGCGCCTCGAGCAGGGCGGGATCGACGCCGAGGACGCTGTTCTTGACGTCGGTGGCGTAGGCCACCACGCCTCCCCGGACCACACGCGAGGCTCCCGGAACGTCGACGAGAGAGGACACGATCATGCCGCCGGTGAGCGACTCCGCGACCGCGATCGTCCACCCGAGCTCGGCGAGCCGGTCGAGGAGCACCGCGGCGCTCTCACGCGGATCACGGACGAGCGTCTCGTCGAGATCGTCGGGGACGCCGTCGATCATCGGGCGCTCCGCTTCGCGCGGGCTCCTCGCACCTCCGAGATGACGTAGTCGATCCCCGAGGCGATGGTGAGGACCACGGCGATCGTCATGGTCACCACCCCGGCCCACCACACCGTCGACTGCCACACCGCGGCCTCGGAGAGCGAGGCCAACGGCAGCAGGGCGATCGACAGCGCCACGGCCTGCGCCACCGTCTTCAGCTTGCCCATCCAGGCGGCCGCCAGGACGTGGTCGCTCACGACCAGGAATCGGTAGATCGTGATGCCGATCTCGCGGACCAGCACGAGGATCGTCACCCACCAGTCCAGCTCGCCGAGGATCGACAACCCGACGAAGGCCACTCCCGTGAGCGCCTTGTCGGCGATCGGGTCGAGGAGCTTGCCGAGGTCGCTGACGATCTCGTAGCGGCGGGCGATGTACCCGTCGATGCCATCGGTCGCGATCGCGACGATGAAGACGACGGCCGCAGCCCACCGCAGCCCTCCCCCGGCGCCTCCGTCGGCGAGGAGCATCCACAGGAAGACCGGGGCGCACAGGATGCGGGCGATCGTGATCGCGTTGGGCACCTGCGGATGCACTCTCATCAGTCACGTCCCGTCAGTTGCCAGGCGTCTTCCGAGCCTTCGTCGTCCTCGGCCACCGGGATGCCGTCGTACTGGGACTCCACGGCATCGGGGCCGTAGCGGTCGTCGTCGGCCGCCACGGGCGGTTCCTCGCCGCGCAGGCGCGCCAGGACACTCGGCAATTGTTCGTTCGTCACGAGGACGTCACGGGCTTTCGAGCCCTCGGACGGGCCGACGATCTCGCGCGACTCGAGGAGGTCCATGAGGCGCCCCGCCTTGGCGAAGCCGACCCGGAGCTTGCGCTGCAGCATCGAGGTCGATCCGAACTGCGTCGAGACGACGAGCTCGGCTGCCGCCAGCAGCAGTTCGAGGTCGTCACCGATGTCGGCGTCGATCTCTTTCTTCTCGGCCGCGGCCTGGACGTCGGAACGGTACTCCGGACGCGCCTGCTGCGTGACGTGGGCGACGACGCGCTCGATCTCCTGCTCACTGACCCACGCGCCCTGCACACGCAGGGCCTTGGAGGCACCCATCGGCAGGAACAGACCGTCGCCCTGACCGATGAGGCGATCGGCGCCGGGCTGGTCGAGGATGACCCGCGAGTCCGTGACGCTCGTGACGGCGAACGCGAGGCGGGACGGCACGTTGGCCTTGATGAGACCCGTGACGACGTCGACCGAAGGGCGCTGCGTCGCGAGCACGAGGTGGATACCGCTCGCGCGGGCGAGCTGCGTGATGCGGACGATCGAGTCCTCGACGTCGCGCGGCGCGACCATCATGAGGTCGGCGAGCTCGTCGACGACCACCAGCAGGTAGGGGTACGGCTTGAGGACGCGCTCGCTTCCCGCCGGGAGCTGGATCTCGCCCGCCACGACGGCCTTGTTGAAGTCGTCGATGTGACGGAAGCCGAACGACGCCAGGTCGTCGTACCGCATGTCCATCTCTTTCACGACCCACTGGAGCGCCTCGGCGGCCTTCTTCGGGTTCGTGATGATGGGCGTGATGAGGTGAGGAACACCGGCGTAGGAGGTCAGCTCGACGCGCTTGGGGTCGATGAGCACCATCCGCACCTCGGACGGCTTCGCGCGCATCAAGAGGCTCGTGATCATCGAGTTCACGAAGCTCGACTTGCCCGAGCCGGTGGAACCGGCCACGAGGAGGTGCGGCATCTTGGCGAGGTTGGCGACGACGAAGCCACCACCCACGTCTTTTCCGACGCCGATCGTCATGGGGTGCGTCGAGGCCGCCGCGGCATCCGATCGCAGGATGTCGCCGAGGGTGACGATCTCACGGTCGGCGTTGGGAATTTCGACGCCGATCGCACTCTTGCCGGGGATCGGCGCGAGGATGCGCACTTCGTTGGAGGCGACCGCGTACGCGATGTTGTTGGTGAGCGCGGTGATGCGCTCGACCTTGACACCGGGACCGACCTCGATCTCGTACTGGGTCACCGTCGGGCCGCGCGAGAACCCGGTGACGCGAGCGTCGACCTTGAACTGCTCCATGACGCTCTCGATCGCGCGCACGACGGCATCGTTGGCTGCTGACCGCTCCTTCGGCGGCGTGCCGGCGGCGAGGGCGCTCACCGCCGGGAGCCGGTAGTTCGCCGACGGGGGCAGCCCCGCGTTGTCTCCGCCGAGTCCCGAGATCCCCGGGAGGTCGTCGGTCTCGGTCTCGGCCGTCGGCGAGTCATCCTGCAGCCCGCGTCCGGTGGGGATCCCCGCCAGCGCCGAGGGGTCGATGACCTCGGTGAGCGCGTCGGGGGCGGGAGGGAGGGGCGGGCGTGCCGGCGGGGCCGCCGGGGCGGTGGGTGTCACGACCGCCGACTCGAAACCGCCCTGGGGGGTTCCCGGAGTCAGCAGGGAGGTGAGGTCGTCGGAGCCGAGCTGTCCGTCGACGTCTTCTTCGCGGCCGGACTTGTTGCGTCGCCACCACGGCATCGACTTCTCTGCGGTCGCCTCGTCGTCGGCATCCGCGGGGAGGACCGCCGTTGTCGCGTCCTTCTCGACGCGTTCGGCGCCGAACATCCACGCGTAGAGGTCGCCGAGACGTCGGCCGATGCGGTTCGGCGGGGTCTTGGTGAGGATGAGGATGCTGAGGATCGTCAGCAGCGACAGCGCGATGTAGGCGCCCACGTCCCTCACCACGAGGGCGAGCGGCTCCCCGCTCAGCCAACCGGCGAGACCGCCCGCGAGACTGAGTGTCGGCAGCCCCGCGCTGGGCGCGGGACGCCCGCCAGCGACGTGGCAGAATCCCGCCATCGCGATGACGAACAGGGCGAAGCCGATGCCGATGCGGCCGTTGTCGTGCACCGAGGAGGGATGCCGGAACAGCCACCCGGCGAGCAGGAGCAGCAGCACGGGGAAGACGAAAGCCACGCGGCCGATGAGTCCGCCGAAGCTGTAGGCGCTGATCGTGGCCGCGACATCGGTGCCGATGAAGAACCACTCGACCACGGCACCGACGGCGGCGAGCAGCACGAGGAGGAACGGGAATCCGTCGCGCCGCTGATCGCGCTCGAGGGTCTCGGGCCCGAAGACGCGGAACATCCCGCCGACGCCGTGAGCCAGCGCCATCCAGGCGCGGACGGCGAACGGCGGTTTCTCGGGCTCGTCGACGTACCGCTTGGGCGCGGGCGCCGACGCTTTCGGACGCGCCTGTCCCTTCGCGGGAGCGCGACCGCCGGACGTGGACGTACTGCGGGCCATTCCTCCACGGTAGGCGGGGTGTCCGACATTCGTGCGGACCGACGCGGGGTTCGAGACAGGACCGATACCCGGGAGTCTCAGCGCAACGTACGGACCATGACGTCGCGCCCTTGCCCGGCGAGAGTGACGGCGAAGCCCTCGCGGCGATAGAAAGTGCGGGCGAAGTTGTCCCGCTCGACGCTCAGACTGATGCGGGAGAACCCCTCATCGCGGGCATGACCGACGAGACGTTGGAGGAGCGCACGGCCCACGCCGTGCGCGCGCCACACGGGCCGCACGCCGATGATCAGCTCCGGCACCCCCGTGCCGACCCAGCCGAACCCGGGCTCGCTGCGCGGAAGCAGGCGGTACCACGCCGCCCCGATCGCCTCGCCCGCGGGCGACTCCGCCACGAACCCCGCATCGCCCGGTCGCAGCCACCCCGCGACGTAACGCCGGTGGTCGGGGTTGCTGAGGATCTCGTGGCGCGGGCGCGCACTGCCGGCGCGCCAATTGGCGGCCTCGACCGTCATATCGACCAGGAAGGAGCCGTCGGACGGGAGCGCCGCGCGAATCGGGAAGGCGGGCATGCCCGCATGATACCGACGCTCGCGCCGGCACACGGCGCGAGCGCCCGATGACCACTCCGCGGGGTGGTCATCGGGCCTGGCCTCAGGCTTCGATGACGAGCGGAACGATCATCGGACGACGACGAAGCGCCTGGTTCACCCACCGCCCGATCGTCCGGCGCACGACCTGGGACAACGCATGCGTGTCGCGGACTCCCGACTGCGCCGCCTCCGCCAGCGCGGCTGCGATCTTCGGCTTGACGCTCTCGAACACGGCGGCGTCTTCGGCGAAGCCGCGGGCGTGCACCTCGGGTCCCGAGATGATCTTCCCGGTCTGGCGGTCGACGACGACGATCACCGAGATGAACCCCTCTTCTCCCAGGATCCGGCGGTCCTTCAGGTCGGCATCCGTGATCTCTCCGACGGACGACCCGTCGACGTAGACGAAGCCGATGTCGAGCTGACCGACCACCTCGGCGCGGCCGTCGCGGAGGTCGACGACGGTCCCGTTCTCGCCCAGGATCGTGTTCTCGGCCGGGATGCCGGTCTCTTGAGCGAGCTTGGCGTTGGCCACCAGGTGGCGGTACTCGCCGTGCACGGGCAGCACGTTCTTGGGCTGGAGGATGTTGTAGCAGTACAGCAATTCGCCGGCGGCGGCATGGCCCGAGACGTGCACCTTGGCGTTGCCCTTGTGCACGACCGTGGCGCCGAGCTTGGTCAGTCCGTCGATGACGCGGTAGACGGCATTCTCGTTGCCCGGGATGAGGCTGGATGCCAGGATCACGGTGTCGCCCTCGCCCGGCTCGATCGCGTGGTCGAGGTTGGCCATGCGGCTCAGGACGGCCATGGGCTCGCCCTGCGAACCGGTCGACATGTAGACGATCTTGTCGTCGGGCAGGTCGCGCGCCTTCTTGTAGTCGATGAGCACGCCGTCCGGGACGTTGAGGTAGCCGAGATCGGCCGCGATGCCCATGTTGCGCACCATGCTGCGCCCGAGGAGCGCCACACGACGACCGTTGGCGTGGGCTGCGTCGAGCACCTGCTGCACGCGGTGCACGTGGCTCGAGAAGCTCGCGACCACGACGCGTCGGGGGGCCTTGGCGATGACCTGGTCGAGCACGGGTCCGATCGCACGCTCCGTGGGGGTGAACCCGGGTACGTCGGCGTTGGTGGAGTCGACGAGGAACAGGTCGACGCCTTCTTCTCCCAGGCGGGAGAATGCGCGGAGGTCGGTGATGCGGCCGTCCAGCGGCAGCTGGTCCATCTTGAAGTCGCCGGTGGCCAGCACGAGGCCGGCGGGGGTGCGGATCGCCACCGCCAAGGCATCCGGGATCGAGTGGTTCACGGCGATGAACTCGAGGTCGAAGGGACCGACCTGCTCGCGCTGCCCCTCTCTCACCGTGAGCGTGTAGGGGCGGATCCGGTGTTCCTTGAGCTTCGCCTCGATGAGAGCGAGCGTCAGGCCCGAGCCGATCAGAGGGATGTCGCCCTTGAGCTTCAGCAGATAGGGAACGGCGCCGATGTGGTCTTCGTGCCCGTGGGTGAGGACGACCCCGACGACGTCGTCGAGGCGGTGCTTGATCGGCTCGAAGTCCGGCAGGATCAGGTCGACGCCGGGCTGGTGCTCCTCGGGGAACAGCACGCCGCAGTCGACGACGAGGAGCTTGCCCTCGTACTCGAAGACGGTCATGTTGCGGCCGACCTCGCCGAGGCCGCCGAGGGGGAAGACGCGCAGTGTGCCCGGCTGGAGCGCGGGCGGGTCGTAGACGGTCGTGGGCATGAAGTGCCTCCTCGGATGCCGCCGTACGGCATCCCTTCGTGTGGCGTCCCTGGCCGCGGTTCGGCGGACGCCGGTGCTTATCTCGTGGTGCCGTGCACCTTCGGCAGGGCACCGCCGGCGGCCGCGTTGCGGTCGGGGCGGAAGTTGGAGAAGTCGGCGCCCGCGACCTCGCGGACGAGAGCGAGCTCGTCCTCGATCGCCGCGGCCTCCCACTCTTCGGGACCGACCAGGGGCAGGCGCACGCGCGGGCTGCCGATGCGGCCGAGGCCGTGCAGGATGTACTTGGCCGCGACCGTGCCCGGCACGTGCGTCATCGTGGCGCGGACCAGGGGCTCGAGGCGCTGATGGGCTGCGGTGGCGGTCGCGAGGTCGCCGCGGTTCACGGCATCCACGATCGTCCGGTACGGCGCGGCCGCGATGTTCGCGGTCACACCGATGAGTCCGGACGCCCCGATCGCGAGGTGCGGGAGGACGTTGGCGTCATCGCCCGAGAAGTACATCAGGTCGGTCTGATTGAGCACCCGGCTGACCTCGCTGAAGTCGCCCTTGGCGTCCTTGACGGCGAGGATGTTCGGGTGCTTGGCCAGCCGCAGAATCGTCTCGTACTTGATCTCGACACCCGTACGGCCGGGGATGTCGTAGAGGATCACCGGAAGGTCGGTCGCGTCGGCGACGAGACGGAAGTGCGTCAGGATGCCGGCCTGGGTGGGCTTGTTGTAGTACGGCGTGACGATCATGATGCCGTCGGCGCCGGCTTTCTCGCTGGCCTTGTAGAGCTCGATCGCGTGCGCGGTCTCGTTGGATCCGCCGCCCGTGATGATCTTGGCGCGACCGGCTGCGACGTCCTTGCCCACCTCGACGAGGCGGAGCTTCTCGGGGTCGGTGAGGGTGGAGGTCTCTCCCGTCGTGCCCGTGACGACGACACCGTCGGCGCCCGCGCTGACGACGTCGTCGATGTGCTTCTCGACGGCGGGCCAATCGACCTCGCCGTCGGCCGTCATCGGGGTGACGAGCGCGACGAGCACCTGACCGAAGGGGTTGCCGGAGTGCGTCATGCTCTCAGGTTATCGGTTCGCCCCGCTCTCCCCGCTGTCGCGCCGATCCTCCCGGTGAACATCGACCGACGCCGCCCGTTCCGCGGTCGGCGGCGCTCTAGGCTGACCGCATGACCTGGACCACCCGCTCCTCCCGCACGGTGTACGAGAACCGGTGGATCGAGGTCCGCGAAGACGAGGTCACCGGGCCGGACGGCGACGGCATCTACGGAGTCGTGCGGATGCAGCAGCCCGCCGTCTTCATCATCGCGCTCGATGAGAACGAGCGTGTGTGCCTGGTCGAGCTGGAGCGCTACACGACGGGGCGCTCGCTCGAGGTCCCGGCCGGTGGCACGGACGGCGAGGACCCCCTCGTCGCGGCGCAGCGGGAACTGCGCGAGGAGACGGGCGTCACCGCGGCACGGTGGGAGCACCTGGGCCGCATGAACGCCCTCAACGGCATCGCTGACGCCCCGGAGCACGTCTATCTCGCGCGGGACCTGGAGATCGTGGATGCCGCGGCCTCACAGCGCGAGGAGGGCATCGAAGCCGTGCGCTGGGTACCGTTCGGGGACGTCCTGGGCCTGGTCGCCGACGGCGAGATCTCCGACGGCGAGACGGTCGCGGCGCTGGCGTTCGCCGGCATCCGGCTCGGCCGGTTCCGCTGAGCTCAGCGCCCCCGCGCCGCCGCGCGCACGACCACCCGGTCGGGCAGAACGCGCGAGGCGGCCACGAGCAGCTTGTATCTCCAGGACGGGATCGACACTGCACGACCGCGTGCCGCGTCGCGCAGTCCCTCGCGCACGACCGTCTCGGCGTCGAGCCACATCCCGGGCGGAACGCCCTCCTGGCCGGGCGGGAGGCCCAGCCGCTCATGGAAGTTCGTGTGGACGAATCCCGGGCAGACGGCGGTGACCGTCACGCCGTGCGGTGCGTAGGCGACGTTCGCCCAGCGGCTGAGGGAGATGAGCCAGCCCTTGACGGCGCCGTATGTGCCGCGCGGGACGAACCCGGCGACAGAGGCGACGTTGACGATCCGTCCCTCGCCGCGCGCGAGCATGGCCGGCAACGCCGCGTGGGTCAATCGCATCGCGACCTCGACGTGCAGCCGCAGGTGGCGCACCTCGTCGGCGATGTCGTTGGCCTCGAAGGACAGATTCAGCCCGAAGCCGGCGTTGTTGACGAGCAGGTCCACGCCCGCGGCCACCCGGGCCTCGACCGCTCTGAGGTCGTCGGCGTCGAGGAGGTCTGCCGCGAGCACTTCGACGTTCGATCCGCACGTCGAGCGGATGCCGTCGGCCACCGCGGCGAGCGCGGCGCGGTCGCGCGCCACGAGGATCACGTCCGCGCCGCGGGCGGCGAGCTGGCGCGCGAACTCGGCGCCGAGGCCCGAGCTCGCGCCGGTGACGAGCGCGGTCCGCGTCACTCCCGGCCCTCGGGCACGTAGGTCTCGAACCGGTAGCGGATGCCGGTCCGCGAGACGTGCCATCCGTCGCTCGGGTCGGCGGCGATCCGTGTCCAGCCGTCCAGGCTCGGCGCCACGGTGTCTCCGTCGACGTCGAGATCGAGCTGCGTGACCTCGAGCACGTCGGCGTGGGTGATCGCGTCGGCGTAGAGGCGCCCCCCGCCGATCACCCACACCCGGTCGGTGTCGGCGCTCTGCAGGGCGGCATCGAGAGAGTCCACCCGCTCGGCGCCTTCGGCATCCCCTCCACTCGTCCGCGACACCACGATGTTGCGACGCCCCGGAAGGGGCCGGAAGCGCGGCGGGAGCGACTCCCACGTGCGCCGGCCCATGACGACGTCGGACTCCCCCGTCACGGCGCGGAAGTGGGCGAGGTCTTCGGGGACGTGCCACGGCATGCCGCCGCCCGCGCCGATGACGCCAGCGCGCGACTGCGCCC
This sequence comes from Microbacterium sp. SCPM-O-B-15248 (M128), assembly GCF_058214835.1. Classification (NCBI taxonomy): domain Bacteria; kingdom Bacillati; phylum Actinomycetota; class Actinomycetes; order Micrococcales; family Microbacteriaceae; genus Microbacterium; species Microbacterium sp. SCPM-O-B-15248 (M128). The sequence continues at coordinate 48,172 of NZ_JBYQLI010000008.1, forward strand.
AGACGAGTCCGAGGGTCGTCATACCGCGACGGCCGCCCGGATGGCCGGGTGGTGCTGGTAGTCGTCGATCACGATGTCGTCGTAGGTGTAGTCGAAGACCGAGGCGGGCTTCCGGGCGAACCGGAGGGTCGGGTACGGGAAGGGGTCGCGGGAGAGCTGCTCCTCGACCTGCGCACGGTGGTTGTCGTAGACGTGGCAGTCGCCGCCGGTCCAGACGAACTCGCCGGGCTCGAGCCCCGTCTGCTGCGCGATCATGAGCGTCAGCAGGGCGTAGGACGCGATGTTGAAGGGGACGCCGAGGAACATGTCGGCGCTGCGCTGATACAGCTGGCACGAGAGCTTGCCGTCGGCGACGTAGAACTGGAACAGGGCGTGACACGGAGCCAACGCCATGTCGGGGATGTCGGCGGGGTTCCAGGCCGACACGATGAGCCGACGGGAGTCGGGATCGCGGCGGATCTGGTCGATCACCTGCGAGATCTGGTCGATCGCGCCGCCGTCCGCGGTGGGCCAGGAGCGCCATTGCACGCCGTACACGGGGCCGAGTTCGCCCTCGGCATCCGCCCACTCGTCCCAGATGCTCACGCCGTGCTGCTGCAGCCACCCCACATTGGATTCGCCGCGAAGGAACCACAGCAGTTCGTAGACGATCGACTTCATGTGGACGCGCTTGGTCGTCACGAGGGGGAAGCCGGCGGCCAGGTCGAAGCGGATCTGCCGCCCGAACACGCTCGTGGTGCCGGTGCCGGTGCGATCCGACTTGTGGACGCCCGTCTCGAGGACGTCGCGGAGCAGGTCTTCGTAGGGGGTGGGGATGTCGGCGGTCACGGCCTTCACGATACCCGCGGGTCCCGCGCGCCGGAGTGCGCCGGGGGAACGATCCCGGCGCCGGGCCCGCTGGGGAGGAGGCGCCACCTGGACGCGGGCCGGGCAAACGCTGAGCGGAGGCGTCATGGGGCGACTCATCGGCCCCTGGCGCTCCCGGGCGCGTTAGCGTTGTCGGTCGTGGACCTGACCATCGCTCTCTTCGCCGTCGCCGCGCTCGTCGTGCTGGCAGCGGTCGCCGGCGTCGTCTTCCGCCTCACCCAGGGCCGCGCCCGCACCGTGGACTCCGCCGAGATCGTCGACCCGCGCCGCCTCGGTGCGGACGCACTCGGCGAGGAAGCCACGCTGCTGCAGTTCAGCACCGAGATGTGCTCGCGGTGCCCCGGCGTGCACCGCATGCTGTCGGAGGTCGCCGACGGCCGCGAGGGCGTACGGCATCTCGACGTCGACCTCACCCACCGCCCCGACATCGCCCAGCACTTCCGCGTTCTTCAGACCCCCACCACCCTGGTCCTCGACCGCCACGGTGCGATCCGCACCCGTTTCGGGGGCACGCCCGGTCGCGCGGTCGTGGAACTCGAGCTCAGCCGCCTGCAAGAGGAGACCACCCGTGCCTGAGGTCCAGCGCATCGATGTCCGAGGACCGCGGTTCGCGGCATCCCTCACCGCCGTTCTGCTGTTGATCGCGACGTTCCTGTCGCTCGTCGGGATCTCGACGCAGCGCTCCCGCTCCTTCGGGTGGTTCGCCTACCAGCCGCTCGCGGACGCGGTCTATCGCCCCGAGGAATGGGCCGTGTCGACTGCTCCCTTGTGGGCGCGCGTCGTCGACCCCGGGTTCCTGCTGCTGCTCGTGATCGCCCTGCTGTTCGTGTGGGGTGTCGTCTCGCCGCGCACCGCTCCGTGGGGTGTGCTCTTCCGCCGCGTGGTGCAGCCGCGACTCGCGCCGCCCACCGAGTTCGAGGACCCGCGTCCGCCGCGGTTCGCGCAGGGCGTCGGCCTGTTCGTGACCGCCGTTGGCCTCCTGCTGCACCTCTTCGGCGTGCCGTGGGCTCTCCCGATCGCCGCGGCGATGGCCTTCGTCGCGGCGTTCCTCAACGCCGTCTTCGGACTGTGCCTGGGATGCCAGCTCTACCTGCTGCTGCAGCGCGCGGGCCTCGTCGGGCGTCGGCGCCCCTCTGCCGCCTGAGCCTCTCCCCCGCGTCGCCTGTCAAGACCCTCGGCGGGTCGGACCCCCTGGCTAGGCTGGCCAACGCCGCAGCCATGAGGGCTGCGTCGGAAACCGGGAGGTTCGAATGACCGTCACGAGCGAAGCCACCACCGCCTGGAAGGGCAGCCTGTTCGAGGGATCGGGCGAAGTGACCTTCACGTCGTCGGGGATCGGCACGTTCGACGTGAACTGGAAGGCGCGCAGCGAAGGCTCCGCTTCGGTCACCACACCCGAGGAGCTCCTCGCCGGCGCACACTCGTCGTGCTTCAGCATGGCGCTGTCCAACGCCCTCGCCGAGAACGGCACCCCGCCGCAGTCGATCGATGCGACCGCCTCCGTCACCTTCAAGCCGGGCACCGGCATCACCGGCAGCCACCTGAACGTGAACGCGGTCGTCCCCGGCATCGACGCCGCCACGTTCGAGAAGATCGCGAACGACGCCAAGGCGAACTGCCCCGTCTCGCAGGCGCTGGCAGGAATCGACATCACCCTCGAGGCCACGCTTGCCTGAGTCCTCGACCCGACGCGTCGTCCTCAGCGGCGCGTCGGGTCTCATCGGCTCGGCCCTGACCGAGGCGCTGCGCGCCGACGGCATCGAGGTCACGTCCCTCGTCCGTCACGAGCCCACCGGCCCGCACGAGGTGCAGTGGCTCCAGGATGCTGCTCCCCTCGACCCGGACGTGCTGGCCGGCGCCGACGCCGTCGTGTGCCTCAACGGCGCGACGATCGGCCGCTTCCCCTGGACGCGCTCCTACAAGAGCACACTGCTGTGGTCGCGGATCACGCCCACGCGCACTCTCGCCACCGCGATCCGGGAGCTCGGCGACGACGCCCCCGCGCTCGTGAACGCCTCGGCGACCGGCTACTACGGGTCTCAGCCCGGGGCGGTGCTCACCGAGGCGTCCGCCCGTGGCGAGGGCTTCCTCGCCGACATCTGCGGAGAGTGGGAGACGGCCGCGCGCGGGGCAGGGTCGCGCGCCCGCGTCGCCCTGCTGCGCACCGCCCCGATCGTCCACGAGCGCGGTGTCCTCAAGCCGCTGCTGCTCCTGACGAAGCTCGGCGTCTCGGGCCCGATCGGCCGCGGCACCCAGGTGTGGCCCTGGATCACGCTCGACGACGAGGTGCGCGCCATCCGTCACGTCATCGACTCCGACCTCGACGGCCCCGTCAACCTCACCGGACCCGCGCGCGCCACGGCGAACGACCTCGGTTTCGCGCTCGCGCGCCGGATGAACCGCCCCTATGCGCTCCGCGCCCCGGTGTGGGGCGTCAAGCTCGCGCTCGGCCGCGATGCGACCGAAGCGCTGCTGGCCTCGGACGCCGACGTGCGCCCGTCGGTCCTGCAGGACGACGGCTTCACCTTCACGCACGAGACCGTGGAGGATGCCGTGGCCTCTGCCGTCCCCGCCGCGCGCTGAGCGGGGTGGGGCGGCCTCAGGCGGCGGCCGGGAACGCGCCGCGCGGTCGTGCGGCCGCGCCGGCTCAGGCCGCGCGGCGGTCGACGGCCTCGAGCGCGATCGCCCGACGGACGGCTTCGCGAGCGCGTCGCCGGTCGCCGGCCGCGTCGTATGCGAGGCCGAGGCGGTACCAGGACCGCCAATCGTCGGGATGCGCCTCCGCGGCGGCGCGGTAGGAGGGGAAGAGGGCGTCGGCATCGTCGCGCGTCGCGCGCCCGCTCGGTCGCACATCGATCTCTTCGTCGGGCAGGGCGCCCTCGGCATCCAGGATCTCGCCCAGCTTCTGAGCACGCACCCCGAACCACAGCTCACGGCCGATGGCCCACAGCGCGATGATCGGCAGCACGATCAGCGCAACCCCCATCGCGATACCGACGCCCTCGCCGCTGGACAGCAGCACGACGGCGCGCTGACCGGCCAGCACGATGTACAGCAGCAGCAGCACCGTCATGACCGCGACGGCGGCGCGCGTCTTCATGCGCTGGTGGCGCCCGCGACCTGGCCCGAGACCGCGCCGTCGGCGACGGGCGCTTCGTCGCGCGCCGGGCGCGTACGCACGCCGATGTCGATGAAGCTGTCGAGACCGACGATCACTCCGCGCGCCTCACGGGCCGCGGCCATCGCGATGCGGATGCCGGGGGCATAGGCCGTGGCCGGGTCGATCGTGTCGTGGACGAGCGTGAGCGACTCCCCCGGCCCGGACAGCACGGTCTCTTGCTTCGCGACGACTCCCGGACGACGCAGCGAGTGGATCGGGACAGACGCGACCTGCTGGCCGCGGGCGCGCTGGTCGACGTGCGGCGAGCGGACCGGACCGACCTTCTCGCGCGCGGCGGCGATGAGCTCGGCCGTGCGGACGGCGGTGCCGCTGGGTGAGTCCACCTTCGACTCGCGGTGCGCCTCGATGATCTCGATGGAGGGGAAGAAGGGGGCGGCCGCGGCCGCCAGTGCGCTACCGATCACGGATCCCAGCGAGAAGTTGGGGATGAAGACGACACCCGTGCCACTGGCATCCACGAGGGGGCGGACCAGCGCGATGCGCTCGTTCGACCATCCCGAGGTGCCGACGAGCACGTTGATCCCGCGCTCGATGGCCGCGCGCACGACGTCGATCGAGACCGCGGGAGTCGACGCGTCGATCACCAGGTCGGCACCGTCGAGCTCGCCGAGATCGGAGCGCGGGCCGAGCACCGCGGAGACCTCGTACCCCTCTTCGGCCTCGACGACCTCGCGGATGACTCCGCCGAGCTTTCCGGTTCCGCCCACGATGGCAACGCGTGTGGTCATGCTGCCAGCCTAGGCGGCGGCGCCACCTCCCGACCGGTCCTGTCCACAGACGCGCCGTCCGGCCTCGCCTAGCATCGACCCGTGGCTTCGATTCGCATCTCCCCCGTTGACGCCCCCGATGCTCACGCGCTGCTCGAGGAGTACTTCGCCGTGCGCGCCGCCATCTTCCCGGGCGGCGGATACCGCACGACGTTCCCCTCCCCCGCGACGTTCGTCGAACCGGCCGGTGTGTTCGTCGTGCTCGACGACGACGAAGGCCGCCCCGCCGGGTGCGGCGGCATCCGGCGGATCGACGACGGACCGCACGGCCCGCGCGACGAGGTCAAGCACCTGTTCGTGCGCGACATCGGGCGCGGTCGCGGGTGGGGCCGTCTGCTCCTCGACGACCTCGAACGCCGGGCGCGCGAGCGCGGAGCGGCAGAACTCGTGCTCGACACGCACCACACGCTGGAGGCGGCGGGCGGGCTCTACGCGCGGTCGGGTTTCGAAGCGATCCCGGCGTACAACGACAATGTCAACGCGACCAGGTGGTATGGCAAGGTGCTCTGAGCGGGCGTCGCCTCGGAGGCGGCCCCGAGGATCGCTCCTGGCCAGCGAAACCGGTGCTGGAAGCCGCCCGGGATGCCGTCCCGCTCGCCTCATCGCCTTCACGCATGAGGTGACGCTCTCGCGCGGGTCTCCAGACGCCTCCTCGTCAACGCGGTCGAGGGGAAACTCCTCCTGCTCGGACAACCGCCCGGCGCCCACATCCACCCGTCACGTGCTCGATGCCGACCCGGGTGGCATCCGGTGACGGGAAGGCACGGACGGTGTCGAGCATCCGCGCGCCGATCCCCTGCCCGAGCAGAGCCGGGTCGATGGAGAGCTTCCAGATCATCGGCACCGCGGGTGTCTTCGCTCGCGACGGCGAGACGGATGCCGATCGGGATGAACGCCGACGTGCCTCCGGCCGAAGAGAAGGCGCGCGGCCGTAGCCGGGAGCACGGACCAGGGCGCGGACCGCGCGTTCCGCTAGCGTCCGAGACATGACTCTCGAGGAAACCACCACCCTCACGTGGATCATCGCCGCCGCATCGTTCCTCATCGGCTGCCTGATCCTGTGGTTCATCATCTATACCGCCGTGCGCTCCGCGCTGTCCGCGCACCGGCAGGCGCTGCAGGAGGAGGGCCAGCTGCCGCTCCACCGGAGTTGACCACGGTCTCCGACAGTCGCGACACGGTCGCTCGGGACACCGCACGCGAAGTATGCGCAGGGTTTCGTCCTCGCGACGCGAGGGGACACGGCGGCGCGCTGATCCGCTCTCACCACGGGAGATGACCGTACCTCGCGGTGGCCCCGGATCGCTCAGGGACGGTGCGGATGCACGTCGACCCGAGCAAAGCCGGCCTCGCGCTCAGCGCCGGCGCGGTCGTTCCGTCGCGCGGCCCGAACGGTCACCGGGCCGACGATCGCCACCGTGACCACCGCGGTCAGTCCGCCGAAGAAGAGGCCGAGCACGACGCCGTAGCCCCCGGTCGCCGCCGTCACGACGGCGAGCCAGAAGACGAATGCCGTCCCCGCCGCGGAGGCGGTCGCCACCGCCGCGCGGGAGGCGACCGATCGCTGTCGAGACCTTGTCCACAGCAGGAGTGCGACCCAGAACCCGAGCACCGCCGGCAGCACGGCGACGAAACCGGCGAAGGCTCCGTAGAACGGCAGGACCCACACCACGCCCTCTTCGCCGCGGTCGGGCGGGATCAGGAAGCCGAAGAGGACCGCGCAGACCAGGGCTCCGGTGACGCTGCCGCCCAGAGCCAGGCACCCGACGACGGGCACATACGGTCCGCCGCGCGACGCCGTCGGCATCTCAGACCGGCAGCGGATCCACGAGCCCGGTGCGCAGCTCGACCGGCAAGTGGGCCAGGTCGTTGTGCGACAGGACCGTCCAGGGTCGGCCCTTCTTCTGCGCGATGACGGTCAGCCCGCAGTAGGCCTGGTTGATCGTCATCCAGCGCCACTCGGGGGCCTGCAGTACCTCGCGGACGAACCACGCGATGACGAAGTTGTGCGTGATGAGCAACTCGTGCACCTCGCCGGTCTTGCGCGCGAGGAACTCGGCCGTGGCGTCTTCCATCTGCGCGCGCCCCGCCTCGACCTCCGCCTCGGTCACGGAGCCGAAGAACGGCTCGTACGCCGCGGGGGTCTCGGGCGTCATGCCCGTCGGGACGCAGTCGAACAGCAGGGCGGATGCCTCGGGCGACACCGACGGCAGACGCTCGGCGACGGCGCGCGCGGTCTGCGCAGCGCGCTCGAGCGGCGAGTGCCACACGGCATCCAGCGGCAGCCCGGAGAGCCGGTCGGCGAGCAGCGCAGCCTGGCGCTGGCCGCGGGGCGAGAGGGGGCCGTCTGTGAGCCCGTGCTCGGCATCCTGGTGCTCGCCATGGCGCACCAGGTAGATGTAGTGCGTCACGTCAACTCACCTCGTCGTCAGTGTGCGGACCCCCCGCCGAACACTTCCAGCCTACGTCACGCCCCCGACACGGGGGTGGATCACTCGGCCGCGCGGGCGATGTCCGACAGCTGCGCGCGACTGAGCCGTACGCCGACCGCGCGCATGCACTCCACCACGTGGCGCGGCGCGAAGGCGTTGACGATCGGGGCCGTGACCGCCTTCTGCGCGAGCAGCCACGCCATCGCGACCGCGGCATCCTCCACCCCCAGCTCTTCGCCGATCACGTCGAGGGCGCGCAGCACGCGGGAGCCGCGGCGGTTCAGGTTCACCGCGAGCTGGGACCCGCGTACCGAGCTGGCCTGCTGACCGCGGGTGCGGGTCTCGCCGGCGAGGAAGCCGTGCGCGAGGGGATGCGATGGCGTGACGGCGATCCCCTGCGCCGAAGTGATGAGCCGCAGATCGCCGTCGAACTCGTCGCGGCGCAGCACGTTGTAGGGCACGTCCAGCACCGTGACGCGCGGGTACCCCGCCGAGGAGAGGATGCGAGCCTCGACCAGCTGTGACGCCGTGTAGCCGCACGCGCCGATCGCGCGCACCTTGCCGCTGTCGACCAGCCACTCGCACGTGGCGAGGGTGTCCTCGAGCACCGCGGAATCACCGCGTACGGCGTCGAGCGAGAGCACGTCGATGCGGTCGGTGCCCAGGCGGCTGAGCGACGCCTCGACAGCGCGGACGAGGTTAGTAGATCCGAGCCCGGGGTTGTCGGGATGCCGACCGATACGCACCGCGAGCACCGTGTCGTCGCGGGTCCGCCGCGAACGCATCCACGACCCGATGATGTGCTCGCTGCGCCCGGCGGCGTAGCTGTCGGCGGTGTGGATCGCGTTGCCGCCGAGTTCGACGTAGGTGTCGAGGATCTCGTGACTGGTCGCGGCGTCGACGTTCCACCCGAACTCGCCGCCCCCCAGAAAGACGGGGAACACGTCGAACCCGGTCTCGCCGAGCGGCACGCGCACGTGCGATCCGAGACCCGGACCCTGCAGCGTCACGGGAGCCGACGGGTGCGACACGGGAGCCGACGGGTGCGCCACCCGGTCACGACGCAGGCGCGGCGAGGCCGTCTCGTCGACGCCCGAGCCGCTCATGGGCTTCCCCTCGTGCTGCGCCGGAGATGGGACACCGGCGGCGCCCGCTACGCCCCCGACGCGTAGTTCGAGGGTAGGGCCTGACCGGACCGCGGCCGCCGAATCCCACGGCTCAGCGATAAACATTGCATAACGCTTGCCGTCACCCGGGCACGCGAGCTCCGGCGGCGGGAAAGCACGGATGCCCGCCCCGCACACGGCGGGACGGGCATCCGGTGAGAGCGGGATCAGCCTTCGGCGGGAGCCTCGGGGCCCTCGCTCGCGGCGGCCGAGCTCTGCGTGTCCGCGGGCTCGGTCGTCTCGGTGGCCTCGTCGATCACGGGCTCGAGCGACAGCTTGCCGCGGTCGTCGATCTTGGTGATGCGCACCAGGATCTTGCGGCCGACGGACAGGACGTCCTCGACGTTCTCGACACGCTTGCCACCGGCGAGCTTGCGCACCTCGCTGACGTGCAGCAGGCCGTCCTTGCCGGGGAGGAGCGAGATGAACGCACCGAAGGTCGCGATCTTCACGACCGTGCCGAGGAACTGCTCGCCGACCTCGGGGTTGGTGGGGTTGGCGATCGCGTTGACCTGGGCGCGGGCGGCCTCGGCCGAGGGGCCGTCCGTTGCGCCGATGTAGACGGTGCCGTCGTCCTCGATCGAGATCTGCGCACCGGTCTCGTCCTGGATCGAGTTGATCGTCTTGCCCTTGGGCCCGATGAGCTCACCGATCTTGTCGACCGGGATCTGCACGCTGATGACTCGCGGCGCGGTGGGCGCCATCTCGTCGGGAGCATCGATCGCGGAGTTCAGGACGTTGAGGATCGTCAGACGAGCCTCCTTCGCCTGGGTGAGCGCCGCCGCCAGGACCGACGACGGGATGCCGTCGAGCTTGGTGTCGAGCTGGATCGCGGTGATGAACTCGCTCGTGCCGGCGACCTTGAAGTCCATGTCACCCAGAGCGTCTTCGGCGCCGAGGATGTCGGTCAGCGCGGCGTAGCGCGTCTGGCCGTCGACCTCGTCGGTGACCAGACCCATGGCGATACCGGCGACGGGGGCGCGCAGCGGCACGCCCGCGTTCAGCAGCGACAGGGTCGACGCGCAGACGGAACCCATCGAGGTCGAGCCGTTGGACCCGAGGGCCTCGGAGACCTGACGGATGGCGTACGGGAACTCCTCGCGGCTGGGCAGCACCGGCACGAGGGCGCGCTCGGCGAGGAAGCCGTGCCCGATCTCGCGACGCTTGGGGCTGCCCACACGACCGGTCTCACCGGTCGAATACGGCGGGAAGTTGTAGTGGTGCATGTAGCGCTTGCTCGTGATGGGCGACAGCGAGTCGATCTGCTGCTCCATCTTGAGCATGTTCAGCGTGGTGACGCCGAGGATCTGCGTCTCACCGCGCTGGAAGATCGCCGAGCCGTGGACGCGAGGAATGACCTGCACCTCGGCGTCGAGCGGGCGGATGTCGGCCAGACCACGGCCGTCCATGCGGACGCCCTCGGCGAGGATGCGACCGCGGACGATGGTCTTCGTGACCGACTTGTACGCGGCGTTGAACTCGAGCGTCGCGACGGCGGGCAGTTCACCCGACTCGACGGCGGCGAGGAGCTGCTCCTTGACGGAGGTCTTGACCTCGTCGTCGGCGTTCTGGCGGTCCTGCTTGTCGGCGATCTGGTACACCGGCACGAGGCGGTCGTAGGCGCGACCGGCGACGAAGTCGTAGGTCTCCTGGCTGTAGGCCGGGAACACGGGGAACGACTGGATCTCCTTGGCCGCCGTGCGGGCGACCTCGTTCTGCGCGTCGACCAGCTGGCGGAGGAACGGCTTGGCGGCCTCGAGGCCCTCGGCCACGACCTGCTCGTTCGGCTTGGTGGCGCCGCCCTTGATGAGGTTCCAGCTGCCCTCGGTCGCCTCGGCCTCCACCATCATGATGGCGACGTCGCCGTCGTCGAGCACGCGGCCCGCGACGATCAGGTCGAAGACGGCGTCCTCGAGCTGGGTGACGGTCGGGAACGCGACCCACTGGTCGGCGTGCTCGCCCTGCCCGGGGATGAGCGCGAGGCGCACACCGGCGATGGGGCCCGAGAACGGCAGACCCGAGATCTGGGTCGACAGCGAGGCGGCGTTGATGGCGAGGGCGTCGTAGAACTCGCCCGGAGCGATCGAGAGCACGGTCACGACGATCTGCACCTCGTTGCGGAGGCCGTCGACGAACGACGGGCGCAGCGGGCGGTCGATGAGACGGCACACGAGGATGGCCTCGGTCGAGGGGCGGCCCTCGCGACGGAAGAACGAGCCGGGGATCTTGCCCGCGGCGTACGAGCGCTCTTCGACGTCGACGGTCAGCGGGAAGAAGTCGAAGCCTTCACGCGGGTGCTTGCCGGCGCTGGTGGCCGAGAGAAGCATGGTCTCTTCGTCGAGGTACGCCGCGACAGCGCCCTGCGCCTGCTGCGCGAGACGACCGGTTTCGAAGCGGACGGTACGGGTGCCGAAACGGCCGTTGTCGAGAACGGCTTCAGCGGCGGTGATTTCTGGACCTTCCAAGAGGTCCCTCCTTCTTTGTTTAGGCTCGTCGCCCCGTGTGGGCGACGAGCTGACATGCGAAGGAGCAGGAACAGGCAGAAAGGGCGCGTCGACGCATCGACCCGGAAATCCCGGCGACTGGCCACCAGTAGACGACCACCCGGCGTCACGACGGGGAGTCCACCACAGGGGACCAGCGTCTGCCGGCCTGCTCCGTGAGCTCATCTTGAGTTGAGCGGATGCCATGGCGGCACCCTGCGAAAGCCTATCAGGGCGAGGGTTGCTCGGCTGGTTCGTTCCGAGGGCGTACCGTACCTTTGCCTCATGGGCCTCAGCCGTCTCACGCGTCACACGCTTCTCGCGTGCGCGCTGATGAGCGCGGTCCTCGTGATCACGCCGGTGACCGGTGCGGTGGCCGCGCCGGTCCACGTCGCCGCGGCCGGCGACGACGATCCCGCCGTCCGTGAGGTTCAACAGGCACTGGATGCCGCCGAGACCGCGGCCTCCGCCGCCTCGCGTCGCGCCCTCGACGCCTCGGCCGCGGCCGAGCGGGCCCGCCAGACCGCCGAGCTCACGGCGGCGCGCGCCGACGCGCTCACCGCGCAGAGCGACGCGGCCGACGCCGCTCGCACCGAGGCGATCACCCGCGCGGGAGCCAGCGTCGCCCGGCTGTACCGCACGACCTCAGGGGGTCCCCTCGTCGCGCAGCTGTTGACCGCGGCCGATCCGGACTCGCTGCTGGAGCGCCTCGGCATCCTCGATCGCGTGACGACGGTCACCGTCCGCACCGCGGGCGAGGCGCGGAGCACCGCCGACGTCGCCGAGTCCCTCCGCGCGCAAGCCGAACGGGCACGTGCGGAGGCGGCGCGCCGCGCCGCGGAGGCCGAGACCACGGCGGCCGAGTCCCAGAGGCAGTCCGACGCCGAGGCGGCGACGGTGACGGCGACGCAGGCGGAACTCGACCGGCTCTTCGCCCGACTGGCGGCGCTGCGCGAGACCACGGCCGCCCAGGAACGAGCCGCTCGCCTGGCGCAGCAGACCGCGGCGCAGGCCGCCGAGCCGGGCGGGGCGACGGGCGGCGGGTCCTCGAACGGCGGGGGGTCGACGGGTGGCGGGGCCACGGGCGGCGGGGCGACGGGCGGCGGAGCGGCCGGCGGCGGCGGCTCAGGCTCCGGCGGATCGGCGGGCGGCGGCGGCGGGTCGACGGGCGGCTCAGGCAACGGCTCAGGCTCCGGCAACGGCTCAGGCAACGGCAACGGCAGCGGCAGCGGCGGGTCGACCGCGCCGGCGGGGCCGACGATGAGCCCCGGGGCCGCGCGCGACTACGCCCGCGGTGCGATCGGCGGTTACGGCTGGGGCGACGATCAGTTCTCGTGCCTGGTGTCGCTGTGGAACCGGGAATCCGGCTGGCGAGCGGACGCTCTGAATCCGTGGAGCGGTGCCTATGGCATCCCCCAGGCTCTTCCCGGAGACAAGATGGCCGCCGCTGGTCCCGATTGGCGGACGAACGCCGCGACGCAGATCGCCTGGGGCCTGTCCTACATCAAGTCCCGCTACGGCTCCCCGTGCGGCGCGTGGGCGCACTCCGAGTCCACCGGCTGGTACTGAGTCGCCAGATCACGTGATCTGGTCGAGGTCACGCCTCGTGACCGTCCACGCCGTGCCCGTTCGGCCAGACCACGTGATCTGGGCACCCACGACGGCGATCAGGACGTCGTGCGCTGACGCTGGCGGTCGCCGCGCGTGGGCAGCTCGACGTACCCGTCGTGCTTGGGGAGGATGCCGTCGCCGGCGGTGCGCCCGCGAACTCGACGCCACACCCAGGGCAGGGCGTCGCGGGTCAGCCACCCGCGCTGGGGCACGTCGTCGTCGGCGTGCAGCGCTTCGTCGAGGTCGGACAGCTCTCCGGCGTCCGGCACGCCCAGCGCCTCGGCCGCGCGATAGGCCACCAGGCGGTGACCCCGCGAGCGCAGGTGCACGAGGTCATCGGCCCACAGCGGCAGTTCGCCGATCTCGGCGACCGCTTCCAAGTCGAGCAGGATCGCGCCGTGCGCACGGGCGATGCGACGCAGCTCCACGTTGTAGGCGGCGAAACGGCGAGCGAAGATACGCGCGGCCGCCCGCCGGGGCAGGAACGTCGTCACCAGGAGCACGTCGGCGCCGGTGCGACGCACGGCGCGAACGGCGGACTCGACCTCGGCCACGAGCGCCGGGATCACCGGCGCGGGACCGACCAGGTCGTTGGCGCCGATGAGGATCGAGACGAGGTCGGGTCGCAGGGCGAGGGCGGCCGGGATCTGCTCGTCGATGAGGTGCCGCACCCGCCGGCTGCGCACGGCGAGGTTCGCGTACCGGAACGGGCCCTCGTCGCTCGTGTGCGCGAGCAGTTCGGCGAGGCGGTCGGCCCACCCGCGGAACTGTCCCGACGGCATGCGCGATGCGTCGCACAGTCCCTCGGTCAGCGAGTCGCCCAGGGCGACATAGCGCGTCCAGCGCCCGCGCGCCCGCGGCGCCGGGACCTCGGGCCGTTGCCCCCCGCGCACGAGCATGCCCTCGTCCATCGTCCTCAACGCCGCGGCCTCGCGGTAGTGCCCGACCAGATCGTGCGTCAGGGCCTCCCACGTGCGTCCGGCCACGGCATCCCGGGCCGCGCGTGCGAACGCCTGCCGCTTCGACTCGTCGCCGACGAGGTCGGCCACGCGTGCGCGCAGGTCGTCGAGGTCGCCCGGTCGGTACAGCCAGCCGTCGACGCTGGAGCGGACGAGGTCGACGGGACCGCCGACGCCGGTCGCGACCACCGGGACGCCACTGGCGAGCGCCTCCTGGATCGTCTGCCCGAAGGTCTCGCTCTCACCGGGGTGCACGAACACGTCGAACCCCGCCATCGTCGACGCCAACGCCGAACCCGAGAGGTGACCGGTGAACACGGCATCCGGAATCGCCTTCTCCAGCGCGGGACGCGACGGGCCGTCGCCGACGACGACCAGACGCGTCCCGGGCAGATCGGCGAGCGCCCGCAGGTCGTCGACCTGCTTCTCGGGGGCGAGTCGGCCGACGTAACCGACGATGCGCTCCCCTCCCGGCGCGACCGCGGCGCGCCAGGCCTCGTCGCGGTGCTCGGGGGCGAAGCGCACGGCATCCACTCCCCGGCCCCACCGGCGCACGCGGTCGACGCCGAGCCCCTCGAGCTGACGCATCGACGCCGACGAGGGCGCGAGAGTGAGCGTCGCCCGGCGGTGCAGCCGCGTGACGTGCCCCGCGACGAGGGCGGTCGCGTGCGGCAGGCCGTACTTCTGGGCGTACGCGATGACGTCGGTCTGGTAGACGGCGACCGAGGGGATCTTCAACGCCTCGGCGGCGGCGAGCCCCTGCCAGCCGAGCACGAACGGGGATGCCAGGTGCACGACGTCGGGGCGGAACTCCCGCAGCAGACCGCCCAGGCGCGCCGCACGGGCGAACACCACGCGGACCTCGGGGTACGACGGCAGCGGAACCGAACGCAGCAGCTCGGCGCGGGCGCCGTGGAGGTCGGCGGTCACATCGCCGGATTTGGGGGCGATCACGAGCGTCTCGTGGCCCGCCTCCGCCAGATGGCGCAGGACATGGAGAACGGAACCGGTGACCCCGTTCATGTGCGGGAGGAAGGATTCGGCCAGCAGCGCGACTCTCACGCCTCCAGGGTGGGACCCGCGGACCTGCGGGGGCGTCGATCCTGGCCCGACGTTCGCGATGTTCACCGGATGATCCGCGCGGGGTCACCGCCTGGACGGCATCGCGTCCCGATCGGCGGCGGAGAGTGACGTGATGGACGGGATCGACGCGTGGCTCGCAGGCGTCGCGGCGAGCCCGTGGGCGCTTCCGGCGATGGCTCTCCTCGTCTTCGCGGACGCGTTCCTCGTCGTGATCCCGGGTGAGGCGGCCGTCACCGCCTTCGGAGCCCTGGCCGTCGCGAACGGCACTCCTCCGCTCTTCGCGGTGATCCTCGTCGCGGGGGCGGCGGCCTTCTGCGGCGACCTGTGCTGCTACCTCGTGGGGCGCGCGGTCGGCGTCGAGCGGTGGCGCTGGATGCGCGGTCCGCGCGTGCGCGGCGCGTTGGAATGGGCACGGGCGCGGCTCGAGCGCAACGCCGCGGTCGTGCTGTTCACCGCGCGGTTCGTGCCGTTCGCCCGACTCGCGGTGAACCTCGCGGCGGGTGCGTCGCGGGTGAATCCGGCGCGCTACCTCGGTGTCGCCGCCGCGGCGGCCCTGGCGTGGGCCGCGTACCAAGCGGTGATCGGTGCGGTCGTGGCCGCGATCGTCCCGGGCGGGCCGGTGGTCGCGGTGATCGTGTCGATCGTGGTGGCCGTGGGCATCGGGGTCGGCATCGACATGGTGCTGGCCCGGCGCGCGCGTCGGCGTGCCGCCAAGGACGTCGCGGCGTAGTCCCTCGGCCGCGCGTCGAATCGCACGATCTCCGCGGCACCCCGGCCGCGAGCTGCGATGGCCGCGAGAGCCCGCGGATCCCGGATGCCGCCACTCCCGGCGTCAGCCGAGCGCGAGCGTCCGCTCGGCCGCGTCGACGAGCGCGCGGCCGTAGGACGGCCCGTGCCCGGCGGCGTGGACGGCGAGCGGATGCAATTGGTGCACGGGCACGCGATCGTGCCAGCCCTCGCGCAGCGGGTGCGCGCGATCGTACGCGTCGACGATGTCGTCGAAGTGGGGGCAGCCGAACAGCGCGAGCATCGCCAGGTCTGTCTCGCGATGGCCGCCGTGCGCCGCGGGGTCGATGAGCACGACCCCCTCGGGCGACCACAGGACGTTCCCCGCCCAGAGGTCGCCGTGCAGCCGGGCGGGGGCGTCGCCGTCGTCGAAAGCCCCGGCGGAGATGAGCGCGCACGCGCGCCGGACGACCGCGGCGCCGGATGCCGAGAGGTTCCCCGCCGCGACGGCGGAGGCGAGGAAGGGCTCGACGCGCTGCGCGGCGTAGAACGCGCCCCACGTCGGATTCGGTCGGGACGGCTGCGACCGACGCCCGATGAAGATGTCGCCCGCCCAGCCCGGTGGCGGAGCGCCGAACGCCGAGGCGCCCGCGTCGTGGGTGGCCGCGAGGGCGGCACCGAACGCGGCCGCGGCGCCCGCGCTCGGGCGCGCCTCGCCGATGCGCTCGAGGACGATGCGCGTCGGTTCGACCTCGATCACGCGCACGGTGCGCGCGCCGCCGGCCTCCGCGAGCCACTCCAGTCCCGCGGCCTCCGCCGCGAAGAACCCCTGCGGCGCGTCGTCCCGGGTCTTCACCAGCCGTTCCATCGCTCCAGTCTGTCGCGATGTCGGAGGTCAGGGGCACGATGGGGCGATGAGCGACGGTTTCGACCCCGACTTCCTCGGCATCCCCCTGCCCCTCCCCTCGCCCGCCGTCGACACGATCCGGCTCGACTACCCGCGTTTCTCGGTGCTGCTCGACCCCGAGCGGCGCTTCGCCGCGGTCACCGGAGTGATCATCGACGGCGTGCGCCTGCAGGACCCGCCGCGCGCGGGCGAGTGGCGGCTCGACCCGCGCGCCCCCGCGACGACCCAGGCCGGCCCCGAGGTGTACAGCCGCAACGACCTCGATCGCGGTCACCTCGTGCGGCGTCGCGATCCCGGGTGGGGCAGTGCGTCCGAGGCTCGGGATGCCACCGCCGCGACGTTCTTCTACCCCAACGCCGCCCCGCAGGCGGCGGGGTTCAACCAGTCGAAGGAGCTGTGGCTGGGACTGGAGGATCACGTCCTCGCCTACGCCGAGAGCACCGACCAGCGGATCGCGGTGTTCACCGCGCCCGTGCTCGGTGACGACGACCCGGCGTATCGCGGCATCCGTGTTCCGTTGCGGTTCTGGAAGATCGCGGTGTGGCGCACCGGCGAGCGCCTCGCCGCGGCGGGGTTCGTGCTCGACCAGACCGATCTCGTCGACACGAGACAGGGACTGACCGTGCCGCCGCTCGGGGCGTTCCGGACGTTCCAGGTGCCGATCCGCGACATCGCCACCGAAGCGCGTGTCGACGTCCGAGACCTCGCCGGCGCCGACGTCCTCGCGCGTCCGGGCGTTCGGCCCGCCGGTGCCCGCGAACTGCGGAGCACGGCGGATATCGTGCTCTGACCCGGGTCAGGCCACCCGCACGGCGTGCAGCACCGTGTCCACGGCCGCGTGGGAATGACCGCCGCGCAGCTCGGCGTCCGCGGTGCCGCGGACCACGCGCTCGCAGCGCTCGACGCGGAACCGCTCGTCGAGGGCACCCCGCAGCAGCTCGGGGGTGTAGAGGATCGCGGGGTCGGAGGGGCCGTGGCCCCCGGCGGCGATGTTCTCGACGTCGTGACCGACCACGACGAGGGTTCCGCCCACCGCGACCCAGTCGGCGATCCGGGCCACCGCCGCCGCACTGTCCGCCAGGTGCAGGTAGCACGACACGACCAGGTCGACGGATGCCGCCGGCTCCCACGCGTGCACGTCGGCGCGCACCCACGACACGGCGTCGCCGCCGGGTCGGTCCGCGGCGATCGCCAGGGCCTCGGCCGAGAAGTCCACCCCCGTGACGCTCCACCCCCGCGCGGCGAGCCACAGCGCCGTACGGCCGTCCCCGGTGGCGACGTCGATCGCCGTGCCGGGGCGCAGCGCCTCAGCGATCTCGCGGACCGTCGCGGGGGGCTCGCTGGCCCACACTCCTCCGGCGGAGGCGCGGTAACGCTCGTCCCACTGCTCGGCATCCATGTCCCTCACCCTAGGGGCCCCGTGCGACGTCGGTGATCGGCACGACCTCCGCCCGGCGCTCCGCCGAGCGGCTGAGGTTGCGCGGAGGGCGCGCCCGGCAGCACGAAGCCCCGCCGCCACGGACGGGCGACGGGGCTTCGGGGGAGATCACTCGCCGGAGAGACCACCGAGGAGGTGTCCGAACGACTTCCCGGCACCGAGGTACGAGGCGGGGTCGAAGGGATCGGCGTCGCGTACGGGCTCCCGGGCGGCGATCGCCTCGGCGAACTCCCGCGCGCCGCGGTCGACGCGCGCGCCCAGCGGGGCGACCTCGTCGGCGGTCGCGCCCCAGTCACTGGATGCCGCGAACACGCCGGTCGGCACGGGGTTGGCGTGCAGGTAGGTGAACAGCGGCCGGATGGCGTAGTCGATCGCGAGCGAGTGGCGGGCCGTGCCGGCGTTGGCGCCGAGGAGGACCGGGGTCCCCGACAGCGCCTGCGGGTCGAGCACGTCGATGAACGACTTGAACAGCCCCGAGTAGCTCGTGGAGAAGATCGGCGTCACCGCGATGATGCCGTCGGCCGAGACCACGGTGTTGATCATCTGCTCGAGGGCGGGCGGAGCGAACCCCGTCAGCAGATTGTCGGTCAGGTCGTGGGCGTAGTCGCGCAGCTCGAACACGTCGGCGGTGGCGTCGATCCCGCGCTGGCGCAGTTCGGCGAGCGCGGCGTGAGCGAGACGGTCGCCGAGCATGCGCGTCGACGACGGCGTGGACAGCCCCGCGGTCACGACCGCGATACGGCGGGCGGTCATGTCAGGCCCCCACTCGGGTCGCGGCGGCACCGAAGGCGCTGCCGGCCTTCGCCGGGGCGTCCTGGTAGGGGCTGCCGGCGGTGAGGTTGTCGCCGCGGTTGGCGCCGGGGACGGCCTGGCGCGGAGCGGCACCGGCGTAGATCTTCTCGACGAGGTTGGCATGCGTGGGCGCGTCGGGAACCTCGGCCGGGCGGTTGACCTGGAACTCCTTGCGCAGTGCCGGGACGACTTCGCCGCCGAGGATGTCGAGCTGCTCGAGCACGGTCTTGGTGGGAAGACCCGCGTGGTCGATGAGGAAGAGCTGGCGCTGATAGTCGCCGAACGTCTCGCGCATCGCGGCGTAGCGGTCGATGATCTGCTGCGGCGAGCCGACGGTCAGCGGCGTCATCTCGCTGAAGTCCTCGAGGCTCGGGCCGTGGCCGTACACGGGCGCGTTGTCGAAGTAGGGGCGGAACTCCCGCACCGCGTCCTGCGAGTTCGCGCGCATGAACACCTGGCCGCCGAGGCCGACGATCGCCTGCTGGGGAGTGCCGTGGCCGTAGTGGGCGTAGCGCTCGCGGTACAGCGTGATGAGGCGCTGGTAGTGCTCCTTGGGCCAGAAGATGTTGTTGGCGAAGAAGCCGTTGCCGTAGAACGCGGCCTGCTCGGCGATCTCCGGGGTGCGGATCGAACCGTGCCACACGAACGGGGGAACGCCGTCCAGCGGACGAGGGGTCGAGGTGAAGCCCTGCAGGGGCGTGCGGAACTTGCCCTCCCAGTCCACGACGTCCTCGCGCCACAGCTTGTGCAGCAGATCGTAGTTCTCGATGGTCAGCGGCAGGCCCTGACGGATGTCCTTGCCGAACCAGGGGTAGACGGGGCCGGTGTTGCCGCGGCCGAGCATGAGGTCGGCGCGACCGCCCGAGACGTGCTGCAGCATCGCGAAGTCCTCGGCGATCTTCACCGGGTCGTTCGTGGTGATGAGGGTCGTGGAGGTCGTGAGGATGAGGCGCTCGGTCTGCGCGGCGATGTACGCCAGCGTCGTGGTGGGCGACGAGGACCAGAACGGCGGGTTGTGGTGCTCGCCGAGCGCGAAGACGTCGAGCCCGACCTCTTCGGTGTGCTTCGCGATCGTGAGCGTGTCCTGGATGCGCTGGGCTTCGCTCGGGGTCTTGCCGGTGGTCGGGTCCTGGGTGATGTCGCTCACCGTCATGACACCGAACTGCATCCCGGGCCAGTTGGTCGTCTCGTTCACGATGCCCCTCCTTTTTGTATGCATCTGAATATACATGGGAGAACGCCTCCCGCGGGGTTTTATTCCGCCCTACCCCATCGGCATCCCCCGACCCTCCCCGTCGACCCGCGACGGGGCACCGGGTTATCGTGGCGCGCGATGACGACTCCGGATGCCACGCCCCTCCGCCCCGCGAAACCCCGGGTGCCGTTCTGGGACAACGCCCGCTTCGCCGCGATCGTCCTGGTCGTGTTCGGCCACGCGATCCAGCGCCTGACGTACGACTCGGATGCCGCCGAGGCGCTGTACCTCCTGGTGTACGCGTTCCACATGCCGCTGTTCGCCCTCGTCTCGGGGTACTTCTCGTCGGCGGGCGAGCCCACGCGGCAGCGCATGGCGCGAGTGATCACCGACCTCGTCGCGCCCTACCTGATCTTCGAGGCGCTGTGGACGCTCACGCAGTTCCTCGTGACCGGCCGGACGAATCTCGATCCGGCACAACCGGCGTGGACGCTGTGGTTCCTGCTGGCCCTGGCGCTGTTCCGCCTCGTTCTGCCGTACCTCGTGCTCCTCCGCGGCCCGGTGTGGTGGGCTCTGGGGATCTCGATCGTCGCAGGGTATCTGCCGAGCCTCGACTCGACGTTCTCGCTCTCGCGCTTCCTCGGGCTCCTCCCCTTCTTCACGCTCGGCTGGTGGCTGCGCGAGCACGATGCGGTCGCCCGCTACCGGATGCTCGCTCACCGACCCGCGTGGCTGCGCGGGGTCGCCGTCGCCGTGCTCGCGAGCGCCGGCGTCGCCGCGTTCGCGCTCGTCGACGTCTGGCGCGACATGCGTCTGGGGACGTGGTTGTTCTTCGTCGACGGCTACGCCGATCTCGGCGCCCCGCAGTGGTGGGCCGGAGGTGTGCGCCTGGCGATCATCGCGCTGGCGCTCGTCCTCATGGCCGCGTTCCTCGTTCTCGTGCCGCGCCGCGAGACGCGGTGGACGGCGCTCGGGCGGTACACGATGTACGTCTACCTGCTCCACACGTTCGTGCTGTACCCGTTCCGCCAGTCCGGGATCCTGCGGGGCCTGGAGCCGATGGGACTGTGGATCCCCGTCGTCGCTCTCGGCAGCGTCGCCATCGCCGTGGCACTCTCGAGCCGTCCGGTGCGGCGGGTGTTCCGCCCCCTCGTCGAGCCGCGCCTCCCCTGGCTCTTCCGCGACCGTGCGCTCGGCACCGGCCGCGGGGCCGCGGCATCCCCCACCCCGCCGTCGACGCGCCGATGAACGGCGTGCCGAGTGGGACACGCCACGACACGGAGTGTCTCACTCGGCACGGCGTTTATCGTCAGCGGGAAGCAGAGTCAGGCGCCCAACAGCCCCGCCCCGACCGACTGCCCGGCGGACGGAGCCGGCGGCACCGCCCAGAGCCCCGAGCCGACGTGCTTGAGGTACTCCCCCATCGCGTCGGTGGACAGCGCGCGCTGCAGCGCGATGTACCGGTCGGGGCTGCGCTGGAACGACAGGAAGAACAGCCCCGCGTTCAACCGGCCGAGGTCGGTGTTCCCATCGACGAAGTTGTACCCGCGACGGAGGATCCGGATGCCGCCGTTCATATCGGGATGCGCGAGCCGCACGTGGCTGCGCGCATCGATACGGGGCGTACCCGCCGCATCCGTCGCCGAGAAGTCGGGAGCGGAGAACTCGTCACCGCCCGACAGCGGCGCCCCCTGCGCCTTGTCCCTGCCGACGACGCGGTCCTGCTCGGCGAGACGCGTGCGATCCCAGGTCTCGATGAGCATCGCGATGCGCCGCGCGACGAGGTACGACCCGCCGGCCAGCCACGCCGGCCCCTCGGATGCCGGGACCCAGACGTTCTCCTCCAGCGCAGCGGTGTCGTCGGCGAGGATGTTGGCCGTGCCGTCCTTGAACCCGAAGAGGTTGCGCGGCGTGGCCTGATCACTCGTCGTCTTCGAGGTGCGGCCGAAGCCCAGTTGCGACCAGCGGATCCGGGCCCGGCCGAACGCGATGCGGCTGAGGTTGCGGATCGCGTGCACGGCCACCTGCGGGTCGTCGGCGCACGCCTGGATGCAGAGGTCGCCGTCCGAGCGATCCGGGTCGAGATCGTCGCCGAGGAAGGCCGGCAGACGCTCGAGCCCCGGCGGACGCTGATCGGCCAGGCCGAAGCGGTCGTCGAAAAGCGACGGACCGAATCCGAACGTGATCGTGAGGTTGCTCGCGGGAAGCCCCAGAGCCTCGCCGGTGTCGTCCGGCGGTGCCTCGGGCGATCCTCCGACCGCACCGGTCGCACTGACGTCGAGCCCCTGCATCATGCGGGTCGCGGCATACGTCCAGTCCTGCAGCAGCGACGCGACGTCGTCCCGCGTGGTGCGGGCCATCATGTCGAACGCGGCGAAGTGCAAGTGGTCCTGCACCGAGGTCGTGATGCCCGGTTGATGGATGCCGGATGCCGGTGCCACGGCATCCATCGCCTGTCGCGCCTGCTCCTGGCCGTAGGCGGCACCCCCGACGACCCCCGCGCCCGCGCCGACGATGAGACTCGTGGCGCTCGCGCCGAAAGCGAGACCGATCAGGTCGCGGCGCGACACCCCGCCGACGGGCGTCGCCGAGTCGTCGACCGGGTTCGTCGCCTCCGGGGTGTTCTCGTCGTCGCTCATCTCACTCCAAGACGGTGACGGTGAGCTGCGACAGCGGCTCGGCGAGGGCGTTGATGAGGTCGGTGAACTGGCGCTTGTCGTCCTCGGTGAGCTGAGCGTAGGCCACGAAGCCCGCCTCGGAGGAACCGTGCGCCGCGAGAGCCGACTCGAGGTCGGCGTAGCCGGTGTCGATCCGCGCCACGAGCGAGGCACCCTTGTCACCCTTGGACTCGGCGAAATCGCGCACGAGCGAGAACGCCATCTTGGAACCCTCGACGTTGGCCGCGAAGTCGTAGAGGTCGGTCCCCGACCACCAGTCCTCTTCGCCGCTGATCTTGCCGGTCGCGACCTCGTCGAGCAGCGCGATGGCGCCGTTGGAGATTCCCGCGACGCCCTGCGCGTTCAGGGTCTGCTGTAACTCGTCGGAGTGCACGTAGTCGTACAGCTGCTGCGTGTCGGCGATCAGGGTGTCGCCGTAGGACGCACGCCCGGCGGGAGTGGACGGCGCCCAGTCCTTCCAGGCCGGGGTCTCGCCGTCGGCGTTGAGGGCGTCCTGCGCCGGGACCCACAGGTCCTTCTCGATGCGGTGGAAGCCGGTCCAGGTCAGGCCCTCGGCGACCGCATCCACTTCGCGGTAGTCGATACGCGGATCGAGGTCGCCCAGCGCCTCGGCGATCGGCTCGATGCGCTCGTAGTACGCGCGCACCCGCGGGAACTGCTCGCGCGCCGCGGCGTCGTCTCCGGACTCGTACGCGGCGGCGAAGGTCTGGACAGCGGGCAGGAGCTGGCCGACCTGATCCTTGACGAAGGCGGCGTACAGGTCGATGGCCTGTTGCTTCTGCTCGGCATCCTCTCCGGTGATCTCGACGGCGTCGCCCGTCACCGCGAACGCGGCACGACCCACGCCGTCGCCCACCATGCCGGGCTTGCACAGCGTGAAGTAATCCCCCGGCTGCGCGGTGACCGTGAGCGTGCGCGACGCCCCGGGGGCGACGTTCTCGACCTCACCGACGATGCGCAGACCGTCCGAGGCGAGCAGGTAGAACTCCGTCACCTGATCGCCCTTGTTCGCCACGTCGAAGGCGAGCGTGCCGCTGGACGCGGTCGCCGCCGAGACGTCGCAGCCGTCCGCCGTCGAGGTGACGGTGAGGGCGCCGCTGCCGGCCGCGTCCGTCTTGGCGACGCAGCCCGAGAGGACGAGGACGGCCGCGCCGACCGCAGCCGTGGCCGCAAGGAGGCGAGTCGAGTTCATGATGCTCCGTTCGGGTGGGGAACGGATGCCGCGGCGGGAGCGGCATCCGGAATCGAGGACGGCGACATCGGCGTGGGCGCGACATCGTCCGTGGGGGTGCGCGGGGCGGTCGGGCGGCGGTTCGCCCGGACGCCGCGGACGAAGAGCGGGACGACGACGGCCACGTACAGCACCCAGGCGACGACCTGCAGCCACGTCATCTGCGGCATGAAGCCGACCGTGGCCTGCAGCAGCGCCGCCAGCGCACCGCCGGGGGCGATGACGCCCGAGAGGTCGAAGGCCCAGCCGAAGGGGAAGGCCGCCCAGCCGACGGCCACGATGCCCGTGGCGGTGTCGATCGGCGCCGCCGCCCCGAACGGGCCCGGGAGCGCCCCCGCCTCCTGCAGGTCGTGGACGGCGTACGCCAGGACGCCCGCGGCGACCACGATGAGGAACGCACCGGTCCAGGTGAAGAAGCGGCCGAGGTTCAGTCGGAGCATCCCGCGGGCGATCAGCCAGCCGAGCACGGCGGCGGCCGCGAGGCCGAGGACGGCACCCAGCAGAGCCAGCGGCGCGTCGCCGAAAGACTGCACCATCGACCACAGTAAGAGCGTCGTCTCGACACCCTCGCGCGCGACCGAGACGAAACCGATCGCGACGATCGCCCACACGCCGCCGCGGAGCGCGCGGTCGACGCCGCCCTCGAGGCCGGACTTGAGGGTGCGGCCGGCCCGCTGCATCCAGAAGATCATCCAGGTCACCATCGCCACAGCCAGCAGCGACAGAGATCCACCGATGAGCTCTTGCGCCTCGAAGGTGAGCATGTAGGCGCCGAAAGTGAACACCGCTCCGATGCCGACCGCGAGCGCGATAGCGAGCCCCACGCCGATCCAGAGCCGCGGCAGGGCGTCGCGACGCCCGAGCCGCGATAGGTAGGCGACGAGGATGCCCACGACCAGGGCCGCTTCGAGGCCCTCACGGAGGCCGATGAGGAAGGTGGCGAGCACGGGCGGTGACCGACTTTCGGGATTCGGGTGGGAGCCGCCACGCTGCGGGTAGGTAAGGGCAGCCTCACCTGACTCAGCCACATTACGCAATGAGCGCACTCCCTCGCACCCCACCGATCGGCGGGCCACCCCCGCCGGTCGGGGGATATCCGTTCGTCGGGTGACCCCGGGTGGGGGGCGTCACATTCCGCTCGGGGCGGGAGTTTTGCGCCCCGATCGGGAAAATCCGCCCCCGACCGCGCGCGTCGACCGTCCCACCCGCGGGCACCGCACCGACGGCGGGCCCGCCCCGGTAACCGTCGGCAACAATCGCCGCGACGTGCGCGCGGCGATCTAGCCTCGTCGCATGTCCGAGCTGAACCTCCCGATCCTCGACCTCTCGCTCCTCGACCAGGGGCCCGAGGCAGCCGCCCGCTTCCGCGACGATCTGCGCACCGCGACACGCGACGTGGGCTTCTTCTACCTCACCGGAACGGGGATCAGCCCCGAGCTCGAGGCCCGCCTACTGCAGGCGGCGAAGGACTTCTTCGCCCTGCCCGAGGCCGAGAAGCTCGCGATCGAGAACGTCACCAGTCCCCACTTCCGCGGCTACACCCGCGTGGGCGGCGAACTGACCCAGGGGCGCGTCGATTGGCGCGAGCAGATCGACATCGGACCCGAGCGCGACGCGATCACCGATCCCGATGGCCCGGGCTACAACCGCCTCGTCGGCCCCAACCTCTGGCCGCCCGCCCAGCCGGAGCTTCGCGAGGTCGTGACCGAGTGGCACGACCGCCTGACCGAGATCTCCCGCACACTGCTACGCGCCTGGGCGCTCTCGCTCGGCGCCGAGGAGGAGTACTTCGATCGCCACTTCGGCGACCCGCAGACCCTCATCAAGATCGTGCGGTACCCCGGGAAGGACGACCCCACTCCCCAGCAGGGGGTCGGAGCGCACAAGGACTCGGGCGTCCTCACGCTGCTGTGGGTGGAGCCCGGCAAGGGCGGCCTGCAGGTCCAGCGCGACGGCGAGTGGGTGGACGCTCCCCCGGTCCCGGGGGCTTTCGTCGTCAACATCGGCGAACTGCTGGAGTACGCGACGCAGGGCTACCTCACGGCGACGAACCACCGCGTGATCTCGCCGCGGTACCCCGACGAGCGGATCTCGGTCCCGTTCTTCTTCAACCCGGCGCTCGACGCGGTCCTCCCGATCATCGACCTGCCCACCGAGCTGGCGGCCGACGCCCGCGGCGTCTCCCAGGACCCGACGAACCCGATCCACGCCACCTACGGCGAGAACGCACTGAAGTCGCGCCTGCGCGCCCACCCCGACGTGGCGGAGCGCTGGCACCCCGACCTGCTCGCCGCCCGCGCGGCATCCTGAACCTCGCCCCTTCCCCATAAACGCCTCCTGCACCGGGAAACGCTCGCCGAGAGCGTGTCTCAGTGCAGGAGGCGTTTATCGGTCGATGCCACACCCCGCGCCGCCACACCCGACCGCAGCCGCAGCACCTCGCCGGGGAATGACGAAGGCCGCCCCACACCGTGGGGCGGCCTTCCAAGAATGTTTTGCGCGATAGAACGCTGGCGCGATTAGCGACGCAGACCGAGACGCTCGATGAGCGAGCGGTAACGGTTGATGTCGACATCCTGCAGGTAACCCAGCAGGCGACGGCGCTGACCGACGAGCAGGAAGAGTCCACGGCGCGAGTGGTGGTCGTGCTTGTGGATCTTGAGGTGCTCGGTGAGGTCCTTGATGCGCTGCGTCATCATCGCGACCTGCACCTCGGGGGATCCGGTGTCACCGGGGTGCGTCGCGTACTCTTCGATGATCGCCTTCTTGACGTCTGCTTCGAGTGCCATAGATGGGATCCCCTTCCTCTTGTTGCGCGGCGCCCGACGCCTGATGCGTGGGCTCTCTTTATCCGCGGCCGATCCAACGGCAACCGCATGAGTCTACCAGCATCCGGATGCCGACGCCCACCGCCGCACGCGCCCCTCGCTCGCGGAGTGCCGTAGCCTCGACGCGTGCAGTTCACCGTCCGCGTCAAGCCCGGGAGCCGGCGCGGGCCCCTCGTCGAAGACGGACCCGACGGCCTCGTGGTGCACGTGCGCGAGCGGGCCGTCGACGGTGCCGCGAACACCGGAGTGGTGCGCGCCCTCGCGGAGCACTTCGGCGTCCCGCCGCGCGACGTCGAGATCCTGCGCGGCCACACGTCCCGCGTGAAGCGCGTCGAGGTCGACGCGTGAGCCACCGCGGGGCCCTCATCGACCTGCGGCCCCTCACGACGTCGCCGGCGTTCGCCCGGCTGTGGATCGGCTCGACCCTGTCGGGCATGGGCGGGCAGCTGACGATCGTCGCGGTGATGCTGCACGTCTTCGAGCTCACGCAGAGCACGTTCGCCGTGTCGATGATCGCCGTCGCAGGGCTCCTCCCCATGATCGCGGCGGGGCTCTACGGCGGGATGCTCGCCGACGCGTTCGACCGTCGCACGGTCGCCCTCGTCGCGGCGACGGTGACCTTCGTCTCCACGGCGCTGCTCGCCGCGCTCGCCTGGACAGGCCTGGAGACCGTCGGCTGGCTGTTCGTCCTGAGCGTGGTGAACTCCGCCGCGAACTCGATCGTGCTGGCCACGAAGTCGGCGATCACCCCGCGACTGCTGCCGCGCGAGCTGCTTCCGGCCGCGGCGGCTCTGCAGGGCGTCACCGTCGGGATCATGGTCATGGCTGGTCCGGCCCTTGCGGGCGTGCTGGTGGCCGTGGCCGGGTACGCGTGGACCTATTCGCTCGACGTCCTGCTCATGACGTCGCTGTTCCTGGGGTTGTGGTCGCTGCCGCGGCTGCGGCCCGAGGGCGAGATCGTGCGCCCGGGATGGCAGTCCTTGCGCGACGGTGCGCGGTTCCTCCGCAATGCGCCGAACATCCGCCTGCAGTACCTGCTGGACATCACCGCGATGACCTTCGGCCAGCCGGTCGCCCTCTTCCCCGCGATCGGGGCCGTCCTGCTGGGCGGTGGGGCGATCACGACCGGCGTGCTGACCGCGGCGGTCGCGGCGGGCGCGTTCCTGTCGAGCCTGTTCTCGGGACCCGTCGGACGCGTACGTCGGCAGGGCCTCGGCATCGAACGGGCGATCCAGGTGTACGGGCTCTCGATCGGGGCGTTCGGCCTCGTGCTGCTCGCGGCGACCCTGGGCTGGATGCGCCCCGCGGACACCGGCGAAGGCACCGGCGCCGTCGCGCTGATCGTCCTCGCGGCGATCACGCTGGCCGTCTCGGGCGCCGCCGACAACGTCAGCGCGATCTACCGCTCGACGATGATGCAGGCCGCCGTCCCGGATGCCGTGCGCGGGCGCCTGCAGGGCATCTTCATCGTCGTGGTCGCCGGCGGGCCGCGCATCGGCGCCCTGTACGCGGGCACCCTCGCGACGCTCACCATGCTCTGGGTGCCGCCACTGCTGGGCGGCATCCTGATCCTCGCCCTCGTGGGGCTGCTCGTGCGTCTGACTCCGCGCTTCCGGGAGTACGACGCACTCCACCCCGTGCCGTGAGCCTCGTCGCGAGCGCCCGGCCAACCGCCGGCGGATTCCGGACGTCTCACCCGCCCGGGTCCGCGCGGCGACGACACCGGGCCTAGGGTCGGGACGTGGCATCCGGTCCTTCCCCCTCCCCCGTATCGATCACGGTCCAGTTCGTCCTCACGGGCATCGTGTGGGGATCGAGCTTCCTCTTCATCGCCGTCGCCCTGATGGGCATGACCCCCGCGCAGGTCGCCGGCGGGCGACTGCTCTTCGGCGCCCTGGCCCTGGCCGCGGTCGTCGCGATCCGCCGCGAGCGCCTCCCCCGCACCGTGCGGGTATGGGCCCACCTGAGCGTGCTGAGCGTGACGTTCTGCGTCGTGCCGTTCCTCCTCTTCGCGTGGGCGGAGCAGCACGTCTCGTCGGGTCTGGCGAGCATCTTCAACGCCACAACGCCGATCATGACCGCGATCATGGCGTGGGCGGTATTCCAGGTGGAGCGCCTGCGTCCGGGGCAGCTCATCGGGATCGCGATCGGCATCGTCGGGGTCGTGGTGATCATCGCCCCCGGCGCGATCGCCGACATCGGCGGCAGCACGATCGCCCAGGTCGCCCTCCTCGGGGCGACCGCCTGCTACGGCTTCAGCCTCGCCTACATGCGACGCTTCCTCGGCGACACGGGCCTGTCGGGCATCGCTTTCGCCTTCGGCTACATCGGTCCCGCCGCGGTGCTCATGCTCCTGCTGTCGCCCGTGATCCTCGCGGAGCCGATGCAGCTGACCGTCCCGATCGTCGCGAGCATCGTCGCGCTCGGCGTCCTCGGCACGGGACTGGCCTACGTGTGGAACCAGAACACGTTGCGCGCGTGGGGCCCGACCCGCGCCTCGACGGTGACATACATCACGCCCGTCGTCGGCGTCGCGCTCGGCATCCTCGTGCTCGGTGAACGCCTCACGTGGAACGAGCCCGCCGGTGCGGTGATCGTGTTCCTCGGCATCCTTTTGGTGCAGGAACGGATTCGACTGCGCCGCACCGTCCGCCCCTGAGCGGCCCGTCGACGACGAAGACCCCGGATGCCGTGGCATCCGGGGTCTCGAAAAGTCAGGCGATCAGGCCTGGAGCGCGAACTGCAGGTCGAGCTCGATGGTGACGTCCTTGCCGACGAGCACACCGCCGGTCTCGAGCGCGGCGTTCCAGGTGAGGCCGTACTCCTCGCGGTTGATGACCGTCTTGGCGGTCGCGCCGGCCTTGTAGTTGCCCCACGGGTCGGTGCCGAAGCCGCCGAAGTCGATCGCGAAGGTCGCGGGCTTGCTGACGCCACGGATGGTGAGCTCGCCGTCGACGAGGAAGTCGCCGTTCTCGACGCGCGTTCCGGTCGAGCGGAAGTCCATCGTCGGGTACGTCTCGATGTCGAAGAACTCGGCGGAGCGGAGGTGCTGGTCGCGGCCCTCGTCCTTGGTGTCGACCGAGGTGACGTCCACGGACGCCTCGACGGTGGCCTCGAGCGGGTTCTCCGGGGCGACGAGGGTGGCGCTCTTCATGCCGAAGGTGCCGCGGACCTTGGAGATCATCATGTGGCGAACGGTGAAGGTCACCTCGCTGTGCGAGGGGTCGAGCACCCAGGTGCCCGCCTTGTAGCCGGGGATCTCGAGCGTGGTCGTGTCGGTCATGTCACTCCTTGAGGTCTGGGGAGCCGGTTCGGCGTCCTGCCGATGCCCAACTCTCATTCATCCGAATGTATTCCACGTTCGCGGAAAATGACGAACCCGAAGAGGCCGCGGCCCCCTCGGGTTCGTGAACAACCGGTGAAACGCCGGTCAGCCGACCTTGATCAGGTCGATGATGAAGATGAGGGTCTTGCCGCCGAGGAAGTGCCCGCCGGCGGGGCCGTACGCCAGGTGCGGCGGGATCACGAGCTCGCGGCGTCCGCCGACCTTCATGCCCGGGATGCCGTCCTGCCAGCCCTGGATCAGGCCGCGCAGGGGGAACTGGATGCTCTCGCCGCGTCCCCACGACGAGTCGAACTCCTCGCCCGACTCGTACTCGACACCGGCGTAGTGGACGGTGACGGTGTCGCCGGGCTTGGCCTCGTCGCCGTCGCCGACGATGATGTCGCGGATGACGAGGTCGGAGGGGGCGGGGCCGCTGGGAGCGTCGAACTCCGGCTTGGTGCGATCAGTCATGACTCCATCCAAGCACGACCACGGCGCCCATGACGGCCCCGGACAAAGACTCAGCGCCCGGTGCCGCGGCGATGCCTGCGTGTCTCCCGAGCGCTGAGTTGGTGTATATCGATGGTGCTCCGCCACCGCGACGCTGTCAAGACCCCTCCGGGCGTTCCCGACTCAGGGCGCCAGGAGTGCTGCGCGGGCCGCGGTCGTCTGCTGCAACAGCGCGCGCTCCTGCGTCGCCGCGGTCGCATCGCGCCCCGACAGCGCGCGCTGGCGTGCGGCGGCGAGCGCCGTGGCATCCCGGATGAACGTCCGCATCTGGGCCGAGCGGTCGCCGGGCAGCGACCGCGCCCACGCCACCGCCGAGCGGCGACCGGGACCCGTGGCGAGCATGTCGACCTCCTGCGCGGTGAACCAGCCGGCCGCGGCGTACTCCCCCAGCCGTGCGCGCGTGAGCCGCGCCTCCTCCCGGCGGAGGGCCAGGATGCCGAGGATGAACAGCACGAACAGCGGCACCTGAAGGGTGGCGTACAGCTCGAAGAAGTTGAAGAACGCCGCCGAGCCGTTCCACAGTGCGTGCAGCACGATCGCTCCGACGAGGCCCGGCACGGCGTAGCGCAAGGCCGGACCCGTCCGCAGCGCGCGACGGGCGGCGAGGCCCAACGCGAAGCCGGTGAGGCTCGTGAACATCACATGCGCGAACGGCGAGAGCACCGCCCGCAGGAAGAACACACCGCCCACCTGCACCGCCCCACCCTCGATGAAGCTCACCGCGAAGTACTGCACGTTCTCGGTGAACGCGAAGCCCGCGCCGATGAGCGCGCCGTAGACGATTCCGTCCACGGGGCCATCGAACGAGCGACGGGCACCCGCGTAGAGCAGCAGCAGGCCGAGCCCCTTGGCGACCTCCTCGACGATCGGCGCCTGGACCACGGACCCGAAGGTGTCGCCGAGGCCGCCGACGAGGAGCGCGAGCACCGCGTCGACCCCGAGGGCGATGGCCACCGACGCGATCGCTCCCCACGCGACGGCGAAGACGAGCAGCCGGCGGGGCTCCGGCTCCCATCGATCGATCAGACGCACCGCGAACCACACGATCACGAACGGCACGACGGCCAGCAGGACGCCGACGAGCGACGCCGCCGCTCCGAGGAAGCGCACGAAGTACAGCACGAGGAGAGCCAGCACCGGGACGAGCAACGCGGCGGCGACCCACAGGATCACTCCGCTGCGGCGGGCGCGCGCGGGGACCGCAGCGGCTACCGGCGCACTCGAACGGGGGGCATCGGTGATCGGCGCGGGCTTGCCCGGGCCCGGCTGCCACAGGGGCGACGGGTAGCTCATGCGCACAGCCTAGGGGCGCTCTCGCGAGGGGCCGCGTCGCAAGCGCTGCACACCGCATCGGTGCCGGGCACCTCGCGTCGTGCGGCCCGGTAGCGTGGGGGCATGCGTTTCGCCCACGTCCGATCCCCGGAGGCGGCGGATGCCCCTCGCCTCGTCAGCGTCCACGGCGAGGAGTATGCGTTCGTCGACGAGCTCTTCCCGGGTGCTCCCGCGACCCTCGAGCAGCTCATCGCCGGCGGCGAGGCGCTCCTGGACCGCGTGCGCGGGGCCGCGGACACCGCGCCGCGGCATCCTCTCGAGGGCGTCCGGTTCGCCTCGGCGGTGCTCGCTCCCCCCACGATCCTCGCGGTCGGGCTGAACTACGCGGCGCACTCGGGCGAGCTGGGCTTGAAGACGGATGCCGGTCCCACGGTGTTCGTGCTGTGGCCGAACTCGCTCACCGCCCACCACGAGACCACCTCGTGGCCCCGCTCCCTCAGCGAAGCGGTCGACTACGAGGCCGAGCTCGGCGTCATCATCGGACGCCCGGGTCGAGACATCGCCGAGTCCGACGCCCTCGACCACGTGTGGGGCTACACGGTGGTCAACGACATCACCGCGCGCAACATCCAGTTCTCGGAAGCGCAGTGGTCGCGCTGCAAGTCGTTCGACGGCTTCACCCCGACGGGGCCTTTCGTCGTCACCGCCGACGAGATCCCCGACCCGCAGGATCTGCACATCTGGACGGTCGTCGACGGGCACACGGTGCAGGATGCCACGACAGGACAGATGGTGCGGTCGGTGGCGACGCTCGTGCACAAGCTGTCCGAATCCGCGACGCTGCTGCCCGGAACCCTCATCTCCACCGGGAGCCCCGGCGGCGCCGGATACTCGCGCGACCCGCAGATCTTCCTGCGCGACCGCTCCACGGTGACCGTCGGCATCGACGGCATCGGCGAGCTGACGACCCACTGCCGCATCCTGGACTGACGCGCCGCGGGCCCGCCCGAGCGCCGAGACTGCACCCGACTGACAATTCCCCCGCAGGCCGCGGGGGTTTCGTCAGGCCGGTGCAGTCTCGCGGATCGAGGCTTACTCCTCGACGACGCTGTCCGCCGCGCGGATCACCGGGATCGCCTCGGTGATGGCCTGCAGACCCGACAGCCGCGCGGGCGAGATCTGCTTCATGACCTCGTCGCGGGACATGAGCCCGGCCTCGACGACGAGATCGGCGACGTTGCGGTGGGTCAGCAGAGCGGTCTTGGCCAGAGCCGCGGCGGCGGCGTACCCGATGAACGGCGTCAGGGCCGTGACGACCCCCACCGACGAACCGACCATCGCGCCCAGGCGCTCACGGTTGGCCGTGATGCCGTCGACGCAGTTGACCCGCAGCGTCCACATCGCCTGACGCATCCAGGTGATCGACTGGAAGATCGAGTGCGCGATCACGGGCTCGAACGCGTTGAGCTGCAGCTGGCCGCCCTCGACGGCCATCGTGACGCTCATGTCGGCGCCGACGACCGAGAACGCGACCTGATTCACCACTTCGGGGATCACCGGGTTGACCTTGCCGGGCATGATGCTCGAGCCCGCTTGGCGTGCCGGCAGATTGATCTCGCCGAGGCCGGCCTGCGGACCACTGGAGAGCAGCCGGAGGTCGTTGCAGATCTTCGACAGTTTGATCGCGTTGCGCTTGAGCGACGACGAGAACGACATGAACGCGCCCGTGTCGCTCGTCGACTCGACCAGGTCGGTCGCCGTCTCGAGGTCGAGACCGGTGATCTCACGGAGGTGCCGCAGCACCGACGGGCCGTACTCGGGATGCGCGGTGATCCCGGTGCCGATGGCGGTGGCCCCCATGTTGATCTCGAACATGAGGTAGGCGTTCTCGGTGAGGCGGTTGTAGTCCTCGCCGAGCGTCGTCGCGAAGCCGTGGAACTCCTGGCCGAGCGTCATGGGCACGGCATCCTGCAGCTGAGTGCGCCCCACCTTCAGGACGTCGTGGAACTCCTCGGCCTTGGCCAGGAACGACTGGCGCAGCAGTCCGAGCTCCTCGAGCAGGCTCTGCAGCGTGAGGGACAGGCCGATCTTGACGGCGGTCGGGTAGACGTCGTTCGTCGACTGGCTGCGGTTGGTGTCGTCGATCGGCGAGAGGAACGCGTAGTCGCCCTTCTCCCGGCCCGCCATCTCGAGGGCGATGTTGGTGATGACCTCGTTCGCGTTCATGTTGGTCGACGTGCCGGCGCCGCCCTGGATCACGCCGACGGTGAACTCCTCGTGGAACTCCCCGTCGATCACCCGCTGGGCAGCACGGTCGATCAGCTCGGCCTTGGCCGGGTCGAGCACGCCGATCTGCCGGTTCGCGCGCGCGGAGGCCTGCTTGACCATCGCGAGGGCCCGCACGAGATCGGGGTAGACCGAGATCGGTCGCTTGGCGATCGGGAAGTTCTCCAGCGCCCGCGCGGTGTGGATGCCCCAATAGGCATCGGCGGGAATCTCGAGAGAACCGAGCGAATCGGTCTCGGTGCGGGTGCGCGTCATTGCGTCCAAAGCCATGGGGGGAAGTCCTCGTGGGTCGTCACGGCGGTCAGGGATGCCACGAGCCTAACGACCGCGTCCGGAGTCGTCGTTGGCCACCACGGCAGGTCGCGGGACTCACGCACTCCCCCGCGTACAGCGGCTCACCGCTTGCGCGAGAAGGCCTCGAGACGCTCCTCAGGCGACAGCGCGGCCATGCGCGCGACCCACTCGGGCGTGAAATACCCCGCCGGCTCGGCGTCGACCACCGGCACCACGGCGTGCGTGATCGTGTCGTCCCAGACGTGCACGAGGTGGAACGAGCGGCCGGCATCCATGCCGTTGACCTCGTCGGCGGGGCGCGCGAGATCCATCGTGTAGCACGAGGCGGCGGCGACGCTCACC
Source organism: Microbacterium sp. SCPM-O-B-15248 (M128) (assembly GCF_058214835.1). Lineage (NCBI taxonomy): Bacteria > Bacillati > Actinomycetota > Actinomycetes > Micrococcales > Microbacteriaceae > Microbacterium > Microbacterium sp. SCPM-O-B-15248 (M128). The sequence goes on from NZ_JBYQLI010000008.1 coordinate 82,545, forward strand.
GGGACCCCGGCGAACGTTCCCGAGGTGGAGTAATGCAGGTGCCCGGCCAGGATCGCCCGGACGTCGCTGCCCGCGATCGCGGCCGCCAGACCGGGCTGATCGCGCAGCTCGAGGATGTCGAAGAACGGGATGTGCGTGGGAAGCGGCGGGTGGTGCAGCGCGAGGATCGTGCCCAGCGGCGCCGGTTCGGCCAGCTCGGCGCGCAGCCACTCGAGCTGACGGGCATCGAGGTCGCCGTGGTGCCAGCCGGGCACCGTGGAGTCCAGGGCGATCAGCCGCAGTCCGCCGAGGTCCCACACCCCGGTCACCGGCTCCTCGGTCGGCTCGTCGTCGAGAAGCTCGGCGCGCAGCGCCGGCCGCTCGTCGTGGTTGCCCGCGACCCACACCACCGGCGCGCCCAGGCGGTCCGCCCACGGCTCGACGGCGGCACGGAGCGCGCGGTACGCCTCGGGCTCACCGAGGTCGGTCAGATCGCCGGTGAACACCACGGCATCCGGGCGCACCCCCGTCGCCTCGGCCGCCTCGAGCGTGCGGCGCAAATGCGCGGCGGCGTCGTACCGGCCGCCGAGCAGTCGATCGCCCGCGAGCAGATGAGTGTCGCTGAGGTGGAGGATCACGCGCCGTGCGGGCGCGTGCTGACCGAACTGCACCGATGCCATGCCCCCAGCCTAAGAGGGGGTGCCGACACGGAGGACGTCAGTGGCGGAGCAGGATCAGCAGGAGCGCGCCGAGCACCGCCGCCGCGCACACGGCGAAGCACACGTACGCCCCGACGAGCGCGAGCCTCTTCTGCCCCGCGCTGAGCGGGTTGCGCGCGGCCGCCTTGGCGACGGCCTTCGCGGCGCGGCGCTTCTGCTTGTCGGAGATCACGGTGATGGCATCCGTGAACTCCGCCGGCGCGACGAGCGGCGGTCGTCCGCCGCGCACGAGTAGGCGCAGACCCAGGGCATAGAAGGTCACGACGATCGCGGCGCCGAGGAGGGCCGCGAGGAACACATGGAGGAATGCCTCCCAGTCGATGGTCATGAGCGGTCCTTCCCCGCGGCGGTGCGCTCGAGGCGGCGCTGGCGGCGAGTCGGACCGGGCTTGCGCGGAACCTTCACCGCCGCGCCGGAATCGGCGACCTCGCTCATCGCGTTCGCGGAGGTGACGGCGTCTTGCCGCGACCGCAGGAACAGGCCCAGGATGATCGCCACGGCGATGACGGCATCCACCGCGACACCCCACCCGCCGAGCCACACCACGACGAGGGCCGCCGCAGCCCCCACGGCGCCGGCGGCGGGGAGCGTCAGGACCCAGCCGATCATGATGCGGCCGACAGTGTTCCAGCGCACGGTCGACCCGCGACGGCCGAGCCCCGACCCGATGACCGAGCCCGAGGCCACTTGCGTGGTCGAGAGGGCGAAGCCCAGGGCGCTGGATGCCAGGATCGTCGCGGCCGTGGAGGTCTCGGCCGAGAAGCCCTGCGCGGGCTTGACGTCGGTGAGGCCCTTGCCGAGCGTGCGGATGATGCGCCAGCCGCCCATGTACGTGCCGAGGGCGATCGTGATCGCGCACGCGAAGATGACCCACAGCTGCGGGTCTGGATCAGAGGTCGACTGCCATCCGACCGTGATGAGGGCGAGCGTGATGACGCCCATGGTCTTCTGTGCGTCGTTCGTGCCGTGGGCGAGGGCGACGAGGGACGACGTGAAGATCTGCCCCCAGCGGAAGCCGTCGCGGCCGTCGGCCTTCATGTCGTACCGCCGCGTGATGCCGTACGCGATCTTCGTCACCGCGAAGGCGATGACGCCGGCGGTCAGCGGGGCGATCAGAGCGGGGAGGATCACCTTGCTCAGCACGACCCCGGTGTCGATGGCCGAGGCGCCGACGCCGACGAGGGTGGCGCCGATGAGACCGCCGAAGAGCGCGTGCGACGAGCTGGAGGGAAGCCCCAGCAGCCACGTGAGCATGTTCCACGTGATCGCGCCGATCAGGCCGGCGAAGATGATCGGCGGGAAGATGTCGGGGCTCAACTGGTCTTCGCGGATCATGCCGCCCGAGATCGTCTTGGCGACCTCGGTCGACAGGAACGCTCCGACGAGGTTGAGCGAGGCCGCCAGGAGCACCGCGACCTTGGGCTTCAGGGCGCCCGTCGCGATGGGCGTCGCCATCGCATTCGCGGTGTCGTGGAAGCCGTTGGTGAAATCGAAGAACAGTGCCAGGCCGATGACCAGCACGATGACGAGGGCTGCGCTCTCCACCGATCGCTTTCCGTGAGGGGGAAGGAGGGATGCCGACGGGATCGGCGCGGAGAACGAAGAGTTCACCTGACGTTCGGCCCACGTTCACCGGGCCGACGACATCATTTCACCGGCGTTCCTTTCGGTCAAACGGAGGACCGCCGTGCAGGCGGCGCACGGCGGGACCGGACTAGCGTGGAGAGGTGACCGACACCGACGACCGCCCCGTCCCTCCCGTCGCCGCCCGCCGCCCCGCGGCGCGCACGCACCACGGCGACACCTTCGACGACCCGTACGAGTGGTTCCGCGCGAAGGACGACGCCGACGTCGTCGCCCACCTCGAGGCCGAGAACGCCTATACCGACGCGCGCACCGCGCACCTGGCATCCCTCCGCGACGAGATCTTCGGCGAGATCAAGGGCCGCACGCTCGAGACCGATCTCTCGGTTCCCGCGCGGCGCGGTGAGTGGTGGTACTACGGCCGCACGGTGGCGGGCGCGCAGTACGGCATCCAGTGCCGGGCGCCGCTAGCCTCGCCCGACGATTGGACCCCTCCCGTCCTCTCCCCCGACCAGCCGGTGCCCGGCGAGCAGGTGCTCTTCGACGGCAACGTCGAGGCCGAGGGCACCGACTTCTTCTCACTCGGCAGCTTCGAGGTCTCGAACGACGGCACGCGCATGCTCTACGGCATCGACGTCGCCGGCGACGAGCGCTACACCGTACGCGTCCGCGACCTCGTGACCGGCGAGACGCTCGCGGACGAGATCCCCGGCACGTTCTCGGGCGCGACGTTCTCTCCCGACGGACGCTTCATCGTGTACACCACCGTCGATGACGCGTGGCGCCCCGACACCGTGTGGCTGCACGAGATCGGCACGCCCGTGGATGCCGACGAGAAGCTGTTCCACGAGCCCGACGAGCGCTATTGGGTCGGCGCCGACTTCACGCGCAGCGATCGGTATCTCGTGATCGGCGTGGGCTCCTCGATCACCTCCGAGGAGCGCCTGGTCGACGCCGACGATCTGCGCGGCGACGCACGCGTCGTGTGGCCGCGCCGCGAGGGCGTGGAGTACTCCCTCGATCACGCGGTGGTCGACGGCGAGGACGTGCTGTACATCCTCCACAACGACGGCGCTCTCGACTTCGAGCTCGTCCGGGTCTCGGCATCCGACCCCGAAGGACCCCGCGAGACGGTGATCCCGCACCGCTCCGGCGAGCGGCTCCTCGGCGTCGACACCTTCCGCGACTGGGGAGTCGTGGCCTACCGACGCGACGGCCTCCCGCGTCTGGGCATGCTGTCGTACGCCGACGGTGCCGTGACCGAGATCGCCTTCGACGAGCCGCTGTACAGCGTCGGGACCGGCGGCAACCCCGAGTGGGCACCGCCCGTGCTGCGCGTCGGCTACGGATCCTTCGTGACCCCGGGCACCGTCTACGACTACGTCGTCGACACGGGCGAGCTGCTGCTGCGCAAGCGCCAGCCGGTGCTCGGCGGATTCGACCCCGACGACTACGGCCAGGCCCGCGCGTGGGCGACCGCCGACGACGGCACCCGCGTGCCGATCTCGCTCGTGTGGAAGCGCTCGTTCGGCGAACCGGGGGCGTCCGCCCGGCCCGTGCACCTGTACGGCTACGGCTCGTACGAGCACTCCATAGAGCCCGGCTTCTCGGTGCCGCGCCTGTCGTTGCTGGACCGCGGCGTCATCTTCGCCGTGGCGCACGTGCGCGGCGGCGGCGAGATGGGCCGGCAGTGGTACGAGGACGGCAAGCTGCAGTCCAAGCGCAACACCTTCACCGACTTCGTCGCGGTGGCCCGTCACCTCGTGGCATCCGGATACACCACGCCCGAGCGGCTCGTCGCCGAGGGGGGCAGCGCCGGAGGCCTGCTCATGGGCGCCGTGGCCAACCTCGCCCCCGAGCTGTTCGCCGGGATCCTCGCCGACGTCCCGTTCGTGGACGCCCTCACGACGATCCTCGATCCTTCACTGCCCCTCACGGTCATCGAGTGGGACGAGTGGGGCGACCCGCTGCACGACGCCGACGTGTACGCGTACATGAAGTCGTACTCGCCGTACGAGAACGTGCGCGAGGGCGTCGCCTACCCCCGCATCCTCGCCGTGACGTCGCTCAACGACACGCGCGTGCTGTACGTCGAGCCGGCGAAGTGGGTGCAGCGCTTGCGCGAGGTCGGCGCCGACGCACTGCTGAAGTGCGAGATGGTCGCCGGCCACGGCGGCGTCAGCGGCCGCTACAACGCCTGGCGCGAGCGCGCGTTCGAGCTCGCGTGGCTCCTCGACGTGCTCGGACTCGCGGAGTAAGCGGGGTCGGTGCGGCTGCGCGGGTCCGGGTGCGGGCCTGCGGGGCTGGGGGTCGCGCGGTTACCGGAACAGGCTGAGCGCCGAGAACAGGCCCATTCGCGCAGAATGGGCCTGTTCTCGTGGCATCCCCTGTTCTCGTGACGACCAGGCGGATGCCGGCACCCCGGCGACCTGTCCTCCACAGGCGCAGAGGTGTCCGACTTCTCCACATTCGGGCCGATCCGGCGGGAGAGCTGCAGCCCGACGAGCAACGCTGGTGCGATGACTCCCGGGCTGCTCGAGTGGCTGTCGCGACGCGGCGGCGTCGCCCACACCTCTGTCGCCCGTGCCGCTGGGCACGGGGCGCGCACGATCGCCGCGGCCGTCGGCGCGGGCGAGGTCGACCGCGTCCGACGCTCGTGGATTCTCACGCCGGAATGTCCGGCGGGGCGGCGTTCCGCGGCATCCGTCAGTGGGCGCCTCACGTGCGTGAGCGCGGCCCGAGATCGCGGGCTGTGGACGCCCGACTCTGATCGAGCCCACGTGTGGGTGCCGTCCACGGCGTCGCGCCTCGACCGCACAGGGCTGCACCTGCATCGGGCTACTCCCCCGGTGCCGGTGCCCCGCACGGATCCCGATGAACCGGTGATCAACGTGCTGTTCCACGTCGCACGGTGCCTGCCCCGCGCCGACGCGCTGGCGGTGTGGGAGTCGGCGCTGCGGACGGGCGCGGTGGATGCCGGCACCCTGGCGTCGGTGCGATGGGCCTCGACGCGGGCGAACGAGCTCGCCGCGGTGGCCGGGCACCTGTCGGACTCCGGGCTCGAGACGCACTTCCGGGACTTGCTGGCCGGGATCGGGGTGCGGATCCGCCAGCAGGTCTGGATCGACGGCCACCCCGTCGACGCGCTCATCGGCGAGTGCCTCGTCGTGCAGCTCGACGGCTTCGCGTTCCACCGCGCCGCGGCCGATCGGCGGCGCGATCTCCGGCAGGACGCGCGGTTGATCCTGCGCGGCTACACCGTGCTGCGGTTCGACTACACGCAGGTGCTGTTCGACCCCGCGTTTGTGGTGGACACCATCCGCACCGCGATGGCCCAGGGCCGCCACCTCCCGCGCTGAGGAGCCGACGTCGTGCCCGGCGGCGCGAGGCCGGGTCGGGCGCGGTCCGCTTCACGTGCGGCCCCGTACCCGATACAGGCCATGCACCCGACACAGGCCGATCCCGGCGTCATCGCCCTGTCCCCGGCGCGCAGCCTGTTCTCGGCGCACAGCCTGCCCCCGCCACCACCCCCACCGGCACCCCGCCACCGCACCCAGAACAGGCGATGCACCCGAAACAGGCCGATCCCGGCGTGATCGCCCTGTCTCCGGCGCACAGCCTGTTCCGGAAGCGCGCCCGCGCCCCGTGCAACACAGCGCCCCGCCCCGCGGCGGCGGGACGGGGCGCGAGACGCTCCGGAGGGACGGGGGCGGGAGCCGGGGCTCAGCCGAAGAGCGCCGCGGCCTCTTCGTAGCGGTAGAGGGGGACCGAGTTGAGCTCGCCGAGGGCGTCGGCGAAGGGAACGCGCACGATGTCGGTGCCGCTCATCGCCACCATCTGGCCCCAGGCGCCGTCGTTCAGCGCGTCGGCGGCGTGCAGCCCCAGACGGGTCGCGAGCACGCGGTCGAAGGCCGACGGCGAACCGCCGCGCTGGATGTGACCCAGCACCGTGGCCCGGGTCTCGATGCCGGTCAGGCGCTCGATCTCGGGGGCCAGAAGCTCGCCGATGCCGCCGAGGCGGGGGCGGTTGAAGGCATCCAGCCCCTTGTCGCTGAAGGCCTCGTCCATGCCCTTGAGCTTGAACCCCTCCGAGACGACGACCAGGGGCGCGCGGCCGCGGTCGTGGGCGCGCGTGACCTGCTCGACGATCTCGTCGATCGACATCGGAACTTCGGGAATGCAGATGACGTGCGCACCGGCGGCGATGCCGGCGTGCAGCGCGATCCACCCGACGTGGCGGCCCATGACTTCGGCGACCATGCACCGCTGGTGGGAGTCGCCGGTGGTGCGCAGGCGGTCCATGGCATCCGTGGCGATGTTCACGGCGGTGTCGAAGCCGAAGGAGTAGTCGGTGGCGCGCAGGTCGTTGTCGATCGTCTTGGGCACGCCCAGGACGTTGATGCCGTCCTTCGACAGGCGGTCGGCCGCGGCGAGAGTGCCCTCGCCGCCGATGGCCAGGATGCCGTCGATACGGTGCCCGTACAGCGTCTTCGAGATGTTCTCGGCGCCACCGCGGACCCCCTCATAGGGGTTGGTGCGGCTGGTGCCGAGGATCGTGCCGCCGACCTTGGACAGCCCCTTCACTTCGTGTCGGGTGAGCGGGAAGAAGTCGCCGTCGACGACTCCGCGCCATCCGTCGCGGATGCCGACGAACTCGATGTCGTAGTTGGTCGTGCCCTTGAGCACGACGCCACGGATGACGGCGTTCAGCCCGGGGCAGTCTCCGCCGCTGGTCAGGATGCCGATCTTCATGCTGTGAACCTCGCTAGTGGGGATGATCGAGTCGGCGACGCTGCCACCACCGAGACTATCGCCCCACCCCCGGGAAGCGGGAACCCGAGGACCACTCACGCACGACGCCAGGCGCCCGGGCCGGAGGAGTCCTCACGCGTCCACTCCTCCGCCTCCCCGCTGGGTGCCACCTCACCGAACCAGAACGTCTCGTCGGGGCCCCACCCCGCCAGGACGCTCGCCCCGAGGCCGCCGAGCTCGACCACGCGGCCTGCCGTGGCCACATACCCCGCGGTGGTGAGGTGGACGCCCACGGCCTCTTTCGCGAGCGCCGACCAGTCGGGTTGGACCCAGACCCCCTCGCGACCGGTCGTCCAGCGCCACACGTTGCGCCGGGAGGCGGTGACGACGAGTGGATGCCGATGGCACAGCGACGCCCACGCGTCGGGGCCGTCGATCTCGATGACCTCTCCGTCGGGGACGGTCACGCTACGCGTCCTCGCCGACGTCCACCCCAGGGAGTCCTCCACGAGAGACATCCCGACCGGGCCTTCGGCTCCGCGCGACGGCGTCGTCCGGGGCAGGTCGACTGGCGGAGTGGACCACCACGGGCCCGAAAGCCGCTCGCTGTACGCAGACGCCGCGAACTGGATCTCGGTCGCCGCCATGTTCGCACGCCACTCCGACAGGACGGCTTCCGTGTCCGTGCGGAACGGGCCCGCTCCCTCCCACGTGACCGTCGCCTGCGCGTCGTGATCGACCGGACGGGTCCACGAGGCCGCGCGCCCCGATCGCGCAACGGCCGCGGCCACGGGAGCGAGCACAGGCCGCATCTCCGAGGCCGCGGCGAGGACGTCCTCGCCGGACGGCGGCTGCCAGTACGCGGCGAGATCGACCGCGACTTCGAGTGCCCGCTCGATCCGCGCGGGCGTGATCTCGGGCGTCGGGATCTCGGCGAGTGCCGCAGCGGCCTGGGCGCTCGAGACCTCGGGCTCGACGAACGGCTCGTCACCTCCCCCGATGTGGATGAGGGTCCCGGGGTTCTCGGCGAGGGCGTGCGCCGCCCAGAACACCGCCTGCGTGGCATCCCGGTCCACGGGTGTGTCGGACTGCCGGGCCGCGTCGAGCAGGATCTCGAGACACAAGCGCCGTCCGCGCGGACCGTCGAGAAACATCGAAGGGTCGAGGGACATGCCCCCGACCCTAGCGACAGCGCCGACGTGGCATCCAGGACGCACGCCCGCAACGCGCGAACGCCCCGGCAGCACCGGGGCGTTCGCGAGAGGGGTCAGGCCCCGAGCGCCTGCCGCAGCAGGTGCATGAGAGCCGAAAGCTGCACCGAATCGCTCGATCCCGGCTCGATGGCGAGGCCGTCCAGCGCGCGCTGGGCCAGGCCCTCCTTCGAGTCGATGAGCTCGGCGATCTTGGTGTCGATCGTGTGGGCCGCGATGATGCGCCACGCGGTGACGGGCTCTTCCTGGCCGATGCGGTGCACACGGTCGATGGCCTGCGTCTGCTCCGCGGCGGTCCACGACAGCTCGGCGAGCACGACGTTGGACGCCGCCTGCATGTTCAGGCCGACACCGGCCGCGGTCAGCGAGCACACGGCGATGCCGACACCCGGATCGTTGTTGAACGCATCGATCGCGGCCTGTCGGGCGGTGGACGTCTGGTCACCGCGCACCGAGACCGACTTCAGCCCCGAGGCCTTGAAGTGCGCCTCGGCGGCATCCATGACGTCGATGTGCTTGGCGAAGAAGACGACCTTGCCGACCGAGCGCTGCAACTGCACGGCGTAGTCCGCGGCGAGGTGCGCCTTGGCCTGACCGATGCGGCGCACCATCGTGAAGACGTTCTCAGAACCGGTGCCGGCGGCCTTGCTCTCTTCGAGCTCGCCGTGCGCGACGAGGCGCACGATGTCCTCGTCGATCTCGCCGGGGGCCAGGCCCCGGTCGCCGCGCGCCTCGATGATGCGGCGGTACTTCGCCGCGAGGCGCGCTCCGAGCTCACGCTCGGCCTGACGGATCGACCTCCCGAATTCGTCGTCGAGCTCGACCGGGAGGTCGGCCACGAGCTTGTCGGGGAGGTCGGCGGCGACGTCCTTCTTCTTGCGACGGACGATGCCCATCGAGATCACGGCCTCGCGAGCCTCCGGGTAGAACGCCTTGTCGGCCGGCGTGAGGCCGGTGGCATCCAGCTTCTCCATGAGCTCGGCGCCGGGCTTCTCTCCGGTCGTCCACCCCAGGAACCGCCAGATCGCGTCGAAGTCCTCGACGTCGTTGATGAGCGGCGTTCCGGTGAGCGCGAGCAGCAGCGGATCACGCGTCTGCTGACGGACACGGGATGCCAGGGCGAGGACGTTCTGCGACCGCTGCGACGACAGATTCTTGATGAAGTGCGCCTCGTCGACCGCGATGCCCTTGAGGCCGATCGACGACAGCCACGACAGGTGCCGGTCGAGGATCTCGTAGTTGACGATGAAGATGTCGGCGAACGCGTCGATGTCGGCGCCGCTGCCCGAGATGACCGTCGCGCGGCGGTGCGGTGTCCAGCGCTGCACCTCGCGCGCCCAGTTCATCTTCACGACGTTGGGCACGACCACCAGCAGCGGGTAGGCCTCGGCGACGGAGGCGGCGAGCACCGACTCGGCGGTCTTGCCCAGGCCCGGCTCGTCGGCCAGCAGGAACGAGCGGTGGCCCAGGCGCACGGCCTCGAGGAACCGGGACTGGTGCGGCATGACCTCGAGCCCGCGCGGCGAGAGGCGGTCGAACTCGGGCACGGGCGGAAGCTCCATGCTCGCCGCCGATCCCCCGGCCCCGGTCTCGAACGCTTTGTAGAGCGGGCCCATGAGCTCCCACCCGTCGAGGCGGCGGCGCGGTGCGTCACCCGTGGCACGCGGGGTGAGGTCGGGCGGGAGGAAGGGGTTGGCCATCTGCCGCGCCTCGATCGAGGGCGGGATGACCTGCTTCTCGGCGAGCGCCGCGGGGACCACCGGCGTGGCGGCGGGGGCGGTGTCGGTGATGATGAGCTCGTCGGGCGCGAGCTCGGCACCGGACTCCAGCAGCCAGTCGCGGCGCATGCGTCGTGCGACCGGCGACGTGGCCTGATCGACCTCGAGCAGCTGGATGAGCGACGTGTCGCGTGCGGCGGTCTTGGCCAGGATCGTGGCTACCCCGTCGAGACGCTTGAGCAGCTCGGCCCGGGCGCCGTCGGTGATCTCGGTGTCGGCCTTCACCCGCGCGCGCTCTTCGCGCACCAGGAAAGCGATCACCTGAAACTTCACCCGGTTGGTGGGGCCGAGCTTTCCGCGCTGAGCTTTGGCTTCGACCTCGCGAACCTTCCGGGCGAGGATGGGGATGACGGGTGCCTCGTCGTCGCGACGGGATGACGAGGTCTTGCGGCGCCGTTGGCTCGAGCTACGGGCTGCGGTTGCCGTGGTCGGCATGCTCCTCCTGAGCGTGTCGTCCGGATCGGTCCGGGACGTCCGGCGTGACGCCGGTGGATCAGTGACCCCGGAGAATGCCGCACGGCCTCCCGCCGAAGCGGCAGTGCCAGCGACCCGCAACGCGTCTTCACCGGAACGGCTCGCGAGGAGGCGGGTGACGGGGTCGCCCCTATTCTAGCGCGTCCCGGGCCGGTCGCACCCTCACCGACCCGCCCGCGATCATGGACACCTACGCTGGGCCCATGGCCGAACCGATGTCGCGGGACCAGCGCGTGGTCCTGACGGTCGCGGTACTGGCATCCTTCGTGTCCTTCCTCGACGGCACGGTCGTCACCGTCGCGCTTCCCGCGATCTCACGGGATCTCGGTGGCGGTCTCTCGACGCAGCAGTGGGTCGTCGACGCGTATCTCGTGACGCTCGGGGCGTTCATCCTCGTCGCGGGCTCTTTGAGCGACGTCCTCGGTCGGACCCTCGTCCTGCGGATCGGTCTCGTCGGCTTCGGGATCACCTCGGTCGCGATCGCCGCGGCCCCCACGGCCGAGTTCCTCATCGTCGCGCGGGCGCTGCAGGGCGTCGCGGGCGCCCTGCTCGTGCCGAGTTCCCTCGCCCTGATCACCTCCACCTTCCGCGGCGCGTCGCAGGCCCGCGCGATCGGCATCTGGACGGGCGCGACCACCGTCGCCATGATCGCGGGGCCCCTCATCGGCGGCGTCTTCGTGGACACGCTGTCGTGGCGCCTGGTCTTCCTCGTCAACGTCCTGCCGATCGGCCTGACTCTCTGGCTGCTCGCCCGGCGGGGCCGTACCGACCACCGGCGGCCGGGGGCGCACGTCGACATCCTCGGAGCGGTCCTGTGCGCGACGGGCCTCGGAGGCGTCGTGTTCGCGCTCATCGAGCAGCCGAACCTCGGCTGGTCCTCGCCGGTCATCTGGGCTCCGGGCGTGCTGGGCGTGCTGTCGTTCGCCGGATTCCTCGTGCGTCAGCGCGTCGCCCGCGAGCCGATGATGCCTCTGGACCTCTTCCGCTCCCGCAACTTCTGGACCGGCAACCTCACGACGATGTTCGTCTACGCGGCGCTGTCGCTGAACGGTTTCGTCCTCAGCGTCTACCTGCAGCAGGGCGCGGGGCTGCCGGCGACGCTCGCGGGACTCGCGTCGCTGCCCAGCACTCTGCTCATGATCGCGCTGAGCTCGCGCATGGGGGCGTTGTCGGGTCGGCTGGGGCCGCGCCTGTTCATGACGCTCGGGCCGGCGATCATGGCGATCGGCGCGCTGTTGCTGCTGACGGTGCGCCCCGAGTTCGACTACTGGACGCAAGTGCTCCCGGGGGTCGTCGTGTTCGGCCTCGGTCTGACGGCGACGGTGTCGCCCCTGACGGCCGCGGTCCTCGGCGCGATCGACGCGGAGCGCTCGGGCATCGCGTCGGCGGTCAACAACGCCGTATCGCGCGTCGCGGGCCTCCTCGCGATCGCTGCGGTGTCCGCGATCGCCGGCGGGGCGCTCGACCTCGACGGGTTCCACCGCGCGGCGATCTTCACCGCCGTACTGATGGTGCTCGGTGCCGCGACGTCGTTCTGCGGCATCCGCAATCACCTGTCGCGTCAGGACTGAGGCGGTCGCGCTGCCGCGCACCCGACGACAGCGTCAGCGCAGGATGCGGCGCACGCGCTCGACGTCGTCGGCCATCTGCACCAGCAGCGCGTCGACACCGTCGAACGCCGTCATGCCGCGCACGCGCTCGACGAAGCGCACTTCGACGTGATGCCCGTAGAGGTCGAGATCGGTCTCGTCGAGCACGTACACCTCGACCTGGCGGGCGTGCACGTCGTCGAACGTGGGGTTCGTCCCGATGCTGATCGCCGCGGGGTAACTGGTGCGGCGTGTGCCCTCGATGTCGATCAGCCAGCCGGCGTAGACCCCGTCGGCGGGCACGAACCCCTCGAGGTCGGGTGACAGGTTGGCCGTCGGATAGCCGAGCTCGCGCCCGCGCTTGAGGCCGTGCACCACTTCGCCCCACACGGACGGCGACCGACCGAGCAGGCGCGCGGCGGTCGCGATGTCACCGGCGGCCAAGGCCTCGCGGATCCACGTCGAGGACACCCGACGATCGGCATGGACGGCGCGGACATCGTCGACGACGTCGACACGGAAACCGTGCGCCTCGCCCATCCGGACGAGCAGGTCGGGATCGCCCGCACCCCCCGCGCCGAACCGGAAGTCGCGTCCGACCAGAACGGTCCGTGCCGAGAGCGCGTCGACCAGGACGCGGCGCACGAACACATCGGCGGGGAGCGCGGCGAGCGCCTCGTCGAAGGTCAGCAGCAGGGTGGCATCCACTCCCGCGCGATCGAGCAGCTCGAGCTTCTGGTGCGGGCCGATGACATCCGGCGGGCAGGTGTCGGGCCGCAGCACGCGGAGGGGGTTGCGGTCGAAGGTGACTGCGACGACCTTCGCCCCGTCGGAGGCCTCGACGCGCGCGCGATCGATCACCGCACGGTGGCCGGTGTGGACGCCGTCGAACTTGCCGATCGCCACGACCGACGGCCCGAACCCGGCGGGCACCTCTTCGGGGTTGCGGAAGACGATCACGACGCCGTCCGACGGTGCCGCACGAGCCACCACAGGCCCAGGAACGGCAGTACGAGCGGGATGAACACGTAGCCGATGCCGTACACCGACCACACCGTCGGGTGCTGGAACAGCGCGGGCAGGACGAGACTGAGAGTGCCCACGACGATCACGCCGATCAACTCGAAGCCGATCGCCACCCAGGCGACCCGGTACCAGGCCGGGCGGGCCGAGAAGATCAGCGCGAGGGTCGCGAGGATGTAGACGACCGCCGCGAGCGCCGACAGGGCATAAGCCACCGGCGCTTCGTCGAACTCGCGGACGATCTGTACGAACGAGCGCCCCGTGGCAGCGAGCGCCATGATGCCGTAGACGATCACGAGGACCCGGCCGATGCCGGTCATTCCGCGGGTGCGGGCGGGAGTGGTGGATGCCATGACCTTCCGAGTCTAGTTCGGTCGGCACCGCAGCTCGCCGTCGGTTCGGCGCCCGGGTCAGGCGACCTGCACCGTCCAGATCACGTGCATGCGCCACACCATGACGGCCACCGCGAGAGCCGCGACCCCCATGATCACGGTGCTCCAGCGGCTGCGCTCGATGAGCGCCCACGCGGCGCCGGCCGGCGGGAGCAGTGCGGCCGAGACGAGGTACGTCCAGTACTCCAGCAGACTGCCCGAGGCCGGGTTGCCGGCGAACGGCGACACGATGGCGACGACGATCTGCACGATGAGCAGCAGTTCGATGAGGGCGAGCGCCCCGACGGTGAGGTCGGAGGGACGACGTCCCGCCAGCCCCGCCGCGATCGCGACGAGGCCCGCGAGAACCGCGACCCCCACTTGCGTGAGCGTGAACCACAGGATCATCGCGCGGCCTCCTCGGGCATGTTCATGACGCTCTTGAGCTGGCTCCCCCGCCGCTCGACGATGCCCACCAGGCGCCCACCCGGATCGATCGCCGCAGCCCGCTCCCCCGTGAGGCGGCCGCCGCCGTCGATGCGCTTGCCGTGGCGGAGATCGCGCGCGTCGTCGTCGCCGACGGCCAGACCTCCGACGACCGTGGCCGCAGCGATGGCCGGGTCGACGAGGGCGTCGTCGGCGATGTCGTCGACGGATGCCGCGGACGCCACGTCGAAGGAACCGATCCGCGTGCGACGCAGAGCCGTGAGGTGTCCGCCGACGCCGAGGGCTCGGCCCAGGTCGCGGGCGAGGGCGCGGATGTAGGTGCCGCTGGTGCAGTCGACGACGACGTCGAGGGCGATCGTCGCCGCGTCCCGACGGATGGCACGCACGTCGAAGCGCGACACCGTCACGCGTCGGGCCTTCAGCTCGACGGTCTCGCCGGCACGCGCCAGGTCGTACGCCCGGCGGCCCGCGACCTTGATGGCCGACACGGTGCTGGGCACCTGGTCGATCTCTCCCGTGAGGTCGGCGATGCCCGCCGCGATCGCCGCATCGGTCACCGCCGCGACATCGGCGGCGTCCGCTCGAGCCGTCTCTTCGCCGTCGGCGTCGTCGCTGTCGGTTTCGATCCCGAGCAGGATCGTCGCCTCGTAGGTCTTGTCGGCCCCGACGATGAAGGTGAGCAGGCGCGTCGCACCCTCGACACCGAGCACGAGCAGCCCCGTCGCCATCGGGTCGAGAGTGCCCGCGTGCCCGATCTTGCGAGTGCCGAGGGCGCGGCGGGCCCGCGCGACGACGTCATGGCTGGTGAGGCCTCCGGGCTTGTCGACCAGGAGAATTCCGGCGCGCGCCATCAGCAGAAGTCGCCGAACACGCGCACGGGGTCGGCGGGATTCGAGTTCTCGACGATGGCCGAGGCCGTCGCGCGCGGGCGCGTCGCCGCGAGGTAGTGCTTCTGCGCGTCGCTCCGCTCGGGTGCGGGTGCCCCGATCGGCGGCGAGGACTCGAGCCACACCGACCAGTGCCACATGCCGCGCAACGCGGAGTCCAGGAGGAACGCTCCGTCGACGACGAGCACGGCGTCCGCGGGTGCCGCCTCGACGCCGACGGGCGGGAACGGCTCACCCGCCCGGAACGGTGCGACCAGCTCCGCGCGCACCGCCTCGGCCCGGTCGGGAGCGACCTCGCCCAGGGAGGCGCGGAACACGGGGGTGCCGTCCGCCCCGAGCGCCGCGGCGAACCCCTCGGCGAACGCGGTGGCCGCCTCGGCATCCAGCGCGTCGACGGCGACGACGACCCGGCCGGAACGGGAGTTCTGACGCACCTCGTCGCGGAGGCTGCGGTGGAGGGACTCGAGCGACATGCCTCCAGCCTAGGCCGGGCGCCGGACACGCCGACTCTCGATCTACGCTGGAGGGATGCCAGCACTCGCCGCGCCGCTCATCGCGTGGTATCGCGACACCGCGCGGGACCTCCCCTGGCGCCGCGCCGGGTTCGGGGCGTGGGGAACGCTCGTGAGCGAATTCATGCTGCAGCAGACGCCCGTGAATCGCGTGATCCCGCACCTGGAGGCGTGGCTCGACCGCTGGCCGACGCCGGCCGCCCTCGCCGCGGCCGCCCCGGCCGAGGCCGTGACCCAGTGGGCGAACCTCGGCTATCCGCGCCGCGCGCTCTGGCTGCACCGGGCGGCGGTCGAGATCCGCGATCGTCACGACGGAGTCGTGCCGCGCGACGTCGAGGCGCTGCTCGCCCTCACCGGGATCGGCGACTACACCGCGCGCGCCGTCGCGGTCTTCGCCTACGGGGATCGGCATCCGGTCGTCGACACCAACACCCGCCGGGTGCTCGCGCGCGTCGTCGACGGCGTCGCGCAGCCCGGCCCTCCGGGCAAGGCCGACCTCGCCCGCATGGATGCCGAGCTCCCGGCCGACCTCACCGCCGCCGCGATCGTGAACGCCGCCGCGATGGAACTCGGCGCGATCGTGTGCACCGCCCGATCGCCGAAGTGCGACGTGTGCCCGCTCTCGGCGCAGTGCGCGTGGCGGAACGCCGGGTATCCGGCATCCGAGGATCGTCGCCGTCGCCCAGCGAAGTACGAGGGCAGCGATCGTCAGGCGCGCGGAGCGGTCATGAAGGTGCTGCGCGAGGCAGCACCCGCCGCCGTGCCCCTGGACGCGGTGATCGCCGAGTGGCCCGACCCCGTGCAGCGCGACCGCGCGATCGATTCGCTCATCGCCGACGGCCTGGCCGAGGCCGCCGAGGCACTGCTCTTCCTGCCCCGCTGACGCGACACCGGCCGCCGTTCCGCATCAGGCGGTCGGGGCCGGGGCC
Source organism: Microbacterium sp. SCPM-O-B-15248 (M128) (assembly GCF_058214835.1). Lineage (NCBI taxonomy): Bacteria > Bacillati > Actinomycetota > Actinomycetes > Micrococcales > Microbacteriaceae > Microbacterium > Microbacterium sp. SCPM-O-B-15248 (M128). The sequence continues at coordinate 98,800 of NZ_JBYQLI010000008.1, forward strand.
GGGGCGGGGCGCACCGGATCGGGGCCGAGCGTGGCGTTCACCCGGTCGGCGCGGAACTGCCCGGTCAGAGCGAGCACCGCGATCACGACGGCGAACACGCCCCACATGATGAGCCCGAGGGGTCCCGCGACCACCGGCGACGGCGTCGGCGAATCGGCCGCGACGACGAGCGTCCCCAGCCCCGCCGAGGCGTTGAACGCCCCGTGGGCGAACACCGCCGGCCAGACCGACGCGGTGCGCAGCCGCGTCCATCCGAGCAGGATGCCGAACAGGGTGCAGGCACCGATCATCAGCACCACCCCGAGCACGTTCGGCTCCAGGAAGTTGTAGCCGAGCAGGATCAGCGGGCTGTGCCAGAACCCCCAGAACGCGCCCGAGATCAGCAGCGCCGGCCAGACGCCGAGGGGGCGCAGCGCGGGGAGCAGGAACCCGCGCCAGCCGAGCTCCTCGCCGAACGCGAACGGGGCGTTGATGACCGCGCCCACCGGGATCATCGCGAGCTGCACGCCGACGAGCAGTTCGACCGGCGGCAGCGGCGTGCCGGCGGGGACCGAGGCCTCCAGCAGCTGCCGGAATCCCGAGAAGGTCACGATGTCGAAGCTCGCGACTCCGAGCACCCCGACGACAGCGAGTCCGACGGCCACGAGGATCGGCGCGGCGAAGATGACCGCCACGCACGTCCACACGGTTCGCGCGGCCGGTCGCAGCGGCCACATGCCGAGTTCGCGCAACACCGCCCGTGCCCCGCGGCGACCGAGGGTCCGACGCTGGACCGCCAGCGCCGCCAGCACCCCGAGTCCCGGGGTGACCATCATCGCCGCGGCGGTGAGACCGAGGAACGGGTCGGCCAGGCCTTGGCCGCGCAGCCACACGGGCAGGGCGATCAGCCACGACAGCGCGACCGAGGTCACGGCGAAGACGAGGACGGCGGGCCAGTCGGGGCGAGACGAGCTGTGCATACCTCGACCCTAGGAAGGACCGGATGCCGGCGCCTCCCCCGCGCGACGGAGACCGGCGCACCCCTGACCCTCGCGGGAAGACGAACGGCCGGATGCCGCCCGAGGGGGTGGCATCCGACCGTGTCGATCGCGGACGTCAGGCGCGCGCGTCCACCTCGTCGGTGTCGTCGGTGTCGTCTTCGTCCTCATCGGCGTCGTCCTCGTCGAACTCGCGCGGCTTGACGTACGGGTCCGCCTCGCCGGCGTATGCGGCGCCCGCGGCGAGACCGGCCACCGACTCGTCGCGCTCGCGCGCTTCGCGCAGCAGCGCCGAGATGTGATCGGCGTTCTCGGGGATGGCGTCGAGGATGAACTCCAGCGACGGTGTGAGGCGCGTGTTGAGGTTCTTGCCCACCTCGCTGCGCAGCATGCCGGTCGCGGACTTCAGCGCGGCGGCGGTGTCGGCGCGGTGCGCCTCGTCGCCCATGACGGTGTAGAACACCGATGCGTGCTGCAGATCACCCGTGACGCGCACGTCGGTGATCGTCACGAAACCGAGCCGCGGGTCGCGCAGCCCCTTCTCGAGACGCTCCGCGAGAACCACGCGGATGCGGTCGGCCACTCGGGCCTGTCGTTCCCCTGCCACTTTCGTTCCCTTTCTCCGGAAGACGGAGCGGGGGCCGCGCCCGAAGACGCGACCCCCGCACGACGGATCAGCCTCGAGGCTTCTCGACCATTTCGGTGGTCTCGATCTCGTCGCCGATCTGGATGTCGTTGAACTTGCCCAGGCCGATACCCGCCTCGAAGTCCGTGCGGACCTCGGTGACGTCGTCCTTGAAGCGGCGCAGCGACTCGATGGCCAGGCCGTCGGCCAGCACGACACCGTCGCGGATGACGCGGGCCTTGGCGTTGCGCGTGATCGTTCCCGACCGCACGATGACACCGGCGATGTTGCCGAACTTCGAGGAGCGGAACACCTCGCGGATCTCGGCGACACCCGACTGGACCTCTTCGAACTCCGGCTTGAGCAGGCCCTTGAGCGACTGCTCGACGTCGTCGATCGCGTTGTAGATGACCGAGTAGAACCGGACGTCCACACCCTCGCGGGCGGCACGCTCGCGGGCCTTGGTGTCGGGGCGGACGTTGAAGCCGATCACGATCGCGTTGTCGATCGTGGCCAGGTTGATGTCCGACTCGGTGATCGCACCCACACCGCGGTGGATGATGCGCAGCTGGACGCTGTCATCGACCTCGATCTTGAGCAGCGACTCCTCGAGCGCCTCGACGGCACCCGACACGTCACCCTTGATGATGAGGTTGAGCGACTCGACCTTGCCCTCTTCGAGAGCACGGGTGAAGTCCTCGAGCGAGATGCGCTTGCGGGCCTTGGCCAGCTGGGCGTTGCGCTCGGCGGCTTCGCGCTTCTCGGCGATCTGGCGCGCGGTGCGGTCTTCCTCGGTGACGATGAAGACGTCGCCGGCACGCGGGACCGAGTTGAGGCCCTGCACCTGGACGGGACGCGAGGGGTAGGCCTCGTCGACCGCGTCGCCGTTCTCGTCCATCATCGCGCGGACGCGGCCGTAGGCCGTACCGGCCACGATCGCATCGCCGACGCGGAGCGTTCCCGACTGGATCAGCACCGTGGCGACCGAACCGCGACCCTTGTCGAGCTTCGCCTCGATCGCGACACCGCGGGCAGCCTTGTTCGGGTTGGCCGTCAGGTCGAGACCGGCGTCGGCCGTCAGCAGCACGGCGTCCAGGAGCTCCTGGATGTTCGTGCCCTGGCGGGCCGAGACGTCGACGAACATGACGTCGCCGCCGTACTCCTCGGCGACCAGACCGTACTCGGTGAGCTGCTGGCGCACCTTGGCGGGGTTGGCATCCGGCTTGTCGACCTTGTTGACCGCGACCACGATCGGCACATTGGCCGCCTGGGCGTGGTTCAGGGCCTCCACCGTCTGGGGCATGATGCCGTCGTCGGCGGCGACCACGAGGATCGCGATGTCGGTCACCTGCGCACCACGGGCACGCATGGCGGTGAACGCCTCGTGACCCGGGGTGTCGATGAAGGTGATCGCGCGCTCGATGCCCTCGTGCTCGGTCCAGATCTGGTACGCACCGATGTGCTGCGTGATGCCACCGGCCTCGCCCGCCACGACGTTCGTCTGGCGGATGGCGTCGAGCAGTCGCGTCTTACCGTGGTCGACGTGGCCCATGACGGTGACCACGGGAGGACGGATCTCGAGGTCGTCCTCGCTCTCGGCCTCCAGCTCGGCGTCGAGGTCGAGACCGAAGCCCTCGAGGAGCTCTTTGTCTTCGTCCTCGGGCGAGACCATCTGGATCTTGTAGCCGAGTTCGGCGCCGAGGACCTCGAAGGTGGCCTCGTCGAGCGACTCGGTCGCGGTGGCCATCTCGCCCAGGTTGAACAGGATGGTCACGAGCGTGCCGGGCTGCACGGTGTAGCCGCGCAGCGCCTCGAGCTTGTCCGCGAAGTCGGCGATGGAGGCACCGCGACGCAGGCGGATGATCTCGCCGTTGCCCTTCGAGACGTTGACGCCGCCGACGACCGGCGCCGACCGCATCTCGAATTCCTGCCGCTTCGCCCGACGCGACTTACGCTGCTTGGACTTGCCGCCGCCCTTACCGAAGGCACCCGCGGTGCCCCCGCCGGGACCGCGGCCACGGCCGCCGCCACCACCGGGACGACCGGCGAAACCGCCACCGGGAGCACCGCCACCGGGGCGCTGGAACCCGCCACCGGCACCGCCGGGACGACCGGGGCCGCCGGGACGCTGCTGGAACGGAGCACCGGGACGACCGCCGCCACCGGGACGACCGGCACCACCGGGGCGCGGGGCACCGGGACGCGGGGCGCCGGGACGCGGAGCCTGGGGACGCGGGATGTTACCGGGGGTCGGGCGCTGGCCCATACCCTGAGCCGAAGCGAAGGGGTTGTTACCCGGACGCGGGCCGGCGGGACGCTGGCCCATGCCCTGCGCCGAAGCGAAGGGGTTGTTGCCGGGACGTGCTCCACCCGGACGCGGGGGCGCGCTCGGGCCGGGCTTGGGGGCTCCGGCACCGGGGGTGGGTGCCGCCGGCGTGCCACCGGCGTTGCCGGGCTTGGCCGCGGGGGCGGGGGCCGGGCTGGCCGACGGGGATGCCGCGGGAGCGGATGCCGCGGGAGCAGCCTCGGCCGGAGCCGGGGCGGCCGCGGGGGCGGCGGGCTTGGCGGGGCCGGGGGTGGGGCCCGAAGGACGGGCGCCGGGGGTCGCCGCGGGGCGCGCGGGACCGGGACGAGCACCCGAAGCCGGGCGCGCCGACGCTGCGGCGGGCTTGGCATCCGACGAACCGGAAGAACCCTCGGCCGCAAGGGCGGCACGGAGCTTCCGGGCCACGGGGGGCTCGATGGTGGATGAGGGGCTCTTGACGAACTCGCCGAGCTCCTTCAGCTTCGCAAGCGCGACCTTGCTGTCGACGCCGAGCTCGGAAGCGATCTCGTGCACGCGTGGTTTTGCCACAATTCTCCTGTCTCAGGGCCTACCCCGGACAGGGCAGACCGTTAGTTGCGGACGGGTCTCATTTCGAGCCGTTCACTTCGTGTCCATAGCCGTTCAGCCGTTTCGCTGGAGGGTTGATTCGAAGGTCTGCGTGTCAAGCGGGCCTGACACACGCAATGCTCGTACGAAGGCGCGGCGTGCGAGAGCTTTCCCGACGCACGCGTCCGTCTCATGCACCCACGCACCCCGTCCCGGCAGAACCGCCCGCTCGTCTCTGACGAGGACCGATCCCTCCGCGACCACACGCAGAAGCGAGGATCGAGGGGCACGTGCGCGGCATCCGACGCACGTTCGTACTGGTTCCATCGTACACCTCGCCGTCGTCCGGGCGATCGGACGCTCAGTTGTCTTCGAGGATGCTGTCGGGCTGGATGTCGATCTTCGCCCCGGTGAGTTTGGCGGCCAGGCGGGCGTTCTGCCCTTCCTTGCCGATCGCCAGCGACAGCTGGTAGTCGGGCACGAGGGCGCGGACGGCCTTGGTGGAGGCGTCCAGCACGAAGCTGGAGGTGACCTTGGCCGGCGACAGCGCGTTGGCGACGAACTTCGGCAGCTCGGCGTCGTAGTCGATGATGTCGATCTTCTCGCCGGCGAGCTCCTCGGTCACGGCACGGACGCGGCGCCCGAGCTCGCCGATGCAGGCGCCCTTGGCGTTGACGGTCGGGTCGTTGGCCTTGACGGCGATCTTGGACCGGTGGCCGGCCTCGCGCGCGAGGGACACGATCTCGACGAGCCCGGCGGCGATCTCGGGGACCTCGAGCGCGAAGAGCTTGCGCACCAGACCGGGGTGCGTGCGCGACACGGTGATCTGGGGGCCCTTGTTGCCCTTGGACACCGACGTCACGTAGACGCGCAGACGCGAACCGTGCGCGTAGGTCTCGCCCGGGACCTGCTCCTCGGGCGGGAGGATCGCCTCGACCGTGCCGAGGTCGACGTGCACCATGCGAGGGTTCGGGCCCTGCTGCACGACACCGGCGACGATGTCGCCCTCTTTTCCGCGGAACTCGCCCAGCACCGCGTCGTCGGCGATGTCGCGCAGACGCTGGCTGATGACCTGCTTCGCGGCGAAGGCGGCGATGCGGCCGAAGTCGTCGGGAGCCTGCTCCTCCTCGCCGATCACGACATCCTCGTCATCGAGGACGGGCGTGAAGATGCCGACGTGGCCGGTCTTGCGGTCGAGCTCGGCGCGCGCTCCGGCGGGGATCTCGCCGCTGGGCGAGATGTGCTTGGCGTAGGCGGTGAGGATCGCCTGCTCGATGATGCGCGCGAGTTCGTCGAAGGGGATCTCCTTCTCGCGTTCGATCGTCTTCAGGAGTGCAAGATCGATGTCCATCGGGATCCTCCGTATTCAGCTCTCGTCGGCACAACCGGTACCGACAACCCTCCTACGATACCCGGGATGCCGCATCCCTCGCGACCCGCGGAGCGGTTCCGATCGGCGTCAGACGTGCTCGAGGGGATTCGCGGCGAGCTTGGCCTGCACTCCCCCGTCGACGAGCCGCCGCGCAGCCGTGTCGGGCTTGCGCGCCGCCTGGTCCGCGACGCAGGCGCCGAACTCCGCCGCGAGCGCGCCCCGCGGATACACCTCGAGGACCTCGCGCACGAACGTCGACGGCAGCGCGTCGGGCCGGGCACCGGAGATGTCCAGCGCGGTCGCGGTTTCGAGCAGGTACCCCTCGGGGTCCAGCGCCCGGTCCACCCGCGGGCAGTTGTGGCGCACGATGACCTCGAGCACGCGCTCCCGCCGCGCTGGCTCCCACCCCGCCCCCGCGGTGAGGGCGATGCCGACGTGACCGCCGGCGTGCTCGTACGACAGCGTGTGGTTGTCGAACTCCGTCACCGTGCCGATATCGTGCAGCACCGCGGCGACGTAGAGCAGCTCGTGATCGATGCCCGAGATCCCGTCCACGCGCGCGAACGCCTCGGCCCACAGCCACGAGCGCAGGGCGTGGGCGGTGATCGCGGGCGACTGGTACTGCTGCGCCAGCGCGAGAGCGCCGCGAGCGGCGACGGTGTCGGGGGCCGAGACGTCGGACAGGCGCATGGCAGGGCTCCTTCGGGCGGGCGGACGGGGCCGCTCCCCCACTCTCGCGTGCGCCGGCGCCGCGAACGGGCGCCCGCCGGTCAGCCTTCGGCGTCTTCCTGCCAGAGCGGGACGGATGCCACGACACCGGGGTCGTGGCATCCGTCTCTGCTCAGTTGACGGGCGTCGCGTGCCAGATGCGGTCGAGGTAGTCGCGCATCGAGCGGTCGGACGAGAAGAAGCCGCTGCGGGCGACGTTGAGGATCGCCGAGCGCACCCAGCCGTCCTGGTCGGCGTACGCGGCGTCGACCCGCTCCTGCGCGTCGACGTACGAGCCGAAGTCGGCGAGCGCCATGAAACGGTCGTCGTACAGCAGGTTCGACACGAGCGGTTCGAACACCGAACGGTCGCCGCCCGAGAACGCCCCCGAGGCGATGAGGTCGAGAGCCGCGCGCAAGCGCTCGTCGCGGTGGTAGAAGTCCGCGGGACGGTAGCCCTCGGCCCACAGCGCTTCGACCTCGGGCTCGCTCATGCCGAAGAGGAAGAAGTTGTCGTCTCCGACGAGCTGGCGGATCTCGACGTTCGCGCCGTCGTCGGTGCCGATCGTCAGGGCGCCGTTGAGGGCGAGCTTCATGTTGCCGGTGCCCGAGGCCTCCTTGCCCGCGAGCGAGATCTGCTCGGACAGGTCGGCGGCCGGGATGATGCTCTCGGCCAGCGTCACGTTGTAGTTGGCCGGGTACAGCACCCTCAGGCGGCCCTGCACGCGCGGATCGGCGTTGACGACCTCTCCGACGGCGTTGATGAGGTGGATGATGTGCTTGGCCATCGCGTACCCAGGCGCCGCCTTGGCGCCGAACAGGAACGTCCGCGGCTGCACCTGCTCGATCGGCACGCGACCGGAGACGATGCCGTCGTAGGCGCTCACGATGTGCAGGACCTTCAGCGTCTGACGCTTGTACTCGTGCAGACGCTTGATCATCACGTCGAGCAGGTGCCCATCGTCGATCGTCATCCCGTCGCGCGCCGAGAGCACGCGACCCAGGCGCCGTTTGTTGGCCGCCTTCACCGCGGCGAAGCGATCGCGGAACTCGGGGTCGTCGGCGAACGCCTCGAGCCCGCGCAGCCGCTCGAGGTCGACGGTCCATCCGGCCCCGAGCGTCTCGGTGATGAGCTCCGAGAGGTCGGGGTTGGCCAGGCGCAGGAAGCGCCGCGGCGTGACGCCGTTGGTGACGTTGGTGAACTTCTCCGGCCACATCTGCGCGAAGTCCTTCAGCACGTTGTCGCGCAGCAGCTGCGAGTGCAGTTCGGCGACGCCGTTCACCTTGGATCCGGCGACGGTGGCGAGGTAGGCCATCCGCACCGAACGGAAGGGGTGCTCGCCGATGATGGACATGTCCCGGATGAGCATCTCGTCGTCGCCGAACCGCTCGCGCACCGCGAGGAGGAAATCGTCGTTGATGCGGTAGATGATCTCGAGGTGGCGCGGCAGCAGTCGTCCGAGCAGGTCGACCGACCAGACCTCCAGCGCCTCGGGCAGCAGCGTGTGGCACGTGTAGGCGAAGCACTTCTGGGTGATGGCCCACGCGGCATCCCACTCCATGTGCTTCTCGTCGACGAGCACGCGCATGAGCTCGGGCACCCCGATGACGGGGTGGGTGTCGTTGAGCTGGAAGATCACGCGCTCGGGGAGCGTGTCGAGGTCGAAGCCCTCGGGCAGGACGTGCTCGATGAAGTCCGCGATCGAGGCCGCGACGAAGAAGTACTGCTGCTGCAGCCGCAGCTCCTTGCCCTGCGGGGTGGAGTCCTCGGGGTAGAGCACCTTGGAGATGTTCTCGGCGAAGGTCTGCGCGCGCACCGACTCGACGTAGTCGCCGGAGTTGAACGTGTGCAGGTCGAACGCGTTGGTGGCCACGGCGCGCCACAGGCGCAGGGTGTTGACCCGCCCGTTGTGGTAGCCGGGGACCATCATGTTGTACGGCACCGCCAGGACGTTCCAGTCCGGAACCCAGCGCGAGCGCTCGACACCCTCGTCGACATAAGTCTCGGTGCGCCCGCCGAACGAGATCGTCTGCGCCGCCTCGGGGTGCGGGAAGTCCCACGGCGATCCCAGTCGCAGCCACGCGTCGGGCTGTTCGATCTGCTGTCCGTCGGCGAAGGCCTGGCGGAAGATGCCGTACTCGTAGCGGATGCCGTACCCGATGGTGGGGATGCTCATGGTGGCGAGCGAGTCGATGAAGCACGCCGCGAGACGTCCGAGGCCGCCGTTGCCCAGGCCCGGCTCGATCTCGAGAGCGCGCAGATCCTCGATGTCGATGCCGCACTGCGCGAGAGCCTCGGTGGCGATATCGGTCAAGCGCGCCGCGAGCAGATTGTTGTCGAGCTGACGTCCCAGCAGGTACTCGGCCGAGAGGTAGCAGACGGTCTTGGACTGCTGTCGCGCCTGCTGCGCCTGGTCGTCGAGCCAGCGCGCCATGAGGTAGTCGCGAACGGTCCCGGCCAGCGCCAAGTAGCGGTCGTTGTCATCGGATGCCGACAGCGCCACCCCCTGGTCGAAGTTCAGGTTCTGCAGGAAACGACGCACGAAGCCGTCGACCGACGCCGCGGGTGCGGCGACGGGCGCCAGCGCGAGCGGGTGGGTCGGGCGGAGCTCGGACGGGGAAGCGGTGTTGTCGGGCACGGTTCGACCGTAATGAGAACGGACGGCGAGCGCCAAGAGGCAACGGGATCGACACGAGATCGTCACCCTGACGCCGCACACGCCACGGGTCCGCTGGTCGGTCAGCGCAGACCGCACCCGTCCACGACCTGTGCGCGCCGCTCGATGAGTCCCTTGGTCCAGTCGTACAGCACGGGGAGGAACCGGGACTTCGGCAGGATCGGGCGCAAGTGGTCGTATCCGGCGTACGTCGCCCACCGGACCGGCTGCCCCTCGGCGCACAACGTGTCGACGTACTCGCGCTGGAGGCGCGGGGGGATCACTTCGTCGTCGGCGCCCCACGCGACGAGCATCGGGGTGCCCAGGGGCTGGGTGATCGCGTTCTCGGCGAGGCGGCGTCCGAGCGCGCCGTCGGTGAGGTCGGCGGAGTAGAGGGGGCGGTCCTCCGAGACACCGAGGGCGGTGAGCACCGAGACCACGACTCCGGGCTCGCTCGGGCAGCGCTGCGTCATCTCGAGCACGATCGAACGCGATCCCTCGGCGATGTAGTCGTCGAGATTCACGTCGGGATAGGTCTCGGAGTACGGCACGAGCACCCACGAGGTCAGCACCGAGAGCATCGCGTTGGGCGGGCCCGACAGGAGTTCGCGCGCGAGCGCCGGCGGGTCGGCCACCGGGGCGACCACGGCAGTGCCGAGCACGTCGACGCCGGGCGCGTACTCGGGGGCGATGGCGGTGGTCCACAGCGCCGCGTGCCCGCCCTGCGAATGCCCCCACACGACCGTGTCGGGTGACAGCACGAGATCGGTGCGCAGTTCGCCCGTGGCCAGCACCGCGTCCAGCGACGACCGGGCCTCGCCCTCACCGATGAGGTACGGGTAGGCGCCGGGTGCGCCTTGGCCGGAGAAGTCGGAGGCCACGACGACCCACCCCGCCTTCAGCGCCTGTTCCAGAGCCGGGATCGACCACCGGGTGGCCGACGCGTCGCGCAGACTCGGCGCGCACCCCTGCGCGACTCCGGTGGTCCCGTGGTTCCACACGATGACCGGCCGCGGGCCGGGCGGCGGATCCTTCGGCACGATCACGAGCGCGCTCGCCACCGCGGGGCGGTCGACGGCGTCGCGGGTGGTGTACAGGATGCGAGTGGCGTCGCCGTTCTCGGGGGCCCGGCCGAGGTACGAATCGGAGCGGATCAGCCGCCCGTGACCCGACGGGAGCTCGGCGGGCGGGTCGTAGAACGCGTCGACGACGGGCGCGCCGTCCTGCAGCCAGTCGTTGAGGAACCACCCGCCGGCGGCGGTAGCCACCAGCACGAGCGACAGCGCGTACCGACCCGCGGCCGCCCAGCGCGACCGCGAGAGTCGGCGGCGTGCCCGGCGCGCGGCATCCCCTCCGGCCTCCGTCGGACGCGGACGACGGATGCCACGCGCCCCACGCACCAGGATGCCGAGGCCGAACACGACCGTGCGCAGACCGAAGATCACCGCCAGCACGAGCACCGTGACGTCGGGCCATGTGAAGGACAGCACGCCGAAGGCCAACTGGGCGATGCCCCACGCTCCACGCAGGATCCGGACGCTCGCCGGTCCCGGACGCAGGACGCCGCCGATCGAGGCGAGTCCGCCGATGATCAGCAGAACCGCCAGGACGGCGGGAAGGAGCTCGAGACTGCGGCCGAGCCAGACGAGCACCGCCAGACCGGCGAGGATCCACGCGCCCGCCACGATGCGCGGCCACACCCCGGCCGGCCGGCCGGCGATCTCGACCACGCCCGTCACGATCGCGCTCACTCCGACGTAGATCCCCAGCAGCGCGATCGAGGTGAGCGGGCGCGTGACGATGAGGACGCCCAGGACGACGACGACCGCCCCGACGATCAGCAGGACACGGGGCGGCGCATCGCGCACGAGTTCCGGGAGGGCGCTCCACCGCCGCGACAGGGGGCGGGGGCGTGCGGGCATCCGGCAATGATAGACAGCCCGCAGCACCCTCAGGCCCGCGGCGCCGCCCGGCGGTCAGTCCAGGTCGGGGTCGCGTCCCGTGCGCTCGCCGGTCTCGAGGTTCGCGATCGCGGCGTGATCGGTGGAATCCAGGACGAAGTCGAACACGTCGCCGTTCTCGCGCAGCCGGTCCAGCGATACCGATTTCGGGAAGACGACGAGACCGCGGTCGAGGTGCCAGCGGATCACGACCTGCGCGGGAGTCTTGCGGTACCGCGCCGCGATGTCGGCGAGCACGGGCTCGTCGAGCAGGCCGCCGCGCGCGAGCGGCGCCCACGACTCGGTGACGATCCCGTGGGCGGCGTTCCAGTCGACCAGAGCGTTCTGCGGGAACCGCGGGTGCAGCTCCACCTGATCGATGACCGGCAGCACGCCCGTCTCGTCGCGGAGGCGCTCGATGTGGGCCGGCGAGAAGTTGCTCACGCCGATCGAGGTGACCCGCCCCTCCTCGCGCAGGCGCACCAGAGCGCGCCAGGTGTCGACGTACCGGTCGGCGCTGGGGATCGGCCAGTGGATCAGGTACAGATCGACCCGGTCGAGACCCAGACGCTCGGCACTCGCGTCGAACGCGCGGAGGGTCTCGTCGAAGCCGTGGTCGTCGTTCCACACCTTGGTCGTGACGAAGACGTCGTCACGTGCGACGCCCGAGGCGCGCAGCCCCTCGCCCACCTCGCGCTCGTTGCCGTACAGCGCGGCGGTGTCCACGTGCCGGTAGCCGGCGACGATGGCTCCGGCGACCAGATCCGCGGTGACGTCTGCGGGCACCTTGTAGGTGCCGACCCCGAGCTGCGGGATCGACGAGCCGTCGGACAGGGGCACGCGGGGCGCTGAGATCATGGCATCCACGCTATCCGCCGCGAGCGCGCACCGGGCCGAGGGTGGTTCCGGCGGCCCCTCACCCGTGAGACTGCATCCCGCCGACAACTCCGCTGCAGCGTGCAGGGGGTTTGTCGGCGGGATGCGGTCTCGGTGAATCGAGGGGCGGCTCAGCCCTGCAGGCGCGTGAGCGCCTCGGCCACCGGAAGCGTCTCGCGCTCGCCCGAGCGGCGGTCCCACAGCTCCACTTCGCCGTCGGCGGCCCCGCGCCCGACGATGAGGATGCGCGGGATGCCGACGAGCTCGGCGTCGCCGAACTTCACGCCGGGCGAGACCTTGGGGCGGTCGTCGTACAGAACGTCCAGTCCGGCGGCCTCGAGCTGATCGGACACGGATGCCGCGAGGTCGAAGGCCACGGCATCCCGACCCGTCGCCACGACGTGCACGTCGAACGGCGCGACCGCGGCGGGCCAGATGAGGCCCTTCGCGTCGTTGTTGAGTTCGGCGATGATCGCGAGGATGCGGGTGACCCCGATGCCGTACGAGCCCATCGTGACGGTCGCGAGCTTGCCGTTCTCGTCGAGCACCTTCAACCCCAGCGCTTCGGCGTACTTGCGGCCGAGCTGGAAGACGTGGCCGATCTCCATGCCGCGCGCGAGCTCGACCGGACCCGAGCCGTCGGGGGCCGGGTCACCCGGGCGCACCGAGGCGGCCTCGACGAAACCGTCGCCGACGAAGTCGCGGCCCGCGACGAGCGAGTGCACGTGCTTCTGGTCGATGTTGGCGCCGGTGATCCACGCGGTGCCGTCGACGACGCGGGGGTCGAGGAAGTACCGGATGCCGGTCGCCGACTCCTCGCCGAGGACGGGGCCCGTGGGCGACCAGGGGCCGATGTAGCCCTTGACCAGGAGCGGGTGCTTCGCGAAGTCGGCCTCGGTGGCGGCCTCGACCTCGGCCGGGGCGAAGGCCACCTCGACGCGCTTGTCGTCGATGTCGCGGTCGCCGGGGATGCCGACGACGACGATCTCCCGCGTGCCGTCGAGGTGCGTGAGCGCGAGCACGACGTTCTTCAGTGTGTGCGCGGCGGTCCACTCGGCGGCTTCGGCGGTCGCGGGACCGGCGATGCCGGGGGCGGGCGCGTCGAGCTGGGCATTGGAGTGGTCGACGAGCGTCGCGATCGTGGGGGTGTTCGGCGAATCGAAGATCACCGGCTCGGGCTGTCCCTCGATCGGCCGCGCCTCGGGGACGACCGTGGTGAACGCCTCGACGTTCGCGGCGTACCCGCCGGCCGACCGCACGAAAGTGTCCTCGCCGATGGGCGTCGGGTGCAGGAACTCCTCCGACTTCGACCCGCCCATGGCACCGGCGTCGGCCGCGACGATGACGTATTCGAGGCCGAGACGCTGGAAGATCCGCTCGTACGCATCGCGCTGCGCCTGGTACGAGGCATCCAGCCCGGCATCCGTCGCGTCGAACGAGTAGGCGTCCTTCATCGTGAACTCACGACCGCGCAGGAGACCCGCGCGAGGACGCGCCTCGTCGCGGTACTTGTCCTGGATCTGGAACAGCGTGAGCGGCAGGTCCTTGTACGACGAGTACAGGTCCTTCACCAGGAGCGTGAACATCTCCTCGTGCGTGGGGGCGAGCAGGTAGTCGGCGCCCTTGCGGTCCTGCAGGCGGAACAGCGCGTCGCCGTACTCCTCCCAGCGGCCCGTCTGCTCGTAGGGCTCGCGCGGCAGCAGGGCCGGGAAGTGCACCTCGAACGCGCCCGCGTTCGCCATCTCCTCGCGGACGACGGTCTCGATCTTCGCCTTGACCCTCAGGCCCAGCGGCAGCCACGCGAAGATGCCCGGGGCGTTGCGACGGATGTAGCCGGCGCGCACGAGCAGGCGGTGGCTCGTGACCTCGGCATCCGAGGGGTCTTCGCGAAGCGTGCGGAGGAAGTAGTTCGAGAGACGGGTGACCACGAGAGTCGAGTCTAGAGCGGTGGATGCCGAGGGCTCCGCGCTCGCGCCCCGTTCTGCCGACCACCACGATCTAGGGTGAGCAGGTGCGCACCCGCTGGATCGTTCTTCTCACTGCCTCCGTCGCCCTCCTCGCGGGTGTGCTGGTCTGGGTCGGCATCGGTGCCGTGGGCGGCGCGAGCGGGTGGTACGGGACGGGGCACCGCCAGCCCGCGGCGGAGTCTTCCGGCGAGTTCGCCACGACCGGGACGTATCAGCTCCAGGGCGACGGCACGCTCGCCCCGGAGCCGGAAGGGCGGGCGCGCCAGGTGTGGGACGACTTCGTGCGGGTCGCGACGCCCGCCTTCGTGGCCTCGGACATCACGGGCTACCGGACGGGTGACGACTCCGGCAGCGACACGCTCGCCTACGTCACGAGCGACGAGAACGACTCGACGAAGTGGGTGTTCGCCGCGAACCTGGCCTACGCCGACGACGCCGACCTGCTGCTGTCCACGCTCGTGCACGAGTACGCCCACCTGCTGAGCCTCGGGATCGACGATGTCGACCCCGACGCGACCGAGTGCGACACCGAATGGAGCGGTGCCGGATGTCTCCTCCCCGACGCCGACCTGGAGCACTTCGCACAGCGCTTCTGGACCGGATACACCGACGCTCCCGCGCGCGACAACGTCGACGCGGATGTCGCGGCGGAGTTCTACCAGGCGCACGAAGAGGACTTCGTCAGCGAATACGCCGCGACGAACGCCTCCGAGGACTTCGCCGAGACCTTCGCCACCTGGGTCGTCGAGCCCGACGGTGCGCGCGACTCGGTGATCGGCGAGAAGTTCGCGTTCTTCGACGGCCTCCCCGAGTACGCCGGCGCACGCGACCGGATCCGCGCGGAGTTCGGCCTCGGCTGAGCCGACGTAGCGTGGAGGGATGACGACGATCCTGCTGACCGGTTTCGCACCCTTCGCCGGCGACGCCACGAATCCGTCGGGGGATGCCGTGCGCCTAGTCACCGCCCGGTGGGACGGACCCGAGACGCTCGTCACCGAGGTCCTTCCGGTGGTCTTCGACGCCGCCGACGAGCGCCTCCGCGCTCTGATCGCGACTCATCAGCCGAACGTCGTGATCGCGGTGGGACTCGCGGGAGGTCGCGCGGCCCTCACACCCGAGCGCGTCGCGATCAATCTCGCCGACGCGCGCATCGCCGACAACGCCGGCGCCCAGCCTCTCGACCGGCCCGGCGTCGAGGGTGGCCCCGCGGCCTACTTCGCCACCCTGCCGGTCAAGGCCATGGCCGCCGCGCTGACGGACGCGGGCCTTCCCGCCTCCGTCTCCCACTCGGCGGGGACGTTCGTCTGCAATCACGTCATGTACGCCGCGCTCCACGCCACCGCGCACACCCCGGAGGTCCGGGCGGGGTTCGTGCACGTGCCGTACGCGCGCGAGGACGCCCCCGCGGACGCTCCCTCGTTGCCGCTGGACGACATCGTCCGCGGGCTCGAGATCGCGATCCGCACCGCCGTCGACACCCCCGTCGAGGCGGCGGTGCCGGGCGGCGCGCTGCACTGAGAGGCAGCTCGGTCCCGGCCGGGCCGTGCGGTGTCGTCGCCGAATCGCGAGCCGAGCGAGGCTCAGGCCGCGCGCCGGCGCCCCACGTGCAGTACGGCCCGCACCACCAGCCCCGCGAGCAGCGCCCAGAACGCCGCGCTGACGCCGGCCACCGCGACCCCCGACGCGGCGACGAGGAACGTCACGACCGCGGGCAGCCGCTCGCCGGGATCGTCGATGGCCTGCTGCACGGCAGCGCCGAAGGCGCCGAACAGGGCGACGCCCGCCACGGCCGGGATGACGCCCGCGGGGGCGAGGAGCACGAGCGCCACGAAGGCGGACGACAGCGCCGCCAAGACGAGATACGTCCCGCCGGCCGAGACCCCTGCGACCCAACGCCGCTTCGGATCCGGGTGGGAGTCCGGACCGGCGGCGATCGCCGCGCTGATCGCGGCGAGGTTGGCGGCGTGGCCGCCCGCCGTCGCCGCGGCGGCCGTCCCGAGGCCCGTGACGAGCATCGACGGACGCCACGGCACGGTGTAGCCGAAGCTGCGCATGACGGCGACGCCCGGCACGTTCTGCGACGCCATCGTCACGACGAACAGCGGCACGGCCACGGCGATGACCGAGCCGAACGTGAGCACCGGGGCGGTGAACTCCAGGCGCGGCAGCAGGGCCGCGGCATCCACTCCCCCGCCGGTGCGGGCGAGTTCCAGCCAGATCACGACCGTGGCCGCGACGAAAGCGAGCGGCACCGCCCACCGCGGCAGCAGACGGGATGCCACCAGCCACACGATCAGGACCGGCGCCACGCCCCACGGGTCGCTCACGAGCCCTGCGAACGGCGCCACGCACAACGGGAGCAGCACGCCCGCGAGCATCGCCTGGGCGATGGAGGGCGGGATGCGGGCGATGAGCGCCCCGAGCGGCGGGAACAGTGCCGTGGCGAGGATCAGCGCGGCGCAGACGAGGAACCCGCCCACCGCCGCCGGCCACCCGCCCTCGATTGTGCCGGTCGCCGCGAGCAGGGCCGCCCCCGGGGTCGACCACGCCAGAGTGATCGGCATCCGGTACCGCCACGCGAGCACGATGCAGCCGACCCCGATGACGACCGTGATCGCCAGGAGGCCGCTCGCCGCTTGCGTCGGAGTGGCCCCGAGCGCCCCGAGCCCGGTGAGGACGACGGCGAACGTGCTGGTGAAGCCGACGAGCGCGGTGACGACGCCCGAGACGAGCGGGCGGGCGAGGGAGGCGGTCGAAGTCATGGAGACTCCGACGCTAGCGGGTCGGGTCAGACGGTGACGACCTGGGCCGTGCCGGGAGCGGCATCCGGGCCCATCTCGTCGGCGAGGCGATTGGCCTCTTCGATGAGGGTCTGCACGATCTCGGCCTCGGGCACGGTCTTGATGACCTGGCCCTTGACGAAGATCTGGCCTTTGCCGTTGCCCGACGCCACGCCGAGGTCGGCCTCGCGTGCCTCGCCCGGACCGTTGACGACGCAGCCCATGACGGCCACGCGCAGCGGAACCGTCATGTCCTTGAGCCCCTCGGTGACGTCGTCGGCGAGCGTGTAGACGTCGACCTGCGCGCGACCGCACGACGGGCACGAGACGATCTCGAGCTTGCGCTCGCGCAGGTTCAACGACTGCAGGATCTGATGCCCGACCTTGACCTCTTCGGCCGGCGGTGCCGAGAGCGAGACGCGGATCGTGTCGCCGATGCCCTCCGAGAGCAGGATGCCGAAGGCCGTCGCGCTCTTGATCGTGCCTTGGAAGGCCGGACCCGCCTCGGTGACACCGAGGTGGAGGGGCCAGTCGCCGCGCTCGGCGAGCAGGCGGTAAGCCTTGACCATCACGATCGGGTCGTTGTGCTTGACCGAGATCTTGAAGTCGTGGAAGTCGTGCTCCTCGAACAGCGAGGCTTCCCACACCGCGCTCTCCACGAGAGCCTCGGGGGTGGCCTTGCCGTACTTCTCGAGGAGGCGGCGGTCGAGCGACCCGGCGTTGACGCCGATGCGAAGCGAAACGCCGGCGTCCTTGGCGGCCTTGGCGATCGCGCCGACCTGGTCGTCGAACTTGCGGATGTTGCCGGGGTTCACGCGCACCGCGCCGCACCCGGCGTCGATCGCCTGGAAGACGTACTTCGGCTGGAAGTGGATGTCGGCGATGACCGGGATCTGGCTCTTCTTGGCGATGATGTGCAGCACGTCGGCGTCGTCCTGCGACGGCACCGCCACGCGAACGATCTCGCACCCGGATGCCGTGAGCTCGGCGATCTGCTGCAGGGTGGCGTTGATGTTGGTCGTGGGCGTCGTCGTCATCGACTGGACGCTGACGGGGGCGTCACCGCCGACGAGGACCTTGCCGACCTTGATCTGGCGCGTCTTTCGACGGGGAGCGAGGACCTCCGGTACGCGGGGCATCCCGATGTTCACTGCAGGCACGCGCCCAGCCTACGCCGCCGCGCCCGAGCGAGGGCTGAGGGCGCTCTGTGGTAGGTTCGGCGCCATGCACGCGTATACCTGCTGGTGGCCCACCGTCTAGGCGGTGAGCACGTGTGCGACAGACCGCCCTCCCTCGGGATCCGGGCGGTCTTCGTGTTTCCGGCGGCCGCTTTGGACCCTCGATCTCAGACGGAAGTACTTCGATGACCGGGCCCGACCCCTCCTCCCTGATCCACGACCTGCTCGCCGGTGACGCGCCGTTCGCGCTCATCGCTCGCGACGACGCGACCGTCGAGGTGCTCACCGGCACCGTCGTCGACGTCGACCTCCTCGCCGACATCCCGCTGATCGACGGCGACAGCGCGCCCCGCGAGGTTCTGGCCCTCGTGCCGTTCCGACAGGTCCGCGAGCGCGGTTTCGTCTGCCACGACGACGGCGCACCGCTGCGCTGCCTCGTGATCGACGAGCGGATGCCGCTCCCCCGCGCCGAAGTCATGGCATCCCTCCCATCCGAGCCCGTGGCCCTCGACGGCGCCGGGTTCGACATCGACGACGAGTCCTACGCCGACATCGTGCGCCGGGTGATCGCGGACGAGATCGGGCGCGGCGAGGGGGCGAACTTCGTCATCCGGCGCGACTTCGTCGCCGGAGTCGAGGCCGACCCGCGCGTCGCCGCACTCACGTGGTTCCGTGCGCTGCTCGAGCACGAGAAGGGCGCGTACTGGACCTTCGCGGTCGTGACCCCCGATCACGTCGCGGTCGGCGCGAGCCCCGAGGCGCACGTGAGCGCCCGCGAGGGCATCGTGACGATGAACCCCATCTCGGGCACGTTCCGCCACCCGCAGGGCGGCGCCACGGCGGACACGCTCGCGGAGTTCCTGCGATCGACCAAAGAGACCGAGGAGCTCTTCATGGTCGTCGACGAGGAGCTGAAGATGATGAGCGCCGTCTGCAGCGACGGCGGACGCATCACCGGGCCGCACCTCAAAGAGATGTCGCGTCTGACGCACACCGAGTACATGCTGCGCGGGCGCAGCACGCTCGACCCGCGCGACATCCTCCGCGAGACGATGTTCGCCCCGACCGTCACCGGGTCGCCGATGCAGAACGCCTGCACCGTGATCGCCCGCCACGAGACGACGCCGCGCGGCTACTACTCCGGCGTCGCCGCCCTGTTCACGCCCAACGGTGCCGCGGAGGGCGTGACCCACGACCTCGACGCCCCCATCCTCATTCGCACGGCGTACCTCGTCGACGGACGCCTGCGTGTACCCGTCGGGGCGACGCTGGTGCGCCACTCCGACCCGTACGGCGAGGTCGGCGAGACGCACGGCAAGGCCGCCGGGGTGCTCGGGGCGATCGGCGCGATCCCGCGCGACACGGTCCCCGCGGCCGACGCCGATGCCGACCCCGACGCGCCGGTCGCCCCGCGTCGCCCGCTCGCCGAGGATCCCGCGATCGCGGAGCTCCTGGCATCCCGCAACGACCGGCTCGCCCCGTTCTGGATGAACCCGCAAGACCCCGACGGTTCGGGACCCTTCGCCGGGCGCACCGCTCTGGTCGTGGATGCCGAGGACCGCTTCACCACGATGCTCGCGCACCAGCTGCGCCACCTGGGGCTCGACGCCCGGATCGTGCACTGGTCGGAGGCGACCGATGCCGACGTGGACGGGGCCGACCTCGTGGTCGCGGGCCCCGGTCCGGGGGACCCGCGCGACGACAGCCCCCGCATGGAAGCGATGCGCCGCGTCGTCTCCCGCCGTCTCTTCCGCCGCGCCCCTTTGCTGGCGGTGTGCCTGAGCCATCAGATCCTGGCCGATCAGCTGGGCATCGATCTCGCGCCCCTCGCGCAGCCGCACCAGGGGTTGCAGAAGAGCGTCGACGTGTTCGGCGAGCCCGCCGCGATCGGTTTCTACAACACGTTCACGGCGCGGGTCGCCCCCGGCACGACCGAACGCGGGATCACCGTCGGGTCCGTCACGGCCACGTCGGATCCCACCGACGCCGTGTCGTCCCTGCCGACGGCCGGCCGGGATATCGCGGTAGAGGTCTCCGCGGATGCAGAGACCGGCGACGTCTACGCCCTGCGCGGCCCCGCCGTGGCGAGCGTGCAGGGACACCTCGAGTCGATCCTGTCCCGCGACGGCATGCGCACCCTCGAGCGCCTCATCGCCTTCGCCCTCTGACGCGGGCACATCTCCTGCAGATCCAGGTCGGACAGCGGCCCGGCGTCGCGTACCGTGCGCGCAGCAGGAGTCGCGCGACCCCTACAGCAGCTGGATCGGGTTGAAGACGTCGGCGAGGAACAGGACACCGCCCATGCCGATGAGCAGCACGACCACGACGAAGGTCAGGGGCACGAGCTTGGTGGCATCCACGGGTCGGGCGACCTTGCCGCGGACGCGGGCGATCCAGCGCTTCACCCCGTCCCACAGCGCCACGACGACGTGGCCGCCGTCCAGCGGCAGGAGCGGAATGAGGTTGAAGACGAACAGCGCGATGTTCAGCGCCGCCAGCAGGCTGATGATCGACTGCACCCGCGCGAGGATCGGCGCATCGACCGCGGCGAACTCGCCCGCGAGACGCCCGGCGCCTACGACGCTGAGCGGACCGTTCGGGTCGCGCGGCTGGCCGGTGAACAGGTCGACCGCGGTGTCGTAGACGCGGACGGGGAGCTGCGTCATGATCTGCGCGACCGCGCCGACCTGCTGGACCGTGGCCTCGGGCCCCGCCCAGATCGGCTGCGGAACGAGGGCCGCCTGAGGACGGAGTCCCGCGAAGCCCACCGTCCGGTACTGCGTCGCGCCGGAGGCGTCCACCACGGGACGCCCGTCGGCACCCGTCACCGCGAGGTCCGTGGAGACCGGGGTGACCGTGAGGGTCTGCTCGGTGCCGTCGCGCTCGACGACGACGGGCAGCGCCTGACCCGGCGAGCGCTGGATGATCGCCGCGGCTTCGTCGAACGTCGAGACGGGGGTACCGCCGATCGAGACGATCGTGTCGCCCGGACGGATGCCGGCGGCCGCCGCCGGAGCGGTCGGGTCGCTGGACTGGCAGTCGGCGCGCTCGGCACTGGCGGGGATGACGCACTGCGAGACCGAGGCCACCGTCGTGGTGCCCTGCGTGACGCCGATGGCGCTGACGGCGATGGCCGAGAGGACGAAGGCCAGGAGGAGGTTCATGACCGGCCCCCCGAGCATGATGATGATCCGCTTCCCGACCGGGAGCTTGTAGAACACACGATCGTCGCCCGCGATCATCGTCTCGGCGTTCGCGTCGCGCGCGTCCTGGATCATCGTGGCGAACAGCCGCGAGCGACGCGTGGGCTGTGCCTCGCCGTCGGGGGCGGGCGGGAACATGCCCGACATCGAGATGAATCCGCCCAGCGGGAGGAGCTTGACCCCGTACTCCGTCTCGCCGATGCGGCGCGACCACAGGGTGGGCCCGAACCCGATCATGTACTGCCCGACGCGCACGCCGAAGAGCTTCGCGGGCAGCAGGTGCCCGATCTCGTGCAGAGCGATCGAGACGGCCAAGCCGATCACGAGCACGAGCACGCCGATGAGGAAGGCGATCGCGGTCACCTGCCGAAGATACCGCCGTCGCCCTTTGAACCGCCCGTGCGGCTCCGATGCGAGGCCTGTGCGGGCACGGATGAGACAATGGAGGGGATGCCGATCGACACGCCCTCCCACCTCCCGCCCGTCCTCCGGCCGGAGCATCCGCCCCGCCGCGACCTCGCGGAGCTGGCCCGCCGTTTCGGTGTGCGCAGCGTCGGCGACGTCGAGGGCACCGACCTCACCGGCATCACTCTGGCCACCGCCGATCTGCGGGAGGGAGAAGCCTTCGTCGCCATCCGCGGCGTGAACCGTCACGGGGCGGAGTTCGCCGCGACCGCGGCTGAGCGCGGAGCCGTCGCGGTCATCACCGACGAGGCGGGCGCCGAGATCGCGGCATCCACGGGTCTTCCGATCGTGGTGGTCGAAAACCCCCGCGCGCTGCTCGGCGACCTGTCGGCGTGGGTGTACGGCACCGGCGCCGACGACGACCTGCCGCAGCTGCTGGCGACGACCGGGACGAACGGCAAGACGAGCGTGTCGCATCTGCTCGAAGGCATCCTGGGTCAGCTCGGCGTGGTCACGGGCCTGTCGTCGACGGCCGAGCGCCACATCGCGGGCGAGGTCATCGTGTCGCGGCTGACGACGCCCGAGGCCTCCGAGTTCCACGCCCTCCTGGCCCTGATGCGCGAGCGCGGGGTCGAGGCCGTGGCGGTGGAGGTGAGCGCGCAGGCGCTGACCCGTCACCGCGTCGACGGGCTGGTGTTCGACGTCGCCGGCTTCACCAACCTCACACACGACCACCTCGACGACTACGCCGACATGCGCGAGTACTTCGAGGCCAAGCTTCCCCTCTTCCGTGCGGACCGGTCGCGCCGTGGCGTGGTGTGCCTGGACTCCGCCGCCGGAGCCGAGATCGCCGCGCGCGCCGAGATCCCGGTCGTCACGATCGTCACGCCGGCGATCGCCGAGGATCCGACCGCCGAGGCCGACTGGACCGTCGAGATCGTCGCGGAGCGCCAGGACGGCACCGAGTTCACCCTTCGCTCGCGCGACGGGCGCACGGTGACCACCGTCGTCCCGGTGATCGGTCGGCACATGGCCGCGAACGCGGGTCTCGCGATCGTGATGCTGCTCGAGGTCGGATACTCGTGGGAGCAGCTGTCGAACGCTCTCGACGGTGGCCGTATCTCGGCCTCGCTGCCCGGACGCACGCAGCTGGTCTCGGGCCCCGACGGCCCCGCCGTGTACGTCGACTTCGGCCACTCCCCCGACGCGTTCGAGAAGACGCTCGCCGCCGTGCGGCGCGTCACCCCCGGAAAGGTCGTGATGCTCTTCGGCGCCGACGGCGACCGCGACGCCACCAAGCGCCACGACATGGGGCGCACGGCGGTCGAGGGCAGCGACGTGCTGATCGTCACCGACCACCATCCCCGCCACGAGGATCCGGATGCCATCCGCGCGGTGCTCGTCGAGGGCGCACGCCGCGCCCGCCCCGACGCCGAGATCCACGAGTTCAGCCCGCCCGAGCGCGCGATCCTCGAGGCCGTGGCACTCGTGGGCGAGGGCGACGCGATCCTGTGGGCCGGCCCCGGACACCAGGACTACCGCGACATCCGCGGCATCCGCACGCCGTACTCGGCGCGGGAGCTGTCGCGCCGCGCACTGCGGGCTGCGGGCTGGGCCGTTCCGGATCCGCAGTGGCCCGTGCCGTACCCGGCCGACCGCACGCCGTCGTCCGACCCCGAGCGCCCCGTCGACTTCCCCGCCTGACGGGGCGGCCGCGCCGTCACGGACGCCGCCGATCCGCACAACTCCTGCACCCCCGGTCTGCCGCGCACGCGGAGGGCTGCGGCATCCGATTCCGCCGGAGTTGTGCCCGACCCCGGCACCCCGCGAACCCGCCCGGCCCACCCGCACAACTCCTGCACGACCGCAGCGCCCCGCGCCCCGGCCAGCCCGGCATCCAATTCCGCCGGAGTTGTGCACGACCCCGACGCCCCGCGAACCCGCCCGGCCCACCCGCACAACTCCTGCACGACCGCAGCGCCCCGCGCCCCGGCCAGCCCGGCATCCGATTCCGCCGGAGTTGTGCGCGATGCCGGTCGAGCCGCCTCAGGGTCAGCTCGCGGCGATGACCTCGTCGGCGGTGCGACGCGCCCACGCCTCGGCGTCGGCGAGCGACTCGCGGGTGAGGGCGCCGGGGGCCTCGTGGCGGTCCACGACGCGCTCGATCACCTCGAGGATGCCGAGGAAGCTCAGACGCCCCTCGTGGAAGGCATCCACCGCCTGCTCGTTGGCGGCGTTGAACACCGCGGGGTAGGTGCCACCGGCGCGGCCGACGTGCTTGGCCAGCGCCACCGACCCGAAGGCCTCCTCGTCGAGCGGCTCGAACGTCCACTGCGACGCCGTCGTCCAGTCCAGCGGCGCGCCCACTCCCGCCACCCGGTTCGGCCAGTCCAGGCCGAGCGAGATCGGCAGGCGCATGTCCGGCGGAGACGCCTGCGCGATCGTGGATCCGTCGATGAACTCGACCATCGAATGCACGATGGACTGCGGGTGCACGACGACATCGATGCGCTCGTACGGCACGTCGAAGAGCAGGTGAGCCTCGATGACCTCGAGGCCCTTGTTCACCAGGGTCGCGGAGTTGGTCGTGACCACGCGCCCCATGTCCCACGTCGGGTGCGCCAGCGCCTGGGCCGGGGTGACCTCGGCCAGTTCGGCGCGCGAACGTCCTCGGAACGGACCCCCGGATGCCGTGAGCACGAGACGGCGCACCTCGTGCGGCTCGCCGGAGCGCAACGCCTGCGCGATCGCCGAGTGCTCCGAGTCGACCGGGACGATCTGCCCGGGGGCCGCCAGACGGGTGACGAGGTCACCGCCGACGATCAACGACTCCTTGTTGGCGAGCGCCAGCGTGCGCCCTTCTTCCAGAGCCGCCAGCGTCGGGCCCAGCCCGACCGAACCGGTGATGCCGTTGAGCACCACGTCGGCCTCGACATCGCGGACGAGTAGCTCGGCCTCCATCGCACCGAGAGCGATCGCCTCGACGCCGAATTCCGCCGCCTGCGCCTCGACACCCGCGCGGTCGCGGCCGGCGGCGAGTCCCACCACCTCGAACCGCTCGGGGTTGGCCCGGATGACGTCGAGCGCCTGGGTGCCGATCGAACCGGTGGAGCCGAGAATGAGGACGCGACGCATCCGCTCAGCCTACTGAGCGGGCGCCGCCGCGTGCTGGACGCCGAGGATGTCGACGACGAACACCAGCGGGGCGTTGGCCGGGATGTCGCCCTGGCCCGCCTCGCCGTATCCGTCGGATGCCGGCATCACGACGACGACCTGGGAGCCGACGGTCTGGCCCTCCAGCGCCTTGCGGAAGCCCGCAACCACGCCCGTGGTGGCGAACTCGGCGGGGGCGCCGCGCTGCCAGCTCGAGTCGAAGACCGTGCCGCCGTCGTAGAGCGCGCCGGCGTACTGCACGATGACCTGGTCGCCCGGGTTGACGACATCGCCGTCGCCCTGACGGAGGTTCTCGACCCGCGTCTCGGTGGGCGCCGGGGCGTCGGGCATGGTGATCGTGGGCGCACCGTTGTCGTCGAAGGTGACGGTGGGCATGCCCTCGGCCGGAGCGACCTCGGTGCCGGTGGCACGGGTGGGCAGCTCTTCGATCGCGTCGGCGACGAGCACGAACGCCGGCGATCCCTCACCGAGCGCACCCGCGGGGAACGCCGAGACGGTGCGCGATCCGATCGTCGCGCACTCCAGCGCCGCACCGAAGATCTGCTGCGACGAGATCAGCGTGTCCATCCCGTCGGGCGCCGTGGTCTGGGTCTCGAGCTGCACCTGACCGGAGGCGGCGTCGATGAGGGTGAAGTTGGCGCGCAGCACGTCGCCCGCGCGCACCTGGTCACCGGAGCCCTCGACGAGAGTGCTGCGCTCGAGACCGGCCGGGGTGTAGCCGGTCGGGAGGGTGACCTCGACCTTGCCTCGGAAATCACCGGAGACCTGAACGTCGTCGGACACAGCGCCCTGCGACAGCGCGCTCTGGCACTGTCCTGCGTCGGCCGAGCCGCTGGCGTCCGGGGTCGGGGCCTCCTCGGACGAGCCGGTGCAGCCCGCCAGGAGCAGGACCGCGGCAGCGGCGACGGACAGGGAAGCGATCGGGCGGATGCGCACGGCAGACCTCTCGGAGACGACGGGAACCGCCCCATCATCCCCTATCCGGCTTTGGCGCCGCTGGGAGCCCCATGCACGGCGACGCATGCGGCGCGCAGTAGCCTCGTCGAGTGAGTTCCGACGAGACCGAGGGCGTTCCCGCCGTCCCCCCGAAGCAGATGGGCGCCGCCTACGGCCTCGGACGTTTCTTCATCGCGCCGCTCGCACGTGCGGTCTACCGGCCCCGCGTGGAGGGCCGCGACAACGTCCCCCGCACCGGCCCGGTCATCTTCGCCAGCAACCACCTGTCGTTCATCGACTCGATCGCCATCCCCGTCGCATCCCCCCGGCCCGTGCACTTCCTCGCGAAGTCCACGTACTTCGAGAAGTGGGCCTCCCGGCAGTTCTTCACCGCGATCGGCGCGATCCCCGTCGAGCGCGGCGCCGGGCAGGCCGCGCTGGACGCTCTCGACCAGCAGCGCGCCCTGCTCGAGGACGGGCGCGCCGTGGCCCTCTACCCGGAGGGCACGCGATCCCTGGACGGGCGCCTGTACAAGGGGCGCACCGGCGTGGCCTTCCTCGCCCTGCAGACCGGGGCCCCGGTGGTTCCGGTCGGGCTGATCGGCACCGACAAGGTCATGCCCGTCGGCGCGAAGGTGCCCTCGACGAGGGAGCGCATCACGGTGCGCTTCGGCGAGCCCCTCGACCTCTCTCCGCACGGTGCGGCTTCGTCCGGGCGCGCACGGCGCGGGGCGACCGACGAGATCATGGCCGCCATCCACGCCCTCAGCGAGCAGGAGCTCGCCAACGCCTACAACGAGGTCCCGGCGCAGAACCCGCTCGAACGCATCAAGCAGGTGCTCCCGCACGAGCGCATCTGACCGGTCGCCCTTGACGTGGGGGCCCGCGGCGAGCAGGGTCTGAAGGGGCGGGCCCGAACCCGCCGCAGCCACGACGAGGAGGCACCCGTGAAGAAGTTCGTGAACAACCCCGACAACGTGCTGGCGGAGGCTCTGCGCGGCATCCACGCCGCCCATCCCGATCTGCGCATCGACACCGAGAACCGCGTGATCCTGCGCGGCGAGCCCACCCCCGCGGGCAAGGTGGCACTCGTTTCGGGCGGAGGCTCCGGCCACGAGCCGATGCACGGCGGGTTCGTCGGCCGCGGCATGCTCGACGCCGCCGCGGCGGGCGAGGTGTTCACCTCCCCCACCCCCGACCAGGTGCTCGCCGCCACTCAGGCCGTCGACTCCGGGGCCGGCGTCCTCCACATCGTGAAGAACTACACCGGCGACGTCCTCAACTTCGAGATGGCCGCCGAGCTCGCCGCGGCCGAGGGCGTGCGGGTCGAGTCGGTCGTCGTCGCCGACGACGTCGCGGTGACGGACTCCACATGGACCGCCGGTCGCCGGGGCACCGGCACGACCGTCATCCTCGAGAAGATCGTCGGCGCGCTGGCGGAAGAGGGCGCCGACCT
The DNA here is from genome assembly GCF_058214835.1 of Microbacterium sp. SCPM-O-B-15248 (M128). Lineage (NCBI taxonomy): Bacteria > Bacillati > Actinomycetota > Actinomycetes > Micrococcales > Microbacteriaceae > Microbacterium > Microbacterium sp. SCPM-O-B-15248 (M128). The sequence continues at coordinate 125,925 of NZ_JBYQLI010000008.1, forward strand.
CGACGCCGTCTCGGCCCTCGCGCGCCGGGTCTCCGAGGCGGGGCGCTCGATGGGCGTCGCTCTGACCAGCTGCACCGTGCCCGCCGTGGGTCACCCCACGTTCGAGCTCCCCGACGACGAGATGGAGGTCGGGGTCGGCATCCACGGCGAGCCGGGCCGCTCGCGCGTCAAGGTCGCCACCGCGCACGAGATCGCGAAGATGATGGTCGACCCGATCGTCCATGACTTCGGCGACCCGGTCGGCTCGGCGATCGTCCTGCTGTCCGGCCTCGGCGGGACGCCCCTCATCGAGCAGTACCTCCTGTACGGCGAGATCGCCCCGCTCCTGGCCGAAGCCGGGATCGACGTGCAGCGCGTGCTCGTCGGCGACTACATCACGAGCCTCGACATGGCCGGCGCCTCGCTCACGGTCGTGAAAGCAGACGACGAGATGCTGCGCCTGTGGGACGCCCCCGTCGTGACGCCCGGACTGCGGTGGGGCGCATGAGCGACGTGGTCTCCACCGACGACCTCGTCGCCTGGATCCGGGCGTTCCGCGACGCCGTCCAGCAGCATCGTGACGAGCTGACGGCTCTGGATTCTGCGATCGGCGACGCCGATCACGGATCGAACATGGCTCGAGGGCTGGATGCGGTCGTCGCCAAGCTCGAGACGTCCCCGGCGTCGGCGGCCGAGCTGTTCAAGACGGTCGGGATGACGCTGGTCTCCTCGGTCGGCGGAGCCAGCGGGCCGCTCTACGGCACGTTCTTCCTGCGGATGGGTCCGGCTCTCGCCGATACCGACGGCGCGGATGCCGCGGCCCTGGGGGCGGCGCTGCGCGCCGGCGTCGACGGGGTCGTCGCCCGCGGGAAGGCCGAGCCCGGCGACAAGACGATGATCGATGCGCTCGGCCCCGCCGTCGCGGCGTGGGACGACGCGGTCGCCGCGGGCGCTGACGTCGAGGCCGCGTCCGCCGCCGCTGCGGAAGCCGCGGCGAAGGGACGCGACGCCACCGAGCCCCTCGTCGCCCGCAAGGGTCGCGCGAGCTATCTCGGCGAGCGCAGCGCGGGGCACATCGATCCGGGTGCGGCGTCGTCGGCGCTGCTGCTCGAGACCCTCCGCGACAGCCTGGCGGCGCGCGGATGATCGGCATCGTCGCGGTCTCGCACAGCCGCCCCCTCGCCGAGGCGGCGGTCGACCTAGCGTTGCAGATGGGCGGTGACGATCCGCCGACGGTGCGGGTGGCCGCCGGTGGACCGGACGGCGACCTCGGGACGGATGCCGCGGCGATCGCCGAAGCCCTCGATGCGGCCGATTCGGGTGACGGCGTCCTCGTGCTGATGGACCTCGGGTCGGCGCTGCTGAGCGCCGAGATGGCGCTGGAGTTCGCCACCGCACCCGAGAGTGTCGTGCTGAGTCCGGCGCCCTTCGTCGAGGGGCTGGTCAGCGCCGTCGTCACGGCGGCCGGAGGGGCGTCCCTCGCCGACGTCGCCGCGGAGGTCGCCGGCGCCGCCGACGCGAAGCGCGCCCAGCTCGGTTCCGCCGAGCCGGAGACCGCAGCGGAAGCCGCAGCGCCGCCGCCCGCCCCCTCGACCGCCGACGAGCTGTCGTTCGAGACCACCGTGGTCAACCCGTCCGGACTGCACGCTCGGCCCGCGGCGACCTTCGTCAAGGCCGCGTCGCGCTTCGACGCCGACGTGCGCATCGTCGATCTCGACGGCAGTGCCGAGCCGGTCTCGGCGCGAAGCCTGCTGGCGCTCATGGCGCTCGGCATCCGTCAGAATTCCCGCGTGCGGGTGACCGCCTCCGGCCCCCAGGCGCGGGACGCCCTCGCCGAACTCCGCGCGCTGATCGACGACGGCTTCGGCGAGGTCTGACAGGCGGGCTCAGCGCGTGACGCTGAGCAGGCGGCGCGCGAGAGCCTCTTCCACGACCAGCTCGGTGATGAGGTCCGCGGCGAGTGCGCCGCGGAGGGCGTCGAGCTTGGACAGGCTCGAGACGACGCAGAATCGGCGCGGGATGCCACGGACCGTGTCGAGGTCGGGCCCGCTGGAGCGGGCGTTGAGTTCCGGGATGTCGGACGACCCGTCGGTGCGGTAGAACACCGTCGCGCAGTCGCCGACGACGCCTTCCCGCTCGATGATCGCGCGATCACGCTCGTCGAAGTAGTCGCCGCTGTAGACGTGGGAGGGCACGTCGGCGTGGGGGGACCCGAGACCGAAGACGAACAAGCCGACACGCTGCTGGATCTCCAGCACCGAGCGCACCGACCGTTCCCGCCACATCGCCTGCTTGGTCCTCGGGTCGTCGAAGAGCGCCGGCACCGGGAATTGGTGCACCGACGACGACCAGGCCGCCCCGAAGCGGGACAGGATCTCCCCCGCGTACGGGATGCCGGAGGTACGGAGGTTGGCCGCCCCGTTCATCTGGACGATGTGGGTGTCGGGCACGTCCTTGGAGGGGACGTGCCGCGCGATCGCCGAGAGCGTGGACCCCCACGCGATTCCGACCGTCATCGACGACTCGATGCGCTCCGCGAGGATGCGCGCGGCGGTCAGCGCCGTCCGCTCGAGCCGCTCGGCCTCCGACGTTCGGGACGGCGTCGGCACGACGTGCGCGGTGATCCCGAAGCGGTCGGCGATGCGCTGAGCCATCTGGCCGCGCGCGTCGTCGGGCGGGCTGATCGAGATCGTCACCAGGCCGACATCGCGGGCGTGCTGCAGCAGCCGCGACACGGAGGATCGCGAGACGCGCATCTCGTGCGCGATGGCATCCATCGTCAGGTCCTGCATGTAGTACAGCTGCGCGGCGCGCAGCGCATCGCGCGAGCGCTCCTCGGTCTGCGTCATCGTCCCCCGCCTTTCCGCCTTGCCTATTCTGCACGTTTGTTCAAGGGGCTTGCAACAACGTGCAGCGGCGCGCATCCTGTTTCGCGTACCCACAACGAAAGGTCGCAGTCGACATGTCGTCCCCCTCTTCTTCGATTCGCGCCGATGTCCAGGCGCTCCGCGACGCCGACGACCTCGACGTCCTCATCATCGGAGGGGGCATCAACGGCATCGCCACCCTCCGCGACCTCGCCCTCCAGGGCGTGAAGGTCGCCCTGGTCGAGCGCGGCGACTTCGTCTCGGGCGCCTCCTCGGCCTCGAGCCACATGGTCCACGGCGGTATCCGCTACCTCGAGAACGGCGAGTTCCGTCTCGTGAAGGAAGCCGTCACCGAGCGCAATGACCTGATCAAGACGGCCCCGCACTACGTCAAGCCGCTCGAGACCACGATCCCGATCTACAAGACGTTCTCCGGCATCCTCTCGGCACCCTTCCGCCTGCTCGTGACCCACGGTCGCGGCAAGCCGAACGAGCGCGGCGCGCTGCTGATCAAGGTCGGCCTCATCATGTACGACACCTTCTCGCGCGACGGTGGCACCGTTCCCCGCCACACCTTCCTCGGCAAGAAGAAGTCGCTCGCGGCGCTCCCGCGCCTCAACCCCGACCTGGCCTACACCGCCACGTACTTCGACGCCTCCATGCACGACCCGGAGCGCATCGCTCTCGACGTGCTGCACGACGGCATCGTCGCCGGCGGAGGCCGCACCCAGGCGGTCAACTACGTCTCGGCCGTCGGCGCGGACGAGAACGGCGTGCGTGTGCGCGACGAGCTCTCCGGCGAGGAATTCTCGGTCGCGGCCAAGATCATCCTGAACACCTCGGGGCCGTGGACCGACCTCACCAACGGCGCGATGGGACTGCCGACGCAGTTCATGGGCGGCACCAAGGGCTCGCACGTCGTGCTCGACAACCCCGAGCTGCTGGCAGCCACCGGCGGTCGCGAGATCTTCTTCGAGCACTCCGACGGTCGCATCGTCCTCATCTACCCGCTCAAGGACCGCGTCCTGGTGGGGACCACCGACATCGACGCCGACCCGTCGCAGCCGGTCGTGTGCACCGACGACGAGATCGAGTACTTCTTCGACCTCATCGGTCACGTCTTCCCCACCGTGCCGGTCGACCGGTCGCAGATCGTCTACACCTTCTCCGGCATCCGTCCGCTCCCCCGTCACGACGACACCGCCCCCGGCTTCGTCTCGCGCGACTACCGGATCGTCGAGGACGAGATCGGCGGCACCCCCGCGATGAGCCTCGTCGGCGGCAAGTGGACCACGTTCCGCGCCCTCGCCGAGCACCTCAGCATGAAGACGCTCCAGAAGCTGCGCCGCCCGCACCGCGTGAGCACGCAGGGCCTGCCCATCGGCGGCGGCAAGGGCTTCCCCACCACGCCCGCCGAGCGCCGTCGTTGGGTCGCTGCCCGCACGAATGCTCACTCCGCCGAGCTCGTGGATGCCATGCTCGAGCGCTACGGCACCCGCGCGGACGCGATCCTGGCCGTGCTGCCCGCCGAGCCCACCGCTCTCGAGCACGCCCCCGGTTACTACCGCGAGGAGCTGACGTGGATCGCGGAGAACGAGCAGGTCGTCCACCTCATCGACGTGCTGCTGCGCCGGACGCATCTCGCCTTCGTCGGCGGGATGACCGAGCGCACGCTGCGCGAGGTGGCCGAGGCCGTCGCCGGCCCGCTCGGCTGGGACACCGCCCGCATCGACGAAGAGATCGCGCGGGCCACTGAGAAGCTCCGTTCCGCGCACCGCGTCGACCTCGCCGAGGCCGGAGTCGCGCGAATCTGAGAGAACGTGCGGGCGCGCCGTCTGTTGCGCGCCCGCACGGCGGTCGTAGGTTCGGATCACCGAGCCGCACAGTTGCCCGAGCCGATGGCGTCCGGGCGAAAACAGAAAGGTCGATGACGACATGCAAGAAGTGAACCTGGGGCTGTACTTCCTCTCGGAGGTGGTCGGTACCGCGATGCTGATCCTCCTGGGTTGCGGTGTGGTCGCCAACGTGGCGCTGGCCAAGACCAAGGGCAACGCCGGTGGATTCCTGATGGTCAACTGGGGATGGGGCCTCGCGGTCTTCGCCGGTGTGATCGTCTCGGCGTACTCCGGTGCTCAGCTGAACCCCGCCGTCTCCATCGGTCTGCTCGTCGCGGGCAAGATCGCGTTCGTCCAGTTCCTCGTCGCGGTCGCCGCGCAGCTGGTCGGTGCCATCATCGGTGCCGTGCTGGCCTGGGCGTCCTACAAGCAGCACTTCGACGACGAGCCGGACCCCGCCGCCAAGCTGGGCGTCTTCTCCACCGGCCCCGCCATCCGCTCGTACGGCTTCAACTTCCTCACCGAGGTCATCGCGACCTTCGTCCTGGTCTTCGTGATCTTCGGATTCGCCGACTACGGCGTCGCCGACATCGGCGTCCCCGGCGGCATCGGCGGCCTCGCGGCCGTGCCCGTGGCCCTGCTCGTGGTCGGTATCGGCGCCTCCCTCGGTGGCCCGACCGGTTACGCGATCAACCCTGCGCGTGACCTCGGTCCGCGTATCGCGCACGCGATCCTCCCCATCAAGGGCAAGGGTTCCAGCGACTGGGGCTACGCCTGGGTGCCGGTCGCCGGTCCCCTCGTCGGCGGTCTGATCGCCGGTCTGGTCGCCCCGGTCCTCCTGGGCCTCGGCAACTGATCCTCGGCGGGGGCGTCGCGACGGCGCCCCCGCCCCCTCTTCCCCTCTCATAAACCACCCCACCCACTGACAAAGGAGTCCTCCATGGCCGACTACGTCCTCGCCATCGACCAGGGCACGACCTCGACGCGCGCGATGATCTTCAACAAGTCCGGCGGCGTCGTGTCCGTCGGACAGAAGGAACACGAGCAGATCTTCCCGAAGGCCGGGTGGGTCGAGCACGACCCGCTCGAGATCTGGCGCAACACCCAGGAAGTCATCGGTCTGGCCCTGAGCCGCGCCGACATCACCCGCCACGACATCGCCGCGGTCGGGATCACCAACCAGCGCGAGACCGCTGTGGTCTGGGACAAGAACACCGGCAAGCCCGTCTACAACGCCATCGTCTGGCAGGACACCCGCACGCAGTCGATCGTCGACCGCCTGGCCGACGGCGATGTCGAGCGCTACAAGAGCATCGTGGGCCTGCCCCTCGCGACCTACTTCTCCGGCACCAAGATCGTGTGGATCCTCGAGAACGTCGACGGCGCGCGAGAGAAGGCCGAGTCGGGCGATCTGATCTTCGGCACCACCGACACGTGGGTGCTGTGGAACCTCACCGGCGGCATCGACGGCGGCGTGCACGCGACCGACGTCACCAACGCCAGCCGCACGCTCTTCATGGACCTCGAGACCCTGCAGTGGCGCGACGACATCCTCGCCGACTTCGGTGTGCCGCGGTCGATGATGCCCGAGATCCGCTCCTCCTCCGAGGTCTACGGCCAGGTCGAGTCGTCGTCGCTGCTGCGCGAGACCCCCGTGGCCGGCATCCTGGGCGACCAGCAGGCCGCGACGTTCGGTCAGGCCGCGTTCGACCCGGGTGAGAGCAAGAACACCTACGGCACCGGTAACTTCCTCATCTTCCAGACGGGCGAAGAGATCGTCCACTCCAAGAACGGTCTGCTGACCACCCTCGGCTACAAGCTCGGAGACGAGCCGGCTCGCTACGCCCTCGAGGGCTCGATCGCCGTCACCGGTTCGCTCATCCAGTGGCTGCGCGACCAGCTCGGCATCATCTCCTCGGCGCCCGAGGTGGAAGCCCTCGCCCGCACCGTCGACGACAACGGCGGCGTGTACTTCGTGCCGGCCTTCTCGGGCCTGTTCGCTCCGTACTGGCGTCCCGACGCCCGCGGCGCGATCGTCGGCATGACGCGCTTCGTCAACAAGGGCCACATCGCCCGCGCCGCCCTCGAGGCCACGGCCTTCCAGACTCGCGAGGTGCTCGAGGCCGTCAACGCCGACTCGGGCGTCGACCTCACCGAGCTCAAGGTCGACGGTGGTATGACCGCCAACGACGAGCTCATGCAGTTCCAGGCCGACATCCTCGGCGTTCCGGTCGTCCGACCCGTCGTGGCCGAGACCACGGCCCTGGGTGCCGCCTATGCGGCGGGCCTGGCCGTCGGTTTCTGGGACAACCTCGATGACCTGCGCGCCAACTGGCAGGAGGACAAGCGCTGGGAGCCCGACATGGACCCCACCGAGCGCGAGCGCGAACTGCGCCTGTGGAAGAAGGCCGTCACCAAGTCGATGGACTGGGTCGACGAAGACGTGCGCTGAGCACACCCCCGCAGATCGGAACCCCGTCGGCCTCGTGCCGGCGGGGTTCCGTCGTTCCCGGGGCCCTCGGCATCCGGATGCCGGGACTCAGCGCGACGGCTTCGGGAACGCCGCCCGCACGGCGTCGGACTGCAGGTAGTCCGAGACCCCGATGAGGAGGATCGCGAACAGGATCTGCTCGGTCACCACCCAGAACGGGTAGAGCCCGGGGATCGCGGCGAGGACGAGCGCCACGATCGGGAAGATCCGGCTGAACAGCTGCAGACGCCGGAACGCCCAGTACCAGCCCGCCCGCGCGCGCCACAGGAAGTAGAACAGCGTCGTGGTGATGCCGAGCACGACGAGGCACCGCATCCACACGGCGAAGCCGACGTCGTCACCGTTCAGGGCCATCACGGCGGCCACGATGATCGTGGCGACGCCGAGGAGGAATCCCGCGGCGAGCAGGATCGTCACCGCGCGGAAGGCGCGGCGGACGCGGGGATCGTCGGACGGGTCGACGCGATGATCGGCCTGACGACCGCCGGCGAGGCGGTCCAGACGTCGCAGGGCGGGTTCGAGCTGCATGCGCTCACTGTACGACGCGCGCCGCACCGCGCGATGTCAGGCGGCGGTGACGACGGGCTCGTGGCGCACGGGGAAGTTGACCGAGTTCGCGATGAAGCACCACTCGCGCGCCTGACGATGCGCGGCGAGAGCGGCCTCGACCATGGACTCCTCCGCCACCACGACACGGGGCCGCAGCAGGACGTCGGTGAACGCTCCCCCGCCCTTGCCGTCCTCGACCATCGTTCCGGTGGCCTCATCTCTGTACGAGACGACGACCACACCCGTGGTCACGCACGCGTGCAGGTACGACAGCAGGTGGCACTCGCTGAGCGCACCGAGCAGCAGTTCCTCGGGGTTCCACTTCGCCGGGTCGCCCCGGAAGGGCTTGTCCGCGGAGGCCTCCAGCAGAGGTTTCCCGTCGACCTCGAGCGAGACCGACCGGTCGTAGTCGCGGTACCCGCTCGTGCCGGTCCCCCGGTCGCCGGTCCACGTGGCCTGCAGGCGGTACTGGTGCTCACCGATCATGCTCCCATCCTGCCCCCTTCCCCCGCCGCGGAGTCCAGGGCGCGGAAGATACGATGGACGGATGCCTGCCACGCCCCCGGATGCCGTCGAGATCGCCGTCGTGGAACGGAGCGGCTTCGTCGAGTCACGGCACAGCGGCGTGGCCGTCGTGCTGTCGCCCGACGGGTCGGAGCACACGGCGCTGGGCGACGTGAGCGCGCCCTTCCTCCCTCGCTCGAGCATGAAGCCCCTGCAGGCTCTCGCGTGTCTGTCCGCCGGCGCCGACCTCACCGGCGAGAGCCTGGCGCTGTCGACGGCGAGCCACTCCGGAACCGACCGGCACGTCGAGGTGGCCCGCGGCGTCCTGCAGTCCGCCGGACTGACCGAGGACGACCTGGGGTGCCCCGCGGTGTGGCCGAGCGATACCGCGTCGCGCGACGATCTCGTCCGGGACCACGGCACCCCCTCTCCCCTGCGCATGAACTGCTCGGGCAAGCACGCCGCGATGCTGCTGACGTGCGTGGCCAACGGCTGGTCGACCGCGGACTACCTCGACCCGCAGCACCCCCTGCAGGTGCACATCCGCGAGGTGATCGAGCGCCTCGTCGGCGAGCGCGCCACGACCATGGCGATCGACGGGTGCGGTGCGCCGGTGTACGCGATGAGCCTGACCGGCCTCGCCCGCGCCATCCAGCGCATCGCGACGTCGTCGGAGCGCTCGCCGTTCGCGCTCCACCGCAGCGCCGGCGCGCTCGTGCGCGCCGTCCGCGAGAACCCGTGGACCATCGACGGCCCCGGCCGCCCCGACACCGTCGTGATCGAACGCCTGGGCGTGTTCTCGAAGTACGGCGCGGAGGGCGTCCAGGTCATGACGGCTCCCGACGGGACGACCGTTGCGCTGAAGACGCTCGACGGATCGACCCGGGCCGGCCACGCCGTCGCCCTGCGTCTGCTGGAACGCGCGGGGGCCCTCGATGCGTCCGCGGTCGCCGATACCCTCTCGGCGCTTCCGCTGACCGTTCTCGGCGGCGGAGCACAGGTCGGCGTCATCCGCGCCACGGTCTGAGCGGAGCCGGTCACCCGCCGTGACGGGGCGACCGGCCCACCGTCCTCAGATGCCGCCGTCGACCGACCGCGGGTACGTGATCGGCTCGTCGGGGACGAGCACCTCGGTGTCGCGGTTGAGGCTCTCTCCGTGGAAGAAGGGCTTCGAGCGCGGGAAGGCGTACCAGAGCAGCATCAGCACGACGCCGATCGCGAGCGCGCCGATACCGACGACGAACGTCCCTCCGATGCCCAGCAGGACCGTGTTGCCGTACTCGGGGTCGTACATGTCGATCGCCGACTGCACGAACGCGTAGGTCAGCATGAGCGCTCCCAGCAGCGGAAGGATGCCGCGGTAGACGAGGTTCCGCGTCGAGGTGAACAGGTCGCGGCGGAAGTACCAGACGCACGCGTAGCCCGTGATGGCGTAGTAGAACGCGATCGCGAGCCCGAGCGACAGGATCGAGTCCTGCAGGATGTTGTCGCTGATCAGCGTCATGCCGACGTAGTAGACGCTCGCGACGATGCCCATCACGAGTGTGGAGAACGACGGCGTGCGGAAGCGCGGGTGCACGGTGCTGAACCGCTTCGGCAGCGCCTTGTACGCGGCCATCGCGAGCGTGCCCCGGGCCGTGGGGAGGATCGTGGTCTGCGTCGACGACACCGCCGAGATCAACACCGCGACGATGAGGATCCAGCCGAACGGGCCGAAGAGCCCGTCCTTCAGGGCGAGGAACACATCGTTGGCGTTGTCGGCGTTGGCCAACCCCGTCCCGTCCTCGCCAACCCCGGCGTACATCATCGCGGCCACCGTGACCGAGACGTAGGTGCCGAGCAGGATGACGGTGGTCAGCAGTGCCGCCCGGCCGGGGATGCGCTTGGGGTCCTTGGTCTCCTCGTTCAGGGCGAGACACGTGTCCCAGCCCCAGTAGATGAACAAGGCCAGCAGCACGGCCTCGGTGAAGCCGCTCCAGTCGGTGAAGCCCAACGGGTTGAACCAGGCGAGATCGAACGGCGTCGGGTTCGGCGCGGTCCCGTCGAAGAACTTCCACAGCGCCACCACCACGAACAGCGCCAGCACGAGGTACTGCACGCCGAGGAGGATGTTCTGGATGCGCTCGCCGATCTCGACGCCGCGATAGCTGACGTACGTCATCGCGGCGATGAACGCGACGCCGGTGGCGGTCACGAGCGGCACGTTCTCGGCGAGGGACCCGTCACCGATGAGAGACCACAGGTAGATGCCCGCGATCTGGGCGAGGTTGGCGAGCACGACCATCCCGGCCACGGCGACGCCCCAGCCCCCCATCCAGCCGACCCACGGGCCGAATGCCTTCGTCCCCCAGGTGAAGGTCGTGCCGCAGTCGGGGACATCGTTGTTCAACTCGCGGTACGCGAAGGCGATGAACAACATCGGAATGAAGGCGATGATGAACGCGATGGGCGCCGAGGCGCCGACGGCGAGGACGACGAAGCCCAGGGTCGCTACGAGCGAGTACACCGGGGCCGTGGATGCCAGACCGATGACGGTCGAGCCCCACAGGCCGAGGGTTCCCGCGGCCAGGCCCTTGCCGGCCGTCCGTTCGGGTGCGGAGGTCATCTGCTGAACCTAGGAGCAGCGACGCTCCGCGGTCAAGCTCTCGGGTTACGCGGCCCGACGGGTGACGTCGAGCACGACGATGGTGATGTTGTCGCGGCCGCCGTTCTCGAGGGCGGCGGCCATCATCGCCTCGACGGCGGCGGCCGGGTCGGGGTTGGCCTCGAGGAAGTGCCGGATGCCGAAATCGGTCAGTTCCTTCGTCAGCCCGTCGGAGCAGATGACGAAACGATCCCCGTCGACCACCTCGAGGCGGAGGTAGTCGGGCTTGACGCTGTCGCTCGGGCCGACGGCGCGGGTGATGACGTTGCCGTACGGGTGATTCTCGGCCTCTTCCGGGCTCAGCCGCCCGGCGGCGATCAGTTCCTGCACGACGGAATGGTCGGTGGTGATCTGCACGATGTCGTCGTCGCGCAGCAGGTAGACGCGCGAGTCCCCGATGTTCAAGGTCACCCAGTGCGGCTCCTCCCCGCCCACCTCGAGGTAGAGACCGGTCAGCGTGGTGCCGGTTCCCTCGTCGGTGGTCTCGGGGTGCGAGACGATGTCCTTGACGGCGCGCGACAGAGCCTTCTCGATGTTCTTGGGAGACACCGCGCCGCCCTCGACGACGCCGCGCAGGCGATCCACCGTGCTGGCGCTGGCGATCTCTCCGCCCAGGTGCCCGCCCATGCCGTCCGCGACGACGAACAGGGGGTACTCGGCCAGGAGCGCGTCCTGGTTGACCTCTCGGCGCTTGCCCGTGTCGGTCGACGCCGCCCAGGAGAGATCGAGCGCGCCGCCCGCCAGGGGAACGGTACGCGTATGCGTGGTCACCTCGGGCACGACAGATCCTCCGGTAGGCCGACAGCTTCGCCGGCGGAAGCGCACGGCCCTGCCATCCTAGTAGACGCCCAGGCCGGGCTCTTCGATCCGACAGGCGCGGCGCACGGGCGCGAACGACGACGAGCTCCCCGCGGGGCGGGGAGCTCGTCGCTCGCGTTCAGGCCTGCGGACCGGCAGGCGGCGGCGTGGGGCCGGCCGGCGGTGCCGGCGGAGGCGGAGTCGCGCCGCCGGCCGGGGGCGTCTGCGGCGGGGTGGAGGGCTGGGCCGGAGGCGCGTACGGCTGCGCGGGTGGAGCGTAACCGCCGGCCGTGGCCGCAGGCGGTCCCTGCAACTGCTGATCGGGCTGCACCGGGATCCCGCTCCAGACCGTCTTGTCCGCAAGGAACGAGGTCGCCCACGGCGAGGGACGGATCGCGGGGTTCCACGGCGACGAGCCGAAGGCCAGGATGCCGAGCCAGATGAGGTATCCGATGCCGGGGATCAGCCAGAGCAGCAGGTACGGCCAGTCCTTGCCGAACTTCAGGCCCAGACGGTAGGAGAACATCACCGCGGCGGCCACGCCGACGAGGCTGATGATCCATCCGATGACCGGGATCCCCGCGAGCACGCTGGAGGCGACGACCGCGATCAGGTAGGCCCACGGTGACAGATCACCCAGCTTCGCCGCGACGAGGGCGTTGTAGACGGGCACCCACGCGCGCCACTTCCCCTCCACTCCGGCCTTCTCGAAGATCTTCATCAGCAGGAAGGACGAGATGATGTACCCCGCCAGCGCGATGATCAGCAGGACGGGAAGAAAGACGAGGAAGAAGGCGAACGCGGCGAAGCCGCCCCCGTCGTCCCCGTAGTAATAAGAGTCACCCATGTGAGTTCCCTTCCAGGAGGTGCACGACGCGACATCCGCGCGTGCGGTGCGACTCACATGGTAGCGAAGCTGAATGTTCGCTGACAGACCCCGCGCAACATTGTCATGTGCGGAGTTCGATTTCGCCCGGACCGCCCTCCCCCACCGCGAAACCCGCCGCTCGAGCCCAGTCGTAGAGATCTGACCGCGAGCCGATGCGGGCACGGGTCTGCGCCAGGCGTCGGACCAGCTCGCCTTTCGCCTTCTTGTTGAAGTGGTTCAGTGCACGCACCGTTCCATCGGGGCCCTCCGCGACCACGCGCACGTAGGCGCTGTCGAGTTCCGCGGGCACCGGGCCGAGTGCCGCATACGCCTCGGATCGCACGTCGAGGACGAAGTCCGGCGCGGCATCGCGGATGGCTCGGGTGACGGCATCCGCCCAGATCCGTCGCAGCGAGGGAAGACCCGGAAGCGACGTCGAGGCCGCCAGACGATACGCCGGGATGCCGTCGAGGGCGCCGACGGGACCGAACGGCGCCGAGTGGATGAGGACGTGCGCCGCCAGCCAGTCGCGCGCGGGAGCGTCGAGAGAACCCGCATCCAGGGCGTCGAACAGCACGCCCGTGTACCGGTCCACCGCGGGCAGCGTCGCGGCGGAGCGCAGCGCGGCGTTGTCGGCGACCTCGTGGAGCCGCCGGGCACTGAGCTTGAGGACGCGCGCCGCAGACTCTTCATCGGCACTGAGCGCGACGAGAGCATCGATCACGCGGGTACGCGGTGCGGTCAGCGCCGGAAGGGCGAGACTCGCGGCATCCAGGGGCTTTCCGTGCCCGCCGGGGCGTTTGGTCTCGGAGGGAGGAAGGAGAACGAGCATGCGACCTCGGGGGAACGAACGACGCGCGCCGCCCGGCGAACCGGGCGACGCGCGTCGAAGAGGAGAGAGTGTCAGGAGACCAGCGCAGCGTGACCGGCGACGATCGTCAACTCGTCTCCCGACATCGACAGGAACCCGTCCTGCGCGCTGGCGAGAGTCTTCGTGCCGTCTACACCGGTGATGCGCACCTCGCCCTGGGCGAGGATCGCGAGCACGGGTTCGTGCCCCTGCATGAAGCCGATCTCACCTTCGACCGTCTTGGCGACGACGAGCGACGCCTCACCGGTCCAGACCTCGGCGTCAGCCGAGACGAGGTTCACGCGCAGCGGCATGTCAGCCGTTCTCCTTCTGGATCTGCGCCCACTTGGCCTCGACGTCCGCGATGCCACCGACGTTGAAGAACGCCTGCTCGGCGACGTGGTCGAAGTCACCCTTGACGATCGCGTCGAAGGACTCGATCGTCTCCTTGATCGGGACCGTGGAGCCCTCGACACCCGTGAACTTCTTGGCCATGTAGGTGTTCTGCGAGAGGAACTGCTGGATGCGACGTGCGCGCGACACGACGATCTTGTCCTCTTCGGAGAGCTCGTCGACACCGAGGATCGCGATGATCTCCTGCAGTTCCTTGTTCTTCTGCAGGATCTGCTTCACCGAGGTGGCCACGCGGTAGTGGTCCTCACCGATGTAGCGCGGGTCGAGGATGCGGCTCGTCGACGTCAGCGGGTCGATGGCCGGGTAGAGACCCTTCGACGCGATCTCACGGGACAGCTCGGTCGTGGCATCCAGGTGGGCGAAGGTCGTCGCCGGAGCCGGGTCGGTGTAGTCGTCGGCGGGGACGTAGATCGCCTGGAGCGACGTGATCGAGTGACCGCGCGTCGAGGTGATGCGCTCCTGGAGCACACCCATCTCGTCGGCGAGGTTCGGCTGGTAGCCCACGGCGGAGGGCATGCGGCCGAGCAGCGTCGAGACCTCGGAACCGGCCTGCGTGAAGCGGAAGATGTTGTCGATGAAGAGCAGAACGTCCTGCTTCTGCACGTCGCGGAAGTACTCCGCCATCGTGAGCGCCGACAGGGCGACGCGCAGACGCGTCCCCGGCGGCTCGTCCATCTGGCCGAACACGAGGGCGGTCTTGTCGAAGACACCCGCCTCTTCCATCTCACCGATGAGGTCGTTGCCCTCACGGGTGCGCTCGCCGACACCGGCGAACACGGAGACACCACCGTGGTCCTGCGCGACGCGCTGGATCATCTCCTGGATGAGGACGGTCTTGCCGACGCCGGCGCCGCCGAACAGACCGATCTTTCCACCCTGCACGTAGGGTGTCAGGAGGTCGATCGACTTGATGCCGGTCTCGAACATCTCGGTCTTGGACTCGAGCTGGTCGAAGCTCGGGGCCTTGCGGTGGATGCCCCAGCGCTCGGTGACCTCGATCGTCTCGCCGGGTGCCGCGTTGAGCACCTCACCGGTGACGTCGAACACCTTGCCCTTGGTCACGTCGCCGACGGGGACCGAGATCGGGCCGCCGGTGTCGCGCACCTCCTGGCCGCGGACCATGCCGTCGGTCGGCTTGAGCGAGATGGCGCGCACGAGGTCGTCACCGAGGTGCTGGGCGACCTCGAGCGTGATCTCGGTCGAGTCGTCACCGATGGTGATGGTGGTCTTGAGCGCGTTGTAGATCTCGGGGATCGCGTCGTGCGGGAACTCGATGTCGACGACGGGCCCGGTGACACGCGCGACGCGGCCGACGACAGCCGCGTCGGTCTTCTCGGCGGTGAGGCTCATGGCTTCTTCTCTCCTTGGGAACTTACTTGCCGGATGACAGAGCATCGGCGCCGCCGACGATCTCGGCGATCTGCTGCGTGATCTCCGCCTGACGCGCGTTGTTGCGCAGGCGGGTGTAGTCGGTGATGAGCTTGTCGGCGTTGTCGCTGGCCGACTTCATCGCCTTCTGCGTCGCGGCGTGCTTGGCCGCCGACGACTGCAGGAGAGCGTTGAAGATGCGGCTCTGGACGTACACCGGCAGGAGTGCGTCGAGCACGGTCTCGGCGTCCGGCTCGAACTCGTAGAGCGGGTACACCTCGGCCTGAGCCGGGGCTTCGTCGGCTTCGAGGACTTCGAGCGGGAGCAGACGGATCGACTCGGGCGACTGCGTCATCATGCTGACGAAGCGGTTGTACACGAGGTGGATCTCGTCGACGCCGTCGTTCTCGCCACCGGCCCGGTAGGCCTCGAGCACGGCATCCGAAATCGCTTCCGCCGTCGAGAACTGCGGAGTATCGGTGTCGCCCGTCCACTGCGCGGCGCTGGCCATGCGGCGGAACTGGAAGTACCCGACGGCCTTGCGCCCGACGAGGTAGAACACGACCTCTTTGCCCTGCGACCGCAGCAGCTCCGCCAGCTCCAGACCCTCGCGGAGGATCTGGGAGTTGAACGCGCCGGCGAGGCCGCGGTCGGAGGTGAAGATCACCACGGCCGAGCGGCGGATGTTCTCGCGCTCGGTCGTCAGGGGGTGGTCGATCGAGGAGTGCGTGGCCACCGCGGAGACAGCGCTCGTGACGGCCCGCGCGAAGGGCGATGCCGCGCGCACACGCGCCATCGCCTTCTGGATGCGCGAGGCCGCGATGAGCTCCATCGCCTTCGTGATCTTCTTGGTCGTCTGAGCAGAACTGATCTTCTGCTTGTAGACCCGCAGTTGTGCGCCCATGATTCCGTTCTCGTGTCGTCGCTGTTAGCGACGGCCCTTGACGATTCGCTCCTGGTTGACGTCTTCGGCCTCGGCGGCTTCGACCTGCTCGGTGCCCACGGCACTCTGCTCACCCGGCTGGAACTCGAGGATGAACTCGTCGACCTTCTTCTCGAGCTCGGCGACGGTGTCGTCGCCCAGCGCGTTGGTCTCGCGCAGCGTGTCGAGCACGGTCGAGTTGCGGCGCAGGTAGTCCAGCAGCTCGCGCTCGAAACGCAGGACGTCGGAGACCTCGATGGTGTCGAGCTTGCCGTTGGTGCCCGCCCAGATCGAGACGACCTGCTCCTCGACCGGGTAGGGCGAGTACTGCGGCTGCTTGAGCAGCTCGGTCAGGCGCGCACCGCGGGCGAGCTGACGACGCGAGGCCGCGTCGAGGTCGCTGGCGAACATCGCGAACGCCTCGAGCGAGCGGTACTGCGCGAGCTCGAGCTTCAGCGTTCCGGAGACCTTCTTGATCGACTTGACCTGGGCGTCACCACCCACGCGGGAAACCGAGATACCCACGTCGACCGCGGGACGCTGGTTGGCGTTGAACAGGTCGGACTGGAGGAAGATCTGGCCGTCGGTGATCGAGATCACGTTGGTGGGGATGTACGCCGAGACGTCGTTGGCCTTCGTCTCGATGATCGGCAGACCCGTCATCGAACCCGCGCCCAGCTCGTCGGAGAGCTTGGCGCAACGCTCGAGCAGACGCGAGTGCAGGTAGAAGACGTCACCGGGGTACGCCTCGCGGCCCGGCGGGCGACGGAGGAGGAGCGACACGGCGCGGTAGGCCTCGGCCTGCTTCGACAGGTCGTCGAAGATGATCAGGACGTGCTTGCCGCCGTACATCCAGTGCTGGCCGATCGCGGAACCCGTGTAGGGGGCGAGGTACTTGAAGCCGGCCGGGTCGGAGGCGGGGGCCGCGACGATGGTGGTGTACTCCATCGCGCCGGCGTCCTCGAGGGCGCCCTTGACCGAGGCGATCGTCGAGCCCTTCTGACCGATGGCGACGTAGATGCAGCGGACCTGCTTGTCGACGTCGCCCGACTCCCAGTTGGCCTTCTGGTTGATGATCGTGTCGATCGCGATGGCCGTCTTACCGGTCTGGCGGTCGCCGATGATGAGCTGGCGCTGGCCGCGACCGACGGGGATCATCGCGTCGATGGCCTTGATGCCGGTCTGCAGCGGCTCGTGCACGCTCTTGCGCTGCATGACGCCGGGCGCCTGCAGCTCGAGCGCACGACGACCCTCGGTCGCGATCTCGCCGAGACCGTCGATGGGGTTGCCGAGCGGGTCCACGACACGGCCGAGGTAGCCGTCGCCGACGCCGACGGAGAGGACCTCGCCGGTGCGGGTGACGCTCTGGCCTTCCTCGATGCCGGAGAATTCGCCGAGGACGACGACACCGATCTCGTGCTCGTCGAGGTTCTGGGCCAGGCCCAGGGTGCCGTTCGCGAAGCGGATGAGTTCGTTCGCCATGACGCCGGGCAGTCCCTCGACGTGGGCGATGCCGTCGGCCGCGTCGACGACGGTGCCGACCTCGGTCGCACCCGCGCCCGTCGGCTCGTAGGCGTTGACGAAGTCCTTCAGCGCGTCACGGATGACGTCGGGGCTGATAGAGAGTTCTGCCATTGTCTTCCTTCGTTCGTGGGGCGCGAGCCCCCAGATCTCCACCCGCTCGGGCGGGAAAGTCTTAGCCTGCGATGCGCTGGCGCAGGTCGGCGAGGCGTGCGGACACGCTCGCGTCGATGACGTCGTCGGCGACCTGCACACGCAGCCCACCGACCACGGTCGGGTCGATCACGGTGTTCAGGGTGACCGCCGACCCGTAACGCGCGCTGAGCGCGTTCTCGAGCCGCGTCCGCTGCTCGGCGCTCAGCGGGGTCGCGGCGTACACGGTCGCAACGATGCTGGAACGCTGATCGGCGACGATCGCCGATGCGCGACGCAGCAGCGCACGGACACGGCGACCGTGCGCGTTCTGCACGAGCGAAGAGACGATCAGGGCCGTGGCGGCACCCGCGCGTCCGTCGAGCAGCGTCGAGACGAGCGAGCTCTTGGCCGACGCGTCGCCGAGGCGACCGCCCAACGCCAGTTCGAGCTCGCCGTTCGAGGCCACCGTGCGGGAGAACTGGAACAGCTCGCCTTCGATGTCCGCCGACGGGTCGGCGACGGCGGCGGCGCGCACGGCCAGTTCCTCCAGGCCGTCCACGAACTCACCCGCGTTCGACCAGCGCTGCTCGGCCGCACTGCGCAGCAGAGCGACGGTCACCTCGCGGTACGTGCCACCGAAGACCGCCGTCACGAGCGCAGCGCGGGCGGCGGCCGGTGCCGAGGAATCGGACAGCGCGCCGCTCAGCTGCGCCGAGCCGCTCACGGCGCCGACGGCCGCGAAGAGTTCGCCGGCGACGTCGAGGTCGACGCCCGACGTCGACGTGAGCGCCTCGGTCGTCGCGGTCCGCGCCTGAGTGGTCGCGCTGCCCATTACTGGGCCGCCTTCTCGGATGCCTCGAGCTCGGCGAGGAAGCGATCCACCACGGCCTGCGCACGCGCGTCGTCCGAGAGGGTCTCCCCGATGACGTTGCCGGCGAGGTCGACGGCGAGCGTACCCACCTCAGCGCGCAGGGCGACGAGGGTCGACTGACGCTCGGCCTCGATCTGTGCGTGTGCGGCGGCGGTGATGCGGGCAGCGTCGGTGGACGCGGCATCCTTCGCCTCGGCGACAATCTTCTTGCCGTCCTCGCGGGCGGCCTCGCGGATCTCACCGGCTTCCTTGCGGGCCTCGGCCAGCTGCGCGGTGTACTGCTCGAGAGCGGCTTCGGCCTGGCGCTGTGCCTCGTCGGCCTTGGCGATGTTGCCCTCGATGGCGGCACTGCGCTCGTCGAGGAGCTTCGCCATCCGCGGCAGGGCTACGCGCCACACCACGAAGATGATGACGACGAAGCACACGGCCGACCAGATGATGTCGTACCACGCCGGGATCAGCGGGTTCTTCGCCGCTTCGCCCGCGGGCTCCGCGGCGAGTGTGACAAGAGCGTTCAGCATCCTGTCTCCTTTGAGTGAGTCGAGAGCGGCCGGATCAGGTGAAGATGAAGCCGGTCGCGATACCGATGAAGGCGAGCGCCTCGGTGAAGGCGATACCGATGAACATCAGGACCTGCAGGCGGCCCGCGAGCTCGGGCTGACGGGCGACACCCTCGATGGTCTTGCCGACGACGATGCCCACGCCGATGGCGGGGCCGATGGCCGCGAGGCCGTAGCCGATCGTGGCGACGTTACCGGTGACCTGGGCGAGAACCGTAGTTGCGTCCACGGGTTTTTTCCTTTCGGTTGGGTGGCTCGGCGTGCGCCGGGCCGCTCAGTGCTCTTCTGCGACCGCGAGCTGGATGTAGACCGCGGTGAGGATCGCGAAGACGTACGCCTGGAGGAAGGCGACGAAGATTTCGAACAGGGTGAAGGCGAAGCCGAAGGCGAGCGACCCCGCGCCCAGCGCCGTCCACCAGCCACTGAGGCCGACGACGAAGAACTGGGTGGCGGAGAAGAACAGCACCAGCATCAGGTGACCGACGACCATGTTCATCAGCAGACGAAGCGTCAGCGTGATCGGCCGGATGATGAAGGTGGAGAGGAACTCCAGCGGCACGATGATGATGTACAGCGGCCACGGCACGCCCGAGGGCAGCAGCGCGTTCTTGAAGAACCCGCCGGGGCTCTTCTTGATGCCGGCGTAGATGAAGGTCGCGTAGGCCACGATCGCCAGCAGCAGCGGGACGGCGATGACGCTCGTCCCGGCGATGTTCAGGAACGGGATGACACCCGTGATGTTCATGAACAGCACCATGAAGAAGATCGTGGTGAGGATCGGGAGGAAGCGACGGCCGTCCTTGCGTCCGAGGATGTCCTCGGCGATGTTGACGCGGACGAAGTCCAGGCCCATCTCGACGACGCTCTGGAAGCGGCCCGGGACGACCTTCATCCGGCGCGTGCCGACGATGAGCAGGATCACCAGGACGGCGGTCGCGAGCATCTGCACCAGGTTGATGCGAGTGATCGCGAAGATCGTGCCCTCGAACAGGATCGCGTCGGGGAAGAACTCGTTGATGGACGGCGGGTGGAACTCAGCCCCCGCGGACGCGAAGTTCGTGATCAGGGTCGCAGCTTGAGTGGACAGCGCTGGCTCCAGCTTCGGGGCATCGGTGTGAACCGTTGCGACGATGGTCGGTGATGGCACCCGAAGTGCGAGCCTGGGAAAGAGTCCCGGTCGCGGGTGGGTACTTACCCCACCCTATCAAACTCCCGGCTCATCCATGAGTGCGGGCGCTCGATCGTCTCGGCACCGGACTAACGTGCACTCGGCCGGCGAACCTCGGGTTATGGGGACTCAGCCGCGGAAATCGCCCGCGTCCGGGTCGGTCGGCAGCGTCACGTCGCTCGCGCTCGGGACCCGCATGCGCAGCAGGACGACCACGTCGACGACCAGGGATGCCAGGACACTCACGACGAGGGCGACGTAGAACACCACGGGGTCGACCCAATCCTGTCCGCGCAGGACGACGATCGCGACGATGAACAGCACGAGCTTGAGCAGCCACCCGCCGAGCACGATGCCGAAGAAGATCGGGACGTAGAGGGGATCTCCGAACCAGCGGTTGGCGATGAGGATGCTCGCTGCGGTCACCGCCAGGAAGACGGCGCTGACGGCGACGCCGGAGAGCGCGCTGCCGAGCCCCCCGGCTCCGCCGACGGCGAAACCGATCACGGCCCCGGCCACGAGCAGGACGGCCGTCACGATCCCGCCCCAGGCGAGGGCCGTGCGCAGGATCGGGGTACTCGAGAGCGGGCGGCGGGCGGCGGGGGAAGCGGTGCTCATGCGGAGATCTCCGGGGGGCTGGGCTGGGCGCGGCGGGCTCGCCGGCGCAGGAGTCGATGCGAGGGAAGGATGGTCAGGACGAGGCACGCCGCGACACCGACGACGCCGAAGGCGATGCCGATCAGGTAGTCGCCGGGCCAGCTCTGCTGCGTGCCGATGTACATCAGCAGGAACGCCAGGCTCACCACCGCCGTCCAGGCGTAGAAGATGAGGACCGCGTCGCGGTCGCTGTGCCCCATGTCGAGCATGCGATGGTGCAGGTGCTTGCGGTCGGGCGAGAACGGCGAACGCCCCGCCCATTGCCGCCGGGCCACGGCGAGGCCGAAGTCCAGCAGCGGCAGGAGCACGATCACCACCGGCAGCAGGATCGGGATGAACGCGCCGAGGAGCTGCGAGCGACCGATCTTCTCGGGATCGAGGACCGCGGGGTCGAGCTGACCGGTGATGGCGATCGCCGAACTGGCCATGAGCAGGCCGAGCATGAGGGCACCGGCATCCCCCATGAACAGCTTCGCGGGCGTCCAGTTCATGGGCAGGAAGCCCAGGCACGCGCCCACCAGCACGGCGGCGATGAACGACGCGAGGTTGAAGTAGGTGCTCGCCCCCGTGTCGCGGACGAGGAGGTACGAGTAGGCGAAGAAGACGCCGTTCGCGATGAGGCACACCCCGGCGACCAGGCCGTTCAGTCCGTCGATGAAGTTGACGGCGTTCATGACGACCACGAGCGCGAACACCGTGAGCAGGAAGCTCACCCACCCCGAGCCGACCGTGAGAGCGCCGATCGGCAGCGACAGGATCTGCAGCTGCGCGAACCACGCGATGATGCCGGCGGCGACGAACTGCGCGCCGAGCTTGATCATCCAGTCCAGGTCCCACAGATCGTCGGCGACACCCACGAGGACGATGAGGAGCACCGCGCCCAGCAACGACAGCACCGGGACGGGATCGGTCCAGAAGATCGAGAAGTAGGGGTTGCGGCTCGACAACGCGAACGCGGCGACGACGCCCAGGAACATCGCGACCCCGCCCAGGCGCGGCGTCGGCGTCTTGTGCACGTCGCGATCCCGGATGCCGGGATACAGCTTGAAACGCAGCGCGAGCTTCCACACCACCCACGACAGCGCGAGAGTCACCGCGGCCGTGAACAGGATGGTGAGGAGATACTGGGTCACGGCCCGGGGGCCTCGGCATCCGGGGCGGTACTCGCCGTCGGCGACGGGGCGCCCGAGGGGGCGTCCGACTCGGGGTCGGGCTCGAGCAGGTCGCCGAGCACCTCGCGAAGTCGTGCGCGCGACACGGTGCCCTCGCGGAGCACTCGCACCCGCGGCTCGGCTCCGCCGATCAAGGTCGTGGCGTCCACGATCGTGGAGGCGAAGCCCCACTCGCTGGCGCCGGCGTCGAGATACACCGCGACGCTGTCGCCCAGCATGTCGCGGGCTTCGTCGATGCTCACCGCAGCGGGCATGCCGGTGCGGTTGGCACTGGACACCGCCAGGGGGCCGGTCTCTTCGAGCAGTTCGAGCGTGAGGTTCTGCGCCGGCATGCGGACGGCGACGGTGCCGTGGGTGTCGCCGAGATCCCACGACAGCGACGGCTGGGCGGGCAGCACGATCGTCAGACCGCCCGGCCAGAAGGTGTGCACGAGGTCGTCGACGGCGGGCGGGATCTCGGCCGCGAGGGCGCGCAACGTGCCCACACCGGGCACGAGCACCGGCGGCGGCTGTTGACGACCGCGCCCTTTCGCCTCGAGCAGGCCCGCGACGGCGCGCGCGTTGAACGCGTCCGCGGCGATTCCGTAGACGGTGTCGGTGGGGAGCACGACGAGTTCGCCTCGACTGATCGCCTGGCGCGCGTGGCGCATCCCGGAGAGCAGTTGCGACTCGTCACGGCAGTCGTAGACGGGTGACATGTCGCGCGACAGTCTACCGACGCCGAGCGCGACGCGCGGTCAGGGACGGATCGCGGTCGTGGCCCGGTCGCGAGTGGTGAGATCGGGATGCGTCGCCGCCGCCCGCCATCCGTCGGCGGCGAGGATCTCGCGGATCGCGCTCCCCTGCCACTCCCCGTGCTCGATGACGATCGTGCCCCCGGGGTGCGCGAGGCGCAGACCGACGCGGCTGAGCACGCGCACGGCATCCAGCCCGTCCGGCCCGCCGTAGAGCGCGGCCGGCGGGTCGAACAGCCGCACCTCGGGATCGCGCGGGATCGCGTCGTCCGGGACGTAGGGAGGGTTGGATGCCACGACCGAGACCGTGCCGTCCAGCTCGGGGAAGGCCTCGGCGAGGTCGACGAAGGCGAGCGAGAGGTTCGCGGCCCCGATACGGGCGGCGTTCTCCTTCGCCCAGATGAAGGCCTCGACGGAGTTCTCGGCCGCGAAGACCCGCGCGTGCGGCATCTCGGTGGCCAGGGCCAGGGCGATCGCCCCGCTGCCGGTGCCGAGGTCGACCGCGATCGGAGACGCGGATGCCGATGCGCCCAGGGCGTCGATCGCGAGCTGCGCCACCATCTCGGTCTCGGGACGCGGGACGAAGACGCCCGGACCCACCGCGAGTTCCATCGAACGGAAGGGCGCGAGGCCCGTGAGGTGCTGGAGCGGCTCGCGCGCGCAGCGGCGGTCGACGAGGGGCGCCAGGGCGGCGCCGGCCTCCGCGGGGAGACGGTCGCCGCGGATCGCGGCGGCCTGCACTCCGCCGCGCGACGTGCCGAGCACGTGGGCGACGAGGAGCTCGGCGTCGACCTGCGGGTCGGGGATGCCGGCGGCGGCGAAGCGTGCGGCGGTGTCGCGGACGATGCCGGCGACGGCGGGCTGCGGGGTGGGAACGGTCTCGGGCATGACGGGAGTCGAGCCTAGTCGTGGAGCGTCACACACGGACCCCACCCACTCGCGCTCGCCTAGGATTGTCGCGATCCGACCGACGGCGAAAGGCGAGCCATGCCCGGCATCCACTCCGACATCACCTCCGCGTTCGGCGACACCCCCCTGGTGCGCCTGAATCGCGTGGCCGAGGGAGCCGGGGGCCAGATCCTGGCCAAGCTCGAGTTCTACAACCCGGCATCGAGCGTGAAGGACCGTCTCGGCATCGCGATCGTCGACGCGGCCGAGGCCTCGGGCGAACTGAAGCCCGGCGGCACCCTCGTGGAGTCCACGAGCGGCAACACCGGCATCGCTCTCGCGATGGTCGGCGCGGCGCGCGGGTACAAGGTCATCCTGACGATGCCCGCCTCGATGTCGAAGGAACGCCGCATCCTGCTCAAGGCCTTCGGTGCCGAGCTCGTGCTCACCGACCCCACCAAGGGCATGTCGCACGCGGTCGACGAGGCCCAGCGCATCGTCGCCGAGACGCCGGGCGCCGTGTGGGCCCGTCAGTTCGAGAACGAGGCCAACCCCGCCATCCACCGCAAGACCACGGCCGAGGAGATCCTGCGCGACACCGACGGCAAGGTCGACTACTTCGTCGCCGGCATCGGAACGGGCGGCACCATCACGGGTGTGGGCCAGGTGCTCAAGGAGCGCGTCCCCGGCGTGAAGGTCGTCGCCGTCGAGCCGGCCGACTCCCCCATCCTCACCAAGGGGCACCCCGGTCCGCACAAGATCCAGGGCATCGGACCCAACTTCGTCCCCGCGATCCTCGACCGCGACATCATCGACGAGGTCATCGACGTCGAGTTCGACGACGCCATCCGCCTCGCCCGCGAGACCGCGGCCAAGGACGGCATCCTGGTCGGAATGTCCTCGGGTGCCGCGATCTGGGCGGCGCTCGAGATCGCGCGTCGCCCCGAGGCCGCCGGCAAGAACATCGTCGTGATCATCCCCTCGTACGGCGAGCGGTACCTCTCCACCGCTCTGTACGAGCACCTGCGCGAAGACTGACGTGGGGGTCTTCTCCCGCCTCCGCGAAGACGTCGCCGCCGCCAAACTCCGCGATCCCGCGGCGAGGGGCGGGATCGAGATCGCCCTGTTGTACCCGGGGCTGCACGCGGTGTGGTCGTATCGCGTGGCGAACCGCCTGTGGCTGCGCGGCCTGCGGTTCCCTGCTCGGGCGATCTCGCAGGTCTCGCGCTGGTTGACGGGCATCGAGATCCATCCCGGCGCGACCATCGGCCGCCGTTTCTTCATCGATCACGGCATGGGTGTCGTGATCGGTGAGACGGCCGAGGTCGGCGACGACGTGATGCTGTACCACGGGGTCACCCTCGGCGGCCGTCAGCGCGAGGGCGGCAAGCGCCACCCCACGCTGCACGACGGCGTCGCGGTGGGAGCGGGAGCCAAGATCCTCGGCCCGATCACGATCGGCGCGCACAGCCTCGTCGGCGCGAATGCCGTGGTGACCCGCGACGCGCCGCCGGAGAGCGTCTTGGTCGGAGTGCCTGCCAAGCCGCGCGCGCGGCGGGCGAGCGAGGAAACCCGCGCCCTGCTCACCACACCTGAGTACTGGATCTGATCCGATCAGCCCTTCGCGGGCGCGGTGGCCCGCGACCGGCGGTCGATCAGCACCACCGTCAGCACCCACGTCACGATCGCCGAGACGATCCACACCACGAGCGGTGCGAGGAGCCAGGCTCCGGCGGTCGTGATCCGGATGCCCGCGGACGGCAGGAACGCCACCACGAGCAGCGACACGAACGTCGCGATGATGCCGATGCCGCCGAGCAGGAGCGGTGCGTGCTTCTCCGCGAGACCCGTCGCCACCGGCGTCGCGATGCTCTGGACGATCGCGAAGACCACGATCGCCACGAGGAACCCCCACCAGTCGAGCCACGAGATGCGGAACCCGTCGACGAGAAGGTCGGCGAGCACGAGACCCGCGGCGGCCGAGGCCAGATAGACGAGCACACGCAGCAGCCGGATCTTCATGGTGCGAGGCTAGCGGAACGCCGGCCGTAGGCTCGATCCATGCCCGCCCTCCACGATCTGTCGCTCCTCGCCCAGGTCGAGGGCCTGCGACGGGGAGAGCTCTCTCCCACCGAACTGGCCGACCACTACCTCGATCGCATCCGCCGGTTCGCCGACCTGGGCGCCTTCGCCGAGGTCACGCACAGCGCCGCTCTCGAGCGCGCGGCCGTGCTCGAATCCGGCGCCTCCGGCGGCCCGCTGTGGGGTGTGCCGTCGGCCGAGAAGGACCTCGTCGCCCGCACCGGGGTCGCCACCCGCTACGGCTCACGCGCCCGCGCAGACCTCGTGCCCGTGGCATCCGACCCTCTCGCCGAGGCGATGGATGCCGCCGGCGCGGTGAGCCTCGGCAAGACGAGCACGTCGGAGTTCGGGCTGACCGGCTTCACCGAACCCCTCATCCACTCCCCCGCCCGCGACCCCTGGCGGACATCGGCCGGTGCGGGCGGATCCAGCGGCGGTGCGGCGGTCGCCGTGGCTGCGGGGCTGCTTCCGGCCGCGATCGGATCGGACGGCGGCGGGTCGATCCGCATCCCGTCGGCGACGGTCGGGGTCGTGGGGCTGAAGCCGTCGCGGGGACGCCTGCCGATCGGTTCCGGCTTCGACTCGCCCGATGGTCTCGCGGTGAACGGGCCCATCGCCCGCACCGCCGCCGACGCGGCACTGCTGCTGGACGCACTCGTGGGACTGGCGCCGCTGTCGTACGCCACCGCGCCGCCCGGAACGGGCCCGTTCCTCGCGGCCGCACGCCGCGAGCCCGGTTCGCTCCGCGTCGGCATCACCACCGAGTCGCCGTGGGACGACGACGAGGACATCGTGCTGGACGCCGACGGACGCACCGCGTTCGAGACGGCCGCGACATGGCTCGCCGACGCCGGGCACGGGGTGACGGATGCCGAGTGGCATCCGGCCGGCTACGCATCACTGTTCCGCGTGCTGTGGCGCGCCAGCGCGGCGCGCATCCCTTTGAGCGACGAGGACATGACGCTCGTGGAGCCGCTCACCGCCTGGCTCGTCCGTGAGGGCCGGGCACTGCCGGCCGTCGACCTGCTCGGTGGGCTGTCGGCGGCACGCGCGTTCGAGCGACGGACGATCGCCGACTTCGCCGCGTTCGATGCCGTGCTCACGCCCGCGCTGGCGCAATCACCGCGGCCCGTCGGGTGGTACGCCGGCCACGACCCGGAACGCACGTTCGCGATGCAGGTCGAGTACGCGCCGTACTCGAGCTTCGTCAACGTCGCGGGGCTCCCCGCCCTCACGTTGCCGGTGACGACGGATGCCGCGGGACACCCCGTCTCGGTGCAGCTGATCGGCCGACCGGGCGGCGAGGCGACGCTGCTCGCGCTCGCGACGCAGCTCGAGGGACTCCGCGGCCCGTTGCCCCACCCGCCCGTCTGGGACGCCTGAGGTTCCGCGGCCGAGGAGGACCGCCGCGCCCGGGCCGGGATGGTGTACCGCACAACTCCTGCGGTCTGCGGGCTCCCGCGGCCGGAGCAGTGGCTCGCGCCTGATCTGCCGGAGTTGTGCGGCCGAGACCGACGCGCAGAGCCGGGGGCTCAGCCCTCGGAGAGGGCGGCGAGCCGAGCCTCTTCGTCGGCGGTGATCGCCGACTCGATGATCGGCGCCAACGCGCCGTCCATCACCTGGTCGAGGTTGTAGGACTTGTACCCGGTGCGGTGGTCGGCGATGCGGTTCTCGGGGAAGTTGTACGTGCGGATGCGCTCGGAGCGGTCCATCCCGCGGATCTGCGAGCGCCGCGCGTCGGCGGCCACCGCGTCGCGCTCCTCCTGCTGCTTCGCCAGCAGCCGCGCGCGCAGCACGCGCATACCGGCTTCGCGGTTCTGCAGCTGCGACTTCTCGTTCTGCATCGAGACGACGATCCCGGTCGGCACGTGGGTGATGCGCACGGCCGAGTCGGTCGTGTTCACCGACTGCCCGCCGGGGCCCGACGAACGGAAGACGTCGATCTTCAGGTCGTTGGGGTCGATCGAGACCTCTTCGGGCTCGTCGACCTCGGGGAACACCAGCACACCCGTCGTCGAGGTGTGGATGCGCCCTTGCGACTCGGTCGCGGGCACACGCTGTACGCGGTGCACACCGCCCTCGTACTTCAAGTGCGCCCACACCCCCTGCGCGGGGTCGCTGGACGAGCCCTTGATCGCGACCTGGACGTCCTTGTACCCGCCGAGGTCGGACTCGTTGCGTTCGAGGAGCTCGGTCTTCCAGCCCATGGATGCCGCGTACTGCAGGTACATCCGCAGCAGGTCGGCCGCGAACAAGGCGCTCTCCGCCCCGCCTTCGCCGGCCTTGATCTCCATGATCACGTCGCGGGCATCGTCGGGGTCGCGCGGGATGAGCAGGCGCCGCAAGCGCTCCTGCGACTCCTCGAGCCGCTCTTCGAGCGCCGGGACCTCTTCGGCGAAGGCCTCGTCTTCACGCGCGAGTTCGCGCGCGGCATCCAGGTCATCGGATGCCGCCCGCCACGCGTCGTACGCGTGCACGATGCGGTTCAACTCGGCGTAGCGCCGGTTGACCCGCTTCGCGCGCGCCGCATCGGCGTGCACGGCCGGGTCGTTGAGTTCGAGCTCGACCTGCCGGTGCTCGTCGATCAGCCCGCGGACGGACTCGAGGATGCCGGAGTCGGACACGGCTCAGCGGATGCCGTTGTCGTGCCCGTTGTCTCCGCGCACGGGGGCCGGGATCGACTTCTGCATCTGGACGAGGAACTCGACGTTGGACTGCGTCTCTTTGAGCTTGCCGAGCACGACCTCGAGGGCCTGCTGCGGGTCGAGGCCCGCGAGGGCGCGACGCAGCTTCCAGGTGATCTTGACCTCGTCGGGCGACAGCAGCATCTCTTCGCGACGAGTCGAGGACGCGTTGACGTCCACCGCCGGGAAGATGCGCTTGTCGGCGAGCTGGCGGTTCAGGCGCAGTTCGCTGTTGCCGGTGCCCTTGAACTCCTCGAAGATCACGTCGTCCATCTTCGAACCGGTCTCGACCAGAGCCGTCGCCAGGATCGTGAGCGACCCGCCGTTCTCGATGTTGCGCGCGGCGCCGAAGAAGCGCTTGGGCGGGTACAGCGCCGAGGCGTCCACGCCACCGGTCAGCACGCGACCCGAGGTCGGTGCCGACAGGTTGTAGGCGCGGCCGAGACGCGTGATCGAGTCCAGCAGCACGACGACGTCGCGACCGAGCTCGACCAGACGCTTCGCCCGCTCGATGGCGAGCTCGGCGACCGTGGTGTGGTCTTCGGCGGGACGGTCGAACGTCGAGGCGATGACCTCGCCCTTCACCGTGCGCTGCATGTCGGTGACCTCTTCGGGGCGCTCGTCCACGAGCACGACCATGAGGTGGACCTCGGGGTTGTTCTGCGCGATCGCGTTCGCGATCTGCTGCAGCACGATCGTCTTGCCCGCCTTGGGGGGCGCGACGATCAGGCCGCGCTGGCCCTTGCCGACCGGTGCGACCAGATCGATGAGGCGCTGCGTGAGCTTCTCGGGCGCGGTCTCCATGCGCAGACGCTCCTGCGGGTACAGCGGCGTCAGCTTGCCGAACTCGACGCGCGTGGCGGCGTCGTCGACGGAGAGGCCGTTGATGGAGTCGACCTTCACCAGCGCGTTGTACTTCTGGCGGCTGGACTGCTCGTTCTCGCGCGGCTGCTTGATGGCGCCGACGACCGCGTCGCCCTTGCGCAGGTTGTACTTCTTGACCTGGCCGAGCGAGACGTAGACGTCGCTCGGACCGGGGAGGTACCCGGTCGTGCGGACGAACGCGTAGTTGTCGAGCACGTCGAGGATGCCGGCGATCGGGACGAGGACGTCGTCCTCACCGATCTCGCTCTCGAACTCATCACCGGTCGTGGCCTGCCCGCGACGCTTGTTGCGCTGACGGTTGCGGCCGTTGCCCTGGTTCTGCTGCTGAGCCTGCTGACCGTTCTGCGCGGGCGCTTCGGCCTCCTCGGTCGGGGCAGCCTGGGCGGGGGCGGGTGCCTCGCTCTTGTCGGCGGTCTCGGCCTTGTTGCGGTTGCGGTTGCGCGACCGGCTGCGGCTGCGGCCGCGCGACGGGGTCTCGGAGGACTCGTCGGTCGTGTCGGCCTCGGCACCGGATGCCACGGCCTCGGCGTTCGTGTCGGCCTCGGGGGCGCTCTCGACCGGAGCCTCGGCGGCGTCGGTCACGGGGGCGCCCTCGGTCGCCGGCTCGGCGGCGTCGGTCGCGGGGGCACCCTCGGTCGCCGGCTCGGCCTCGGGCGCGGAGCCCTCGGCAGCGGCCTCTTCGGCGGCCGGCGCCTCGGCGGCGGGAGTCTCGGTGGCGACCGGAGCCTCGGCAGCCGGCGCCTCGGCGGCGGGAGCCTCGGTGGCGGCGTCGACGGCCGGAGTCTCGGCGGTGGCGGCGTCGGCGGGAGCCTCGGCGGCCGGGGTCTCTTCGGCGGGGGTGCTCTTCGCACGGCGCGGCGCACGCTTGCGCGGCGCGCGCGCGGGCTTGACCGGCGCCTCCTCGGCGGCGGGCTCCTCGGCCGAAGCCGCGGGCGCCTCCTCGGCGGCGGGCTCCTCGGCCGAAGCCGCGGGCGCTTCCTCGGCGACCGGCTCGGCCGGAGCGGGCTGCTCCTCGGCAGCCGGAGCCGCCTCGGCGTCGGCCGCGGGCTCCTCGGCGACGGGGGCCTGCTCGCCCTCGCCGTCGACGGGCGCGTCGAACAGCGTCTCGTCGGCGGGAGCGGCGGGCTGCTCCTCGGGGGTGGTGTCCGCGCCCTCGGGCGCGTCAACGGGCTGGGTCTCGGAGATGGACTCCACGAGTGCTCCTCAGGATGAAACGTGGTCAGATCGCGGGTCGTCGGTGCAGAGGGCAGACGAAGACACTCACCAGCGGTTCGGAAGACTGCAGCCGATACCGGGTTCGCGATTTGTTGCGGATTTCGCAGGTGTCGCAGAGGCTCAGATTCGCGTGCTAAGCGGAACCCTCTGCGGCCTTCACTGTACCACCCTTGACGTCGACGGCGAGCATGAGCGTCTGCCACGGGGTGTCGACGAGGGACCCGGCGAGCTCGGCAGCCCCGAGACGCTGGCCCGGACCGTCGGCGAGCACCAGCACGCTCGGGCCGGCGCCCGACACGACGGCCGCGTAGCCCGCGGCGCGCAACGAGCGAACCAGACGGTCCGTCTCGGGCATCGCCTGCGCGCGGTAGTTCTGGTGCAGTTTGTCCTCCGTGGCCGCCATCAGCAGCTCGGGGCTCTGCGTCATCGCCGCGATGAGCAGGGCCGACCGCGAGACGTTGAACACCGCGTCTTCGCGCGGCACCTGCAGCGGCTGAAGGCTCCGGGCGACCGCCGTCGACATCGTGAAGCTCGGCACCAGCACGAGCGGCGAGACGCCGCGGTGGACGATGAGCTGCTTGTGCTGGGGGCCTTCGGCATCCATCCACGCGATCGTCAGGCCGCCGAACAGGCCGGGGGCCACGTTGTCGGGGTGACCCTCCATCTCGGTAGCGAGGCGCAGGAGGTCGACGTCGCTGAAGTCGGCCTCGCCCTCGAGCAGCCCCTGGGCGGCCAGGATGCCGGCCACCACCGCCGCGCCGGAGGATCCCATTCCGCGCCCGTGCGGGATGACGTTGTGCGCGACCAGGCGCAGGCCCGGCACCTCGCGCCCGACCGACGCGTAGGCGTGCGCGATCGCGCGGACGACGAGGTGCGAGGCATCGCGCGGAACGTCCTCGGTGCCCTCACCGCTGACCTCGATCTCGAGGCGCCCCGGCTCGAGAGCCTCGACCGTGAGCTCGTCGTAGACGCTGAGCGCGAGACCGAGGGTGTCGAACCCGGGGCCGAGGTTGGCGCTGGTGGCCGGGACGCGGACCGCGACCCGGCGCCCGAGGGCTGCGGTCACTCGGCCACCGGCTTCAGGTCGAGGACCGAGGCGACCTCCGACGTCGTCGCGTCGACGACCGTCGGCTGCACCTCGGTGCCGTCGGCCTTGCGCAGGGCCCACTGCGGGTCCTTCAGACCGTGACCGGTGACGGTGAGCACGACCTTGGCCCCGGCGGGGATGAGGCCCGCCTCGGCGCGGTCGAGCAGACCGGCGACGCTGATCGCCGACGCCGGCTCGACGAACACGCCCACCTCGCCGGCGAGGATCTTCTGCGCGGCGAGGATGCGGTCGTCGTCGATGGCGCCGAACCAGCCGTCGGTGGCATCCCGGGCCTCGAGGGCCAAGTGCCACGATGCGGGGTTGCCGATGCGGATGGCGCTCGCGATCGTCTCGGGGTTCTTCACGACCTCGCCGCGCACGAGCGGGGCGGAGCCGGCGGCCTGGAAACCGAACATGCGGGGAACACGCGTGGAAACGCCGCGGTCGGCCTCTTCACGGTAGCCGCGGGAGTACGCCGTGTAATTACCGGCGTTGCCGACGGGGATGAAGTGGAAGTCGGGGGCGTCGCCCAGCTGCTCCACGACCTCGTACGCGGCGGTCTTCTGGCCCTCGATGCGGTCGGGGTTGACCGAGTTGACCAAGTGCACCGGGTAGTGGTCGGCGAGCTCGCGGGCGATCTCGAGGCAATCGTCGAAGTTGCCGCGAATCTGGATCAGCCGGCCGTTGTGGGCCACGGCCTGGCTCAGCTTTCCCATCGCGATCTTGCCCTCGGGCACGAGCACGGCGGCGGTGATGCCGGCGTGGGCCGCGTACGCCGCGGCCGAGGCCGAGGTGTTGCCGGTCGAGGCGCAGATGACGGCCTTGGCGCCGTGCTCAACGGCGCGCGAGAGCGCGACCGTCATGCCGCGGTCCTTGAACGACCCGGTGGGGTTCATGCCCTCGAACTTCACCCAGACGTCCGCGCCGGTGCGCCGCGACAGGGCGGGAGCCGGGATGAGCGGGGTGCCGCCCTCGCCGAGCGTCACCACGGTGGAGGCGTCGGTGACGCCCAGACGGTCCGCGTACTCGCGGAGGACTCCGCGCCAGACGTGTGCCATGTCAGTTCCCTTCCACGCGCAGTACGGATACCACGCGCTCGACGACGCCGCTCGCGGCGAGACGCTCGACGGTCTCGCTCAGGTCTTGCTCACGGGCCTGGTGTGTACCGATGACCAGACGCGCCGACCCGCTCGCGGCGGTGTCGTCGGCATCCGGTTCGATGACGGTCTGTTCGACGGTCGCGATCGAGACGCGCCCTTCGCTGAGGATGCCGGCGACCGTGGCGAGCACGCCCGGCTGATCGTCGACCTCGAGCGTGATCTGGTAGCGCGTGATGACCCGGCCGATGGGCACGGTGGGGAGATTGGCGCGCGTGGACTCACCGACGCCCACTCCCCCGGCGATGTGGCGGCGGGCCGCGGAGACGACGTCGCCGAGGACGGCGGAGGCGGTCTGCACGCCGCCGGCACCGGCGCCGTAGAACATGAGGTCGCCGGCGGCCTCGGCCTGGACGAACACGGCGTTGTTGGCGCCGTGCACGCTCGCGAGCGGGTGCGTCCGGTCGACCAGGGCGGGGTACACGCGCACCGAGATCGACTCGCTCGACTCGCCCTCGGCGGCGGGCAGGCGCTCGCATACGGCGAGGAGCTTGATGACGTAGCCGGCGTGACGCGCGGACTCGATCATCGCGGCATCGATCTGGGTGATGCCCTCGCGGTGGACGGCATCCAGGGGCACGGTGGTGTGGAACGCCAGGCTCGCCAGGATCGCGGCCTTCTGCGCGGCGTCGTAGCCCTCGACGTCGGCCGTGGGGTCGGCCTCGGCGTATCCGAGCGCCTGCGCCTGGGCGAGCACGTCCGCGAAGTCGGCGCCCTCGGTGTCCATGCGGTCGAGGATGTAGTTCGTCGTGCCGTTGACGATGCCCATGATCCGCACGACGCGGTCGCCGGCGAGCGAGTCGCGGAGCGGGCGGATGATCGGGATGGCACCGGCGGCCGCGGCCTCGTAGTACACCTCGGCGCCCACCTGATCGGCGGCCTCGAAGATCTCGGAGCCGTGCGTGGCCAGCAGCGCCTTGTTGGCGGTGACGACGTCGGCGCCGGAGTTGATGGCCTGCAGCACTTGCGCGCGCGCCGGCTCGATGCCGCCCATGAGCTCGATCACGATGTCCGCGCCGACGATGAGGGTCTCGGCATCCGTCGTGAACAGCTCGCGCGGCAGATCGGTGTCGCGCTTGGCGTCGAGGTCGCGGACGGCGATGCCGGCGAGCTCGAGGGTGGCTCCGGCGCGGTCGGCCAGTTCGGCGCGGTGCTTGAGCAGCAGGTCGGCGACCTGCGAGCCGACGGCACCGGCGCCCAGCAGCGCCACGCGCAGCGTGCGGTAGTCGGTCATTCGATGTCTCCGTGGGGTGGTGCGGCCGAGCCGCGGGATGAGAAGGAAGCGGATGCCGCGATGCCGGCGTCGCGGGACAGCAGATCCTCGACGGTCTCTCCGCGCACGATCACGCGCGCCTCGCCGTCGCGGACCGCCACGACCGGGGGGCGCGGGGTGTAGTTGTAGTTGCTCGCCAGCGAGAAGCAGTACGCGCCGGTGGCCGGCACCGCCAGCAGATCGCCCGGGGTGACGTCGCCGGGAAGGTACTCGGCATCCACCACGATGTCACCGGACTCGCAGTGGTGCCCGACGACGCGCGAGAGGGCGGGGGCGGCGGCACTCTCGCGCGAGACGATCCGCGCGGAGAAGTCGGCGCCGTACAGGGCGGGACGGGCGTTGTCGCTCATCCCCCCGTCGACGCTGACGTAGGTGCGCTCGCGACCCTCGCCGATCTCGACCTTCTTGACCGTGCCGACCTCGTACAGCGTCACGCCGGCCTGACCGACGATGACGCGTCCGGGCTCGCACGCGACGTCGGGCATCGGGATGCCGCGCACCGCGCACTCCTGTGCGATGGCATCGAGGATGCCGTCGGCGATCTCCTCGATCGGGCGCGGGTCGTCGACGGACGTGTAGGAGATGCCGAAACCGCCCCCGACGTTGAGGAGGGGGATCTCTCCCCCGGCGAGCAGGTCGGCGTGCAGGTCGACGAGTCGGGCCGCGGACTCGCGGAACCCGGAGGAGTCGAAGATCTGCGACCCGATGTGGGCGTGGAGTCCGACGAAGCGCAGACCGGGCAGCTCGCGGATGCGAGCGACCGCCTCGGCGGCGCCGTCGAGCGAGAAGCCGAACTTCTGGTCCTCGTGGGCGGTGGCCAGGAAGGCGTGGGTCTCGGCGTGCACGCCGGTGCGCACCCGGACCAGGACGGACTGCACCGCACCGCGACGATCGGCGATCGCGGCGAGACGCTCGATCTCGATGGGACTGTCGACCACGACCGAGCCGATCCCCACGTCGACGGCGCGCTCGAGCTCGTCGACGCTCTTGTTGTTGCCGTGGAACCCCAGGCGCGCGGGTTCGGCGCCGCCGGCCAGCGCGACCTCCAGCTCGCCGCGCGTGCAGACGTCGACGGCGAGGCCCTCGTCGGTGACCCAGCGCACGACCTCGGCCGACAGGAAGGCCTTGCCTGCGTAATAGACGCGCGAGCGGATGCCGTGACGCGCGGCGGCCGAGGCGAAGGCGTCGCGGGCCCGGCGGGCGTGCGCCCGCACCTCGGCCTCGTCGAGCACGTAGAGCGGGGTGCCGAAGCGGGCACGCAAGTCGAAGATCGACACGCCCCCGACCTCGACCGAGCCGTCGTCGACTCGACGCGCGGAAGACGGCCAGACGGAGGCGACGAGCTCGTTCGCTTCGGCCGGGGCGGTGAGCCACTCGGGCACGAGCGCGGAGTGCGAGGCGGACACGGAGGAACCAATCGGGTTTTGCGGCGACGCGACGGCCGCGGATCACGGCTCCTGCCCGCGCGGGGCGTCACGCGACAGGCAGTCCTTGCAGTCTAGGGCACGGCGTATGCCGCCCCCTTCCCATGACCGGTGGATGCCGCTGACCGCGGGCGCCGCCGCCCGCGGAACGAGTGATGCACCGGGTGAACTGCGGGGGCGGAGAGCCGGTGCCGGCGGAACGACGATCCGCCGGCACCGGCGCCGGACCTACCGTGAACCGGTGCCGCGCCGATCATCGTCCCCTCTCGTCGTCGATGCCCTCGGGGTCAGGATCGGCATCGATCTCTCTGCGCTCGAGCCGCCGGCACGCGCCGCCGTGCGGTCGGCGTGGAGCGGCGCTGTCTCCGCGGAGAGCGCCGCGCCGCGAACCGTCGTCGCCCCCGCGGCCTCCCACGGCGAGGGCCCCATGCTCGCCGCACTCTCCAGCGCCGTGACGATGGCGGCCATCGAGGCACGGCGCGGCGACCTCTGGATGCTGCATGCCGCCGGGGTCGCCGGCCCGGACGGCGGCGTCGTCGTCCTCGTCGGAGAGTCGGGTGCCGGCAAGACCACCGCCGTCCGTGCGCTCGCCCGCACGGCGGGATACGTGTCGGACGAGACGGTGGGCATCGATGCCTCCGGCACGGTTCTGCCTTACCGCAAACCGCTGTCGGTCATCACCGAGGGCGTGACGCACAAGGTGCAGCGCTCCCCCGACGAGCTGGCCCTCGGCGCGCTCCCCGCCGCCGAGCTGCACCTGTCACGGCTGATCCTGCTCGCCCGGCGTCCCGGATCGTCGGACGCCCGGCTCGTTCCCGTCCCCACCTCCGAGGCGATCGCCGAGCTGGCGGGCCAGTCGAGTGCTCTCGTACAGTTGCGACGCCCCGTCCGCACGCTGGTCGAGCTCATCGACCGCACGGGCGGCGCCCTCCGCGCGGAGTACGGCGAGGTCGGCGATCTCGCGGCACTCCTCCGGGATGCCGCCTCTCCGTCGCCCAGCGTGGGATCCGAGCCCGCTGATCCGGCCCCGCTCCGGCTCGCCGACCCCGACCCGGCATCCCCCGGGGACGGAACTCGGTACCAGCGCGCGGACGCCGTCGACTGGTGCGCACTGCCCGACGACCGACTCGCGGTGCTGTCCGGTCACACCGACGGCAGCGGGACGCTGCGGGTGCTCGCGGGTGTCGCGCCCACCCTGTGGCGCGCAGCCTCCGGTGTGCGGCGCGACGAGCTCGTCGCGGCCGTCGACGCCGCGTTCGCCTGCCCCGATCCCGGAGAGGTCACCGATCGGGCCCTTCAATCGCTGATCGAGGCGGGTCTGCTGCGCGCGTCGGTCTGAGCGCGGCTCAGCCGCACGTGCCGTTCTGCTGCAGCGCGGGGTCGTCGAGCAGGCCACCGTCGATGGCGAACATCGCCACGAGGTCGTCGCCCTGCACGGTGACCGAGTCGAGCGTCAGCCCGGCGGGAAGGCGATCGGCGATGCACAGGTTCCACGTCCGCAGAGCACCGTCGGCGACGCCGCCCAACTGACCGCGGAGGGTCTCGGCATCCACGCGGTTGCCGCCGAGCTCGAACGAGGACGGCGTGAGCGTGAGGTCGCCGCCGGCGGCGCCCGGGGTCAGGGAGATCCCGACCGGGATGGGGACGCCGAAGACCGAGAACCGCGTCGAGAGGGTGACGTCGGGCGCCGCGGTGCCGACCGTGTCCGACGGGAAATCGGGGATCTGCGACAGCAGCGCCCGCAGCTGCGCGGGATCCAGGCGCACCGAAGCCGAACCGCCCGATGCGGCCGCGCCCCCGGCGACCGGAACGCCCTGCAACCGCACACGGACGTCACCGGTGAGCGACCCGATCGCGACGTCGTCCGCCGACACCCCGACCTCGTCCAGTCGACCCGAGATCAGCTGCGGCAGGACGATGCCCGGCACCTCGACGTCGACCGGCTGATCGGCAGGCAGACCCACCTTCTGCACGACCAGCGAGCGCACCGTGCTCGCCACGGCCGAGCGCGCGATCGCCTCGGCTGCCACGAGAAGACCCGCGACCACCACCACGATCACCGCGACGATCGCGATCGTCCGGCCGGTCCGGCGGCGGGGCCGCGTGGCATCCGTCATGACTACATGCGCTCCGGAGCGCCGACGCCGAGCAGCGTGAGGCCGTTGCGCAGCACCTGACCGGTCGCGTCGTTCAGCCACAGACGCGTGCGGTGCACGGACTCGATCGGGGCGTCGCCGAGCGGGATGACGCGGCAGTTGTCGTACCAACGGTGATAGAGCCCCGCGAGCTCCTCGAGGTAGCGCGCCACGCGGTGGGGCTCGCGCACCTCTGCGGCGTACGCGACGACGCGCGGGTACTCCTGCAGCGCGCCCAGCAGGGCGGATTCGGTCTCGTGCTCGAGCATCTCGGGGGCGAACTCGGAGCGGTCGACACCCGAATCGGCGGCGTTGCGAGCGACGTTGTGCGTGCGCGCGTGGGCGTACTGCACGTAGAAGACGGGGTTGTCGTTCGTGCGCTTCTGCAGGATCTCGGGGTCGAGCGTCAACGGCGAATCGGCCGGGTACCGCGCGAGGGAGTACCGCAGCGCGTCGGTGCCGAGCCACTCCTGCAGGTCGTCGAGCTCGATGATGTTGCCCGCGCGCTTGGACAGCTTGGCGCCGTTGATCGACACGAGCTGCCCGATGAGCACCTCGATGTCCTTCTCGGGGTCGTCGCCGGCCGCGCCCGCGAGCGCCTTCAAGCGGTGCACGTAGCCGTGATGGTCGGCACCGAGCAGGTAGATCTTGTGCGCGAAGCCGCGATCGCCCTTGTTGAGGTAGTACGCGGCATCCGCGGCGAAGTACGTGTACTCGCCGTTGGAACGACGGATGACACGGTCCTTGTCGTCGCCGAAATCCGTGGTGCGGACCCACACGGCGCCCTCGTCGTCGAAGACGTGTCCCTGCGCGCGCAAGCGGTCGACGGCCTCGTCGACGAGGCTCGGCTGACCGTCGACGCGCGCGTGGAGCGTCCGCTCCGAGAACCACACGTCGAAGTGCACGTTGAACCGCTCGAGCGAGGCCTGGATCTCGCCCAGCTGGAACTCGTAGGCCAGCTCGGTGGCCGCGGTGATCTGCTCGGCCCGGTCGAGGTCGCGGATGCCGGGCTGAGCGGCGGCGACCCGCTCGGCGAGCGCACCGATGTACGCCCCGCCGTAGCCGTCCTCGGGGGTCGGCTCGCCGTGCAGGGCCGCCACGACCGAGCGACCGAAGCGCTCCATCTGGGCGCCGGCGTCGTTGATGTAGAACTCGCGCACGAGTGTGGCTCCACTGGCGAGCAGCACACGGGCGATCGCGTCGCCGAGGGCGGCCCACCGCGTGTGGCCGATGTGCAACGGACCGGTGGGGTTGGCGCTGACGAACTCGAGGTTGATCGTGTTGCCGCGCTGGGAGTCGTTCGATCCGAACGCCGCCCCCTGCTCGACGATCGTCTTCGCCAGGGCGCCGGCGGCGGCGGCTTCCAGTCGGATGTTGATGAAGCCCGGGCCGGCGACCTCGACGCTCGCGATGCCGGCGACGCCCTCGAGGCCCGCGGCGATCTCCGCCGCGAACTCGCGCGGGTTCGCGCCGACGACCTTCGACAGCTTCAGCGCCGCGTTGGACGCCCAGTCCCCGTGATCGCGGTTCTTCGGCCGCTCCAGCGGCAGGTCGGCGGCGGTCAGCCCCGACGACGAACCCTCGCGTCGCGCCTCGGCGAGCGGGGCGATGACGGCGAGCAGGGCGGCGGAGAGGGCTGCGGGATCCATAACCCTGCAATTCTAGGCCGCGCGGGCGGCACGCCCGCCTCAGCCGATCTGCACCAGGGCTTCGTGGTCGTCGTGGCCGGTGGCATCCGGAGTCTGTTCTTCCAGGACCGCATCGACGTACATGCGCTCGAGGCCGACGTACCCGCCGTGGTAGCTGAGGAAGGCGCAGTCGGCGGCGTCGCGCCCGGTGGCGATGCGCACGAGCGAGCGACGGTCGGACAGCCGCGTCGCGTCGATGACGTACCAGGCGCCGTCGAGGTACGCCTCGGCGACGGCGTGGAAGTCCATGGGCTCGAGCCCCGGCGCGTAGCACGCGGCGTACCGCGCCGGCATGTCCATCGCGCGCAGCAGCGCGATCACGACGTGCGCGTAGTCGCGGCAGACGCCCTGGCCGGTCATGAGGGTCGTGACGGCGCTGTCGGTGCCGAGGCTGAGCCCGGGCGTGTAGGTGACGCTGGAGGCCACGAACGTCGAGACCGCCGCGATCAGGTCGGCACCGGCGAGTCCGCGGAACTGCCGGCGGGCCTGGGCGAACACCTCGTCGGACTGGCAGTAGCGGCTCGGGCGCAAGTAGGTGATCGTCTCGAGGTCGCTCGTGTGCAACGTCGGAGAGGCCCCGGCGACCACGGCCTCGTAGCGCACGGAGAGCGGCCCCTGCTCGCCGGAGAGCCGGTGCAGACGACTGCCGGACTGGTCGACGATCTCGGTCGGGGTGTACACACGGTCGCCGCTCGAGAACGTCAGATGCTCGCTCGCCAGGGGCACCCCCTGGGCAGCGGTGATCTGGAAGATGAGGTCGACGGAGGACCCCAGATCGAGGTCGAGTTCAGCGGTCACTCGGCGCGGCACCGGGTAATCCTCGCATGGCCCGGAGGGGGTGGGGCGCGCGCCGGTCATCCGTCCTTCTTGCCCGGGCCACCGGGGCGGTCCTGGCCGGGACCGCCCCTGCCGGGACCGGTGTTCCCCGGCCCCTTTCCGCCCGGTTCGTCGGGTGTCGCCGAGTCGCCGGGAGGCGTCGGTTCGTCGTCGGAGGCATCGTCGTCCCCCACGGTGCTCTGTGTGGGGTCGGGCGTGTCCTCGACGACCGGGGTGGTGCTCTCGGTCGTCGGCTCGGGCGTGCTCTCGGCGGTCGGCTCCGGAGCGGGCAGGAGCGAGGACAGATCGGCGCGGACGACGGCGATGCGGGCGAGGATCGCCTCGGCCTCCGCGGCGGAGAGGCTCCCGGCGTCGCGCTGCGCCGTCACGTCGGCGTCGAGCTGATCGAGCGTCGCCGACGCCGACGCGTAATCGCCGCCCGACGCCTGCGACGCGAGGGTCTGCACCACGCCCTGCCACGCGGTCGGTTCGGCGGCCGGCGGCGTGCATCCGGTTAGCGCGAGCACCGCGGCGAGCGCGAGCGCCGTCGTGGCGGTTCGGCGGAGACTCACGGGCCCAGTTCCTTCCAGAGGTCGTCGACGTGCTGGTCCAGGGGTGCGGGCAGCGCGGGCAGCCCCGGGTCGCTCGCGGGTGCGGTGGATCCGATCGCGACCGCGGTGGCGATCCCTCCCCCGGCGAGGAGCACGGCGACGAGGGATGCCACGATCGCGGCGCGTCGACGCGTCGGGCGCGCGGGGGCGGTGACCGGCGGCAGCACCCGCGTGCGGGTGAGGGCGTCCGGCGGCTCCGGCGACGGTTCGTCGAGCGGGACGGTGGGCACCGATTCGTTCGGGAGCGAGCGGAACTCGGCCCCGAGGGAGGCGGCATCCGGTCGCTCCGCCGGGTCGATCGCCGTCATGCGGGTCAACAGCGCACGCCAGGCGGCGGGGATGTACGCGGGGATCTCGGGCGGCGAGACCAGCCGGGCCGCCAGAGCTTCGTGGGGCGTTCGCCCGCCGAACGGGCGGCGGCCGGTGAGCGCCTCGATCAGGACGAGTCCGAGCGAATAGACGTCGCTCGCGGGGGCGGCCGGCATTCCGCGGGCCTGTTCCGGGCTGAGGTAGGCCGCGGTGCCGATGACGGTATCGGCTCGCGTGACGCGCGTCGCCCCGACGAGGGCGGCGATCCCGAAGTCGGCGAGGGTCGCCCGCGCCCGTTCCCCGGTGTGCGCGGGCGGGCGCAACAGGATGTTGGACGGTTTGACGTCGCGGTGGACGATCCCGCGACCATGGATGACCGACAGCGCTTCGGCGATCTCGCGACCGTACCGAGCGGCATCGACCGCGGGCACGGGTCCGCGGTGGACGAGGTCGGTGAGCGTGGGCCCGGCGATGAGTTCCATCGCGAGGTAGGTCGGCGGTGACGACAAGCGGGCGTCGTACAGCGTCACGAGCGACGGATGCGAGAGCGAGGCCAGCAGCCGGATCTCGGACCGTACGCGCGCGGCATCCGCGGGATCGGCGCCGTCGCCCGTGATCACCTTCAGCGCGACGGTCCGCCCGAGCGAGGTGTCCACCGCCTCGTACACACGCGCGTACCCGCCCTCGCCGAGCACCCGTCCGAGGCGGTACCGGCCGTCGAACAGGTCGTCGATGGCGGGGTCGGACGGTTGCGTCGTGTCGGTGTCTGTCATTCGGGTCCCCGATGCCGGGACGAACTCCCGGCGGTGTTCAGACGAGGTCGTCGTTCGAGGACCGCGTCGTCGAACGCGTGACCTGCGCGCCGCCCGCCCCCTCGCTGCGGGTGACGGTGTCGGTCTGGCGACGACGGACCATCAGCACGAGACCGATGACGAAGACGACCGCACCGGCTCCCATCATGATGTAGCCGATGGTCGTGAGATCGACGTAGTCGTTGGGGAGGTCCACGGCGAACGCGAGGATGGCGCCGATGACGATGAGCGCGATGCCGGCTCCGATGCTCATGGCAGTCCTTTCGGGAGGGTCAGCCCAGGATGCCATCGCCCCGGTGAACGGTCGGGAGGTCTTGACAAGCGCGACCGGGGTCGGTTCCGTCGCATCCCCAGCTGTGCTGTGGATACATCGACCGCGCGGGGTCGGGCGAACGGGACGTGTTCACGCGCCCGCTCGTGGACCAGCGCAACCGCCCGCCCATCGTCGGCACGGCAGGGCCGTAGCCTGGCGGACGGAACCCAGGTCGGGGGTCGGTTGAGATCGATGGTCCCGAAGCCGAGCGGGGCCTCGCTGTCGCCGTCGTCGCGCGAGTCGGACTCGACCGTGCTGGTGGTGATCGTCACCGCCTCCGTTGGCTCGTGATTTCGCGGACTCTGAGAGCCCGTGATGATTCCGATCCTCCACGGCGCCGGAGTTGACCCTCCGGTCCGTGGCGAGTGCACGTACGTTGTCCACGTCAGCGGGGGATGCCGCTGACGCTGCCGCCTGGGTAAAGCCGGTCATGCCGGCTCGTTCACGCACGGCGCGGTTCCTGATTCGTCTTCCGGGCCAGCAAGCTGGGCTCGGGAGCTTCTACGGGCGTTTAGGCTCTCCACGCTTCCTCGGGCGCTCGTGAGGTAATTCACGGCGGCGTCGTACTCCCTGTCGAGGACTGCTCCGCAGCCCCATGTCCACTGGCGGACGTCGCTGGACAGCTCTCCGCCCCGGTTGCCTCAGACGGCGGCGGGCACGTGCGAGGTAGACGTCGCGGCACGCAGGATGGTTAGGAAGACTCTGCGGGGAGTGCGTCCCGTTTCCGAATCGACCAGCCAACCAGGACAAGTGCAACCGCGCTGAGCAGTAGCGCCAATGCAAGCGCGAGCGCACCCCACACCCACCACGGCGTCGGGAAGAGGACAGCCACCGGGATGCGCTTCTCGATGAACTCGCCGTCAGCGGACAGCGCTGAGATGACGAGCGTGTGCTGACCGGGCGGGATGTCGGCCGGGAGCACGAATGTCTCGTCTACCTTGCCGTCCATGTCCGCCAGCACGCTGCCGAGCACTGTCGGGTCGGAGTGAAGGACGACGGTCGACGACGATGCCGCTTGAAGGCCGCCTCCCTGGATTTGGACCGAGCCGCCCTGGAACAGCTGCCCGTTCGCTGTGCTCTGGATGTCGATGGTCGTCGTCCACGTCGACTCCAATGGCGGAAGAAGGTCATCAGTGAACTGCTTCATCGCCTCGTCGCTCACGGAAGGAGCGAACCGCTCAGCCGTCTTCGACCACTGGATCAACGCTCCGGTCACCGCTTCATAGCCTGACGCTTTCGGGTGGACCGATTCGGGGTGGGTGTCGGTCGGCTTCCAGTCGGTGAACACCCAGCCGTTGATGAACGCGTCGTCACCGCTTTCGCACAGTGTGTGGTCTGGTCGCACAGCACCTTCGACCCCGCTCGCGAAATACACCTCGTAGCCCTGGGACGCTGCGATCTTGACTCCTGTCTCGACGGACCTGTTGATGGTGTCTCCCAGCGAGTTGGCGAAGCTGACCTCGGACGAGTTGAACTGGTAGCAGCTGCCGTTCTTGGTCTCGTGGAGGATCTGAGGGTAAGGCAGGACGATGAGCGGAGCGTACGTTCCCCCACGCTTCGCCCGCATCTCTGGCGTGTTCATCGCCGCCCACGCTGCGCGATACGTCTTCGACAACGGGGTGGAGATCTGCAAGGCCGCGGTGATCTTGCTGCCCTGGTAGCTCTCGTTCATGCAGCCCTGCT
Source organism: Microbacterium sp. SCPM-O-B-15248 (M128) (assembly GCF_058214835.1). Taxonomy (NCBI): domain Bacteria; kingdom Bacillati; phylum Actinomycetota; class Actinomycetes; order Micrococcales; family Microbacteriaceae; genus Microbacterium; species Microbacterium sp. SCPM-O-B-15248 (M128). The sequence goes on from NZ_JBYQLI010000008.1 coordinate 169,894, forward strand.
TCTCGAGCGGGTGGATACACATGGTGACGACGTCGGCGAATCCGATGTCGTTGCCCCCGAAGGTCATCACTCCGACACTGGGCGCGACTCCCAGGTCTGTCATCTGCTGGATTTGAGAGCGACTTGCTCTATCACTGGTCCCACGCAGGTGCGCGGTGACCGCGCCGGAGCAGGCGACGATCCTCATCTCGGCCTCTGACAGGACGGTGCCGAGGTAGGTGTCAGCGTTGCGGTGGCAGTCGTAGGAGATCGCATCGGTCTCCGCCTGGTAACCGTCTCCCACGCCTTCACCCGACGAGTAGGAGTCTCCGAAGATGACGACCGGATTGTCGATGCTGACGCCATCAAACGGGGCTCCGAGGTCGCTCTTGCTGAACGATGCCTCCCTGACCCGGTACTCGCCCTCGAAGGCCGCGCGGACAGCGTTTGTGCCCCACGCGCTCATTGTGAACCGGGTGGTGGAGGTTGCATCAACGACTCCGGTGCCGATCGTCCAAGACCGCTCCACGGATGTCCCCACGGGGATGTTGCCCACCCTGACCACTGGTGGGATGCCGGCGCGGCGTTGTTCGGGCGTGCGGGAGTTCGAGAACGTGAGCGACACTCGCACGTCTTTCGCGTCTTCCCCGCCCTTGTGAGTGATGATCGCCGTCATCTTCGTTGAGCCGTCGGACATCGGCGCGGCGTCGTATCGCACTCTCAGTTCGAGCTGGGCTCGGACGAGTGAGTCGAGCTGTTCGGCGAGCTCGGCGCTGTCCCCCGCGTCGAGGTAGACGCCACAGGTGGCTTCGGCGACGCACGCGAGTTCCTCGGAGCCGGCGGCCGAGGTACGGAATCCGATGGTGGGTACGGTGACGTCGAAGCCCTCGCTCACGAGCTGCTTGGCGACGTCGCAGGGGGGCGTGCTGCAGGTGCTCTCGCCATCGGAGACGAGGACGATGGTCGCGGCGGTGTACCCGCGGTTCTTGAGGTCGTCGGCGAGCGCGCGCAGCGCCTCCCCGGTCGGGGTGCTCCCGTCGGCGGTGATGCCCTCGATGCTGTGGAGGACCGCGTCCCGGCCCGTTAGCGGGGCGGGTTCGTAGACGTATCTGCCCTCATCACAGCCGCCGGAGGCCGGGTAGGTGCGCAGCCCGAAGACGGTGGTGGAGCTGAGGTTCCGGACGATGTCACGGACGGCGTTCTTCGCACCGCGGAGCTTGAGAGTGCCGGCCCCGTCGTCCTCGTTCATGGATCCGGAGGTGTCCAGAAGCACGGCGATGGGCGCGACACCGTCTTTCGAGACCTCGGCGACGGACGGTGCCGGAGTCGGGACCGCAGTGGACGCGGTGGCCCTGACGGGTGCGATGAGGAGTGCAGCCCCCAGCAGCGCGGCGAGCGCTGCCGCGATGACGCGTGTCACTGCTCGAGCTCGGCTATCGCCGCGTCGGCACCCGCGACCGAAGCGCCGACCAGGACGACTTCGAGCTCAGCGGATGAGGTCGCTCGGACACTCAGCTGGATGACGCCGGTCACGGGGACGGAGATCTCGACAGACTTCCCGAAGGTGACCTTCTCCGTCTTCACGACGGCGCCGTCCGCGAGGATCTCGACGGTCGCCGATGTTCCCGGTGTCGCGTCATCGTCGATGCCTGCCGTCGCGGTGAACAAGTCGCCTTTCGCTCCGAGCGCCCATGTGGTCGTCGATGCCTCCGGCTCCGCGTCGCACTCGACGGCCGACGGATACTCAGTTCCACGGAGTGTGACCTGTCCTGTTGAGCGGCAGTCGCCGCTGAGACGTCGGAGATCTCCGAGGCCGATGGATGACCCTGTCGTGGCGAGCGTGACGGTGGCGGTGTCACCGAGAGGTTCGCCAGCGGCCGGCGACGTGTTGAGTACGGTTCCGATGGTCGCTTTCGCGTCGTACTGGAAGACGACCGTGACGGCCACACCCAGGTCTGAGAGGGTGGCGACGGCCTCCTGTCGGTCGACGCCGGTCAGCGTGGGCATGGTCGTGGGGACAGCCACCCCGATGGTGATAGCCGCGGGTGATGGTGTTCCGAAGACCGGCGACTGGAGGACCACCGTGCCCTCGGGAAGACCGGATGGCGCGTCCTCGAAGGTGATGATGGAGGCGGCGAACCCGGAGTCGGCGAGCACCTGCGCGGCCTCGTCCTGGGTCAGCCCACGTACGTCCGGCATCGAGGACTCGAGCGCGATGACCGGAGCCATGTCCGGCTCATCGGTCGTGTTCTGCTGCACGGCGATGAGTGTCTGATTCGCCGCCCACCAGCCGAGAGCTACCCCGCCCAGGACGAGCGCCAGCACCGTAGCGGCGGCGCCCCCCACAATCCACCAGCGCCAGTCAACCGGCTTCCGCGGCCTCGCCAGCTTCTCCGGCCCGCGTGTCGTATCGCTCATGAACAACCCCCAGCCGTCCAACACGTACGCAGGTCATCGTATGGGTTTCGGCGTCCGTCGGCGGACGTGATGTGAGCCCCGGATTCGAAGCGTTGCTCGACGCGAGACGGGTCAGGAACGCTGCAGCCATTCCTCCAGGTACTGCGCAACGCCGTCGTCGTGGTGCCGCGCTGTCGTTACTGTCGCCGCTTCGATAACCTCCGGCTTTCCATTGGCGACGGCTACAGAGGTACCGACGGCGGCGAAGGCGGGGATGTCGTTGTAGTTGTCTCCAAAGAAGTAACAGTCCTCGATGTCTACTCCGAGTTCGGACGCGGCTGCGGCGACGCCCATCCCTTTCGAACAGTCGGCATTGGCGATCTCAAGGTACGTGTCCTTCGACCGGTACGTCACCATGCTCCCGACTGGCGCCAACAGGGCCTCGAGCCCGTCGACCAGGTGGGCCTCTCCCATGCACATGATCTTGTGGGGCGGATTAGTGTCGACTCGTCCTGAAGCTATGTAGTCCTGCGACGAAAGGGCGCGGGGACGCACTCCGGTGTTGTTGATCTCGCGGGCGGTCCACTTGTCGTCTCCCCAGACGTGCCAGTCCTCGCCGGAGAAGAAGCTCGCATGAAGATCCACTTCGTCGCAGTACTGTGCGACGACGCGGGAGTCATCGGGCGTTATGGATACGTTATGCACAACCTCGCCTGCGCGAGAGAGGACGAGCCCACCGTTGTAAGCGATGAGCGGCTCGTCGACGCCGTCGTACATGCGCTCAAGGATGCGCATTGACTCCGGCATTCGCGAGGAACAGAGAACGAAGTGATGCCCAGCTGCGCGAACGTCTCTGATGGCCTGAGTAGTGCGTGCGGAGAGCGTGCGCTCTGGGTTCAGAAGGGTTCCGTCGATGTCGGTGAAGAACAGCGCCACGTGTCTATCTCCTTGTGTCGGCCTATGCGAGGCGGTCGGGGATCGCTGGGAGTCTGGTTCGCTCGTCAGTGAGTGGATCGCGCAGTTCCAGCCCGTCCATGCGGGCGTCGCGTAGGTCGGCTCCGCGGAGATCGGGTTCGCTGAGCGTTGCGTCTCGAAGGTCGGCGGCTCGTAGGTCGGCGTCACGAAAGTTTGCCTTCACGAGGCGTGCCCCGCGGAAACTTGCGGCGCGAAGGTCAGCGCCCTCGAAAGAGGTGGAGTGGCCCCTAGATTCGGCGAAATCAGCGCGCTTCATCTGCGCTCGATGGAGCTCCGCCTGATCCAGAATTGCGCGCGTTAGACGAGCTTCTTCGAAGTTCGAGTCGGGCAGAAGCGCACCGGTGAAGTCCGCCGCGGACCCTGATGCGCCAGACAGGTTCACAGTGGGCCAGCGCACGTCACGGGCTGTGAGATGGTCGACGACAGTTCCGTGAAGGTTGAGGCTCACGCCACTGGACGTTGCCAGATTGGCGCGGGTGAGGTCCGCTCCGCGGAGATCTGTTCGGTCGAGACTGGTGAGGCTCAGGTCGGCCCCGATGAGGCTGCGGGAGGAGAGGAGAATGCCTGAGAAGTTTCGTCCCCGTGCGTTCACGTCGGAGAGATCCGTAGCCGCGACGAGTGACTGGACGAACGCATTCTCCTCGGCAAGGCGCCGGTCGCGATCCTTCTCGCTTCTTGTAATCAGCCGTTCGACATACAAGAGCGCCATACCGATAACGGCACCGACGCCGAGGTTGATTCCGAGGTCGGAGTACTTGTCGCCTTCCTTCGGGCCGAGCCACCACATCGTCATACCCAACGCGAATATCGCGATGATGACAAGAAGGGCAGGCATGGTCGACTGGCTGAACCTGAAAAGAACCCGCTTCACTGCGGAACCGATCCGCCTCACAGCGCAGGGACGTTCTCTTCCAGCGCTCCGCGAATAGCGGACGCACGATCTTCTTCGCCGTTCGCGTCGAGTTCGGCGGAGATGATCTCGAGGATCTCGTTCGCCTCGCGAGTTTCTGCCGAAGCTGCTGTGCGGAACCACTCGAGTGCGCGCTCTTTGTCTCCCACGCGTAGCGCGATCTCGCCGAGGACGATGTGCGTCTCACGGATTCCTTGCACGTATCCGATGGACTGATGACCGTAGAGTGCGTGCTCGGCAGCGGCATTCGCCTCCGCGAACGAGCTCCCATCGGCGCCTGCTGCCATGAGGAATGTCGCCTTGTATTGCCAGCCGATGGCTTGAGAGCGCGCGGATCCCACCTGAGCGCTCCATGCAATGACGCGCTCGATGTATTGCAGCGCCTCCTCTGGTTTCCCCGCCCGCCGGAGGGCTTTGGCGTAAGGCACGAGGAATCGGTGACTCGCAACACGCCTGTCCACGGCGTCAATGGCTTGCCGGTACAAGGATTCGGCCTTGGCGAAGTCGCCTGAGACTCGGGAAAGCTTGGCCTTGTTTCGGAGGGTCCGTGCTCGGAGCGGTCCCATGGGAAGATCTTCGTGCATATCGAATGCGGCATCGACGTTCGCAACGTACTGACGCCGATGAACCTCCGCCTCCCGAGGAAGCACCCCCGCCTGCTGCTCGTACTGCCGACCGTGTAGTTCGGCAAGGTCACAGAGGACTTCGCACAGCGCAACGGTGTCGCTCAGACTCTCGGCGAGACTTCGGCTCTGCTCGTAGGCCTCGAGCGCTTGCCGGGTCTCGCCTTCGAAAAGGAGTACGTCTCCCAGCAGGTCCAACGCCACGACTCGGATTTCAGGTGCGTGCCCCGCGTCAGTCAGCTGAGCGAGTAGCCGACCTGCGTCTTCCACTTCGCTCGCGCTGATATGAGCGGTCACGAGTTCAAGCTGGATGGAGGCGCGTGAGTCGTCGCCCTCAAAGATGACAGCTTCGGAGGACTCCAAAGCTTTCGCGAACAGCGCCGCCGCCTCAGAGGCTGCTCCGGTCGCGTGAGCGTTCCGCGCCGCGCGGAGGAGGTAAGGGAAGGCTTCGACGGGCTTGGCAGCGAGGTAGAGATGTTCTCCAATGAGTGCGTCCCAGTCCTCGTTTGAGCTGGCGCGCAGATTGGAAATCACGTCGGCGACCTGGGCGTGCAGTCGCCGCTTCCTGAGACCACTGAGTTGGGCGTACAGGACATCACGGATCTTTCCGTGGGAGAACTCGAACGATTCGTCCGAAGTCTGCAGCTCGCGGATGAGGTCGATGTCGAGGAATTTCTCCAGGTCTTGAAGAAGCTCGTCTTCGCCAGCTTCCATCAGCCCGTGCAGGACGGCGAACGCGAAGCGCCTCCCGACTACGGCCGCGAGCTCAAGCTCGCGGCGTTCTTCAACATCGAGGAGATTGAGCCGAGACGCGATGACTTCCTCAACGGAGTCTGGGATATCCCACGAGCCAATATCACCATCGAAGAGCCACACGTCGCCGTCCTGGCGCAGAGAGACTCGGCCAGACCGTGGATCTGGCGAGCAGAGCATCCGGATCAGTTCACGTGTGAAGAGGGGGTTACCCTCGGTCTCTTCGAAGAGTTTGCGGGTGACTGCGTCGGGAAGGTCAGTTCGTCCACCAAGCAGCGCTTCGAGCAGCGCCCGAAAACCTAGACGGTCAAAGCCACGAATCTCGTGGCTTTCGTAGACGCCCTCCATTCGCCGTGCAGATGCGATAACTGGCCGTACCGGATGGGTGGAGTCGGCGACTAGGTCGGAGCGATACGCCCCGAGAATAACAACTGGTCCCTCGGCAAGCCTGGATACGAGACAAATCAGTGCGTCGGCGCTCCCGGCATCGAGGTGTTCCATATCGTCGACGAACAAGATCTTTGGCGGTGCCTCGCCTTGACGGTATGCACCCATGATGACGTTCGTGAACGTCGCAACAATAGCTTCTCGACGGCTCGCGGGGTCTGCCGAAATCGACTCACTCACGGCCGCCATCTCGACCTCCGACGAAGCTGGACCGAACTGAGTAGCCACGAACTCGCCTGCTGGGCGGCCTCGCGTAATCTGCCGCACCAGCTCGCGAACGGGAAAGTAGCTCATGCCCTCGTGGAACGGCTCACAGGCAGTGCGAAAGGATTCGAAACCCATTTGGACAGCGGCGGCGATCACAGCCTCGGCCAGGGCCGATTTACCCGCGCCGCTCGCGCCGTGAAGCATGACGACCGCACCAGCAGGATCCCCGCGGCGAGAGCCCACGCGCTCGAGGGTCTGCCTGATCTTCGCCAACTCAGCCTCACGCCCGTGAAGACTCACACCCATATCGCGCTTCCCCGAATCCCACGCCCGTGCGCGCCTCCCCGGGCGCTGACGCGGTCAGTATAACGAGCGTCGTGACCGCGCTCGTTCGCCGGCGGTTGACGCGTCGATGGCGGCTCCGCTCTAATGCCGTTACGCACCTCCCGGCCGAACGTCGAGCCTGCGTTCCGCGTCGAGCACGCTAGCAGCGCAGAAACCAATCGAGGCCGGACTCGAAGCGCCGCGCGCGAAGAAGCGCAAGCCTCGCGGTAGCTTCGCCCTCCAGCGCGTCACTCATCAGCGCGGACCCGCGAACGAACTCCTGCCCGAACGTAGCCCGCTCCGGCCAGGGACCACCAACTACACCAGCGGCTCGAAGGTCGACGCCAGCATGCCTAGAGGCGGGTAGCGGGGTCGACCTTCGAGCTTTCGCGTCCGTAGCCATCCCAATCCGACGACCGTGTTCGCGCCAACAC